>JANXDU010000010.1 GCA_025059195.1 Candidatus Bathyarchaeota archaeon
ATGGAGTGGACAATTCTGGAGGCAGGCGTTAAAAGACGCCTTATTTGGGCATACCCAGAAATGGTTAGGCAAATGAAAAGAATAACAGTTTTAGATCCCTATAAACTAGAGATCATTGTTGAAGGTAGAAGTTGGCAGTACGAGTTGGACCTTCTAACATTCAGACCAGTTCCCGCCCATCTTTGGAGTAAAGTTCCTGATATCACTGTCGATCCCTCCAGAGAACCTCACCCGAGCAGACCTGACCTGACATTGATGACCGGCAATAGTTACTGGATACTCAAAGAATACATTCCAAATAAAAGTCTCATCTTGGTATGGAACCCTAACTATCCAATGCGTGATCCTCGTAAAAAGTTAACCCTTGACGTTGATGTTCCAACATCTATAAAAGTAGGCTCTACGCTCCGTCTATCAGTTGTAGTGAGGGACTACTTCAACCGAGTAGTGCCGGACACCATTGTAGTTGCCGAAGCAAAAGGTCCAACCACGAAAACAGTTGTCCTTAAACACGTCTCTCAAGGTGTTTATACTGGTGTTATAAGTGGACTGCTGACCGGTAATTACACCTTAACGGTGACGGCGAAACAGTCAGTGCCCTACGGTGCAATAATCGGCACTTCAACACTGAACCTTCTTGTCTTACCTTCAACAAGTATTACAATTCCAGGGGTACCGGAAGAACTTGTGCCGCCGGCTGTTGAACCCTATTCCAGACCACCCCTTCCACGATTCAATCCAGGTATAGAACCTACTGCATTATACGCCCCGCTTGCTATAATAGCAGTGTCTTCGATAGTGATTTTGTTACTTATAACAAGAAAGCTATCGTATGTAAAATAGGGGAAGAAGATAAGATATGGCAATAACCCGCTTTCTATTTAGGAGGGCTATTGATAGAATTCTGCTTGTGTTGTTCGTCACCATGCTTCAATTCATTATATTAAGAGTTTTGCCTGTCTTGCTTTATAATGTTGACCCAGCAGTTGTTGTATTACGTCAAGCCGGGCAGCAACAAGTAAGGCAGGAAGAGATAAATGCGTTTATTCAAAGTTTCGGTCTCGATAAGCCTCTCTTTCCAGATCAGTTTTTACAATATTACCTATCTCTCTTCAGATTTGATTTTGGTATTTCCTTCAGAACGAGGATTCCAGTAACCAAGGAAATTCTTGAACGGTTACCTCATACTGTATTATTGATGGGGTCTTCTTTAGCTGTAACTGCTACCATAGGCATCATGCTGGGTTTGTATTCAGTATCTAAGAGGCACACAAAGGTAGACGCAATGCTAACGGCCTTCAGTATCGGATCTTTTGTGATGCCAGCTTACATTGTTGCCATGTTTCTTATTATAGGATTAGCGTATTACCCTAAGGTTATCGCTGGCATATCTCTATTTCCTTTAGGCGGAACTCCCAACATTTCATGGGTGAGCATTAAATTAGTTAATTTCGACGTTTCTGTTCCAATTATAGGTGCTGAGTACTTGTGGCACATGACCTTACCGCTTCTTTCACTGGTGTTAACTTCTTTTGGTGCTTGGGCTTATTATGCAAGACAGTTGAGCCTAACAGAAATCGGTCAAGATTACATTAAGACCGCACGAGCCAAAGGTCTCAAAGATCATTCGATAATGAGGAAGCATGTTTTACGAAATGTGAGCGCTCCTGTTATAACTTCCATAGCCCTTAATATACCATACATACTCAGTGGCACAATTATCGTAGAAAAATTATTCTCATGGCATGGTTTGGGTGTTTACATTTACGATTCCGTTCTAAACTTTGACTATCCAGCTGCCCAGGCGATTCTCTTTATCATAGCAATTGTTACGGCCATCTCACTTTACATTGCAGACATAATCGTAGCCTTGATTGATCCACGTATTCGAATGGGTCAATATAGACACACCTAGCTTGTATGGCTTTCTGAAGGGGCCGAGTTTTTGGTTGTTATACTAAACCGTAGAACTTGTAGATCTGAAAATCTCCAGACATTTGGAAATCGCTTTAAAGTTTTAAACAGCCTTCAACACCGTCTTTTCATATTGCCTTAGAAAAATTTGCTTGTTTTGAATTAGTGACGAATAGGTGGTGGTTAAAAGAAAGAATTTACTTGCCGATCTCGATGGTGTAGAAGCCGTCTGTAAACTTTTCTATGCCCTGCTCTTTCACTGCTACGGTGTCTTCTATGCGGATGCCGCCAAAACCAACAATGTATATGCCGGGTTCAATGGTTACAACGTTGCCCGCTGTCAACCGGTCTTTGCTTTGTTGGCTTAAGGCAGGGGGTTCATGAACTTCTAACCCTATACCATGGCCGAGGCTATGGACAAAGTTAGCACTGTATCCCGCTTCTTCAATTATTTTTCTAGCCGCTGTGTCTACTTCTCTTGCTTTCGTTTTTGCTTTGAGAGATTGAACTCCTTTATTTTGAGCTGTTTTCACTATTTCGTAAAGCTTTTTCTGTTTTTCTGTTGGTTTTCCAGCCACCAGCGTCCTTGTCATGTCGGAACGATAATGGCGGTATGAGGCGCCTATGTCAACTACAACCAAGTCGCCCTCGCGAATCTCCCGGTCTGTGCAGCCTCCATGGGGGTAGGCGGAACGCACGCCGGAAGCCACTATGGTGTCGAAGGCTGTTCCCCAGGAGCCTTTCCTTCGCATAGCATATTCTATCTCGGCGGCGACCTCGTATTCTCGGATGCCAGGTTTTATCACTTCGTAAGCGGTTTTCATTCCTTCACACGTCAGCTCTCCAGCCCTACGCATTAGCTCAAGCTCTTTGGAGTCTTTAACTTTGCGAAGTTCCCAAACCAGCTTACCTTGCTGTTTAAGTTTGGCTTTTCCCCTCAGCCCTTTGGCTAGGCCCCGGTAGTTTTCAAATGTTAAAGCGTCAAAGGCAAGGTTTTTAATGCCGAAGGCTTTCACTTGATCGGCTATCTTGGCCATCAGGTTCTCATCGCGTTTAACAAGTTCGACGCAGAAACTTTTTCCCTCGGCTTTTGCCTGCTCATAGTTGACGCCGTAAACGTACAACATATTTTCACCGTCTCTTGGAAACAACAGGCATGCGGCTCCCGGAAAGCCAGCAAAATAAAGCATGTTTGCCTCATTTGTTATCAGAAACCCGTCAAACCCTTTTTCTTCGAAAGCCTTCTTCTTTAGGGGGATTATTTTTTCCAAGGTTGTCCCTCTCCTGAAGGGGAAATATGTGATTGCGTAGTTCAGCTTATAAGCTCTATTGTTAATAGGTGGAAAATTTTAGTGGACGTTTTTAACCGCCACTTACAATGGACATTAAAATAATGTGGTCTCCATGTTTTAGTTTTGTTTTTACGCCGCTGTCCAACTGGTTTAGTAAGTACCCGTTAACAGTGATTATGAAGGTTTGTTTGACGTCAGAGCTGCCTGGTTCGTAAACGGCTTTTTTGAAGGGTTCCCCGTATTTTTCCGCCAGCATGAAGAGCACATCGCCCAGAGAGGCGCCTTCAGGGATTTCAATCTCCTCTTCTCTTCCACTATGAATTATTTCTCTTATATGACCGAGATATTCAACTTTAATCCTCAACTCTGCCTCCGCCTTCAAGATAATACAGACGCAAATCCTCTTATATCTGTTTATCTACGCCTGGAGCTGTGCTCTTTAAAGCGAAAGTAACCTTTTATGCTTCTTCCTTTTTGTCCACGGGCTTTGTTGATATCTCCCTTATTAAGAGTTCTTGCCGTCCGCCTTCTATTGTTATTTGGGCGTGAGGGTACTGTCTCTCAAGCTGTTTGCGCAGGGCATTTACGTCCACGTCTTTGCCTACTTTGGCTTTGACTTTTGTGCCTTCTGGTGTTTGGATTACGCTTACGGAGTATCCGCTTGAAAACTCGGCTTTCTCTAAATCTTTAAAGAGGCTCTCCATCTCGTCAAAAAAGGAACAGCCGAAAAGTTCATCCATGAAACTGCGTTTCCGCCCTTTCTTAGTGGACATGGGCGTTTCCACCGCTTAAAATGAAACGGAGACGGCTCAGCTTAAAGGTTTCGTTAGCCACGCTCAAGTAAATAAGGCTAATAAAGAGGCTTGGCGAAATTTATTGTTCCGTGAAGCTGGATGGTTGGCAAAATTGTCATCTTAATGGGTTCGGAGCGAGACCTTGATTTTGCAAAGGAAATTGGCAAACACCTACAAGCCTTCAACTTAGCCTACGAGTTCCGAGTTGCCTCAGCCCATAAAACGCCGGAGAAAGTCCTCAAAATCCTTAGGGAATATGAAAATGAAAACGTGGTCTACATAACTGTGGCCGGGAGATCTAACGCCTTAAGCGCTTTTGTAGACGCTAACACCACGAAGCCCGTTATTGCTTGTCCCCCCTACTCGGAGAAGTTTGCAGGGGCAGACATTTACTCCTCCCTTAGGGTTCCAAGCGGCATAGGCTCGGTTGTGATTATCGAGCCGGAAGGTGCAGCCATTGCTGCGGCTAAAATCCTCGCTTTAATGGATAAAAAGCTTGAGGAGCGATTGGAAGCCTACCAAAAAGCTAAAAAGGAGGAAATTGAGAAGGCAGACGAATCTGTTAAGGGTAGCAAAACTAAATAGGAGGGTGTAGCCCATGGGAAGTGTTAAAGACCTTGAAGTGGTTAAAAAGCCCACAAAAACACGTATGGGTGTCGGGAGGTTTCACTTTTCAGACCGCTATTCAGTTTTTGATTGGGGTGAAATGCCCGACCACATAGACGGGAAAGGCGCGGCTTTGTGTCTCATGGGCGCCTACTGTTTCGAAAGACTCGAAGAAAAGGGGGTTAGAACCCACTACCGTGGACTTGTGGACGAGAGAGGCAAGCTTGTAGGTTTCGACGAGCTTGAAAAGCCAACCGGCGTCTTAGAGTTCCACCTTGTAAACGTTTATAAGCCGAAAGCCTACGTGGAAGGTGGTAAACTAAAATATGATTATAGCGTTTATACGCCTAAACTGAAGAACTTCCTAATTCCGTTAGAGATTATCTACCGTAACGGCTTGCCCGAAGGTTCCTCTGTTTTCAAAAGGCTTGAGCAAGGCTTAGTGACGCTTGAAGAGTTAGGTTTAGACCATTACCCGAAGCCCGGTGAAAGGCTTGCCAAACCCATTTTCGACGTTAGCACAAAGCTTGAGGAGGGGGACCGCTACATAACATGGCGGGAAGCCCAGCAATTGGCAGGCTTAACAGACAGCGAAGTTGAGGAAGTAAAAAGTGTGCTTTTAAAGGTGGATGAAACCATCACAGAGGTGGCTTCCAAAGCAGGTTTGGTGAACGAAGACGGCAAAATAGAGCTAGCCTTCGACGACAAAAGAAGGCTTATGGTGGCGGATGTAGTTGGCACGCTGGACGAATGTAGGTTTACCTATCAAGGCCTACACGTCAGCAAAGAAGTAGCCCGTATCTACTATAGGCAGACGGAATGGGCAAAACAAGTGGAGGAAGCGAAGCGAAAAGCCAGGGAGCAAGGCTTAGAGAACTGGAAATCGCTTGTAAAGGTGCAGCCTCCCAAACTGGATCCAGCATTGAAAACCCTGATATGCGAGATGTACATGGCGACGGCTAACGCCATGACTAACCGTAAGCTTTTTGATGTGCCGAGCCTTGCTGAAACAATGAAGAAGTATGAGGAGTATATAGGCGAAAGGATGTGATTAACAAAAGGATAATTGACAGGATAGTGGGCGAGTATGACGAACGCCACATTCGGATAGGCGTTTTAGGCTCCCACTCAGCTTTGGAAGTAGCCCACGGCGCCAAACAGGAAGGATTTGAAACAGTTGTCGTTTGCCAGAAAGGACGGGAAAAAACCTACACCAAATATTACCGAAACCTTTTCGACCACGTGCTTTTGCTGGAAAAGTTTGCAGACGTAATCCGCGAGGAGAACCTTGAAAAGCTTCGCGCCCTAAACACGGTTTTTGTGCCGAACCGCTCCTTTTCGGTTTACGTGGGCTACGAAAACATTGAAAAACGGTTCACGGTGCCCGTTATGGGAAACCGTTTCATGCTAAAAACCGAAGAGCGCAATGTTCCAAGAAACCAGTACTACCTTCTGGAAAAGGCGGGAATTCCAACTCCCAAGATTTTTAAGTCGCCGGATGATGTAGACCGCCTCGTCATAGTTAAGGTTCCAGAGAAGGAGCGCGCAATCGAAAGGGCTTTCTTCTATGCTTCTTCGCCGGAGGAGTTTAGACGAAAGGCGGAAGAGCGCATAGCCAAAGGCATCATAAGCCGTGAAGCCCTTGAAAAAGCCGTCATAGAGGAATACGTAATAGGCGCCAAATTCAACGCAAACTTTTTCTGGTCGCCTTTAAATGACGAGCTAGACCTGTTAGGTTTCGATAGGCGCATCCAAACAGACTTAGACGGCGTGCTGGATCTTCCAGCCCAAGAGCAGCTGGAACTTGGAATAGCCACTCAAAACATTGAGATTGGACACTTTGGTGTAACCATGCGGGAAAGCCAGCTGGAAAAGGTGTTTGAAGCTGGAGAACGCTTTGTCGAAGTGTGCAAAAAAGAGTATCCTCCCGGAATAATAGGGCTTTTCGCCTTGCAAGGCGCGGTAACCAAAAACCTTGAATTCTACGTGTTTGATGTAAGCCCCCGAGTGCCCGGATGCCCATGTGTGGAGCCAACATCACCTTACATGAAATATAAGTATGGCGTAGAAGTTGGACCGGGCAGAAGGGTTGCCATGGAAATAAAACGCGCCATTAAAGAGGGCAGACTTGAGGATGTTGTTACATGATAACCCGTGAAGAAATAAGTCAGCTGATAGCCGAATACAACTTGAAAAGGTTGGCGATAGGCACCATAGGCTCCCATTCAGCGCTCAATATTTTTAAGGGCGCTAAAGAAGAAGGTTTCAAAACAGTCTGTATATGTAGGGAAAGCGACACAATTGTTTACAAAAAGTTTCCCTTGGCAGACGAAATCATAATCGTTAGCAACTTCGCTGAGTTGTTAGACGACAAGGTGCAAGAAAAGCTTAGACGGTTTAACACCATAATAGTGCCCCATGGCTCTTTTACCGCCTATTTGAGCACTGAGGAGCTTATGAACCGTTTTTACGTGCCAATGTTTGGAAACCGCCAACTTCTCCGATGGGAGGCAGACCGCGAAAAACAGGCAGAATGGCTTCGGAGAGCTGGGCTTAGACTCCCCAAAACTTTCAAGAACCCGGAAGAGATAAACTGCCTGGTTATTGCCAAACTTCCAGGTGCGAAGGGTGGGCGAGGCTATTTTCTGGCAAACTCCACTGAAGCCTTTCAGAAAAAGGTGGGGGAGATGATTCGCCGCGGCTTACTCAAAAAAGAGGACGTAGCCCACATACACTTGCAGGAATATGTTTTGGGAGTAAACGTTTACCCCCACTACTTCTCCTCCATAATCCATGACGACGTGGAGTTTTTAGGCGTGGATAAACGCTACGAGTCCGCGGTGGACGCCATTGGACGGGTGCCAGCGGCCGAGCAGCTGGAAATAGACGTGAGCCCCACCTACACCATTGTTGGAAACATTCCCTTAACCCTCCGCGAGTCGCTGTTACCCGAACTCTTAAGGATGGGCGACAACGTGCAGAAAACAGCCAAAGAACTAGCCCCACCAGGCATAATTGGGCCTTTCTGCTTAGAAACGGTGGTTACCGACAACTTGGAAATTTATACCTTTGAAATTTCAGCGCGGATTGTCGCAGGCACAAACGTTGGCATCGGCACTTCGCCATACGCCTACCTCAAGTACGGCGAAAAAATGTATACGGGTAGACGAATCGCCTTGGAAATAAAGGAAGCCCTGCGGAAAGGGCGAATCCGAGACGTGGTGGCATAAGGCGAAGCAGCTAGAACTGTTTTCTAGTTTATTCTTCCATACAATGTTATAAGCTGAAACATTTCTAATTAAATGGGAGAAAGGAGAGAACCCTTTGGCCGAATCTTACGGCTGGTTGTTTGTAGATTTTATCCCGCTGCTTTATGAGAAACGCCGTGTTGCCAGACAGCTTCAAGTGGAGACTTGGCTGGATTTAACTCAGCTCTTAAAGGAGTTGAATCTTGAACTGGCTGACGGCGGAACAAGGGAGAAAAACAATAACGTTAAGGCTAACGTTGATTATGTAATTTAGACTTCGCAAACTTTTAGGATTTCCTCGAAGTTTTGGCGGTTTCCATCGGCCTTATAACGCCTCAGCACCCCTATTATGGCGTTTCTATCTTTTTCGCCAAGTCTCCGACTTATTTTCTCAGCGACTGAGCCGCTTATGAAAAGGAACTGGGCTATGGAGGTTACGTTGGCTGGTTTGCGGTTTAGGCTTGCAGTTTCAAAGTCCAAGATGAAAGGCTTGTCTTGGCTGTTTACGATGATATGTTTGGGAGCGTGGCTTAACTCGCCATGGTCCAAACCAACTTTGTCGAGACGCCAGCACTGTTCGAGGATGCTCCTCAAAACCTTTTTTAAACGTGTTTTGCTTATGCATTTTTCCAGCCATGTAGGCAGCAAGTCACCCTCAACAAATTGCATAACGAGGAAGTTTTTGCTGACATCCAAAAGCTTCGGTCCAACATAAACAGAGTTCGCCACCTTAAGCATTTCGGCTTCATGTCGCATCATGGTGCGGTCAGCGTCTACCCGCCTAACCTTTAGGGCAACAGCTTCGCCATTCGCCCTATGGGCTTTCAATACTAAGCCCACGCAGCCTTTCCCCAAAACATGAAGGTTTAGAACTTGTTTCTTTCCACTGAACTCTATGGCTGAGATGCCGAGTTTCCCAAGCTCTTTCAAACGCTTTTGGAGTTCAACCCTGCTAGGTTTTGGATAACAGATTATGGTGGCATATGGCTCATCCACAAGCCTTTCGATGGGCATCCGTAAGGATTCAGCAGTCATCTCCATCTAATAATTAGGTATATCAACAGAATTTTAAAAGTTGACATAACGAAAAAAGAATGTGCCCGCTACTCTTCTTCGATGAACTCTTCTGGTTTCGGCGGCATCGATGGCAAGCCTTTACGTTGGCGTATCTGCCTTATAACTTCCGCCTGCATGGATTCCGGCACCGGTGCCCATCGGCTGAATTGGGTTGCCCAGAAGGCGCGGCCCTGCGTTGAAGAGCGTAGTTCGTCAGCTATTCCGAAAGATTCTGCCACTGGCAGTTCCGCCTTCACTATAACCATGTCTTCCTCGTTTACCATATCAAGGATCCTGCCTCTCCGCTTCTGCAAAAGCGAAATAACCGGGCTTACAAAGTCGTTGGGAACCTTGCACTCAAAGCTTAGGATTGGCTCTAGAAGCTTTGGTTCGCTTAGGAGGAAAGCTCCCCAAATGGGGCGCCATGTCATGGGCAGAATTTGAGCTGGGCCTCGGTGCACTGGGTCTTCATGGATTAGGATGTCTTCAAGGTTTACTTTAAGCCCATACATGGGTTCTTTGGCTAAAACCCCTGTGATGACGGCGTCGCGGAACCCAGACTTAACATGGTCTAAGACTTCTTCAACGTACTGTCTGCCCTTGATTCTGTTGACTAGGATGTTTGTGCCTTCGATGGCGATGACGTTGCGGGCGTCTTCGGCGGGCCAACCGTACTCTTTCATGAGGATTTTCTGGCGTTCGTCGCGGGTTTGCATCTCATTAATCTTTCCAGTTTTAATAGCCTCTATAACCTCTTCTGGGAGCTTTTCAACGGTTACCCAAAGCCTATTGTGTTTGTTGGGGCTTTTTCCCATCACCGGCGGACCCTTATAGTCGCGGGTTATGGTTTCCCGGTAAATCACTATGGGCTTGCTCATCTTAACCTTCAAGCCGGCCTCCTGCATGCGGTAGGCGGTAACCTCCAAGTGGAGCTCGCCCATGCCGCTGAGCAAGTATTGGCCGCTTTCCTTATCTATCTTAAAGTGGAGGTTCGGGTCCTCAAGCGTAATCTTGTGGATAACCTTGTCGAAAAGCGGAAGGTCCTTAACGTTTTCTGGTTCTACGGCCACAGTGACCACGGGGTCTGAAACGTACTTTAGGGCTTCGAAGGGCACGGTTTCAACTCCTTCTTCAGCTATGGTTTCGCCCACATGTATGGACGGTAATCCTGCTAGCGCTGCAATGTTGCCCGCTGGAATCCGTTCAACGATGACTCGGTCTGTAGCCATGCTCATGTAAACCTGCTGTATTGCGCCCTTCTGTCTGCTTGTTACAAGGCGGACAACCTTACCCTTCTCCACGGTGCCGCTGAAAACCCTCCCGATGGCTACGACGCCGCTGTGGGGGTCAACCTCAATAAACGTGATACACATCAATAAAGGCCCATTTGGGTCAACTTTAGCCATGGCCTTGCCCACAAGGCTGTTTGGGTCGCCTGGCCAAATCTGGCTCTGTCTATAGGGCTGGGCTTCCAACGGGTTTGGAAGATGCTCGCAGAACATGTCCAGAACTGGCTCGTAGACTGGTATGCGTTTGCTGAGGGCTTCCACCTTTCGGCCAATTTCTTCAGGTTCACCAGTGTAGGCTTCGATAATGTCTTTGAAGGTTACGCCTTTAGCTTTCATGTGTGGCAGGTTTAAGCCCCATTTGTGAAGCGCTGAGCCAAATGCTACCCGACCATCCTCAACTTTAACTTGCCAATCCTTCTTGTGTTCAGGAGGCGCATACTTCTCAATGATGGTGTTTATGCGCGTGATTATCCGTGCAAACTTTTTCTGAATCTCCTCTGGGGAAAGCTTAAGTTCGCGGATTAAACGGTCAACCTTGTTAATGAAAAGTATGGGCTTAACCCTCTCGCGGAGGGCTTGCATCAAAACCGTTTCAGTCTGGGTCATGGGACCTTCGACGGCGTCCACTACCACCAAAGCACCGTCCACAGCCCTTAGGCTTCGGGTGACGTTTCCGCTGAAGTCTATGTGACCCGGGGTATCAATCAAGTTTATGAGGTAGTCAACGCCCTTGTAGGTGTGGACTAGGCTTATGTTGGAGGCGAAAACGGTCATCTGTCTTTTCTGCTCAAGTTCCCAAGAGTCCAAGAAAAGCTTCTGGCCAGCGACCTGCTCGCTTATGATGCCAGCTGCGGCTAGAAGACTATCTGATAGAGTTGTTTTTCCATGGTCTACGTGGGCTATAATGCTTGTGTTTCTTATGCGCTCTGTTTGGGTCATAAGTTTGACTATGTCTTCTATTTGCCTATAACGTCCCATGGCTGAGCATACCCCATGCTAACCAAAAGCTTGAAAGCTGAAGGCTGTTCACATGGTTTCCAGCAAACATTTATGCCACTTGCTCGTTTAGATGGCTACATGCAAAAGAGAACTGAACCATATTAACTTTTTGCATGAAAGCACAACACTTTTAAGACCACAAGGGAACCTTGTCTCTTAACCATCGCGGATTATTTGGAGCCAAGCGTTGGGATTTTGTCTTGCCAAGGTTTAGGCAGACCAACGAAATATTAAGACTGATGCATAGGAAGGAGCACATCCGTAATATCGGCATAATCGCCCACATAGACCACGGCAAAACAACAATGACGGATTCCCTTTTGGCGGATGCCGGTTTGCTCTCGCCGAGGATCGCCGGCAAAGCCCGGGCTTTGGACTACTTAGAGGAGGAGCAGAAACGCGGAATCACCATTAAAACCGCGAATATCTCGCTTTTACACGAGATTGGCGGACATCCCTACGTCATAAATTTGGTTGACACGCCTGGACACGTGGACTTCACGGGCAAAGTAACCCGAGCTTTAAGGGCTATCGATGGCGCCGTGGTCGTAGTGGACGCCGTTGAAGAGATCATGGTGCAGACTGAAACCGTGACACGCCAAGCCCTTGCGGAGAGAGTGCGGCCAGTCCTCTTTATTAACAAAGTTGACCGTTTGACTAGAGAGTTAAGGCTTTCACTCAGCGAGATTCAGGAAAAGATTTTGCGGATTGTCCGCGATTTCAACAGTCTAGTAGAGATGTATGGCGAGGCGGAGTTTAAGGACCGTTGGAAAGTTGACCCACAAAAAGAGACGGTAGCTTTTGGTTCAGCCCTTCACCGTTGGGGTTTCACGGTTAAGATAGCCCGTGAAAAAGGCGTAAAGTTCAGCGACATTGTAGAAGCCTACAATAGGGGCGAACATCAAAAGCTTGCGAAGCTTATCCCGTTGCATAACGCCATTTTAGACATGGTTGTGAAAAACGTTCCCAACCCTGTTGAAGCGCAAAGGTATAGGCTTCCAAAAATTTGGAAAGGCGACATAAACTCTGAAATTGGACGGGCGATGCTGAACTGCGATGAAAACGGGCCGACGGTTATGTGTATAACAATGGCGCAGATGGACCCCCCCACGGGGATTGTGGCGACCGGACGGCTTTTCTCCGGCACAGTTAGGGAGGGTGACCATGTTTACCTTGTGGGCGCCCGCAAAGACTACCGCATCCAGCAAGTCTCCATGTATATGGGTGCTTTCAGGGAAGTAGTTGACAAAATAACGGCAGGTAATATTGCAGCGCTTTTGGGTTTGGATTTGGCTAGAGCTGGTGAAACTTTGGTGGGCATAGCCCACAAAGACGTCATGGTGCCCTTTGAAGGTATCAGATACGTTTCAGAACCCGTAATAACCATAGCCGTTGAACCTAGACATCCCAAAGACTTGTCCCGCCTAGTGGACGCCATGAACAGGCTTTCCATAGAAGATCCGGACCTCGTGGCAACCATAAACAAGGAGACAGGTGAATACTTGCTCAGCGGCATGGGCCAACTCCACCTAGAAGTTGCCGTAAAGTTTCTGCAGGACTACGGCGGAGGCTTAGACCTCATAACATCCAAACCCATAGTCGTTTACCGGGAAAGCGTTTCTGGGAAAGGCGTTGTAGCCGCGGCTAAAAGTCCCGACAAACATAATAGGTTTTGGGTTCAAGTGGAACCATTAGAGGAGAAGGGCATAACCCCCTTAGATAAGGGCCAAATAACAGAAGGGGTGGGAAAACAAATTGGAAACATTTGGGCTATTGACGAAAACTGCAACATACTTGTAGACGAAACTAAGGGAGTGCAACACCTTCAAGAGGCAAGAGAAATGATAACCATGGGCTTCAAGTGGGCTTGCAAAGCCGGACCATTATGCGAAGAGCCCATACACGGGATTAAAGTTAAGCTGGTGAACGCCCAACTTCACGAGGACCCCGTACATCGAAACCCAGCCCAAATAATGCCAGCCGTACGCAGGGCCATATTAGGCTCGTTTTTGACGGCTAAGCCTGTTCTTCTCGAGCCAGTTTACCGGATTGACGTTTCCGTTCCAGCCCACTGGGTTGGCGACTGCATAGGAATAATCACCGGAAAACGCGGCAAAATTTTGGCTTCAAAGCAGAAGGGTATCCTGACCATAATTGAGGGCTTTCTTCCGGTTGCAGAAGCGTTTGGCTTGTCGGGTGAGATGCGCTCAGCCACTTCGGGGCACGCTTTTTGGCAATGCACTTTCAGCCACTGGGCACCGGTGCCGGAATCCATGCAGGCGGAAGTTATAAGGCAGATACGCCAACGTAAAGGCTTGCCGCCGGAAACGCCTACCCCAGACACATTTGTTGACGAAGTGTGAAGTTTCATGGAAAAAATTGTTTTAACGCCTAACCAACCCTTTGATTTGGATTTAACTCTCTCCTGTGGGCAAGCCTTCCGATGGGAGAAAATCGGCGAATGGTGGTATGGAATAGTCGCTGATAATCCTTTCAAGATGCGACAAAACGGCAACACCTTAGAGTTTGAAAATGTAAGTCCAGACTTTGTGGAAAAGTATTTTGGGCTGACAGATGATTTACCGTCAATCCTAAAGCAAATAGCAAAAGACAAGCATATAGCGGAAGCAATTAAAGCCGTCAGGGGGTTAAGAATCCTACGTCAAGACCCTTGGGAGTGCCTCATATCCTATATTTGCGCCACATACAAAAACATACCCGCCATAAAACAAATGCTCTTTAAACTTTCCAAAAAATTCGGAGAAAAAACGGTTTTCGACAACCGTGTTTTCTACACTTTTCCCACGCCACAAAAGCTTGCAAAAGCGAGCCTCACGGGGCTTGTTGGTTGTGGTTTGGGCTACAGAGCCAAATATGTGGCGGAAACAGCCAAACGCTTTGCAAGCGGCGAATTCAACTTTGAAGGATTGAAAGCAAGCCCTTTTGAAAAAGCCAGAGAAGCGCTGTTGGCTTTGCCGGGCGTAGGCCTAAAGGTGGCTGACTGTGTTTTGCTTTTCTCCCTTGAAAGGTTTGAAGCCTTTCCAGTTGATGTCTGGGTGAGACGCATAATCATAAAATATTACGCAAACCATTTTGAAGACAAGTTTATGGAAAAAGTTTCATCTAAAAAGTCGCTGACAAAAGCTGAATATGAGAGGCTTAGCCTTTTTGGGCGGAGTTATTTTGGAAGGTATGCTGGCTATGCCCAAGAATACTTGTTCCACTTTGAAAGGACAATGGACGAAAAACATAGCCTAAATTAGGTTTTCCTCTTTAAGCTTCTGTGCCGCCCAGTTCCCGTGGGTAGTCGCCATGGAAATGGCTTCTGATAAAAATCTCTGCGCCGCAATGGGATTGTGCTGTCTCACATGTTCAATGGCTTTTTGAAGGCTTACGGCGATTTCTCTGAACCCTTCAACCTTCGAGGCGTTAGCCGCGATATTAACCTCCAATATCAACGCGTTAAAGTAGGCGATGAGCAGTTTCTCTGCACCAGCCAGTTCGGCTTCACCTTTGATTCCGCCCAGAAGCTCAAGCAGGCTTGAAGCCACTATAAGACCTGTTTTGAATTTTTCCGCATAGTTGAACACTGTTAAAGCCTTTTTAACTTCGTTTTCCACCAAAATCGTCAACTCTCAAAGTTGAGGGAGGGAGGTTTTTCTGAAGAGGCTCTTGCGCGCCATTTTTCCAATCTTCTTTGCACCTCTTCTTCGAGTTTCTCCTTTGAAATTAAACGCCCCACAACGATAATCTCATCGTTTAAAATTATGCTTGGTGTGCTCATAACTTGGTAAGCTGTTCCCTCTTCTAAGCCCTCCTTGGTGTTCATATTCACCTCTCGGTAAGCTAAACCCAACTTTCGAGCGACTTCAAAGGCGATTTGCTTGGCAACGAAACAGCTCGAACATGTTGGCAAGGTGAAAACCTTCAGTTCAGGAACTTTGCCATTAAATCCTTCCATAATCTTAATATTCACACGGTACGGCCTTAAAATTGTTTTGACCCTATTAAAGCAACATAAAATACAGCGTTATAACACCCTACGCTTAACCGTAAAACTTTCATAATAGCAGAAAGATTTCTATCAACCGACGGGCCCGTAGCTCAGCTAGGTTAGAGCGACAGGCTCATAACCTGTTGGTCGCCGGTTCAAATCCGGCCGGGCCCACCAGTTATTTGTATTTGGCCGTCCGGATGCAACATGTCCATTACTTAGCGAAGATTATCAAAAGCGACTGAAGAGCATTTTACACCAATAATAAAGCCTTAAAGTCTCGTGCGCGATAAGTGAGCCGTAGAGAAGAGGTTATAAAGAGGTTTGGAAAAGCAGATGTCATATGAAAAATTGAAAACCTTGGTACTTGTAACCCTACTTTTCGTTTTCATTTCTGCTTCGTGTCTACTTGCCTACAAAAACCGCCTTCTACAAAGTGATGTCGCAGTTCTCTGGGAGAGACTTCAAGCTAAAGCCTCCGAGTTTCGGGAGCTTGAAAGCCAGTATAGGCAACTTCTGGAAATGAACTCCGCCCTCAACATGTCGTACGCTGTGCTTGAGCATAACTACACTCGGTTGTCCGGGGATTTTGAGAGGCTTATGGCGGACTACGTTGAGCTAGCAGTTGCCTACGCTGCGCTCAACAAAACCTATGCTGTGCTCCTCCAAAATTATACAGTCCTTAAGCAGCAGGTTGAAGATGTCCTTGAGCTTCAAAGCAAATATGAAGATCTTTTGGGCGAGTATCAGACATTGCTGGCTAACTACACGGCCCTTAAGGTGGCTTACGGTGAGGCATGCTTCGTCGTTTATAGACCATTATGGTCAAATGAAACCATAAAGCCATCCATCAGCGAGCTCATGCAGTGGCTTATGGAAGACGATACCGACAGCTTACCCTATTCAAAATGGGACTTCGTCTGCGGGGACTTCGCTGTAATGCTTTCAATGAGGGCCAAAATGAAACATTGGGACATGGGCATAGTGGCCGTTTTAGGCCGAGATGCCTATGGAAACGAGTTTAACCACGCCTTCAACGCCATAAGATGTGTGGAAGGGCTGGTATACGTTGAACCGCAGAACGACCAAGTCTTTTACGGGCCCATAAGTGAGGGCCAATGGTACAATCACCCTGGATTCGGAAGGATCTACGTGGAAACTTTCATAATAGTTGTGCTATACCAGCCTCCCCTCTGACAACGGAAAGCTACACCACCGCTGGAAACGATTACAGCAATTGCACAAGAAGTAGCAACAGTAACCTTTTGTTTTTAGTTAGCTGCTTTTTAATTTGGCAACCAAACTTGCTGTCCTTTTGCCCAGTTCACGGCAGTACTCCAATTCCTCTTCGTCTGGAGTTTCTACGGCTGCCGCTCCATAATGTTTGTCGTCGGCTCTTCCCTGCACTATCATGCCGTGAACAAGCATGGCGTTTAGGATGGACAGTAACGTTGTTTCGGCGCCTGTAGCTGTTCCCCCTGAGCTTGTGAAAGCTGCGCCCACCTTGCCCTCAAGCTTCCCATGAATTTTCACAGACTCGTCTATTAACGTCTTCAGCTTAGCAGACATCTGCCCATAATATGTGGGCGAACCCATTATGATGCCGTCCGCCGCCAACAAATCGTCAAGGCTTGTTTGGTCAACTTTTTTGACACCAACTTCGACGCCTTTAACTTGCCTTGCGCCTTCAGCCACCGCAAGTGCCATTTTCTCCGTGTTTCCAGTTTTCGAATCATAAACTATCAGAACCTTCACCATGCAGGAGCACCCGCCCTTTTCAACATTTAGGTATCAGTGAAAGCTATATCCTTTAAATTTTGCTTTTCCAGAGCTTTAAAAAGCTTAAAAAGGCCAATAGAAGATTTTCCACAAGCCATAGTAAGACAAGGCGATTATAATTCTTGGGAGAGTGATGGAATCCTTCTAGAGGGGAGAAAGGAGAGAAGGAATAAAAATATTTTCACTCTCCCCTTCATCTTTCAATGCGTATTACAGCGGCTACTTTTAAATGTTTTCTTCCAATAAACTGAAGCTTTGAACTAAAATTAGCGGTGTTTCAACAACTGCCCTTTTCCACTTCTTTTATGATTTCGTCTACGGTCATCAATTTTGCGTTGTAGACATATTCTAAATACCGTAAGCCCTGTTCGTGTTCCTCCTGTGTGAAGGCTTCAACGCCATCCTTTGCAACTATTATTTTGTAGCCTCTGAAGAAGGCGTCGGCGGCTGTGTGCCGCACGCAAATGTGCGTGTGCAAACCGCCCAAAACCACCGTTCTCACACCCTCACCATTATATAGGCTTCTCAAAAGCGGATCCAACCCGGTCTCGAAGAAGCCGCTGTAGGTTCGCTTCTCCACAATAAAGTCCTTTTTAGTGGGCTTAAGCTCCGGAATAACCTCTGCGCCCTTCGTGCCCTTTACTGCGTGAAGACCCCACCGATGGACCTCAAAGTCGCCTGGGTAATGGGCATCATTACAGTAAATAACTGGAACACCGTTTTTTCTAGCGGTTTCCACGAGTTTCTTCAAATTTGGAATTATGCGTTGCGCCCTATCGCATTTTAAATCGCCGGTTACAAAATCATTGAGCATGTCGATTATTATGACAGCCATCCGCTCTGGCATAATTTAAACTTTCAAGTGGTGAAATTTATCATTTTCCCTCAACAAGGCTTTTACCTTAAGACCACTTTTCGTCCTGTTGCGATGTAGATGATTGCTTCGCAGATGTAGGTTGCGTGGTCCGCTATCCTTTCAAGATATCTTACCACTAAAACGCTGGAAACCGTGCACTTCGTTGTGACATCGGCTTTTTCAGTTAGTTTTTCAAGGAAATCAAAATACATTTTGTCTATTTCTTTCTCCGTTTGGGCTGCCTTTTCGGCGAGCTGTGCGTTGTGGCTTCTAAGGGAGGTTATACTTAAATCAATAATTTCCAAGGTTTTTTCGCTCATCTCCTTTATATGCGAAATTATCCACCCACCGCAGTTTCTTATTCCACCCAGTTTTTGATTTGTATAGGACATGTCTAAAGCGTATCTCCCAAAGCGGGCAAAGTCATAGGCGATCTTCATGTAGGATTTGATAGTTCTAAGGTCTGAGGCTACTGGCTGAAATCTTGCAATCAGCTCAAACGCCTTGTCCTCAACATGATCCGCCATGGATAGAAGGGCGTCAGACATTTCACGTATCTCGCCGTAGGCTTGCCTGTTTTCAATGCATTCTGTTATGGCGGCTAAGACGGTATGATATGCCAGCTCACCCATCTTATGCAAGGTTGCTGAAAGTTCTTCAAGGCCCGTGTCTATAATTCTACTCACACTTTTTCACCTTAACCAAACTCTCCAGTTAAGTATCTCTCCGTCAACTCGTTTTCGGGGTTTTCGAAAACCCGTTTAGTGGGGCCGTATTCTATAAGTTTGCCCAGATAAAGGAATGCAACGTAATCTGAAACCCTCGCAGCTTGCTGCACGTTGTGGGTGACTATTATCACCGTGTATTTTTCCGCCAATTCCCGTATGAGGGTTTCTATTTTCTGGGTGGCGATGGGGTCTAACGCGCTGCATGGCTCGTCAAGAAGAATGATCTCTGGGTTAACGGCTAAAGCCCTTGCGATGCAAAGTCTCTGTTGCTGGCCGCCCGAAAGGCTGAAGGCGCTCTCGTTTAATCTATCTTTAACCTCCTCCCACAAGGCTGCTTCTTTTAGGCTTTTTTCTACAAATTCAGCCAGCTTTTGTCCATCCGCCATTTTGTGAATCTTTAACCCGAAAGCAACGTTTTCAAAAATTGATTTGGGGAGGGGATTCGGTTTCTGGAAAACCATTCCAACCCTTCTTCTTAGCTCGTAAACGTCTATGCTTCCATCGTAAATGTTCTGTCCATCGATATATATTTCACCTGTTGTGCGGCATCCATCTATAGTTTCGTTCATTCTATTAATCGCCCTCAGAAGAGTGCTTTTTCCACATCCCGAAGGCCCCATTATGGCGGTTACAGCGTTCTCTTTTATGGTTAGGGTCACATCCTTTAGAACATGATTCTCTTTGAACCATACATTAAGTTTTCTTATGTCTACCTTAGCCATGGCTGTTTCCTCCGGTAGTAAATTCTTAGGGCTATGCCGACCGCCGCGAAAGATATCACAAGCAGGAAGAGAATGAGGGCTATTCCAAAAACTTTTTCCGGAGGTTCTCCTAAAGCGACGATCTTCACGAAGAGATTGAAGGCCAAAGCCATAACGGGCTCGAAAGGTGATTTGGGTAAACCTCTAGTCACCAGAACACATGCGGTGAAGAGTATCGCTGCTGTTTCTCCGGCAACCCTTGCTATGCCCAATAGAACGCTGGTAATAATCCCGGGGGCGGCGGAGGGGAGAGTTATTGATTTGGTGGTTTCCCACTTGGAGGCACCGAGTGCTAAGGCTGCCTCTTTGAAGGTGTTTGGCACCATTTTGATCGCTTCTTCAGTTCCCCTTATGACTATTGGAAGCATCATCAACGCTAGGGTTAGCCATCCCGCAGCGAGGGAAATTCCCAGTCCGAGCTGTCTACAGAAGAACGTATAGCCAAACAACCCTATAATTATGGAGGGCATTCCAGCCAGATTGTTAATGGCTTGGTCTATTATACGCGTTAACCTTCCGTGGCGAGCATATTCTGTGAGGTATATGGCCGCAAAAACTCCGATGGGCCCCGCAACGCCTGTTGCCCCTAACAATAGGTAGGCTGTTCCCACTATCATTTCGAAAAATCCGCCTTTAAGGACGCTTGTGGTTAAAAGATCAAGCCTAAGCGTGCCGATTCCGCTTAGAAGGATTGAGGTTATCCAAAGGAAAACTGCAAGGCAAATAATTGTCGGCACTCCTAAAATTGCAAAAAACACTTTTTCTGAAATTTTGCCCGCCATCGTTAGCCTCCTAACCTTTTTACACCCCTTTTAACAAGTATGTCTGCCAATGAATTTACAATAAGAGTTATTATGAACAGAATTAAGCCTAAACCGAATAAAGCGCTGTACTCAAGGGTTCCAATGGCTGCCTCACCCATTTGCATGGCTATAACCGCCGTGAGCGTGTAAACCGGTGATAAAAAGTTCCATGGTGGTGTCGGTATCATGGCCACGTTGCCAGCGACCATGAGCACTGCTACTGTTTCGCCAATCGCCCTTCCAAAGCCCAGCATAACACTTGCGAGGATCCCAGACTTTGCTGTGGGAATAACGACGTCTTTTACTGTTTGCCACTTCGTTGCCCCAAGGGCCAAGGCAGCTTCCTTATACTCCTTAGGAACAGCGGCTATCGTTTCCCCTGAGATGCTTACAATTGTTGGAACAGTCATTACTGCCAGCACAAGCGATGCCGTCAACGCTACAGTTCCAGACGACAGTCCAAAAATGGAAGCCACCCTTGGCGCCAGAAAAAGCACACCTATAAACCCGTATATTACTGAGGGAATAGACGCCAAAAGCTCGATTAAAGATTTTATAAGATCCCTTAGTGAAAACGGCAAAACTTCCTCCACAAATATTGCTGTGGCAACGCCAAGGGGGACAGCCACCATAAGGGCCCCCGCTACAACCATGAGAGAGCCATAAATCAGTGGAAGAGCCCCATAAAGATTCAAGTTTGTATCCCAGACATGCCCCGTTACAAAATCCATTCCGAACGTTAGTAAAGCCTGCATCCCTTCCCTCGCTATGAACAGAAGCATTAGGAAGAGAAAAATTATGGATAACAAAGCACATAGAAGCATTAACGCCTCTATAGGCTTGTCTTTGAAACGCTTCTGAAAATAAGATGATTTATGTCGACTAAGACTCAAAGACTTCCCCTTTTCAGAATTTTAAGATTTAGAAAGGGAATATAATAAAAATTTTTAAGAGGAAAGATCTAGGGTGTATAGTAAAAGTATGGTAGTTTCAAGAATCCGTGAGCTTCAACTATTTGTTGGCCTTCCCTGCTTCTAACAAAGTCTATGAACCTATCACTAAGCGTTCCGCTTCTGGGCTGGCCCCTTGTAACAAGATAGAGATACCGCGAAATTGGGTATTCTCCCTTCGCTATTGAACTTATTGTTGGGTAAACGTATGGTTTGCCAGCCTCTTTGGCTATAGCTACCACATGCATGTTTTCGCTTACAAAACCAAAGCTAACATACCCTATTGAGTATAAAGTGTTCTCAACAGACCTTTTCACATCGGGATTGCTTCCCCGCACCTTTGCACGCGCTGTCACATTGTATTTCCATGGATGCATTGTGTACTCTTCAAAGGTGCCCCTCGTGCCAGAACCCGGTTCCCTAACAAACACCTCGATCTCTTTATGAGGTAGCCCAGGTTTTACTTCATCCCAATAAGTGTACATTCCAGCGAAGATTTTCCCAACTTCCTGTAAAGTGAGGCTTAGCGGATAGCTGGAATTCGCTACTGAAGGATGGACAACCACAATTACGGCGTCTAAAGCTATAGGATGAAGCCATAAGTCAACTCCTTTATTTCTTGCGTTTTCTATTTCAGTTGTCTTCGGCTCCCTTGAAGCCATCCCAATGTCCACTACACCGTCTATCACTTGGCTATAGCCGACGCCAGTCCCCCCACCTTGAACGGTTATTTTGAGGCGGTCGAGATGAGGGTACTTGTTCATAAATGCGATGGCGCATGCGTTGGCTATCGGCAAAACCGTTGTAGAGCCAGAAATGGTTATGCCAGAAGTCCGCCAAGCAACATCCTCTTCAAATTCTTGTGGATAGCTTGCGCCATTCTCTCCTTGCATGAATGCACTCATATAATGGCCTACAACTAAGCCAATTATTAAAAATGAAATCATGCCAAGCATCGCCGTTAATGTTGAGATGCCCTTATTTGCTTTTACAACCATGCCCCTTTTCACCCCTTTTTTCTCATCACCTTACTTATTATTTATGCTTTACATTTATTTAGAGACAGCAAATTCTATAAACATTATCCGAATAATCAATATAGACAGAAATTTGCTATATAGATGATGCGCATGACCACTAACACAAATGAAGAGATAAGAAAGATTCAGTTTACTGGAAGATCCACATACATTGTTTCGCTTCCCAAGAAATGGATATCGGCGCTCGGATTGAAGGCGGGAAGCCAGCTAATAGTATCCCAACAAGGAAACTCATTGATTTTAACTCCTAAAGAAATGGCTAAATCTCTGCCTCAATCCGTCGAGGCAATCGTAGCAATTTCAAAAAAGGATGACCCCGATACGGTTGTTAGAAAAATAACATCTCTGTACTTGGTGGGATACAACATTATCGCCGTGAGGACAAGAGACGAGCGCATAGACGTCTCACAAAGAAACAGCATAAAGGAGCTTGTTAGAAAGAAGCTTGTGGGAACGGAAATCATATCGGAGACGTCAAATGAAATCAAACTGCAAGTATTGTTAAGCTACCCGGAGCTTTCGGTTGAAAACGCTTTAAGGCGTATGTGCCTCATTGCCGCTTCAATGCATGACGACGCAGTCCAAGCATTAAAAAATCTGGACAAAAAGCTTGCACAAGAAGTCATACAATTAGATGACGAAGTGGACCGCTTCAGCCTCTATATAATAAGGCAACTGAAAGCGGCAGTCCAAAACGAAACAATCTTAAGAGACATTGGGCTTTCAAGCCCGCGAGACTGCCTAGGCTATAGGGTAATAGTAAAATTTGTTGAAAGAATTGCTGACCACGCAACAAAAATAGCTGAACAAAGCCTAGCCATAGAAGAAAAGCCTAACGAAAAAATATTCCAAAAAATTCTTGAAATGAGCGCCTTTGCCAAAACAGTATTTGAAGAAGCCATAAAATCACTATTCAAAAAAGACTACACACTTGCAGACCATGTCATTTCAAAAGCGAAAACAATAACATCCCTAGAAAACGAGGCACTAAAAGACATCCAGCCACAAATTAAACTAAAAGATTTCCCCAACATAAGGATGATAATCGAAAGCATACGAAGAACAGCCGAATACGCCAGCGACATCGCAGAAATAGTCCTAAACCTAAACATAAACCAAACACTCGTAAAATGAAACAAAACATGTTTCGATAACAACTGCTTCAAACGCTTTCCAAACAATGTTGGTGTGACTTGCTAAGTTAAACCCGCCTTTAAGGGATATGTCAAGTGGACAGACGAGAATACTGCATCAAAATAATATTTTAGCAGCATCCAAAGGAAAACAAGAAGTTAACGAAGCCCCCAAAGATTTAAAACAAGTGATCAAGCATCCGGTTCTGAATGGTGGACCGGGCGGGATTTGAACCCGCGACCTCCCGAGTGCAAGTCGGGCGTTCATACCAGCTGAACTACCGGCCCACCATCCAGTCTCTCATTAACGACTCCAGAATTAAGCTTTCTGATGCTAGAGTATACGTTTAATTCTCCGTTGCTAACGTTTTGTTCTGTTCCTTGGAGTAGGCTTATGGAAGATTTATTGGAGGCGTTTGCTCCGTTTTGGCTGTGTTTGGAATGTGATGGTTGCTTACGCAAGTGAGGATTTCGGCGAAATTTGCAGTTGATGCTTGCGGGTTTGTTCTTTCCTTTGATTCGTGGTTAGGTTAGAATTCCAATTCGGCTCACCCTGTTCTTGAATGGTTGGTTTCACAAGTAGGTTTAGCAAATTTTATATATTCTTGTATGGATTATCCATCCAACGAAGAGGGGAGGCCTTTTGAAAAGGAGAAACCTAAAAATATTGTTTACAATTGTTTGTCTCTGCACGGCGTTGCTTTGTCCGCAGTTCAGAACATGCACTGCTCAAGGCTTCGCCCTTAAGCTGATAGATGTATTGTTGGATTACGGCAATGGAACACGTAGGTGGACTTCGTGCATACTGCAGCCTGGTGGCGACTTAGTTTATAATGCGACGCAGCAAGTTGCCACATCTTTAGAGGTTTCATGGTATTACGGTATGGCCTTTGTGGACGCCATAGACGGCGTCTGGAACGACTACGTAAATTACA
>JANXDU010000030.1 GCA_025059195.1 Candidatus Bathyarchaeota archaeon
TGTGGAAAAAATCCCCGTCCAAATATAGAAAACCAATGTTAACGCGATAATATACTTTAGGATCTAAATTCAACAGGAACTTTTTAAGATTCATAATGTCGTTAGGTCCATTAGTGTAGGCTATGTGGTCGGCGTCCCAGATCGCCACCCATCTATACTTTGTGCATCGGAGCCCCACGTTAGAATGATAGACGTATGTTTCCGTGTCGCCCATAAGTGAGTCTAAGGGGACATCCAGATGAATGAAAGTTAAGTTTACACCCTCCTCCTTAGCGACTTTCTTAATCTTTGCCGGAGTATCATCGGTAGAAGCGTCAACAGCTATTACCTCGTCAGCAAAATCTTTAATAGACCTCAATGAAGGCTCCACCCATTCATCATTACAGCTCCTAAAAATCACGCTTACACCGTTAGGCTTTTCTGGCGGAGGCTTTACAACCCCGATTTTGGGGAGGAAACTGAAACAGTAACGCGCAAAATCAGCAGCCTTATGCACCACAGCTTCATAGGGTTTTAATGGAATCCTCAAATTGAAACCTTCAGTGTTTTCTAAAACCATTAGCCGCCACCCAACATTACCAGCTTCGTCAACTCTTTCTCCATTTTTTCTACACGTCTTTTAACCCTTTCAATTTCTTCCTCGACGCTTTTATCCTTGACTTCTACCTCACGTTTTTCGTTAGATTCTAAAATAAACTGTAAAAGTTTGGAGTCGAAACTGTTTAAGAGCACCCTAGTGTTGGGAATCAAACAATGCCCACCAATAACCCCCGGAAACATTACCGGCCTATCCAGTCTAACACGGTGGGTATCCTCAATGAAATCAACCACCTCGTCGAAATCTGCGCCAAAATGTCTACTAATCCTGTGCATTTCTTGGAAACACACGATCATCCAAGCCCGATAGGTGGTTTCAAAAAGTTTGGCTAACTCTGTCTCAAAACTGCTTTTCAAAACTTTAGTTTTCAAACCCAATTTTTCAAAATGTTTCTGCGCTTGTTGTGCGGACTCTTCGTTTACGCCGCCAATGTATTTAATCCAACGTTTCAACTCCCATTTCATATGTTCTAAACTTTTGTGGACACCACGCACGGGGGAATGAGCTACAAGGAAAGGTTCACCGAGACGTTTGTAAATCTCCATGGTCGTTCCAGGCGCGACTGTGCTGTTTACGATTATGAGTTTAGGTTTAAAGCGGTTCGCATACTCTACAACAACTTTTGTAAATGTCTCTTTATCAGCGTATGGAATGCAAACATGCATAACGTGAACAGTTTCCGGCACGGTTTCATGAGGCTGCCCAACATCCCGCATTTTCCTTGCATCTAAATCATAACCATAAACTTCAAACTTTCCACTTTCCTTTAACAACTCAAACAACGGACGGCCAACCTCACCCAAACCCACAACCAAAACCTTTTCCTTAACCATCTCCAACCGCCCCTATTTATTACGCGAAGACACTAAAACCATCAAAACTATTTAAGCTTCACACCATAATTAAAGCAAAGGGAGGAAAATTATGCCCATATCTAAAAAGGGCAAAGGCGTAATTATAGGGAAAAACGTCCAATTCGGCAAGGACGTCGTTGTATGGAATTATGTGGTAATAGGCGATAACACAAAAATTGGCGACGGAACCCGCATAGGAAGCTTCTGTGACATCGGCAGAGACGTAACTATTGGAAAGAACTGTATAATACAGGCGCACGTAACGATATCAAATGAATGCCAAATAGGCGACAACGTTTTCATAGGACCCAACACCAGCCTCCTAAACGACAAATTCCCCCACAGCAGATGTTTGACGCCATCGATAATAAGGGATAATGTTATTATCGGCGGGTGCGTAACAATCCTTCCAAACGTTACGGTCTACGAAAACTCTGTGGTAGCCGCGGGGAGCGTTGTTACAAAAGATGTGCCCCCAAATACCGTGGTTAAGGGGATACCGGCAAAACCAATGATGACGAGGCATGAATACGAGGCGAAGAGAAAAGAGTTTATTGAAACAAGAAAAAAGGCAATTTGAGTTTTATCGCAACGACTTAGGTTTATTTCGCTAACCACCAATCAAATTTTCCACGATATTTGAAATTACGTCAAGGGGATTCTCAAGTTTAGCTAGCAAATCTTGAACATCCCTTTTTTGCCCCAAGATCTCCCTCGCCAAATCAAAGACGGAGAGCGAATCCGTTTTGAATATGGGGAAACCCTTCTCAGCCAAATAATCGTTTACGTATTGTTCTTGAAAGACATTTACCACAATTGCTGGTGTTCCCTGCAACACCGCCTCCCTCGTAATTGTTCCTCCAGCCCCTACGAAAAGGTCCGCTTGCGCCGCCAAACTTGCAGAATCCACAAAACCCTTGGGGACTATTAAGCCTTTAACAGTTCTTCGACGGTACCTAGGAAGGAAGACAACTTTACCTATTCTCGTTAGCTTTTTAGCTAAATTGACAAAAGAAAACTTCATTTTTGTATAAACAGCCTTTTCCTCCAGTTCCCTAACCACAATAAGTGGTTTTCCAAAATCATACTTTACCAAAGGTTTAAAGCCACGAATCCACGCAACCTCGTCAACACCGTCAAACTGGACAATTTTCCCCTTAACGTTGTATTTCTGTAACGTTTTTCTTGGAATGGCTTTAGAGGCAATAATGAAGTCTGCAAGAGGCAAGGTAAGCCTATGCACGGCTTCGGCATATGGAGTGTCAACCGTTGTGATCACAGGGATCCCTAGGCCAAAGGCAACCCGAATCTGGTCTACAGAGCCGTGAGATATGGCAACGTCTGGAGGGGCTTCTCCAAAAATTTTGCAGAGCATCAACTGGCGTTGCAAGCCTTCTCTAAGCCTAGAAAACAGCGATTTTGGGTTGTATCTCCCAACCACAATAAATTTTTCGTTTAAAAGTTCTGCGAGGGGAAGTGTGTCTGGATGTCTCCGAGTTGTTAATGCGACTTCATGTCCTTTTTCTCTGAGTCTTCTTGCCACAGCAGCACCGTAGCGCACGTGTTTCCCCGTACAGGCGTCATACCAAACCTTCATAGTATGCACCAACTATACATTTCGCCGAGAACTTTACCATTTTTCACCAGTTTCGCTGGAGCGTCAACATGGCGTATCCAGTAAACGTTTTCTGGTAGAATGTTGTATTTTGGAATGTCCGGAACGCTTTCTTCGTAGGCTAGTTTAACATAGAGGTATGGGATGTTTGCATAATAGTCCTTTCGTAAGATTTTGCTGGCGTAAGAGAAAAAGAACGCGGTGGTGAACATTCTTGCGGCGTTAATTTCAGTGACGCATGGAACCCCCTCCTTGTTCTCCTTAAGGTCGACGCATGCTATCCCGTTAAAATTTGAGTCTATGGCTAAAACAGCCTCTGTGGCGATTTTGTTCACGTCTTCATCATGGATGGTCCTTTGAACCGCCGGGGTTCCAGTTATCCCTGAAGGAGCGAGGTGCGGGTATATGTATTCAAGACGTTCTCTCGCCATAGACGTCACCAGCTCCCCGTTTTTCCAAAGGCTGTGGAATCCTATGTTTCTTCCCGGTAAATATTCCTGGGCTATGAATTCCCATTTCATGCCGCGTGTTTCCCAATATTCAATCCATGAGAGGGCTGTTTCTTTATTGGGGGCTGGTGTGCTTCCTCTCCCCCCAGCGCCGCGTCTAGCTCTAATCCATATAGGGCTTCCAAACTCTTCAAAGGCTCTGTTCACGTCTTTTTCGCTGCGTATTTCTATGGTTTTGGCGGTTGGAATCCCCTTCCTCAACCAAATCTTGGCGGATTCCAGTTTGTCCTGGCATATCTTTACAGCTCTTTTCGACGGCAAGAAAGTGTTTGCCTCAATTTTTTCACGGTTTTCCGAAACCACAGCTACTTCAGCGTCTGTTTGTGCGTGTAGAAACTCAATTCTTTCTTTTCGAATTATCTCGTTAAGCTTATCGATATAATCTCTTTCCTCAGCCCTCGGCACAAGATACGTCTTATCCGTTGGCGCAAGGTAGAAAAAGTGAGGGCTGGCCTCCGTTCCCACGGTGAAAAGTTTCTCTGGGGCAAGACGAAGCGACAATATAAAGTTTATGCCCGCCGGCCCTCCAGCCCCCGTAGCCATAACCCTTTTCACAGCATCACCCTTAATTCGCAACTCTCATATAAAACAAGTCTAATTTATCTGTATCCACAAACGCAAATGCAATGAAGGGCCGGTCGTCTAGCTTGGTTAGGACGCAGCCCTTACGAGGCTGAGGCCGCCGGTTCAAATCCGGCCCGGCCCACCTAAAGTCTTAAGCGCCCCGTTAAGATATTAGGACACTTCCCCTTGAAGGCTAAGTATGCACGTCTGCTTGAGGATATTGGTGTTAAGGCGCGATATGATGATTTGCCGCTAAACCTATTGTGGCGCTGCGGTCTCTCTTGGAACACTTGGCTTTTATTGCTATATGGGATGTTGAACATTTTATCAGAAACAAGGAAGCATCTGGAGTTAAACTGCAAAATCCAAGATTTAACGTTTCATATGTTAAGCTTTGGAAGGCAATTATGCTTTATAAAGTGTAGAAGTAACGAAATGTTAAAAAATCTCTGAGGGTATTCCAAAATTAGCCGAGGTAGCTCAGC
>JANXDU010000029.1 GCA_025059195.1 Candidatus Bathyarchaeota archaeon
GGGGTTCATTGAAAACAATGTTGGAGGCGCCGGGGGTGGGATTTGAACCCACGAGGCCCCATCGGGCCACAGGCTTAATGGCTTTTAGGGGGCGTTGTTGTCTCCAGGCCTGCTCCCTACCTGACTAGGAGACCCCGGCGCTTGGTCAACTTGAGTGTTTATTTTGTGCCGTTTATATTATCCTTTTTCTGCCATTAGCACTCGGTAGCCGCTTTCTCTTGCCAGTATTGTGCAGTTTCCGAAAGTTTCATGGAAGATTTGTTGGAGTCTTTTTCCGCCTATTTTTGATTTAAAAACCATTTGGAGTGTTGCTTTTTCCGCCATGTGTTTCGGTGCTTCGGTTATTATGGCTTTTACTGTGGAAAGGCCGGTGCTCACTGGGGGGTTTGAAAGGATGCAGTGGAAAAGCATGCCTTTGACGGGCTCGTATAGGTTGCCTCGTTTTACTTCAACGTTGTAAACGTTGTTTAGTTCAACGTTGCGCCTTGCAAGCTTAACCGCCCGCTCGTTTACGTCCACCATGATTACGTGCAGTTTTGGGTTAAACGTTGCAGCTGCTATCCCAACGGCGCCGTAGCCACATCCCATGTCCAGCACTAAGCCCGTTTCTGGGAGAACCATGGCTTCTATTAACAGTTTTGTGCCTAAATCCACACGTTTTTTCGAAAATACTCCAGAGGCTGTTAAAAACTTGAAGGAGCGCCCTCTCAAGTAGGTTTGAATTAACCCGAAACGCGGCTTCGACTTGGGTTTCGCCGAGAAATAATGGTCTGTTTCATTTTTTCCATGGGCCATCATATTTCGCCGCTTTTCCAACATTTTGGATAAACTCCCCTAGGCATCAGAACCCGTTTAACTTTTGCCACTACGCCATGCTCCATGCCTAGAATTTCCTCAGCGGAGGCTTGAGCTTCAGCCAAAGCCACCGCTTCACCTTTTAACGTGAAAATCGCCACCATGGAACCAGCGTTTATGCCCGTTTCAAGGGACAAGACTCCAGGAGCGGTTAAGCTGGCGCCGTGGCAAAGCGCGTCTACGGCGGAATCCCTAACGTAGATTTTGGGAACAAGCGCCAACGCCTTTTCCATGGATTGAATAAACTTTCTTAGGACGGCGTCGTCTCCGTTTTCCCGCCACTCCATAAACCAGTAGGCTACATCATGCAAAGTTACAAGGCCCTCTTCCTCGACGAAGGGCCCTGCCCTTGTTCTGCGAAGTTCTTGCATGTGGGCGCCGCAGCCTAAAACTTCGCCTATGTCGTAGCACAGCTTGCGGATGTAGGTGCCGCCTTCGCATCCCACCTTAAAAAGCACGTTCCGCCCATCCATCTCGAGAAAATCGATATAGTAGATTTTCCTCGTCCGCAGTTGACGTTTTACGGAAGCCCTTAACGGCGGCCGCTGGTAAATCGTGTCTTCAAACTCCTCCAACACTGCTTTTACGCGGTTTTCTGGCACGTCGCCGTGAAGCTTCATGACGCAAACGTATTCCTTACCACTTAAGAGCAACGCTTGCACTATTTTCCTAGACTCTTCTAAGGTTATGGGAAGCACGCCAGTCACGTTGGGATTTCCCTAACCCACCTTTCCGGCTAAGAGGGTTTCTAGGGTCCCACCGTGGCCGACCTTTTCCACGCCAGTTATGCGTTTAACCCATGCGGCTACCTCGTGGCTTGTAGGACCGGCTGGCTTGTCTAGGTTTATGACGCCGAACCTAATGTATTCCCTTGCTGGACGCTCTTCGGGTTTACAACCATATTTGGGGTCTGTTTCGCCTTCAGCCTTAACCAGCAGTTTACGTTCAACCATCCATGGAGCAACGCTTCTGGGCATTTTTAACGGTACACCTCAATTTAAAAGCAGATAGATGCGCCTAATAACAGTTGTCAAGCTTGAGTTATGGCTGGTTTGACGGGCTCAGCCATAGCCTCCAATAGGCCTTTCGCCTTTAATGCCTCAACAACTTCCTCGTCGGAGGCCCCACGTTTAATGTCTATTTTCTCAGCTAAAGGCTCTAAATGGTTCAGGTTTGCCCTTCGCCTCTTAACACCCGTCACGTTTTTGGGCCCTGTGACAAGCACGAAGTTCTTGTCTATCACGTCGACTACCACACATTTTTTGCCTGCCTCTCTTCCACAGACTTTAACGCATATTCTGCCGACTTCAATTGCTGGCAAAGGCGACTCCTCCCTTTTCTAGGCATAAACGTAAACGCTCATATTTATAATTTCAGCTTACAAACGCTTGTTGTAACCGTTAAAAACCGCTTTTTTCGTAATGAAAGCATGGTTGAAAATCTTTATGTCATGAATTTTTCTACGACATTGTATAGGACGCTTGTTCCAAACACTAGGTTTCTCGTGGAAATGCGCTCGTCTATGCCGTGCACCATTTTTAGGATTTCGCCGTAGGGCAGGTCGGAGAGCGTTGGTTGAAAACCGTAACACGTGGCGCCCATTCTTCTGAAGAATCGGGAATCCGTTCCACCAGTCAAGAGAATCGGGGCTACTGCACAGTTGGGCTCAAACTCTTTTAGAGTTTCCGCCATAATCCTATACAGAGGCGTGTTCATGGGGGATTCTGAAGGCTCGTTGGCTTGAATTATCTCAAAATCAAGCTTGTCTAGGCCAATGTCCTTCAAAAGCTCTTTTACGCGGTTTAGGGCTTCGGTTGTGGTTTGCCCAGGCAAAATTCTGCAGTCGAAGACGGCTTCGCATTCGGATGGGATTATGTTCTCTTTAACGCCGCCATGAATAATTGTGGGGGCTATTGTCATCCTTAGCATCGCGCGAAGCTCTTCAGCCATAGCCTTGTCTTTTTGGGCTAACAAGTCCAGGACTTCGTCGGCCTTGGCTGGGTTTTGAAGCAGGAAGGTTAGGGCTTCCTTTGCTTCTCTCTGCTCTTCAGCCATAACTGCCAAAAACTGTTTCACGGTGGGCGTTAGCATGATTTCCGCCCGGTAATTGCCAAGCCTATCCACCACCTTGTTCATGCGGAGGATGGCGTTGTCGGCGGCGCCAGGCACTGAGCCATGCCCCGGTCTGCCCTTCGCCTTAACCTTAAACCATAATATGCCTTTCTCGGCTGTTTGAATGGTGAAAACGTTTTTGCCGTTTACTGGAACCGCGTGGCCGCCTCCCTCGTTTATGACGTAGTCAGCCCTAACTTTTTCCGGATGGTTGCGGGCAAGCCAGCCGGCGCCGTATTCTCCGCCTTTCTCTTCGTCGGCCGTCGCCGCCAATATAACGTCGCCTTTAAGCTTGACGCCGTTGCGTTTCAGAAGCTTCAGAACCATGACTTCCATGGCTGTCATGGACTTCATGTCCATGGCGCCTCTACCCCAGACAAAGCCGTCCTTAACAAGCCCAGAGAAGGGATCAACGCTCCATTCTTTTGGGTTAGCAGCCACCACGTCCAAATGTGAAAGCAATAGTAGGCTGGGCTTTTTACCAGTGCCCTTCAAGCGGGTGATTATGTTTCCCCTTCCGGAAGCGGACTCTAAAACCTCGCATTTGAAGCCTTCCTTTTCTAGGGTTTCAGCCAGATATTTAGCTGCTTGGGTTTCGTTTCCAGGAGGGTTTGTGGTGTTTATTTTTATTAAATCACTTAGAAGGGTTGCAACTTCTTCTTCAACTTCTTTCAGAAGCTTTGTGCCCATCCATTTCACCGTTCAACCTTCAATTTGTGGCAAGATGATTTAAAACTTTACATTCAACATGTTAGGTGGAAGGCGCCGGCAACCCTTTTGCCAGCTTTCAAAAGCCCGTTGAAAGTTTTGTAGGCTTCCCGTGTGGGCTGGGCTACGAGTTTTATTCCCCGCTCTTTCAAGGCTTTTTCAACTTCTGGCAAAACCTTGACAAGGCCGGAATAACCCGTGCCAACAACTAACACCTCCGGCGGGGGTGTTTGACTAAAAACCTCTTTCAAGTCTTCCACGCAAAGTTCGTGGCCCTCCCTCCTCCACCACCCGCTTAAAACTTTTTCTGGAAAAACTATGAGGTCGCTTGTGTAGCGTTTCCCGCCTATAACCATCACGCCGAAATCATAGGAATCAATCAACCCGCCTCACCACAGAATGTTAATTTTGGATTAAAAGGCTTTAAAGTCTAACGCCAAAATTCTAGCAGCTATGAACGCGTTGCCAAGAAGCTTTTACGAAAGGGATCCCGCCACAGTGGCAAGGGAGCTTCTTGGAAAAGTGCTTGTTAGACGTTTGGCAAGCCAAGTTTTGAGCGGAAAAATTGTTGAAACCGAAGCCTACTATGGTGAAGATGATCCGGCCTCAAAAGCCTACAAGGGGCGAAAAACTTTCAATGAACCCATGTTTCGCGAAGCCGGCCGAACATTCATTTACATGGTTCACGGAAACTGGCTCCTAAACATAGTGGCCCATCCCAAAGGCAAGGTCGGCGCTGTCTTAATAAGGGCTCTAGAACCTCTTCAGGGAATAGAAGTCATGAAGAAAAACCGGAAAATCGAAAACCTAAAAGCGTTAACCAGCGGTCCGGGAAAATTGACTAAAGCGTTAGCCATAACAAAAGAACTAAACGGCGTAGATATCACCGAAGGTAATAGCGATCTGGTCATAGTGGATGTAGCTGAAGCCGGTAAAGAAGGCTTTGATGTTTGCATTTCCCATAGGATAGGCGTGAAAATGGACCTCCCGCAGGGTTTAAGGTTTTACATAAAAGGAAACCGTTTTGTCTCCAAACCGTGAAAGACAAGAGGTTAACGTTTTAAAATTTATCTACAAAGGAGGACCAAATTATCTGGAAAGAGGTTTGCGTGATGCTCAGCCAGGAAGCCGCTTTAAAACAGGTAAAAGATAAGGGTTCAGCAAAGATTGTGGGGCTTATTTCGGACACCCATGTGCCTGTTCGCGCTCGGGAGATTCCCCAAAAAGTCTTCGAAATTTTCGAGAAAGCCGACTACATCATTCATGCTGGGGATTTGGTGGATTTAACGGTTATAGATAGGTTGGAGCAGATCGCTCCGGTTTTGGCCGTTTATGGAAATATGGATGGCCCGGAGATCCGTGGGAAACTCCCTAAAATGAACTCTGTTAAAGTTTTTGACTGGAAGATTGGGGTCATGCACGACCCTGGAACCATGTTTGGGATGGGGAAGATGCGGGAAATAGCTAAACAGAACGGGTTCCACGTGCTTGTTTATGGGCATACCCATCACCCAAACGTAAGATGGGAAGGCGAAATCCTTTTCATAAACCCTGGGAGCCCCACCAACCCCATTCCGCCTTTTATTGCAAAGCCGACCGTTGGACTGTTAACGGCAACCAAAGAGAGGATTTCGCCCGAAATCATCGTGCTTTCATAAGGTTTGATTTTCACTTTAACTCATCTCTCCCCCCGGTGCAGGAATACCACTCCACAGCATGATTTAAAAGGCAAACGCTGGAAATTGCAGTTTGGCGGGTTCATTTATGGAGCGTTGTAGAAACCCGTGGCATAGGGAGTGCAAAAACGACGACATCGAAGTCTACATCATGTTTAAAGGAGAAAAGCTTCCCATTTGTAGGCGTTGCTGGAGCAAGATAGTTGAAAAAGATTTGGAATGGTGATAGAAATGGAAGGGTTCACTTTGAACATTGCCAAGTCCTTTTTGGGAAAAAATGTTAACCTCCACCTTAAGGATGGCTCGGTTATTGTTAATGTGCGGCTTGCGGAAATTCGAAAAGACAAGTTGAAGGGGGAGGTCTCTGTTAAGTGCGTTCCATACGGCAAAGCCGGCGCGCTTCAAATACCCCTAAAAAACATTGCATGGGCGAAGCTCCTAGACTTTAACCCGGTTATAACTGACGGTAGACAAGGTGGCTAGAAACTTTTAACATAAAAAACTAAAATAACCTTAAATATGTTTCAGCAAATTTTCATAACCGTGAGCAAACATGCCGTGCACTGTTATAGTTGGCGGTTTCTGGGGAGACGAAGGTAAAGGGAAAATAATTTCTTATTTGGCTTTAAAGGATAAGATAGACGTTTGTGTTCGAACTGGTTCTGTTAACGCGGCGCACACGGTTTGGCTTGAGGGGAAACGCTACGCGCTCCACATGGTTCCAGCCGCTTTCGTTTATGAAAACTGCCGCTTGCTTATAGGCGCTGGAGCAAACATTCACGTCGCAAAGTTTCTCGAAGAAGTGGAACTTACAAAGGTGAAGAACCGCATAGGCATAGACCACCAAGCCTCTGTAATCGAGGAGAAACACTCTGAACAGGACAAGACAAGCGCCCACCTAAAAGGCATAGGCACAACAGGCTGGGGAGTGGGGCCAGCCATAGAGGAACGAGTCCGAAGAACAGCCAAACTCGCCAGGGACATTCCGGAACTGCAGCCCTACCTAACCGATGTAGCCTTGGAAGTGAACAACGCCATAGACTCCGGAAAGAAAGTCATTCTGGAAGGAACACAGGGGCTAATGCTTTCCCTCTTCTTTGGAACATACCCGTATGTTACTGGAAGGGACACAAGCGCCTCCGCAGTGTGTTCCGAGGCAGGAGTGGGGCCAACAAAGGTTGACGAAGTCCTCATAGTTTTCAAGTCCTTTATGACCCGGGTGGGGGCTGGGCCATTGCCAGGGGAGCTTTCAAAAGAGGAAGCGGTTAAACGTGGATGGTTTGAGCTCGCCGCCGGCACGGGCCGCGAAAGGCGTTCAGCCCCCTTCAACTTTGAAATTGCGAAGAAGGCTGCGGTAATAAATGGTGCAACCCAAGCGGCGTTGACGAAGCTGGACGCGTTGTATCCGAACTGTAAGGGTGTGAAAAAATTTGAGGACTTGCCATTAGAAGCTAAAGCCTTTGTAAAGGAAATTGAACGGCAAATAGGCATTCCAGTGGTTTTAATCGGCACGGGCCCAGACGCCCAAGACATAATTGACAGAAGAACTTGACACACTTTTGCAAAATTTTCTTAACCCTTCCTCCATCTCAAAGTTAATAATTCCGGAACGGGAACATGGTAGCAAGTCACAGCGAGGAAACTGTTTGACAACTATACGCGAAAAAACTTCGGGGTTCAGTGCTTCCTTCAAAATTTTGAACAGAGACCTAAGGCTGATTTTCACCTCAAATCTTGTAGGAGCTTTTGGAGACGGCCTTTACGCTTATCTTCTACCCTATTACATGACGGAGGCTTTAGGAGCCAGCTCCGTCGAGGTCGGCGCGCTATACGCCTTAACAAGCTTGACAGCTGCCTTGACCCTTCTGGCCGCCGGAGCACTTGCCGACAAATATGACCGGAAAAAGATTATGATAGCCGGGTGGGTTGCGTGGATTCCAACACCCCTAATCTTCGCTTTTGCAAGAAACTGGGTGCAGATGGTTCCAGGAATGCTTCTTTGGGGGTTTTGGCTTGGCGGACCCACAAGCACAGCCTACATTGTAACGGCTGCCGACAAGGACAGGCTTACTTTAACGTTTACGGTTATATCTTCAGCCTGGTCTTTGGGCTATATTTTTTCGCCAGCCGTGGGCGGATACATAGCTGGAAAAGTCGGCATGCAAACGGTTTTCCTTGTATCCTTTGTTCTATACACTTTGGCAACGCTTATTCTGGCTTTCATCAGAAGCCAACACGTCAAGCCACCCGAAGAGGAAAAGCTTGAGGGTTACCCATCAACGTTGACGCTTCTAAAAACCGGAAAACTCGTGGCGATTTCAGCCTTTTTCGCAGCCACAATGTTTGTTTTAATGATGTATCGTCCTTTTGTGCCAAAGTTTTTGGCGGACATACACAATTATGGAGACTTCGAAATCGGAGTTTTTGGCTCCATAGCCTTCGCTGGCTCAGCTGTTTTAGGCATAGCCCTCGGAAGACTCGGCGACAAACACGGGAAAAAATTCGCCCTCGCCGTTTTAATGATGCTCTGCAGTTTTTCGCTGGCTGTCATTCTTTTAACAGGGAACTTTTACCTCTTGGCATTGGCGTTCTTCTTAACAGGAGCCTCCTACACAGTATGGTCTTTGATGAGCGCCATTATTGGGCCTATGGCTCCGGAGCCCATAAGGGCTCGATGGATTTCCATACCCCAAACAATAAGCATGTTCGCCTCGATACTGGCGCCGTACTTGGGCGGAGTGTTATACAACACATCGCCGAACATGCCTTTTGCGTTTGCAATAGTGATGACTGTTGCTTTAACGTTAATCACCCTTTTCCAGAAATTCTAGGGCAGGAATTGCCCGCTTACTCCGGTCTTTTTCCAAGGGTTACAGCCACAAGTTCAAGCTTGTTGTCTCTCATAACCTTTAAACTTACAGTGTCGCCGGGGCTTTTATATCTCTCTAGATAAATTATCATGTCTTCAGCGCGGTTTATCGTCCGGTTGTCAACCGCTACAATTACGTCTCCGGGCTTCAGTTTTCCAAAAGAAGGCCCCGTAGAGTCTACATCGACGATTAATAAGCCGCCTATGTGGCTGGCGTTGTATGCTATGCCCATCCATGGATGCTCATACTTGCCCCGAGCGATTATTGAATCTGCAACCCTCTTCATTATTATTGATGGGATGGCGTAGCCTATGCCTATAAACGCTTTCACTTCTTCCGTTGTTTCTATAGCGAAGGTTACGCCTACAACTTGGCCTATGCTGTTAAGCAGGGGCCCTCCAGAGTTTCCCGGGTTAACGGCGGCGTCAAACTGTATGATGTCAACTATGGAGTATTTCCCCCAAGGTTCAGGCACGCCTAGATCGCTTAGCCTTAAAACTCTGCCAAGTTGGCTTACTATTCCAGAAGTCATTGAACCCTCCAAGCCGAAGGGGTTGCCAATAGCGTAGACAGGTTCACCCACAAAAAGCCTTGTGGAATCGCCAACAGACAACGGCTTCGCCTCCGCTGGAAGCCCGTGGACCTCTAAGACTGCTAGGTCGCTGTAAATGTCTTTTCCCCTAACCGTTGCGGCGACTTGAATCGGCTTACCGTCAATGAAAAACGTCACTTTAACATTGCTTTCAGAACCCTCTACAACGTGATAGTTTGTGATAAGGTATCCTTTACCGTTGGCTTCAACCCTATAAACAAAGCCGGAGCCCGACTTGCTGCCAGCTATGACTAAAACCACGGAGTTTCTGGTTTTGTTGTATATTTGGACAGCGGTCAAGTTGAGTTTCTGAATGTAATGAAGCTGTTCTATCAAGCCTTCAAGAGTTTCCAGTTGAGTTGAAACGCTGGCGTACTTATCTTGTAAAGTGTTTAGGGTTGTTTTCAAATCCCAGTAAACAGCTGAGAAGCCGCATCCTAAGGCAACTGCAACAAGGATAAGGGCTACAATGAACTTTTTGTCTATTGTTAAGGTGTGCTCCCACCCCATGGGATGCATCCTCACAACTGCCTAACATAACATAGAGTTCGAAAACTCTTAACAATTTTGCGTTTGTCTATTCAAAATTCCTTTCCAAAATACGATGATTTAGTGAAACCATGTCTTCTATAAGCCAACTTTATTGTGGAAGTTGGGTGCTAACGCTTTCTCCAAATGTTGTAGGGACACTGATTCCAGCAGTACGGGCTGTTCTTATACTCACAGTTTTTACACTCTGGCATGTCAAAAAGCCTTGGCCGCCTACCTCCACCAGAACTGCTTTCAGACAAAAGAGCTCACATGAGAATATTACATTTTAAAAGCTTAAATATTGCGTTATATTTGAAGGGGTGCTCTTTAACACAGCAACGTGAAACAAGATTTAAACCTACGAGTTCCTCTCTTTTAATTTTTTGGGCGATAGAACCCACCATACACATAATGAGCCAAAGCCAAAAACAGCGTTTTATTCAGTTCTATGATGGTGGGGCTGCCCGGATTTGAACCGGGGTCCCGAGCGCCCGAGGCTCAGAGCCTAGACCAAGCTAGCCGACAGCCCCTTTCAGCTTGGTGTATCTCATTGTATGTTTTGGGTTAGGTTTAATAAAGGTGTTTTCTTAACCTTTAAACCCTCAACGCTAACTATAACTACTCGCAGTGTTTGGCGAAGTGCCTTGGGAGGTTTGAAGGGTGTCTAGCCCGCAGCATCAGCGCTTGCGGGGAATTCGCGTATTAAAGGCTGTTTCTTCAGCTGTTCGCCTTCAGATTTTAAATCTCCTCTTTGACGAGGGGGAGCTTTCCTACACGGAGTTGATGAACCTTTTGAAGATGAGTCCAAGCCGAGATGCGGGACGTTTCGCTTACCACTTAAAGTTTTTACTTAAGGCGGATCTGGTTGAGGTTAACGCGGAATCCAAAAAGTATCGCTTAACCGATTTAGGCAAAATGGTTCTTGAGGTTGCCGAAGAAATTGAAAAAAAGAGTTTGAAGCCGCAGAGAATTCTTGTCCGCACTTCACGGTTCACCCTTGAAGAGTTCGACGTTAACCGGATTGTGGATTCCCTCGTTAAGGAGGCGAACATGCCAGTTGAACAGGCCAAAAAAGTTGCTAGGGAAGCGGAAAAACGTCTCTTAAAGGCTAAAACAAGATATTTGACGGCGCCCTTGATAAGGGAGGTTGTTAACGGGATCCTCGTCGAGAAAGGTTTGGAGGAATACCGCCACAAACTAACCCGCCTTGGGCTTCCAGTGCATGATGTTTCACATGTGCTGGCTAAAGGCAAAGTTGACCAAGGCGCTTCTTATCTTTGCGAGGAGTTTGGGAAAAATGTTCTCGGCGAATATACGCTTTTAAACGTGCTCCCAAGGGATGTGGCGGACGCCCACTTGTCTGGGGAAATCCACTTGGAAGAAATAGGATACTGGATTTTGAAACCAAGTGAAACGGTGCATGATTTAAGGTTCTTTTTCAAAAGCGCTGAGGCCCCCTCATTTTTTCATTCTCCTAAAAGTTTGGAGGCTGCATTAAACCTAGCCTTTAACGTTTTGCTGCACTCGGCGAGAGAGGTTAGCGAAGCGCAGATTCTCGAGTATTTCAATGTGTTCTTGGCGCCTTTTTCAAAGGGTTTGGAAACCGTCGAAATTAAGGAGCTTTTGAGGCAGTTCATTTTAAACGTAAACCAGCATATCAATGCCTCGCTTAACATTGAGCTAACGGTTCCAGATTTTCTAGCGGATAAGCCCGTTGCCGCCTCAAGCATTTCTGGAGTCTACGGCGATTTTCTCGACGAATGCCTGCTCTTAGCAAGGCTTACACTGGAAGTTTTAGCCGAAGAAAACACATTTAAACCCTTTTTAAACCCCAAGGTTATCGTCAAACTGCGCCCCGAAGCCTTTAAGGACGGCATGGCGGCTAACACGCTACTCAACGCCCACTCTTTAGCTGCAAGAGGAAGCGCACTATACTTTGCAAGCTTTCTCGGAGAAGATAAAAAACACGTTGCCTTTTCGCCTTCAGGATGTAGGCTTAAGCCAAACCTTGAAGGTGACTGGGAGATTGACACCCTTCGCACCGGAACCTTAGGGGTTGTGGCTGTCAATTTACCACGGACAACTTATGAATGTGAAGGCAACAGAGCCAAGTTTTTCGAGCTTTTAATGGAAAAACTTGAAATGGCGGTGCGCGCCCTTGAACTCAAGTTTAGAATGTTAAAGCAGAACGGTAAAGGTTTTCTACGTTTTCTCTTCCAAAGAGTTAACGGGGACCAATATTTCAGGTTGGAAAACTCCGCCCATCTGGTGAACTTGACCGGTTTAGAAGAGGCGGTGGAAGCGTTCCACGGGAGAAGCCTCTGCGAAGACGAAAGTTCCTTAAGGTTTGCCCTTGAAATTGTGCGGTATGCCTCGGAATTCATCCATAAAAACGAAAGAAGACGCGATAGACGCGTGTTACTGTCCGCCTTGCATTCTCCCGAGGCTTCTGTAAGGCTGGCTAGGCAGGATATTGAACGTTTCGGTGTTGCAAAAACTCGATTTCGTGGAACAAGGGAAAAGCCTTACTATTCGTCTTTCTGTAAAATAAGCGCTCAAAACTTGGAGACTTCTCTGAAAACTTTGGCCGCTGTAAAGGAACTTTACAAACAACTTGAGGGGGGAAACCTCACCCTCATAGAGCTTGGCGAAGCCGAGCATAATGCTGAAACCCTTCTCGCCTTAACAAAAAGGCTTGTTGAAAGTTATGACGTTCCCTTTTTCACTTACAACCGCACCCTAACCCACTGTAGTCAATGCCGCAAAACCATTTTCGGCGCGCTCCACAAATGCCCGAGCTGCGGCTCCACCGGCACCCTAACAGTTTTTAGGCGTTACCCATAACCCTGCTAGCCTATTTCACTGCGCCTAGAATTAACGCAAGCAAAGCCATCCGTACAACTATGCCGTTCCAGACTTGCTGGAAATAGCGGGCGTGAGGCGTATTATCTACCTCTGGGGTTATCTCATCCACGCGGGGGAGCGGGTGCAAAATGATCATGTCCTCCCTAGCGTTTTTCAAAAGCTCCAAGGTGATTTTGTAAGAGCCTTTCACCTTCATGTATTCGGCTGGGTCTGGAAAACGTTCCTGTTGGATTCTTGTCACATATAACACGTCCAAGTTTGGAATTACTCTGGCTATGTTTGTTTCTTCTATTACTGGAATTTTGCCCTTTATTTCTTCAAGGACTTCCCGCCGCATTTTTAGGGATTCAGGTGAAACAAGGTATAGCTCCACGTTGTAGTTGGAGAGGGCGTAAGCTAAGGAATGCACTGTTCTGCCATATCTTAAATCGCCCATTAAGGCTATCTTTAAGCCGTCTATGGTGGCTTTCTCTTTCAAAATAGTGTATAGGTCTAGAAGCGCTTGGGTTGGGTGTTCTTCAGCGCCGCTTCCACCGTTTATGATAGGCACTTTTGCGAATTCTGCGGCTAGCCTCGCTGCACCTTCAAGGGGATGCCTTATGGCTATTACGTCGGCGTAGTTTTCAACTGTGCGCACTGTGTCAGCCAAGTTTTCGCCTTTTCGGACAGAGGCTATTTCGGCTCCTGCAAAACCTATGGTGGAGCCTCCAAGCTTGTGCATGGCTGCCTCAAAGCTCAAGCGGGTGCGGGTGCTGGGTTCAAAAAACAGTGTAGCGAGAATTTTGCCCTTAAGCATTTCTGAACCTTTGTGGGCCAAGGGCTCCATGGCGCTGGCAATTTTCAATATATGGTCAATTTCTTCTCTTGAAAAATCGCGGATGGATATTATGTCCCTTCCAGCGAATTCCAAACGTGCGCCCCAAACAGAAGCTCTGTGCTCCGCTTAAAATAGCTTTTCATCTACACGCTCTACAGCCATAAAAGGCAGAAACAAAAGTTTAAACCTTTTATCCAAAAGCCAACTATTAACCCTTGGGGAAGGCTGGCAAAATGAGTGAGACTATGCTGTATGTTTCAAAAATTAAGGATGGCACTGTCATAGACCACATTACGGGCGGCCACGCATTAGACGTTATCAAGATTTTAGGGATAACGGGCAGAGAGAACCGCATAATCACCATAGCCATTAACGTGCCGAGCAAACGGTTTAAAATTAAAGACATAGTTAAGATCGAGGGCAGAGAGCTTAACCCAAAAGAGGTCCACAAAATTGCGTTGTTGGCGCCCCACGCCACCATCAACATTATCCGCAACTACAAGGTTGTTGAGAAACAGAGGGTTAAACTGCCCAGCATTATCGAAGGTATTGTTAAATGCGCTAATCCCGCTTGTGTGAGCAACAGCAACGAACCAGTCCAGTCGAAGTTCTACGTTAAAAGCGAGGAGCCGCTGGTTCTGAAATGTCACTACTGCGGTTATATTATGGATAAAAGCGATGTTCTTAAGCAGTTCTGAAGGTGGATATTCGATTTTTTAAATAACGTTTATATCTTAAGTCGTATTATTTCGTAAACGGATATGTCCCATATGGGACATATTGAACACACGTAGAACAAGAATACACATGAGGTGGCGAATAAATGATAGAAATCCTGACAGCCACCGTTTGGACCACCTTCCTAGTCTACGCCGTATGGTACTTCACAATGGCAAAGCACTACGCCCCCCTAACCCAAGAAGAAGCCCACGTCCTATGGAAAATCCACAAACAAAACGCTAAATGCCCATCTACAAAGTGGCGAAAAATCAAAAAAGGCGGAAAAATAGTTGGATTTGAATGTGAATGCGGTTATAGGCATATACAGAGACGCCCTATAGCCAAAGGCACACCCTCGCCGACAACCCAGACGAGTGTTACAGTCATATACAAAAGGCTTCACAAATCGTGAAACATTCCCCAAAGGCGGACTAGGGAGAAGGCGAAAATAAAAGGGGCGGAGCTGCCATTTTATGTTATCATGCAACCAGCTGGATCGCGATTAGAAGGACTATTAGAATTGCAAGCGTTTTTAAGGCTTTGGCGTTGAATTTTTGGGCTTCCTCAATCCTTTTAGCGTCCACAAGCCTCATAATGTAAACCGACACAGACAAGTTGTAGAGGAAAATGGCATACACGGAGAGCATCATTCTATCAGCCAAGGTCAAATAGCCTATGGGCGGTATGCCACTAAGCAGCGAAAGATGAAAGGCTGACGCCGCCATTAACGTTGAAACAGCTAGGCCTATCCTCTGGCCAAAGTTCTGCGGAGAAATGAAAAACGTCAAAAGCGATATAGTCGTTATAACCGATATCGGAAGCACGCTCTTAACAAAGGCGGAAAGCACAGGCCTTTTTAAACGCAGGCTGAAAACATACCTTGAATAGGCTTCGTGGCCGTAAGAGTGTTCTACAACACTCTGCTCAAATCCTCCTATCTCCCACCCGGCAACATTAACCGTCTCATCTATGGCTGACTCGGAATCAGGCTTAAAAATTAAGCGGGACGCGTTAAGGTTTTTATGTTCCAACTCAATAGTGAGCGTGTGAACTTCAAAAGGGTAGCGGGTAAAATCGAAAGTTTTTATGAACTCTCCCCTTATACGGTATTCAATGCGGCCTTCCTCTTGAGCAACAACTTCCGGAGTCCTTGTTGGGGCACCGTTGACTATTTCGAACTCCTTCACTTTTGCCAAATCAATTTCAGAAGGGTTAAACTTGAACCATATGTAAAAGTCTAGGCGGTAGCTGCTGGCAGCCAAATCAATTCTCTCAACATTTACAAGCCAAACTCCAACATAAACCTCTGCGGCATTTGAGGAAACATGTTGAGCCTCGGCTTGCCCAATAAGTATTGCAAAGGCGAAGGCGGAAAGCAAGGTAATTACAACTAAACTTTTCATACGCATAATTTTCACCGCGAATTTTCGGCTCTTAAAAAACTCTAATATTTAAGTTTTGCTGATCAACCGCCGCTAAAATGAGGGTTACTAGCATCTTTCACAGCTTTAACAGTCCTTTTCAAAAGTAGTTGCGCGGCTTCTTGGCTTGGCCAGCCGCCGAGGCCGCAGTCTGGCCCGGTGAAGGATAGTCTTTCTCCAAACTTTTCCCTAGCTTTTTGGAATCTCTTTTTTATGGTTTCTTCGTCATCCACGATTTGCCATATTTGTGGTTTCATAACGCCTTTCCCATAAAGCTCCGCTAAAACGGCGTCTATGTCCGTTCTCGCTATGCCTACGCGGATTTGTTTGTCCGCTCTTTCCAACATACTTTTTGATATCGCATCCAAGTTTTTGGGGGAAGCAGCATATTCCACCGAAACCACGTTTATGTTGTTGACTTTCAAGAGCTCAGCTATTCTTGATGTGGAGTGAACGTGAATCTGTTTTACCGCCCTACTAAAGCTGAAAGCCTTCTCCAAAACTTCCAAAACCACGTCTTTTTCGGCCATCACGTCGTGAAAACCAAAACTTGGCTCGTCTAGTGAAACTACCTCGGTCTTAACATATTTCGAGTTTAAAAGCGAGTTTACAGCGAACCTCCGCACCGTTTCCGCAAACATTAACAGAACATCTCGGTAGGCTTTTGTTCCAACCATTTGAAGGTAAAGCTCAAAGGGACCCGTAACGCAGACCCTAAGCGAAATCTTTTCCACGCCAAACTCTTCACAGAGTTGTTTGGCTTCGCCGCCGATGACATAAACTTCTGGTATGACTGCATCTTTTTCGGCAACAATGTATGTGCCTTTTTCCATGGCTTTAAGGATCACCTCAGTGAACTGGCGACGTATATCATAGTGTTGCGGGTAATTAACAACATCTAAACCGGCCGCCCACTTCATTTTGAAAGAAGCCCTCACCACATCGCAAAAGTTTCTAGCCAAAAACTCGTTTTCAAAGAGAGTTTTGCCTCCAGCAGCCCACTCCCTTGCCATAGCATAAGCTTTTTCGAAGGCTTCCCGTTTAACAAAATGCGGCAAAGGGAAGCTCCCTACGTCGTCAACCAGCGCTTGCATAGACAAAGATAAACTGCCCGCAAAAATAAAATTACCTCTTATAAATTTTGCTTGAAAGACGCGCAATGTATATAAGCTGGTTTTGGTGGTTGAACACTCGAGGATGGAGATGCCGAGCCTCTGGAAACTTCGTTTGTCGATGGCGGCGGCCCTAGCCATAATCATAACCCTTTCAACCCTTGTTATAGCGGTCATCCTAAGCCTCCTCCAAGTTGGCTTAATCTACATTGGAATATTCGTGGTAGCCATAAACATCCTCCAATGGCTTATATCCCCCTACATTATTGACACCCTGTACCGTGCAAAAGAAATCCCAGAAAGCGAAAATCCAAGGCTCCACGCAATAGTGGAAAACTTGAGCAGCAAAAGCGGCATCAAAAAGCCGAAACTCATGTTGGCGCGCATCCCAATACCAAACGCCTTCGCCTACGGTTCGCCGGTGACGGGAAACCGCGTCGCCGTCACGGAAGGCTTGCTGAAGACTTTAAATGAAGGAGAAGTTGAAGCAGTCATAGGTCATGAGCTTGGGCACTTGAAGCATCGAGACGTCCAAGTCATGATGGTGGTCTCGCTCCTGCCAGCCCTATTCTACTACATAGGCTATTCCATAATGGTTTCCTCTATGTACGGCAGGAGACAAAGAAACGAAAACGGCGGAATGGCTCTTTTAGGTATGGGGCTCGTGGCCTTTTCGTTTTTCCTAACATACGTGTGCGTATCCTTCCTAAGCCGTGTCCGTGAATACTACGCTGACAGACATAGCGCCACCATCGTGGAAAACGGGGCGCAAAAACTTTCAACGGGCCTTGCGAAAATAGTGCACGCGGTCAAAAACATGAAAGGAATTAGAAACGATACGCAGCACTTGAACGCTTTCAAAGCCCTTTTCATAACAGACCCAGACAGAGCGGAAACAGAGTCCATGATGCTCTCGGTGATGGCAACTTCAAGCGACCAGAAGTTAGTAGAAGAAATAATGGCTCAAAGGTTAACGTGGGTTGACAGACTCAACGAGGTCTTTTCAACCCATCCACATATCGTTAAAAGGATTAAAGCTCTACAAGAGTTAAGCTGAACTCCCCTTTTGCTAAGAAATTTCTTAAATAACTTAAACATAAACTATTAACTGTTCTCGAGGCGGTGGCATGAAGCAAACTTCCCAAATAATTGCAAACGCCGCTAAAGAAGGAAGAAAACACCTCTACGAAACAGAAGCAAAAACGATATGCATGGAATACAACATACCAGTCACAAAATTTGAACTCGCCAAAAACGAGGATGAAGCCGTAAAAATCGCAGAGGAAATCGGCTTTCCAGTCGTCTTAAAAATAGTTTCGCCCGACATAATCCACAAGTCAGACGTAGGCGGAGTCATGCTAAACCTAAAAGACGCAAAAGAGGTTAAAACCGCTTACAAAAGAATGATGGAAAACGTTAAAAAACACAAAAAAGACGCGAAAATCATCGGTGTAATAGTTCAGGAAATGGCGCCACCATCCACAGAAGTTATTGTAGGCGCCATAAAAGACCCCCAGTTCGGCCCAACCCTAATGTTTGGCCTTGGAGGAGTCTTTGTTGAAATTTTAAAAGACGTCACCTTCAGAATAGCGCCAATAACGAAGGATGAAGCCCGCGAAATGTTGATGGAAATAAAGGCTTACCCGCTGCTAAAGGGCTATAGGAATTTGCCTCCCGCAGATATGGAGGCCATAACCAAAATTTTACTGAACACTTCGAAACTTGTGATGGAACACACGGAGATAAAGGAATTAGACCTCAACCCTATAATGGTTTATGAAAAGGGCGCAAAAACGGTTGACGCAAGGATCATCCTTGAATAACCACGAAGGCCCAACAGAAAACGAAATTTTCTCAAAAATTTCAGTTCCACACAAAGCAAACTTCTTCGTAAGGCTTGACGGGTGGAAGTTCAAAAAGCTCTCGGAAACCCTTGGTGTTGAAAAACCCTTCGATGAAAAAATTGCCAAATGCCTTGTCTATTCCGGCAAGATACTCTTCGAAAAAGGCTTCAATCCCGCTTTAATCTATGTGGTTAGCGACGAACTGAACGTTCTATTTATGGACAACGCGCCTTTCCGCGGAAGAGTGGAGAAAATAGATTCCATCATGCCCAGTGCGGTTTCATCGGCTTTCACTTTGCATCTTCAGAATTTATTGGGCAAAATCAGTGCTGTGGCTTTTGATTCAAAAATTGCCATAATACCCGACGAAAACGCGGTGGTTAAATACTTAGCTTGGAGGCAGGCCAACGCTTGGAGAAATCACAACAACGCCTACGCCTACTGGTTTTTCAGGAAAATGGGCTACAAACCTCTAGAAATAGCTAGAAAAATGAAGGGAATGAAAGCGGAGGAAATCCATGAAACCTTGTTTAAGCGTGGAATAAACTTGGCTAAAACGCCGCCATGGCAAAGAAGGGGAATTCTCCTATACAAGGAACCCGCCTATAAAAAAGTTGGAGAACAAAAAGTAGTCCGCTGGAAGATTAAAGAAAACTGGAACCCGCCTCTGTTCATCAAAGAGGAAGGCGCAACATTAATCCACGACATTCTTAAATGGGTGAAGGCAAGGAGAAACCATAATTGGTGATACAAGAAGAGCTGAGAAAAATCGAAGAACTACGCCAAAAACTTTCAGCTTCAAAAGAACAAAGGGAGAAACTGTACGCTGAAGTAAAAGAACTGGCTGAAAAAAGGGATAAGCTTAACAGCGAATTTAAACGCTTAAGAGCAGAAGCCTTAGAAATAAAAAGGGCTAGGGATAAAATAAACGCTGAAATCAGAGAGCTGAAAAGCCAAAGAAATCAAATAAAAACAGAGATAACCCAAAAAGTCAAGGAACTCAAAAACCTACAAAACGACATCAAAGCCTTAACAGCTAAAAAACCTTCAAAAAATTCCAGCGCCCTTCAAAAAGAGGTCGAGGCCATAGAATGGAAAATTCAGACAACACCATTAAGCCTCCAAGAGGAGAAGCAGCTTGTTGAACGAGTCAAACAGCTGGAAATCCAGTTAAACGTCCATAGGAGAATTGGACAGCTAAACCAGAAAAAGCTTGAATTAACAACGGAATTGAAAGCTCTTGAAGCAAAAGCAAAAAGCATCCGTGAAGAAATAGTGAAAAAAGCAGAAAAAAGCCAGCAAACCCATGAAGAAATGATAAAGAAGCTTGAAGAGGCGAAAAAGTTTAAAAATGAAGCAGACAACATCCACAAACTCCTTCTACAAGTAAGAGGAAAGATGGAACCCCTTAAAGAAGAGATAAAGAAAACCATCGAAGAGATAAAGAAACTGGAAGGAGAAATAGCCGCAAGGGAGGCAGCGGAAAGAAGAAAAAGTGAAGAGCGTCTTCTGGAAGACGCCGCAAAACGTGCAATGGAGAAGCTGAAACGCGGTGAAAAACTGACATGGGAAGAATTCAAGATTCTAGCGGAAAAAGGTTTAGCATAAAATTAAAGTAGCTTTGCACATTTATTGATTGGGAACAGAGACAAATGGCAACAGAGGACAAAGCGAAGGGAGACCAGAAAAAAATTCTAATTTTATGCGTCGACAGGGACGGAGACTTAGTGGCAAAAACAGAAATTAAAACGCCCTTAATTGGCAGAAAGGAAAACCTCAACGCTGCAGTAGCCTTAGCCTTAAAAGATCCGGAGGAATCAGATGCAAACGCCATGTTTGAGGCTGTACGCCTTTACGACCGTCTTGTAAGCGAAAGCAAACCCGAAGAAATTTTTGAAATAGCCACAATCTCCGGTTCAGAGTTGGGCGGGGTTGGTGCCGACAGGAAAATAGTTGCGGAGCTAGGAGATGTTTTAAAGGCTTTTCCAGCAAACGAAATTATTTTGGTTACAGATGGATATTCAGATGAGGCTGTTTTACCCCTCATAGAGTCGAGGGTGCCCGTTTCCTCGGTTCGAAGGGTGATCGTGAAGCATAGTGAGTCAATAGAGGAAACAGCAGCCCTATTTACAAGGTACATTAAAATGCTTGTAGAAAATCCTCGTTACTCCCGCATAGCGCTGGGGTTGCCCGGTATACTTTTCGTGGTTTTAGGCATACTGGCCATATTCAACCTAGTCCACTACTATTTGATGTTTTTCGTGATCTTTTTAGGAGCCTACATGTTTGTTAAAGGTTTCGGGGTGGACAAGCTGGCAAGGAGACTTTACACATGGATGAAAGAGTATTCGCCTCCACCTCTCCCCGTACAGATTTCAACATTCTCGGTCCTTGCGGGCTTCTTATGCATGGGGATAGGCGTATACCTTGGGTTAGATGCTTTGGCGGACTCAAATTTGGACTTTTCCAACTGGTTAGGCGTTTTACCTCAAGCTGTAGGTTTTTTCATTCTGAACTCTAAAGACCTTATGGTTATAGGCGTGTGTTTGGCTTTAACTGGAAGAGCCATACGCTGGTATTTTGAGAGGGATGCCCGTCTTCTTCGCAACGCTGCCCTTATAGTGTTGGTTGCATGGACTAGACAAATTCTCGAAGCAGTATCCGGCATTCTGATTAACCCTAAAGTCGGCTATGAAGCGTTAATATTCTCCATTGTGATTGGCATATTGATAGGCATAGCTTCGCTTCTAGTTATAATCGTCATTCACGTGTCAACCAGAGGGTTCTTTAAGAAAACGGCGGGAGCGCAAAAGGAGTTTGAAGAAGGCTAAAATCGCAATAATAGGCGGAACAGGATTTGAAAAACTTTTCATAAGCGAGGAAAAACTTTACGTTGGGACACCGCACGGTATTCCACCGCCCATATCGATAGGGAATATAGGCGATAGAGAGGTTGCCTTTCTTCCAAGACACGGCTCCGAACATTCTGTTCCACCCCATAAAGTAAATTACAGAGCAAATGTGTACGCGTTGCATCAGCTTGGCGTCGAGAGGATTATAGCCGTAAACGCTGTAGGCGCCATAAACAGGGACTTTAAGCCCGGCGACATTGTTATCCCCCACGATTTCGCCGACTTTACAAAACAGAGGACTACAACCTTTTATGACGAAGCCCCAGTTACCCATGTTGACATGTCTCAGCCCTACTGTCCAGAACTTCGTGAAAAGCTGGTCAAATGCGCTGAAAGGTTTGGCTTACACGTGTGGAGCCGTGCCGTGTTGGTTTGCACGGAGGGGCCACGTTTCGAAACTCCTGCTGAAATTGAAATGTTTAGGCGCCTCGGCTTCGACGTGGTTGGAATGACGGGGGTCCCGGAGGCTGTTCTGGCGAGGGAATTGGAAATTTGCTATGCAGCAGTTTGTTTTGTTTCGAACATGGCTGCGGGCATGCAAGAACGTCTAACGCCGAAAGAGGTTTATGATATCTCCATTAAAGTTCAGCCGAAAATTGAGCAAATTTTAATTGAAACCATTAAAGCTTTACCAACAGAACGGAAGGGCAAATGTCCATGCATGAGCGCCCTAAAAAACGCGAGGATCAAGTAAATGTTAAAGACAATTCTTTCCGCCATCGGCGCCTACAAGATTTATGAAAAGTGGCTTTGGCATCAAGTTAAAAACAACGGGAAACCCGAACATATAGCTATAATCCTTGACGGAAACAGACGATGGGCTTCGGAAAAAGAGCTTCCTCCCTGGCTCGGCCACAAGGAAGGCGCCGAAAAAGTTGAACAACTTTTAGAGTGGTGTCTAAAACTCAACGTTAAATCCATCACGCTCTATGCTTTTTCAACGGAGAACTTTCGCCGACCCCGAAAAGAAGTTGAAGAGATCATGCAAATCGCCAGCGAAAAGCTCCAGAAAATTTTGAAAGACGAAAGAATCCACAAAAACAAGGTGCGCGTAAAAGTTATTGGCAGAAAGCACTTGCTGCCTGAAAATCTGCAAAAACTCATCGAGGAAGTGGAAAATGCCACGCAAAACTATGATAAACACTTTCTGAACGTAGCCTTTGCCTACGGGGGGAGAGCCGAAATAGCTGACGCGGCAAGAAAAATCGCAGAAAAAGTACAAAATAAAGAATTGAAGCCGGAAGACGTCAACGAGGAGCTTTTCGAAAAATTTCTATACACTTCACACCTGCCAAAGCAGGACCCAGACTTAATTATAAGGACTTCAGGCGAGGAACGGTTGAGCGGTTTCCTTCTTTGGCAGTCAGCCTACAGCGAACTCTGCTTTTTAGATGTTTACTGGCCCGATTTCCGTTTGATTGACTTACTTAGGGCTGTGCGTACATTCCAAAAGCGCAAGAGACGCTTCGGCGCTTAAATCTTTTCAAGCTCTTTTCTTGGCGCTCACGATTGATATTACGTCTCTATCTTTGAGAATGTATTCTTCGCCAACCCTTTTGCGTTCCCTGGCTTCCACCGCGTAGATGAAACTTTCACCAAGTTCCGTGTGAATTAGGTAGGCGAGTTCTCGGGCTGTTGTTCCATATGGCACAAGGTAGGCGTCTGGCAGAACTCTCCCACGGTGGTCAGATAAATGTTCTAGGTCTTCCACGGGATAAACCACTATCATGTTTAAGAGTTTAAAGTAAGCCATGTTTATGGCTTCTTGAACTCCCGTCGAGCCATATTTGAGCAGAACTTTTTCCTTGATGACTTCTAAAGCCTTAAGCTGACTTTCAGTAAGCTTTTCAGGATGGGGTATTTTAAAGTTGCAGTCTCCAGGCCTATATTCTATCAGTTTTTTCTCGGAAGCCCTTCGCAGGGCCAGTTCAGCCTCAGCGCAGCATGGCACTACAATGTAGTTTAACCGTTTAAGTCTTTCAAGGTTTTCCTCCGCCGTGGGCATGTCCATTTTGTTTGCAGCTATGAGCATGGGTTTTGCAATCTGCCTCAAAGTGTCTATAAACCGTAAAAAGTCTTCTTCACTCCAAGCCGTGGGCTTGTCGGCGTTCAGCCCACACCGCCTTATAGCCTCAAAAATGTGAACTCGTTTAATGGCTAAGCCGCTAAGCCTTTCTTCAAGAATTGTTAGAAGATCTTTGGCTTCTGATTCAGCTGTTCTGGCGATTTTAGGCCATTCCCTTTTTAGGATGTTAGCCATCCACATGGTTATCTCTCGCTCAAGAAATTTAACGTCCTCCACAGGGTCATGTTCACCAGGTTTGCATATTCGCCCTTCAGAGTCTGTTCCGCCCGAAGCATCCACTATGTGAATGAGCACATCCGCCTTCCTAATTTCGTCTAGAAACTGGTTGCCTAAGCCTCTGCCTTGCCATGCGCCGGGCACAAGGCCAGCGCAATCAATGAACTCTACTGGGATTAGCCTAACTCCTTCAAGGCATACAGAGTTTACGGGGTTATCTTCAACGCCGAACTCTTTGCATACGCAAGGGGTTCTAACGTAGCCTACTCCACGGTTAGGTTTGATGGTCGTGAACGGATAATTGGCAATTTCAGCCGGAGCCAAAGTTGCGGCGCTAAAAAATGTGGATTTTCCAACGTTTGGCTTTCCAACGATGCCGAGCAGTCGAGAGTAAGATTTCTGCATCTAACCACGCTTAATCTAGCATTAGGGAAGGCTTGCTATATGGCTTGTGCTTCAAGTGGTTTTTTGGAAACGCGTTTTAACAAAGCCAGAAAAATCAAAACTAGAAGGAGGGCCATTGCGATATACAGCGTGAAAACTTTGGCTGTTAACATCCAGGCATCTTTTAAAGCATCCTCCGCCCCTTCAAGAGCTCGAACAGCGTTATAAACTGCCACTGTGGGTTTTTCACCCCAAGAATCCACGGCCATTTGAATACAAATTTTGTTCGTTAAGATTTTCTGCTCAACATTCTTAACCTCGGATGGAAGGGTAAACTTCACACCCAAAAACCTCCCTAGAAAAATTGTAAACTCCGCTAGTCTTGTTTTTTGAACAGCCGCCATTATTTTATCTGCAAACTGGCTGTCACTGAATCTAATTGTGGATACACGTCTAAGCCAGATGGTTTGCTTGTTTTCAAGGGGTTTGCTGCCAGCACCCCCGAAGAGAAAGTTGGCATAGGACATGACTTCAGGCACGCTTTGAATGGAACTTAAGTGTTTATGATCGATGGAGCTAAACATTCCCCAAGCTGCATCTACGGGTATCCATCCATAGTTTTCAAGGTAATACTCAGCCCACATGTGCCCGTCCTCCAAAACTTCGTTGTCATGGTGAAAGGCAAAACCAGCTTGAATACGCGCGGGTATCCCCACGGCCCTACAAAGGGCAACGAAAAGGTACGAGTATTCGGAGCAGTCACCCTTGCCGTTTTCTAAAGCCCAAAGGGCCCCTCTTTCTCTGTCTTGGATTTCATATTCCAAGTGTTTTGTTACAAAATTGTAAATCAGCAGCGCCCTTTCATGGGGGTTCTTCTCCTTGCCAACTACTTTTTGCGCTGTTTCAGCAATTTTAGGATTGTCAGACTGTATGAGTTCTTCTGGTTGAGTGTACAGCCTATACACTTTGGAGTTCACATCATAGTCGCCAGCCAAATTAGCGTCTACTGGATATTTGACGCTGAAGGAAAGCACAAGATAATCAAGCTCAACAGTGAAATTGTTTCCCGGAAAAATCGTTATGCCTTCCCAGCAAAAGTACACGTTTCCAAAACCGTCACTCAAATACGTTGGCCCACTAAACTGGTCGCCTTTCGCAGAGAAGTTTTGTAAGACGACGTAATGGCGGCCCGTCTGATTCTTCAACAGAGGGACGACCAGCTTCCCCCCGGCCACAACGTTTTGCCACGGGTTTATTATTTGAATTGTGTGTTTAAGTTCGCCCACAAAAACCTCGCTAACATCATACTTAAGAAAGTTGGAATTCGCCTCGTCAACGCTCAGCCACGCATCAGGGAAAGTTAAGGCTAAGAGAATCATACATAGCATTAAAACATTCATAAGTTTTGTAAGACTTTGAATCTTCATCTATTGTTCACTAAACAAGGTATGGAGAATAATATAAAAGTATCCAGTCCATTTAAAGGAGGTTAAACCCAAAAGGGGGATGACAACTTGACGTTGACGGCTGTTCCGCCTAGAGAAAAGCTTGTTGAAATGTATGGGACTATGGTTAAAATCCGCCTTTTCGAAGAGAAAGTTTTCGAGCTTTACGCCCAAAACCTCGTCCCCGGAACGATTCATCTATACACGGGACAAGAAGCTGTTGCGGTTGGTGTATGTAGCGCCCTACGAAGGGACGACTACATTACCAGCACCCATCGTGGACACGGCCACTGCATAGCTAAAGGCGCTGACGTAAAACGTGTGATGGCTGAAATATTGGGAAAGAGAACTGGCTACTGCAAGGGTAAAGGCGGCTCCATGCACATCGCAGACTTTAGCGTAGGCATGCTCGGTGCAACAGCCGTGGTGGGCGCCGGCATACCCATAGCTGCTGGAGCAGGCTTATCCATAAAACTTCGAAAAACAGACCAGGTTGTGGCATGCTTCTTCGGCGACGGCGCCTCAAATCAGGGAACCTTCCACGAGGGCATTAACATGGCGGCTATATGGAGTCTGCCAGTCATATTTGTCTGCGAAAACAACTTATACGCCATGGGAACCCGCCAGTCAATGGTTATGCGTGTAGAAAGCGTAGCTGAAAGAGCCTCAGCCTACGGCATTCCAGGAGTTGTTGCGGACGGAAACGATGTTTTAGCGGTCTATGACGCCACACTTAAAGCAGCTGAAAGGGCGCGGAAAGGCGAAGGCCCCACGCTTATCGAGTGTAAAACTTACAGGCATAGGGGGCATTCCCGTGTGGACCCCGCCAAGTATAGACCAAAAGAGGAAGTTGAAGCTTGGCTTGCCAGGGACCCGATAAAACGGTTTAGAGAAAAACTTTTGGAATTAAACGTTTTGACCGAGGTGGAGATCCAGCAAATTGATAGGGAAGTGGCTGCCGAAATTGAGGAGGCTGTCCAATACGCCATGGAAAGTCCATATCCCGCACCAGAAGAAGCCTTGGAGGATGTTTATGCGTGACGGGGGCTGAATAGGCATGAGGAAAATAACCTATCGGGAAGCATTGCGCGAGGCTCTTAGAGAGGAAATGCGAAGAGATCCCGCCGTTTTCCTTTTAGGCGAGGATATCGGCCGATACTGGGGTGGAGCCTTCAAAGTGACTGAGGGGTTAGCTGAAGAATTTGGAGACGAACGGGTTCGAGACACACCCATATCGGAATCAGCCATAATAGGCGTGGCAGTGGGCGCGGCTATAACGGGAATGCGGCCCGTGGCTGAAATAATGTTTGGAGACTTAACCGCCCTAGCCATGGATCAAATAGCCAACCAAGCGGCGAAACTTCGATACATGTTTGGCGGGCAGGCTAAGGTGCCCCTTGTGATTAGAACTCCTTTCGGCGGCGGCGTAAACATTGCCGCACATCACTCGCAGTGCTTAGAGGCTTGGTTCATGCATGTTCCAGGCTTGTACGTGGCTGTGCCATCCACGCCCTATGACGCGAAGGGTTTGCTAAAAACCGCCATTCGCGGAAACAATCCGGTAATTTTCTGCGAGCATAAACTGCTTTATCCCATTGAGGGAGAGGTTCCGGAAGAGGAATATACTGTTCCTTTTGGCGTCGCCGATATTAAAAGGGAGGGGGAGGACGTCACTGTTGTGGCTACGCTTTACATGGTTCATAGGGCTTTAAGGGCGGCGGAGGTTCTCGCCAAGGAAAAGGGAATAAGCGTCGAGGTTGTTGACCCGAGAACTTTGACGCCCTTAGACAAGAAGGCGATAATAAATTCGGTCAAAAAGACTGGACGGCTCGTCGTCGTCAGCGAAGACTGTAAAACCGCGGGTGTAACGGCGGAAATAGCCGCCATGGTGGCTGAGGAAGCCATAGACTATTTGGATGCCCCCATAAAGCGGGTGGCCGAGCCGGACACGCCGATACCTTTCAGTCCACCCCTGGAGCGGCGTGTTATTCCAGACGAGAAGGCGATAATTCGGGCTGTTGAGGAGGTTGTCTGAAATGGTTACGAAGGTGGTTATGCCCAAGCTCAGTTTAACGATGAAGACGGGCAGCGTTGGCAAATGGTATAAACGCGAAGGAGAAACTGTTGAAAAAGGCGAACCAATAGTTGAGATAATTTCGGAAAAAGCCACCTACGACTTGGAGGCACCCGCCTCGGGTGTGCTGCGAAAAATTCTTGTAAAGGAGGGGGAAGAGGCGCCCATAGACGCCGTAATCGCCATAATAACAGCGCCAGACGAACAAATCCCAGAGGAAGAATTAGCGGTTAAGGCTCCGGTGGAGGAGGCTGAAACAATAGAGCGAGTTTTAGCCTCACCAGCAGCCAAACGTTTAGCAAGAGAGTATGGAATAGACCTATCCCTTGTTAGGGGTACAGGCCCCGGGGGACGCGTTGTTGAGGATGACGTGAAGCGATTTATTCAAGAGGCTCGGGGGATTCTGCCAAAGGTTAGGGAGGTTATACCCTTAAGCGGTTATAGGAAGACCACGGCCGATAGGGTTTCTACAAGTTTTAAGACGGCCCCGCACAGCACAGTAGTTATGAGCGTTGACTTTTCAGAAGCTGCAAAACTCCACGAGGAACTTCAAGTTTCTTATACGGCTATTATAGTTGCGGCTGTTGCGAGGGCTTTAGCCGAAAACCCCATGTTAAACTCAACCATTGAAGGGGATGAAATCAAAGTTTTCGAAGACATAAACGTGGGTGTGGCTGTGGCCACCGACCGCGGCTTAGTAGTCCCAGTAATCCACAACGCCGATAAAAAATCCTTAAGGGAGATAGACGCTGCCCTCAAAGATTTAACGGAAAAAGCTAGGGAAGGCAAGCTGAAACGGGAGGAAATAAGCGGCGGAACCTTTACCGTCTCAAATCTGGGCATGTTTGATGTTGAATTCTTTACACCGATAATTAATCCGCCTGAAGCTGCCATATTAGGGGTTGGAAAAATCTCTCCAAAACCAATGGTTTCAGCCGATGGAAAAATCTTGTTTAAGCCCTCTGTGATGTTAAGCCTCTCGTATGATCACCGAATAGTGGATGGAGCCCCAGCCGCAAAGTTCCTCCAAAAAGTGAAGCATTACCTGGAGTCTCTAAGCGCTTTGCAGAGCTAATCCTTTGGGCTTTGGGATGCAAACTCTATTGCTTGCAGCAGCCTTCTGGCAACATCTAAAAGGTTTATAAAAACCATTAGGGCGAGTAAAGGCACGAATTCAACGGTGAAAGCCAAATTTTCAAGGTTTATGGTTAAGATTCCGCCGTTTGTTGCGTGGGTTAAGTACACTATTAGGAAGAAAGCCCTTGTAATCATTAAGATATACTTGTAAATTGTGCCTTCAGCCAATGCAATGGTGAACGTGAAAAAGAGGAAGCCCCCGGCCAGAACCGTAAAAAGCGTAAGGTAATTAGGGAAACCCGCCAAGAACGTGGATGTCAAAAACCACAAGATAAGCCAAAAAATGGCAGAAGCCGCCGTTATCAGAAAAGCTCTGGCAACCTTTAAGCCAACCCTCCTACGGTTTCGTTTTGATTCAAGCTCGTTCACAGCGAAAACCTCCCATCAAAAATTTTCAATTCGGCAAAGAACAGCCGGATAAAAACAGTTTCAGTCATTTTTGAAGGGTTAACAGCCACCTCAACAGGTTCTTGGAAGGCTTCTCCCGAAGGAACCTTCAAGGCCAGCGACGCTGCACCCACCATTTCATTGTGGGAGTTGTACAACTCCACCGTCAGAGGATTGTCTAAGGAAAAGAAGGCGTGATTGCTGAAGCTTACAAAAAACGAGGTGATCTGCGCTGCAGCGTTGTAAACTACGTTAGAAACTGTTAGGTTGTGGAAGGGGGCGCCCCACCGCGTAGAAAAGCTCTGAGTTATGTTGAAGGCTATTGTGTAGGCCATTCTGAAATGTAGCGCTGCGTTGACGTTTAAGTCGGCGTCCTCCGTCAACAGCGTGGGGGCTTTTTGGAAAATTTCTTTTAGGTTTGCTGTAAAAGTGCAGTTTGCCTTAACCACTTGCCCCGCCGGGATGTCTGGCAAACTTTTAGATAGCGCCATAATGACGGTTTTTGCCTCTTTTATGTTAATTTTTACATTTACCTCCGAAATGTCATACAAGCCTGTATTGTTTACGTACATGGGCATGTTTATGGAAACGTTTCCGTTAAAAAACGTGAAGGATGGCTCTTGAATGCCCAAGTTTTTTCCTTCAGCCAGTTTCAATAGGGAGAAGGCCACCGAGAGCGGTAAAGCTAATGCTATAATCCATAGTAGGATGATTATCCATCCAAGGGCCTTAACGGTCAGCCGCAATACGTTCACCGCAGAGACTTGGTTAGGGTTTTTCTGGCAGTTTTTCTTCAGGCTTAGATGGCTGCACCTCTGGTTTAGCCTCCTTGTAGAGCTGTATGCCCCTCATGGTTGCAATGGAACCCGTCCATCCCATGACTCCCAAAAACATTATTTTTATGAGTGCTTCAGCTATTGGTCCAAGGATCTCCCCTAAAGCCCTTGAGAGGTCCATGCTTGTGCCAATGCTTACGACGGATGTTAGCATGAGGAAAGCCATGATAAAAGTGAAAACCAGCAACAGTAAACCCACCACAATTAGGATGTAGGCCATTAACTCTGGTCTTTCAATTTTCATTTTAAAGCGCCAACCATGTTTATGGCTTAATTCTGTTGCAAACTTGTATAAAAGCTATATGCACGTGTGAAAAAGCCTTAAACACTTAGAACCGAATGGGACGTTGAGCCAAGATGAAAGCCGCTGTTTACTACAGTCAAAAAGACGTAAGGATTGAGGAAATCCCAGCACCCGAAATAGGGGCAGACGAAGTTTTGGTGGAAATGAAAGCTTGCGGGATATGCGGCTCAGACCTAATGGACTGGTACTTGAAAAACCGTGCACCCCTTGTTCTTGGACATGAACCCTCTGGCGTGATCGTCGAGAAGGGCGAGGATGTGGAAGGTTTCAAGGTGGGCGACAGGGTTTTTGTCCACCATCATGTGGCCTGCCTAAAATGCCACTACTGCCAGCGGGGAGACTTCACCCTATGCGAGCAATTCCACAAGACAAACATAATCCCAGGCGGCTTTGCGGAATACTTTAAAGTCCCACCTCCAAACCTAAAGCTGGATACGCTTAAAATTCCTGAGAACATCTCTTTCGAAGAGGCAACCCTCATAGAGCCCGTTGGATGCTGCATAAGAGCCCTTAAAAAATGCGAAATCCACAGAAGCGACGTTGTAGCAATTATCGGCGCCGGAGCAACAGGCGTGATCCACACAGCCCTATCAAAAATTTTCGGCGCAGAAAAAGTTATTGTAAGCGACTTGTTCGAAAGCCGCCTTGAATACGCTGAACGGTTCGGCGCCGACGTTGTTGTCGACCCGCAGAAAACAAGTCTCACCGATGTTGTTATGGCTGAAACCAGCGGGAGAGGGGCAGACTTGGCGGTTATAACCGCGCCAAGCATAGAAGCTTACAAGGCTGGGGTTAGTATACTGCGTAAGGGTGGAAAACTCTGCGTTTTCGCGCCTACTCGTCCCGAAGAATCTTTGGAGATAAGTCCAAAACAGCTTTTCTTCAATGAACTGCAGATAATACCATCCTATTCAACATCGCATGTGGAGACGAGAGAAGCCCTCGAACTGATTAAGACTGGAAAGTTGAAGGTTAAGGCCTTGATAACCCACCGTTTCTCCCTGGAGGACGTTGCCAAAGCTTTTAAAACGGCCTTGGAAGATAAAAGGAGCCTAAAAGTTGTTGTGCTGGGCAAGGTGTAAGAGATGAAAGCGGCAATGCTTTACGGTATAAGAGACCTACGAGTCGAAGACGTTGAAACACCCGAAGTCAGAGCGGGCGAAGTTCTCGTTAGGGTTAGAGCTGCCACCACATGTGGCACAGACCTAAAAATTTTCCAAAGGGGCTACGTTGAACGGGTAATAAAGCCCCCAACAGTTTTTGGACACGAATGGGCAGGCGACGTAGTTGAAGTAGGAGAAGGCGTAGAATGGCCTAGGATAGGCATGCGGGTGCGTGCGGGCAATAGTGCCCCGTGTCTGCGGTGCTTCATGTGCCAGAAGGGCAAGTATAACCTTTGCGAGAACATGATTTGGCTTTGGGGAGCCTACGCCGAATACATAAAGGTCCCAGCCCCCATGGTTCGCGTAAACATGCAGGAAATCCCATTCCACGTATCTTACGAGGAGGCAGCCATCACTGAACCATTGGCCTGCGTGCTTCACGGAATTGAAGAAGCCGGAGTAAACTTAGGCGACTCAATAGCCATAATAGGCGCAGGCCCCATAGGACTGCTCCACCTTTTGACAGCCAAAAAAATGGGGGCTGAAAAAGTCATAATGGTAGATCTAGTGGAGGAACGCCTTGACTTAGCAAGGAGGCTTGGCGCAGATGAAACCATAAACGCCGCAAGGGAAAAAGTTGAAGAAAGGGTTAGGCAGTTAACAAGCGGACATGGCGCAGACATAGTCATCGAAGCCATAGGGCGGCCTGAAACATGGGAGCAAGCGCTAAAACTTGTAAGGAAAGGTGGGAAAGTCCTAGAGTTCGGTGGCTGTCCTCCGGGAACAGAAATCCACGTTAGCACGGAACTCTTGCACTATGACGAAGTCACGGTGATGGGCACTTTCCATGCTACGCCATTGCATTTTAGGAAAGCCTTAAACCTCATAGCCTCAAAAACAATAAACGTGGCTCCATTAGTAACGCGGAAAATGCCCCTCGAAAAAATTAAGGAAGCCTTTGAAATCCTTGCAACATCAAAGAATGAAGTAAAAATAGCGATCACTCCATGAGGTTTAAAAGCCTAGTTTTCACCAGAAAGGCTGTATGTAGTCTCTAACCCTAAATTTGACGCCCAATTTTTTGGCTATTTCCTCCACCGCTTGAATGTCGACTTCTGGAATTCGCACGGCGGTTACTTCGACTTTTAAAAGCTCTCTTGCTTTTTCAATAAATTCTAAAACGCTTTCAAAGGCATTTTCAAATATTGGTCTACAGACTTGGTTGTATATCTCCTTGGTGTGGGCGTTTAGGCTTACACTTACCTTGTCTACACCCGCCATTTTCAACTCTTCAACGACGCTTCGACCCTTGTTTAAGAGGTAGGCTAGTCCGTTCGTGTCCACCCTTAAGGTAAAAATTTTTCCATAATGCCTTTTTATCCACTTGCTAACCTCCAAAACGGAGTCTAGTCTTTCGAGGGGTTCGCCAAACCCGCAAAAAACCACATCCCTCCAGTTTTTTAAATTCATGACTTTTTCAAGCTCTGCGATGATTTCGGCAACGGATGGTTCCTTCTCAAGTTTTAGGTTAAACCCGCCAACACCGTTTCGGAAGTTCCTAAGACAAAAGTAACAGTTGTTTGGGCACCGGTTGGTTATGTTTAGGTAGAGGTTTTCCCCCAACCAATAGACTATGCTTGGTTTTTTACCATGAACCATTGACGCCTCACTTCGCTTAAGGGTTGTCTCCAACAAAATCTTGAAGCTTTACGAATTTAGCCTTTGATCCTTAAGGCTCGATACAGCTTTGTTGAAACTGCTGGAATAAATTTAAATGCCAAACACCTCTAGGTTCTGTATTAAAAACAAGGGGAAGTTTATGGTAAAATACGTTTTCGTCACCGGCGGTGTTTTAAGCTCCGTAGGTAAGGGTATTGTGACCTCTTCTATTGGGAAAATGCTTCAAGCGAGGGGCTTCAAGGTTACAGCCATAAAAATAGACCCCTACGTTAACGTGGACGCTGGAACCATGAACCCCTACATGCACGGTGAAGTCTACGTGACAGAGGATGGAGGTGAGACAGACCTTGACCTTGGCTGGTATGAGCGTTTCCTTGATTTAAACTTGAAAAAGGAAAACAACATTACAACGGGGCAGGTTTATAGAGCTGTTATCGAGAAAGAGCGGCGCGGAGACTTTTTGGGGAGATGTGTCCAAATAGTTCCCCACATAACCAACGAGATTAAAAGCCGAATCAGAAGCGTCGCCGCGGACTCAAAGGTTGATGTTGTTTTGACCGAGGTTGGCGGAACCGTGGGCGACATTGAAGGCTTACCTTTTCTGGAAGCCATTCGCCAAATGCGCTTGGAAGAAGGCTACGAGAACACTTTATACGTACATGTAGCTCTTGTCCCAATTTTAGACGTAACAAAAGAGATGAAAACTAAGCCTTTACAGCACAGCGTAAACGAACTGCGCCGCATCGGCATCCAGCCCGACATTATCGTTGCACGGTGTCCACAGATGATAGACGCTGAGGCTTTAAGGAAAATAGCCCTCTTTGGAACCATACCGGAAAACGCAGTTTTCTGCTCCTACAACGTCGAGTCCATTTACCAGGTTCCGCTTATCTTGGACGAACAGGGAATGGGAGACTTCATCTGCAAGCGGCTTGGGCTTCCAGAACGAAAATCAAACTACGACGAGTGGAAAAGATTCGTTGAAGCCCTCCTAAACCCGGAACATGAAGTGAGGATAGCGCTGGTTGGAAAATACGCGGGTTTAGTGGACAGCTACGTGAGCATGAACGAGGCGCTGCGCCATGCGGGAGCAGCCTGCAAGACGAAAGTCCGCATACACCACATTGAAGCTGAAACTTTTGAAAAAAGCCCAAGCAAAGTGGAAATGTTAAAGGAGTTTGACGGGATCTTTGTCCCCTACGGTTTCGGCCCCAGAGGGGCTGAGGGGAAAATTGCAGCTATAAAGTTTGCAAGAGAAAACAACATACCATTCTTAGGAATATGCTTCGGCTTCCAGTTGGCTACCGTGGAGTTCGCTCGCAACGTATGTGGTTTAAAAGACGCGAACAGCACTGAAATAGACCCGAATTCGCCGCATCCAGTAATCGACTTGATGCCTGAACAGAGAGGTATCGAACTTAAGGGGGCTACGATGCGATTAGGCGCTCACAAAATAATTATAAAGCCAAATACGTTGGCGCATAAACTCTATCAAAGCGAGGAAATCTTTGAACGCCACCGCCACAGGTTTGAAGTGAACATAGACTACGTTGAAAAACTTGAGAAAGAGGGCTTAGTGTTTTCCGGAAGGAGTCCGGACGGCAGAAGAATGGAGATTTTAGAGCTGCCAAACCACTACTTCTTTTTTGCATCCCAATTTCACGGCGAATTCAAAAGCCGCCCAGGAAAGCCTGACCCGGAATATCATGGCTTCGTGAAAGCCTGCCTAGACCGCAAGCTTAGGAAAGCTAAGCCGGAGTTTTAACGCTACAAGCCTATTTCTGCAGCTATTTCCTTTAACGCGTTTAAGGCTATTTCGAAGAACTTCTCCCTTGGAATTCCAATTTCCTCACAGAGGAGGATCCTCTCCCTCTCTGCGCCCCTCGCAAAATCCTTATCCTTAAACTTTTTTGCAACGGTTTCCACTTTAACTTCCGCCAATTTTTTGGAAGGCATGACAAGGGCGCACGCTACAAGCAGACCTGAAATGGCGTCGCTGGCGATTAACGCCTTCTCCATTTTGCTTTCCGGTTCAACACCGGTGTGTTTAAAGTTGTGGGCTTTTATTGCCCTCAAAAGTTCTGCGGGTAGTGCTTCTTTTAGGGTTTGTTCCGCAACGAGGCTGTGCTTTTCCGGAGTGTTTTCTGTTTTCTCGTAGTCAATATCGTGAACCAAGCCCACCAGCCCCCATTTTTCCTCGTCTTCCCCAAAATATCTTGCTATGCTTCGCATTATTGCCTCCACAGCGAGCATGTGATAGAAAATGTTCCGTTTTAGGACGTGTTTTTTAACAAGGTTTAAGGCTTCTTCTCTGGTTAACACGGCCACCGCCTTAGCCTCTTCACATAGGGTCTTTAACCATTTAGCCTTTTCAGCATATTTAAATTTGGCTTTCCAATTACCTTCAGTCTGGCGGCTTCAATAGCGTTTCTCATTTATCCGTCATTGCCTCCTTGAAAAATATTTGTTGCAAAAGGGCTCTTTTGGTCATGTAGTGTGATGGTGCCGCGAAATAGGCAAAATATATAATTGGGCTGAGGGATTTTCTGGGTCAATGTAGGATGTAAACAAGCATGGTTTCAACTAAGCCTAAAATCTCATGGAAAACTTTGACTTTGCCGTTGATAGGCATAGCTGCCTTTCTCGTGTATCTTTATCTTTTCCAAGTGGATATACCAGAAATTGTTGCAACCATTCAAAAAGTTGACGTGCTCGTATACTTCGCGGCTGCTTTGTTGATTTTTGTTGACACTTTTCTTTACGCGATGGCATGGCGTGTTCTTCTAACCTATTTATCCGTGAAAATTTCGGTTTTGAAATCCTACCTCTACGTATGGTATGGAACCTTTATGGATCTGGTCATCCCAGCTGAATCCATTAGTGGGGAAATTACGAGGGTTTATTTAACTACGAGAGAGCAGGGCAACGGCGTAAGCGGCAAGGTCGTCGCCTCTCTGGTGGCTCATAGGCTTATAAGTATGGGTGTTGGCTTAACAACTATAGTAGTTGGGATAGGCTTGCTTTTGGCTGAATCTAACCTTAACAGCCTCGTTTTTAACCTAAGCCTATTCCTAATAGCCACAACGTTGTTTTTTCTATTTTTGCTTCTACTCTTATGCGTAAAGAAAGATTGGACTTTAGGGGTTATTGACCGCTTGTTGAGAGTGGTTGAACACCTCACTAGAGGGAAATGGAAACTTGGCAGAGTCAGAAGCAACATCATCAAGGCTGCCGAAACGTTCCACGATTCCATGAGAGAGTTTGGACGCGCCCCAAAAGTCGTAGCCTTCTCCGTGTTCTGGTCAAGCCTTTCATGGCTTTCTTATTTGGCTATTTCATACATGGTTTTCGCGGCGATACGGTTCCCGACAAGTTTTCGGCTTTGGAGCATCATTCTGGTGACGCAAGCCATAGTAACTGCCATAAAATCTATTCCGATGGGCATCCCCTTTGAGGTCGGTTTGCCGGAAATAACAATGACCACCCTCTACGCGGTTTTAGGGATTCCAATGAACGTCAGCGCAACATCAACGATACTGAACAGACTTTTAACAGTTTGGTTGAGGTTTTTTGTCGGGTTTGCTGTTCAACAGTGGATTGAGATTAAAGCTGTAAAAGCTTCCATGGAAGCTGCTTTAACAGAGAAAGCCTAAATTTTCGCCTTTGAACATTAATAGTTGAAGGTTATGCCCATAACAATAGAGGACGCTTTACTCAAACATTTAGACAGACTTTACGAAATCGAAATGGAGTGTTTCAAAGAGGAAGCGTTCACAAGACAGCAAATAGCCCAACTGCTCCAAAACAACAACACTATAAGCCTAATAGCAAAAGAAGACGGCAACATCGTAGGCTTCATCATCGGCATGACAGCCATAGAAGAAAACACAATTGTCGGACACATTTTAACAATAGATGTTTCTCCGAGCCACCGTCGAAAAGGTGTTGGAATAAAACTTTTGCAGGAAATGGAAAAAATCTTTAAAAACAAACATGCGGAGGTGTGCCGCCTCGAAGTTAGAGAAGACAACATCGCTGCCTTAAACCTCTACCGGAAACTTGGATATAAAAAAATTGGAAAACTTGAATATTACTATGGAAACGCTCATGGGATTCTCTTAGAAAAACCCCTACTCTAAGTTAAGAAGTTTAAGTTTTGACGCTTCGTCAAAACTTCTTTTAAGATCAACGCCCAAAGCCTCGACCATCACGAGCTCTGCCGTGGTGCCTACAAGGGAGCCCCGCAGCAAGTGGCCGCCGAAAGCCTTGCCCTCCCCATTTGTGACGATGATGTGCGCGTGAATTATGGTCTCGCCGTTTTCGTCGACAGCTATATTTCCCACGCAAGACGCTATTTCCAAGGGGCCGTCAAGGTGGATATGTATATGTGCGCCCTCTTTGTAGTAGCCTAGCACGGCATTTTTTAAGCCTCCTATGACAATTAACAAGCCAGCTCTGACTCCGCTTTTTTCAGCCCTTTCTTTTATAGCTTCAGCCAAATCTTCACCCGTCTTTATTCTAGAAAAAATTATTCTTCCAACTTTTCCCTCAAGCATGAGTGACTCCACCTGCTTTGATTTTAAGCTGGTTTCATGATATTTTAGGCTTCCGAAAAGCTTCTCAAACGTAAACTCTAAAAGCTTTCAAGCACAAAATACACTTGGGGTTGGGTTGAAGAGAAAAGGCGAAAGGCGGAGGTTGGGAAGGGCAATAGTAGTTCTTATGAGGAACACCACTTGGCGATGTGGAAAACTTGAGCGGCTAATAGTTAAACATCTTCTCCACCGAAAAACTGTTGGGTTCGGAAAATCAGAGATGCCTTTAAACGAAATGCTGCAGAACTTTAAGGTGACTGGGAAGAAAAAGAACGAGTTTCTAGATGCGTTAAAGCGTTTAGAGAGAAGAAACATAATAAGAATTCACAATCTTTGAGGGCGAGGCGAACGTAGGCTTCCCTTAGGCTTTTTTAAGAAGTTTCCTTGCTTCTTCAATCCATCTTTTAGTAATTTTTGGAGAAACTTTAAGTTTTGAGGCTAAATCTTCCGCCGAAGCCTCCGCCAAATCCTCAACCGTTTTGAAACCCAATGTTTTAAGCTGTTCTGCCCGCTTCACACCTATGCCCTTGATTTCCGTCAATTCCAGCATAACCCCTGAAGGCGTTTCAGAGACCGTTTTCTCCTCTTCTTTTGGCTTCGTTTGTGTTGTGGCGGTTGTTGTAACGGTTGCTGTTGATTTTGGTCTCTGGGTGTATCCAAGCCCTATGAAGAACAGCCCAAACACTATTGTTGCGACGATCCAGAGTTCCCGAAGGACTACTTGGTAAAAGTACACTATTCCCGTCATTATGAAGAATATTATCGCCACCGTGTATAGAATATGGTCTAACCGCATTTTGTCCTTCTCCCAGCGTCTAGATTTTATGGGATTGCTTAAATAATTTTCTGCGAAGCCTTAGAAAAAGGGTGGTTTCTGTGTTTTGCTGTTACTTAAGCAGTTTTTCCTCGGGGGGTGGCTGCTTTATCAATCCTTCCTTCATTAGGGCTTGTAGGCTTTCCCTAGCGTTCTTTATTATTGCGACTGCTCTTTCGTAAAGTTCTTGTCTGCTAAGCTTTACTCGGGCTACTCCTTGCTCGATGGATTTTAGGGCGCAGGCTACTGCCTCCCGGGGGAATACTTCCCATTCCTCCATTCGAGGTAGGATGTCATCCTCATGAATGCCTCTTTCTTCAGCGAATTTTGCAAGTTCCTCTGCGGCAGCGATGCACATGTCATCTGTAACTGTTTTTGCCCTCACATCTAGCACGCCACGGAATATAGCTGGAAAGCCTAGGCTGTTGTTGACCTGGTTTGGAAAATCGCTTCTTCCAGTGGCAACTATGCGAGCTCCAGCCTCTTTGGCTTCCCATGGCCAAATTTCTGGAATCGGGTTTGCACAGGCAAAGACTATGGCGTCATCTGCCATTGCAGATATCCACTCCTTCTTTATTGTGCCAGGTCCGGGTTGGGATGCGGCGACGACGGCGTCCACACCCTTGAAGGCTTTTGATATGTCGCCTGTTCTGCCTTCAGCGTTTGTTATCTGGGCTAGCTCGTACTTCCATGGGTCTGCTTCTTTGGAGAGATCTTCCCTTCCCGCGTGGATTATGCCTTTCGTGTCCACTAATATGATGTTTCCGGGTTTTACTCCCCACCTTATTAAGACATAGGCTGTTCGGATGTTGGCTGCCCCAGCGCCTATGAGGGTTATTAGGCTTTCTTTTGGATTTTTGCCAACTATTTTGTAGGCGTTTATTAATCCCGCCAATATGACGGTGGCTGTTCCTTGCTGGTCGTCGTGCCAAACTGGAATCTGCAGCCTTTTGCGGGCTTCCTCCAGTACATAGAAACATTTTGGTTTTTCAATGTCTTCAAGGTTTATCCCGCCAAAAGAGGGCTCAATTAGCTCACATGCCCTAACAATCTCGTCGGGGTCTTTCGTTCTTAAGCATATGGGAAAGGCGTCAACCCCGCCTAAATACTTGAATAGGAGGGCTTTTCCCTCCATAACTGGCATGGCGGCTTCGGGACCTATGTCGCCCAAGCCTAAAACGCGGGTGCCGTCAGAAACAACTGCCACATAATTCCAGCGACTTGTCAGCTCGAAAACTTTTTCGGGTTTTGCTTGGATTTCTCTGCACGGAGCCGCAACGCCGGGCGTGTACCATATGGCGAAGTCTTCATAGCCTCTTATGGCGCATCTTGGCATGACTTGGACTTTTCCTTCATAAAACTTGTGCATGGACGGAGCCAGCATTGATGGCTTTTTCGCTTTGGCGAGAAGCTCCTCAACGGTGGGTTTTCTTTCCTCTTTACCGGTTGAACACATAACGATCTTCTCCCTTTATTTTGGTGAGAGATTTGTTGTTTCGTGTATTAGAGCTTTAAGGGTTACGGTGCATTTTAACAGAAAACTCCAACTTATCTGATGCTTTGATTCAAAATCTAAATAAAGAACTCGGATAATTCATATTTTCTGTTCATAAGCCATATTAAAGACTGTTTTGCTTGTTGAACACGCGGGCGTCGCGCCGCGCTGAAGTCTGAGCAAAAATACACAAAAATGTTTGGCACTTCGGAGAGTCAAAATTGCGGAAGGTTTACGGGGCATGGCTTTCAGTGATGGTCGGCTTGACGCTTTTCTACGCCTTTCAAGGCCACTATCCAAGTTTTATGTATTTCTTTTCAAACTCTTTTCCGCCGGTCATATCTGGGGTAACTGTTGTTATTTCAGGGCTTTCGTTGGAAAGGTACTGGCGAAAAGCTAAGGGGCCGTTCTCGAAGGCGTGGTTTTACTTCACCGCTGGGTTGTTCCTTTGGTTTTTAGGCGAAGCCGTTTGGGCGGGCTACGCGCTGATATTAGGCGTTGAGGTTCCCTATCCATCGATTGCGGATGTTTTTTGGCTGGCCGGCTATGTTCCCCTCTTTATCGCGTTATACTTGTACGTCAAGATTTTTGGCGGTGTGTTGACGAAGAAAACTTTAGCGGCATCTATAATGGCCACCGTTATCTTGGCGATAGTCGTTGCGGGGGTGCTGCTTGCCCCGATTTTAAACGTTGAAGAAGATTTATGGACGCTGGTTGCCGACTTTGCTTATCCTCTCTCTGACCTTGCGCTGTTTTCCGTGGCCCATTTGGGGCTTATTGTGTTCTGGAAAGGAAAACTTGGAAAACCATGGCTCTTCATTAACGCGGCCATAGCCATGAACATGGGTGCTGGCATCCTTTTCAGCTACACAACGGCCTACGGCATCTATTATTGTGGGCATATGCTTGAGCTTCTATACCATTTCAGCTACTTATCCCTCATATTGGCGTTTTATCTGCACACAAAAGAGCTTTGAGGTTGACGCCATGAACAAGGAGAAAACAACTTTCGAAAAGGCATTCACCGAGGCCGTTGACGAAGGCCTACTCATGCTTGGGGAAAGCGGGAGAGAGGTGGTTTATTTTCGCCTTCGACATTCCCACGCCCTTAGCAAGGAGGATTTGCCGTCCCATCAAGAAATTTTTGTTGAATGTTTGCGGGACATTTTTGGTTCAGGGGCAAAAGCCATTGAAAAAACAATAATAAAGAGTCTATGTCGAAAACTGGGATTAGCATACGTGGAAAAGGAAAATTTTGAGTTTTCTGAGTGTTTGAACGAAATAAAGATGCGGTGGAGAAAAGCGGAAAACACCCGCTAGACGGTTTAAGAGGATAGAGGATATTTGATTATACGTGTGTTTTTATTAGTATCTTCTTTGGCGGAATCCGCCTCTTCTTTCCCGCCCGCCGAAGTTTCTTCCGCCTCTTCCACGATAGGGACGTCTTTGTTGTTCGTAAACCTTTGAGGACAGGTTGTTTTGTGTGTTCACCTCTACGGTTAGCGCTTCTTTTGCGATTTCAAGGGTGCCGTATCTTCCCACATTTAGGCGCATGCTTCCTCTGAATAGGGTTACGTATCCGTTTCCCACGTTTATGGTTTCGCCTTCTCTTACTTTGGCTATATTGTCATCCCACAGGGTTAGGTATATGCATCCAGTTTCATCGCCTATCAAGGCGTCGCAGACCGTGTGAGGTGATCCATCCCTTCCTGAGGCTATGCTTCTGACTTCGCTTTTTGAGACCACTTTAGCCTTAACGTTCACCGCCCTTGAAGTGGGCGTTAACTCGGCGATTTTCACGTCTACGGGTTTTCTGCCTCCAGAAAAACTTTCAACCGCCAAACCTTAATCAACACCTATGCTTTTTGCCAGAAGATATGCCGACTGCTAACTTAAGGCTTTTGGTTGTTGAAATCTTAAGCCGAAACACTTTACGCCGTTTTAAGCCCTTATTTTCTATACCCTTCTCCCTCTAGTCTTTTCCACGACGTTCACGGCTTTCCAGTCTTGAGTCTTGGTCCTTTGCCCCCAACTTCGTAGGGAAGCTTTTGCGTTCTGAAAACAACGAGTTTATCTTTGAATTCTGCGAGGTAGGCTAAAACAAGCCTCTTACCTTTTTCAGTTAAAACGTAAACGGGGATTGAAACACCCAGTTGTATAAGCGCTTTTTCGCCTATTCGGTTTCGAAGGATTTTCGAAGCGCTTGCACAAACAACGTCGGCTTTGGTTATGTGTTTTACGTCGCTTTCGCCAACGCATGTGTTGCAAACGGAATAAATGAGGATATCCGCCTTTTCACTTGCCTCGAGATTTCTGATTTCGCTTATGGCCTTGGCTTGGAAACCTGCAACACTTACAGCAACACGTTTGAACCCTAAATCTAACGCCTTTTTCACGCCGGCAAGTTGGTCAATGACCGCTGTTTCTGCGTCAAGAATTATTCCGCCTTCCTTTTCGATTCGCGTGATTATTTCCGGAATTGGCGAAGTTTTTATGATGCCTGTTAGGCGGGCGCCTATGGCCTGCACAAGGCTGCCTTTAGACGCTAGAACTGTTCCAGCGCCTTCGCCCACAACAACTGCACAGTCAATAAGGCCTTTTTCAAGCCAGACCTGCATCATTTCCGAGGCGCCGTAGGCTACAACTGGTTCAGCGTCAAATAGGCGGTGGGCGCAGCAGAAACCGAAACCCGCAATCTTCATTTCAACGCTTTTGCGAACCGCTTCTCTGTCTATTTGCTTTGTGCCATAGAGGGCTTCATGAAGGGGACAGTATTCAATCAATGGCTCGGTTAAAACTTCTATGCTTTTCTCGGAAATGCGCACACGGGCACCGCAACAGTATATTTCATGTTCACCCTTAACCCGCAACCTTTAACCGTCCAAACGTGCAAATCATAGGAATTTTCCTTTTTACTCTTTGTTTGTCGCCTCGTTGATTTGTTTCTCCATCATGTGTCCACGGCAGTAGACAAGCGCCTTCTTGACACCTGCAACCTTTAAGGCTTCCCGTTTAATGTCCATGGCCAGCTTGAAGGCTATGGGGCAGAAGGGACTAGACGGGATAAACTCGATTTTGACAACGCCGGGCTCTTCCTCTTTAACGCTTTTAATCATTTGCATCTCTGCGAAGGTCAATCCGGTCTCAGGGTCAACAACTTTGCCTACTGCCTCAAACACCTTGCTTTCTAACTCGTTCAATCTAACATCCTTCCAATTCAATTTTGAGGAATAAAGGCAAACGCGTCTTATAAAAGGTTATGGGTTTGTAGCGGCGCGCTTCTTCAGATGCATACGCCAACTTAAAGTCATATTTTGGGGATGGGAAGCTTTAACTTCATTGAGTCTTTGAACAGCAGTGTTGTAGGGGGCTTTCAAAACTTTCTCCGGGCTGGTTTGGGCTTCGCTACAGATTTTACGGACAGCCTCCACAAAGCGGTCAAGCTCCTCTTTCTCAAAAGTTTCGGTAGGCTCAATCATCAAGGCTTCTTCAACAATAAGGGGAAAGTATATGGTTGGCGCGTGAACACCATAGTCAAGAAGCCTCTTCGCTATGTTTAAGGCTGAAACACCGGTCTTAGTCTTCAAAGGCTTGGCGCTGAAAACACATTCATGTTTTCTAGGTGTTTTTTCGCCGTAGGGAAGGGTTAAACCCTCGACGCCTCTAAGCTTATGCAAAACATAGTTGGCGTTTAAAACTGAAACTTCAGCAACCTCTCTAAGCCCTTCAAAGCCCAGACTTAAAATGTAAATGTAAGCCTTCAACAAAACGGCCACGTTTCCATAGAAGCTGCGGATTTTTCCAATGCTGTGCGGCCTTTCATAGTCTAGGCGGTACCGCTTACCGTCAAACACTATTCGGGGCACGGGCAGAAACTTGGCAAGCTCCTCCTTAACGCCCACCGGGCCGGCTCCGGGGCCTCCGCCCCCGTGGGGCGTGCCGAAGGTTTTATGGATGTTTATGTGAACTATGTCGAAGCCCATGTCGCCTGGTCTGACTTTGCATAGGATTGGGTTTAGGTTTGCCCCATCATAGTATAGGAGGCCGCCAGCCTCGTGGACGATTTTGGCGATTTCGTCAATGTTTTTTTCGAAGATTCCAAGGGTGTTCGGGTTAGTTAACATCAACCCAGCAGTTTTTTCTGAAACCGCAGCCTTTAAGGCTTCCACGTCCACGCATCCATCTTCGCCCGTTGGAATGACAACCACGTTGAAGCCGGCCATGGCTGCGCTTGCAGGATTGGTTCCATGAGCCGAGTCTGGTATAAGCATGTCCCTTCTTTGGCTTAGTTCCCCATTGTGGTTGTGGTAAGCCCTCATTAATAGGGCTCCTAAAAACTCGCCGTGGGCGCCGGCTGCGGGCTGTAGGCAAACCTCAGCCATGCCCGTTATTTCCGCCAGCCAACGTTCAAGCCTATAAAGGATTTCAAGGACGCCTTGCACGGTGCGTTCGTCTTGGTAGGGATGCAGCATGCCAAGCTTCGGCGAGTCCGCCAACTCCTCGTTGATTTTTGGGTTATACTTCATGGTGCAGCTTCCAAGAGGGTATAAGCCAGAGTCAACGCCGTAATTCATTTCTGAAAGCCTAATAAAATGCCTTACAACCTCAGGCTCTGAAAGCTCAGGAAGCTTCGGCGGATTTTTCCGCCTCATGTTCTCTGGAATCAGCCCACCTAAGTCGCCTACAACTTCCTTAACGGTTTCCTCGACTTCTGGAAGGATGTGGCCTCTCCTCCCGGGTCTTCCAAGAGTGAATATTACCGGCTCATCCCAAGAGGACTGCCTAAACATGCCTTCGCCTCCCCGCTGAAACAACCTCTGCCAAGGCTTCAGCCAGAAGCCTGATTTCCGATTCAGCGTGGATTTCGGTCACGCAGTAGAGGGCTGTTTCTCCAAGCTCTGGAAACTCTTTTGAAACATCTTTGCCTCCGTGGATACCTCTCTGAAGGAGGGCGTCGTGAACCTCGCTAACCCTTAAACCGGCGTCTTCAAAGTTCACTGTGAACTCCTTGAAATGGGGAGCCTTGAAAACCGGCGCTTTCAAACCATCGATTTTGGAAAGCAGCCGCATTGCATAATTCGCCTTATACATTATGGTTTCGCCAAGTTCCCGCAAGCCCTCTGGCCCCAGCAAAGCCAAATAGACAGCGGCAGCCACAGCGCACAAAGCCTCGTTAGAGCATATGTTAGAAGTCGCTTTTTCTCTGCGAATGTGTTGCTCGCGGGTTTGCAAAGCCATGCAAAAGCCTTGTCTTCCCCCGTCAACGGTTGTTGTCAAGCCTATGATGCGGCCAGGCATCTGCCTAATCATGTTAGGGTCGTCGCGGCACGCGAAAATTCCAAGAAGAGGCCCGCCGTAATTCATTGGGTTTCCAAGGGGCTGCCCCTCCCCGACAACGATATCTGCCCCATACTCGCCCGGCGGCTTCAAAACGCCGAGGGATGTGGGGTCCACGCCAACAACGAACAACGCGCCGTGAGCGTGGGCGATTCGGCTTATTTCGTCAACTTGCGCCTCAATAAAGCCCAGGTAAGATGGGTTTTCTACGTATACGGCGGCCGTTTCCTTTGAAATCTTGTTCTCCAAATCGTTTAGGTTTAACTGCCCAGTTTCCCGGTCATACTCCACCTCTTTCACATTTACTCCGGCGGGTTCAGCATAAACCTGAAGCGTCGCCCTTCTTTCCGGATGAGTTATTTTTGGAACAAGAATTTCAGCGCGTCTTGTGATGCGGGATGCCATGCGGGCTGCCTCGCCCAGGGCTGAGGCCCAATCATACATGGAGCAGTTAGCCACATCCATGGCTGTTAACTCGCAGATCATACTCTGATACTCGAAGAGGGCTTGAAGCATTCCTTGCGAAACCTCAGCCTGATAAGGCGTGTAAGACGTTAGGAACTCGCTTCGCTGCACAATTTCCCTCACAACGGCAGGCACGTAGTGGGGCCAGCATCCGGCCCCAAGGAAGATAGGCATGTCAGCGCACGCCTTGTTCTTTGAAAGCAAGGCTTCAATGTGCCGCTTAACTTCAAGTTCAGTCGAGCCTTTCGGAACGTCAAGCGGCTTTTTTAGGAAATATTTTTCTGGTATGTCCGCGTAAAGCTCGTCTATGCTTTTTATGCCAATTTCCAGCATCATCTCTTTTTTGGTTTGCAGTTGAGAATTTGGAATGTATGGATGGCAACGTTTAGCCAAAGCCTTCACCTTAACGGATAGAATAAACCTAAAAGGGTTTAAGCCTCTTTAAGTTTTCCAGCATACACCACGCTTTTTAGCTCCTGTTAAAGCCCTTAGGCAATTTCAGCAACCTCTTTAGGTTTTTCCTTACCGTTTGCTTTCCAAATACTTAAAGCCAACCCTTCTCTGACAAAAACATCGGAAACCATTGAATGAACGCAAATCTTATGTTCTCTTAAAGTGTTCAGTTTACCTCGCCTGCAAATTGTTTTATATGCGGTCACCATCTCTGAATTTGGGAGGCAGTAGTGTTATGGACGATAAGGTTTGGTTTGCCGAGTTAACCATGCAAGAGGTGAAAGAGGCAGCGAAAGCAAACAAGGTGATAATTATTCCGTTTGGAAGTGTAGAGGAGCATGGTTCGCATTTGCCGCTTTGCACGGACAGCATACAACCCGAACACGTGGCTGTGGAAGCAGCAAAAAGGACTGGCAGCTTGGTTGCGCCGCCAATACGTTATGGAGTTTGCACCACTACACGCTTTTTCCCTGGAACAATTTCCATAAGCTTTCGTTCACTCTATAGGCTAGCTGCAGAAATCCTTGAGGAGTTTATCCGCAACGGTTTCAGAAGGTTTCTACTTCTCAGCGGCCACGCCGAGGAAGAACAGATGACCGCGTTAAAACTGGCAGCACACAACGTTATGCGAAGGCACACTGAAGAGGCGAAGAACGGAAAACTGCGGGTAATGGTTTGCTCCGACTATGATTTTGCATACGAGTTTCGTGGAAAATATTTCAGCGAACTAGACGGCCACGGGGGAACCATTGAAACTTCACGGGTTATGGCAATAAGGCCCGAATTAGTGAAGGGGAAAGGGAACAAAAACTTCCAAACTCTCCCAAGGTTTGAAATAATCGTGGAGCCCATGAAGTTTTGGCCCGATGGAATCCGCGGCGACCCTGCAGAGGCATCCACTGAGAAAGGCAAGTTCTTAAACGACCACATTATAAACGAACTGGTTAAGTTGATAGATGCACTGAAAAAGTAAAGGAGACACTAGTTTTAAATACCATGTTTCCCCATGTTCTTTTGGAGCTATACAATGAAGTACGATTATGAAGCTTTGCTTAAAAGGGCGCGTTCCCAGCTGCCCGAAACTGCCTCAAAACGGGAGCGACTGGAAATTCCGAAGCTTCAATATGCCGTTGTTGGGATGCGTACAATAATCCACAACTTCAGCGAGATTGCAGAAGTTTTGAACCGAGACCCCCAACACATACTAAAGTTTCTAACTGGAGAGTTGGCCACCGCAGCAGTTATGCAGGAGTCAAGGGTCATCTTCCAAGGAAAGTTTCCAAGGGAAACCCTTGAAAGGCTTCTACAAAGGTACATGGACACTTTTGTCACGTGCCCCGTGTGTAAGCGTCCAGACACAAAAATTGTGAAGGAAAAACGCCTATCCTTCCTTGTGTGTATGGCTTGCGGTGCGAGATCCTCTGTGAGGCAACTTTGAGAGGTCTGAAGTTGAAGTGTTACATGAAGCTCAGAAAGATCGGCAATAACGTTTTACTCTCTATTTGCGACGCTGAGATTCTTGGAAAAACCCTCCGCGAGGGAAAAATAGTTTTTCACGTGGCTGAACAGTTTTACAGGGGGGAAGAAGTGGAGGTTGAGGAGGCCATAGCCATGATTGAGACCTCGACAATCGTGAACCTTGTTGGCAAAAACGTTGTAGAAAAAGCCGTTGAAAAGGGCTATGTTCACCCAGAAGCCATCCTGAAAATTGAAGGGGTGCCCCACGCCCAAATCGTGAAATTATAAAGCGTATAAGGCTTTTAAACAGCCGGGAACAGATGAGATTTTGATGGGCTGAACTGGTGAACGCTGGAAAGTTCGCCTTTAAAGCGTTTAAAAACTTCGTTAAGTTTAAGAGTGGAAAGCCTTCGCCTCTTTTCGCCTCCTACAATGTTACTGGACGTTGCAATCTGCGATGTGTTTACTGCGACTGGTGGAAAATGGTTAAGCCGGAACTGCCAACTGGTAAGGCGTTGGCTGTTATAGACAACCTTTGCAGTTTAGGCGTGGCCTTTTTTGATTTCAGCGGTGGGGAGCCGCTCTTACGCGAAGATTTAACAATCTTAGCGGGGAGGGCTTCGGCCCACAATTGTCTGGTAAGTGTAAACACAAACGCTACACTCCTTAAACGGAGAAAAACTTCAAAAATCGCAGACGCCTTCGATGTCGTTGTCGTGTCAATGGACGGCCCAGAGAAGCTCCATGACAAAATTAGGGGTGTCAGCGGAGTCTTTCAACGGGCTGTCGAAACCATAAAAGCCTTAAAAAGCCGCGGAGTGAAGGTCGGCGTGAACAGTGTTATATCGCCATACAACATCGACATCTTCCCAAGCTTTGTTGAAGAAATCCGCTCCATGGTAGACTTCATGCAGGTTCAGCCGGTCCACCCATATCCGCCGCCTCCGGAGAACAGGTTGCCAGCAGACAAGGTGGCGGCTCTTCAAGAGTGCTTGTTAAACCTTAAAAGGGAGGAGCCCGCTTTCCTGGCTGTGCCCACTGACTTTATCAGAGGTTTTAGCCTTTTCTTTGAAGGTAAAACTCCTAAAATCTGTGATGCTGGAAGGCTTTACGTCGCAATAGACCCTTGTGGAAATCTTTTGGCTTGCGCTGCCCGTGGAGACGTGGTGCTTGGAAACCTTTTGGAGGCTTCGGCTGAAGACATTTTGCTGGGCAAGGTTGAAGACGTTAAAAACGGATGGGTTAAGGTTGCCTCGTGCGGTGGATGTTGGCTTGAATGCACCGTCGGCGTTTCCATGACCGTTAGAAACTTGAAGGAGGCTTTCCGAATAGCTGGACTTTCATGGGTGTTTAGAGGTTGAGGCATAAACATGCTTTTAAGGAAGAACCATCTTTTAAAAGGATAAGGTTTGAGGTGCGTGTTTGGGTAAGAAGAAGGTTATAACTGAAGAAGAATTAAGTGAAATGGTGCTTCCAACACCGAGCGATGTTTTAGGCGTAGCCGTCAAACTTCTCGGTTTTGACCGTGTTCTTGTTAAATGTCAGGATGGAAATGAACGCCTTTGCCGGATAAGGGGCAAAATGAAAAGGCGGGTTTGGATAAGGGAAGGAGACGTTGTCCTCGTTTCACCTTGGGATTTCCAGTCTGACAAGCGGGGAGACGTCGTTTGGCGCTACACCCACGCCCAAGCGGAGTGGCTTCGCAAAAACGGCTACCTAACCATCTAAAACTTGGCGAGGAAACCTTTTGGCTTTTCGTGAACGTGTCGAAAAAAGGCTCCATGAAGAGGAAAAGGAATACGAAACTGAACAGTTGATGAAGGAAAAACGGAGCGAGGAATACGAGGTTTTAGAAGAGGTTTTCGACCGTTCAACCCTTATGGTTATATACGGTTTCATGAACAGCGGCGTGATAGACCGCATATACGGTGTTGTAAAAGCTGGAAAAGAAGCCCGCGTTTACTGGGGCAAAGACAAAACGGGCAAAGAGTTGGCCATAAAAATTTACCTAACGGTTTCGGCGGAGTTCCGCAAGGGAATGCTAAAATACATTGAAGGCGACCCGAGGTTCAGAAACGTTAAACGCGACACTCGCTCACTGATCTTCGCGTGGGCTCAAAAAGAGTTCAAAAACCTTGAGCAGGCGTTAGCTGCGAAGGTAAGGGTGCCAAAACCCATCGCCGTGAGAAACAACGTGCTTGTCATGGAGTTTATCGGCAAAAACGGGGTTAGCGCGCCATCCATGAAGGAGCAGCCTCCCACAAACCCCGAAAGAACCTACAAAATCTTAATTTCTTACCTTGAAAGGCTTTACCGGAAGGCGGAGCTTGTCCACGGAGACCTAAGCGAGTACAACATCATGATTTGGAAGGGTTTGCCCGTGCTTTTTGACATGTCGCAGGCCGTTCCGCCCTCACACCCCATGGCGGATTTCCTTTTAAACAGGGATATCTCCAACCTTAACAGGTTTTTTAGCCGTCTAGGCGTCAACATACTGCCAGCTGAAGAAGTTTATAGGATGGTCACCGGCCATGGCTCAGCCTAGCATGTTCGTGCGAATTCCAAAAGAGCGTGTTGGTGTGTTGATTGGGCAGGGCGGCGAAGTAAAGAGGGCTATCGAAAACACGTTGTCTGTGAAGCTTCAAGTGGAAAGCGACACCGGCGGCGTGACGATAACCCTTTCGGAAAAGGCGGAAGATCCATCAGCCCTTTTAAGGGCTAAGGAGGTTGTAACAGCCATTGGACGGGGATTCTCGCCTGAACACGCCTTCAAACTTATCCACGACGAGGAAGCCGTTTTGGACATTATTGACTTAAGAGCCATCTTTGGAAGATCTGAATCTGATATAAGGCGGGTTAAGGGGCGAATCATTGGAATGGACGGAAAAACAAGGAGAATAATTGAGGAGTTAACAGACACCAACATAGCGGTTTACGGCCACACGGTAGCCATTATAGGCGGAATTGAAAACGCCCAAGTGGCGAGAGAAGCCATCCAAATGCTGATTCAGGGAAGCCAACACGCCACCGTCTACAAGTTTCTTCATAGAAAACGCAGAGAACTCAAAAAGAGCATGATGGAACTCTGGGAGAAACCCGAAGAT
>JANXDU010000016.1 GCA_025059195.1 Candidatus Bathyarchaeota archaeon
GGTGTGCCTCCGGAAAAGGTTAAGGAGCATTTTAGACAGTTTCTTGAAGGCGTAAGCTCGCTGGAAATCGCCAAAATCGAGCAGGAACTCATAAGTGAGGGTATATCGCGGGAAGAGATTCAAAGGCTCTGCGACGTTCACCTAGCCATATTCAAAGAGCAGCTGGAAAAACAGGGGATTAAAGCACCACCAACCAGCCCAATAGGCATACTGATTGAAGAGCACCGGATGCTTCAGCAGATAACTCAAACGCTTGGTGTGTTGGCTGAAAAAGTGCAAAGCGCCGAAAACCTTGAAGTTGCGAAGGAAGAGCTAGTTCAACTTAGGCGTGTCGCCGATGAACTTTTGGATGCTGAAAAACACTATCTACGGGAGGAAAACGTTCTCTTTCCAGTTTTGGAGAAGCATGGAATAACTGAACCTCCGGCTATAATGTGGATGGAACACAACCAGCTTAGAGAGAAGAAAAAGCAGCTCAAAAGCCTCTTAGAAAACGCTGCAAACATGAATTTCCAAGACTTTAGGAGAAGGATTGGCGAGCTAGCAAATGCCATAAACAGCGCCCTCAACAGTCACATTTTCAAGGAGAACAACATACTGTTCCCAGCAGCCCAACGCGTCATTACAGAAAAAGAGTGGGCGGAGATGCGGGCGGATTTTGACGATATTGGCTATTGCTGCTTCACTCCAGAACATTTAATAAAGAAGCCGGCGGAGAAACCACTTGTTGAGGTCAAACCCGTGGATGAAGGCGTCTTACATTTTGAAACTGGAACCTTGACGAAGGAAGAGGTTGAGGCTATTTTAAACACCTTGCCAGTAGATATAACCTTCGTGGACAAGGAAGACGCTGTTAAATTCTTCAACAAGGCTGAAAAACGCATCTTCGTCCGAACAAAAGCCATTTTGGGAAGAAAAGTGCAGCTTTGCCATCCGCAGAAAAGCATCCACATAGTCAACAGAATCCTAGAAGCCTTTAGGAAAGGCGAAAAGGACGTGGCGGAGTTCTGGATACAAATTGGCGGTCGTCTAATCCACATAAGATACTTCGCCGTAAGAGACAAAAATGGCAAATATTTGGGCACTATGGAAGTAACCCAAGACATAACAGATCTAAAGAAGGTTGAGGGCGAAAAGCGTCTTTTGGACTGGGAAGGCTAAACATGAAAACAGTCTTGTTTGTCTGCGTTGAAAATCGTTTCAGAAGCCAAATCGCCGAAGCATATTTCAACAAGTATGCGCCGGAAGGTTGGACCGCCACTAGCGCCGGCATAAAACCAGCTGAGCGAGTTCATCCTAATGCTGTTAGGCTTATGCTTGAGGAAGGCATAGACATAAGCCACAAGAAACCGCAACTGATGACTAGGGAGCTTCAGGAAAAGGCTGAAATCGCCATAATCGTTTGCAGCGGCGACCTATGCCCGGTAGTTTACACGAAGCATGTTGAGGAGTGGAATATGCCAGACCCAGCTCCAATGCCGCTGGAAGAGGCGAGGAAAATTAGGGATGCCATAAAATCTAAAGTTCTAGATTTAATTGAGAGGTTAAAAACTCGATAGAAAGCCTAAACCTCCCATCTTTCTTTAAGGGCTTTTTCGACTTCCTCCCTTATAATGTAGCCGGCTATGTGCAGAATTGGCTCTTTTGCTTCGGGGTCAACATTCATTGTGGCAGTGCATGGATAACTATGATGAGCTTTAGCAATAGCATCATATAATGCCTCTTGCTTTGTTTCAATGCCAATCAGTTTTCGCGCCACATACCATGTGGAGCCGCATGGAGCACTCCGCTTCACGACAGCTGCTTCAATCACTTCCCGTCCGCCCCGCTTAGCTGTGGAAAACTCCAGTTTTGGGCGTCCGATGCCGAGCTCCGTGACGAAACGCGAGATTAATGGCTTATCTTGGGCTGGCTTAAGCGAACAGAAAGGCTTTGGAAACGCGTACTCCAAGCTGAGCTCTGCACAGCGTTCTTCAATTTGCTTCCTCAAGCCCGACGGAACATCGTTGAAGTCTTCAACGGGCACTATTAAGCCTTTAACGCCAGCTTTTTCAAGGTGGATAGGAAGCTCCAAAAGCAAATCCTTATGCAAACCCGAAGCCACACATAAATCCACTTTTGGAATGATTTTGGGCATATGCTCCTCGGGTTTGTCGATGAACGCCGGCAATTCTGAGGGCTTAGGCAGCTCTATGGCTGCACGAATATTGCGTACATAACTGTAAACATCATATTTGCATGAATCGCAGTACAAGCCGCACGCCTTGCAGAAGCTCGGGTCGTTTATTAGGTTTCTTATGACGCGTTCGGCGAACTCGCCGCTGTAAATGAAAACCAGCGTCAAAAAGTCTTTTTCGCTAGCCAGATTTCACACCAAAAGCGTCGCCGAAACATCTAAAGCACATATTCTGGGCGGCGGGCAGCCAGCAAAACATGTTCTAGGAAAACATCCTCTGGAACTGCTCCTAAAAACTCCACTTTCTCGTTTATTACTGTTTTTGGGACGCCCATGACCCCATACTTGTGTCCAACGTGGGGAAACTCGCCTACGTCCACAACATCAGCTCTAACCATGTCGCTTTCAACAGCAAACTTGAAGGCTAAACTCGCCACAGAAGGACAATATGGACAAGTCAAAGTCACGAAAACTTGAATGTGTATGGGCGTCTTTACCCCTTTGAGCTTCTCTCTAGTTTCTTCAGAAACGTCAGCCATGCCCCTTGAAACATTTATTATGGCTTCTAGAAGAGTCGCAAACTCGTAGCCGTAAGGCAAACCGTAAAACCTCAAACCATAGTCTTTAACGCCTACAATCGCGACGGCTGGAACCTTGTCTACACCATAAGCCTTAGCCTTATCTGCGTCAGCCACAAAATCATAAACTTCAACACTTATCTTGTCGCTTAAACTAGCCAACTCCTCAACGAGGCTTCTGGTCTGCGCGCAGAAAGGACACTCAAACTCCTGCGTAAAAACAACAAGCCTAACAGGATTCAAAAGCTTCTGCCCCAGCTCATCCATCAAATGTTTTCTATGAGATATCGGAATCATGCCCAGCGTCCCTCATCTTCTTATCTCTATCTTAATCTCTTTCCAATCCTCTTTAACGCCGCGCAGGGTGCTTACAGCACCAATAACAGTACCACCCAAAATCCTAACAACAAACTCGTTGAGGCTTATCTCCTTTCCATCCACAAAAAGCTTCACATCCAACACAACCACCAACATAAAATACCCCCTATAATGTAAAAAGGTTTTGCAAACCTCAGAATCAAACCTATGCAAAAAGCAAAATAGCTTCAGCTTTAACGAATTTTTCGTAGAAGATGAATGAAAGCATAGTGTACTCGCAAGTTTCATTTCGCGTAAAGGTCAAAGTCTGCTAGTTCGTTACCAACCAACACCCAGGTGTATGCTCCAGCAAGATTAGGTACTGAGAACATATAAGTGATGGCTGAGCCTTATAGCGCCCCAGTACGACCTGCAATTTCAGCACCTCGTTAAATGATGAATATGAGATAATTTCTATCTTCATCTTCAGCGTCAATATCTCCATCGCTGTTAAAGTCACATTTTATTTGTGTTTCCACACACGCTCAGATAAGCGTAAACATTAAAGATGTTCCAGTCGGTCTGGTCTCCGTCAACGTCGCCTCTTAAGAAAATGAAAGTAGGTACGAAAACAGACCGCTAAGGAAAAGTCAAAAACACTTAGGAAAAGGTTTTTAGTTAAGTTGTTATATGTGTGTTCAGCAAGCATTTCGCTAGTGGAGTGGAAGTTTAATGTCTGTGTTTGCAGCTCCAGGTGCATACGACCGTGCCATAACCGTTTTCTCGCCTGACGGGAGGCTCTTTCAAGTTGAATACGCCATGGAACTTGTCAATCGAGGAGCAACAATTTTAGGTATAAAATGCCCTGAAGGCGTTGTTTTGGGGGCTGAAGAAACCGTTGAGCTTCTTGAAGAGTCTGAAACTTCTTGGAAAATTTTTAAGATCGACGAGCACATTGGCGCGGCGATTGTTGGCTTAAGCTCCGACGCTAGAGTTCTAATTGACAATGCTCGAATCTACGCGCAGAGTAATAGGCTGACTTACGACGAGCCTATTGACGTTGAAGTTGTAACCAAGCGGGTATGCGACATAAAACAGTTGTACACCCAGCATGGGGGAGTTAGACCTTTCGGTGTTTCACTGTTGTTTGGCGGAGTGGACAAGACTGGATGCCGCCTTTTTGCAACCCACCCAAGCGGCACCTACAGGGGACACAAAGCCATTGCCGTGGGGGCTGGAAAAGACACCGTGATGAACATTTTAAGGGAAGAATACCGTGATGGCATGAGCCTTGAAGATGTTACAAAACTTGCAGTGAAGTGCCTCGTGAAAGCCCTTGAAACCAGGGGCCTTCCACCGAGGATAAAGATAGCGGTTATTCCAGCAGCCACCAAGAAGATGGAGATGCTCAGCGATGAGGCTGTGGAAGGTTATGTGAAGAAATTGGGCCTTAGCAAGTGAAGATAGATGGGCGAAAAGTACACCGTTGCCCGTTTCACAAAGGGCAATGAACACTTCGAAGTTCTCGTAAAACCTGACAAGGCTTTAGACTACCGCATGGGCAAAACATCCGCCATAACAGAAGTGCTTGTCACCGAAATAATTTTTTCAGATGCAAGCAAAGGCACAAAAGTTTCAGAGGAGGCCCTCCGCAAGGCCTTTGGAACAACGGACCCCCTTAAAGTGGCAGACATAATCATAAAAAAGGGCACATTGCAACTTACAACGGAACAACGCAGAAAAATGATTGAAGAAAAGCGTCGCCAAATAATCGCCTTTATATCAAAGCAATGTGTAGACCCGAGGACGAACCTCCCTCATCCGCCTACGCGCATAGAACAAGCCATGGAGCAAATTCATTATTCAATAGACCCCTTTAAGACAACCGAGGAACAAGCCAGGGAGATAATCAAGCTTCTCCGGCAAGTTTTGCCGCTGAAAGTGGAGCAGGTTTCGGTAAGCGTCCAAGTGCCAGCGGAATACGCGGCAAAAGCCTATGGAACAATAAAGGCCATGGGGACAATAAAACGTGAAGAGTGGCGGGCGGACGGTTCATGGCATGGAATCCTCGAAATGCCCGCGGGCCTTTACGGGCCATTTCTTGAAAAAATTGGAGAAGTGACAAAGGGAAACGCTGAAGCAAAAATAATATCCTAAAACGTAGAGATATGGTTGGATGTGTGTTTTATGCCCACGTTTTTTGAAAGGAGACAGCTCGTGGTTCCGGGAGACCTGTTGGCTGAAGGCGACTATGTTGCTGGAGAAAACACTTTCAAGTCAGACAACAAAATTTACGCCTCAAGAATTGGGCTTGTAGAATATGAAGACAAAAAAGTAAACGTTGTAGCCCTAAGAGCGTTCTATGTTCCAAGGGTTGGAGACACCGTTATAGGAACGGTTGTGGAGGTTGGGTTTAACGGGTGGGTTATAGATATAAACGCGCCTTACTTAGCGCTTTTAAGGGCTTCAGAAGTGCTTAACAGACCCTTTAAACCGCAAAAAGACGATTTAACGCAGGTTCTCGATACTGGTGATCTGGTTGTGGCCAAAATAGTGTCCTATGATAGAACCCACAACCCCCAGCTAAGCGTGGACGAGCCGGGACTCGGAAAAATAACCCGGGGGCAAATAGTGAAAATAACGCCTACAAAGATTCCCCGCGTGATTGGGAAAAAGGGTTCGATGATTTCCATGATAAAGGAGGAAACCGGATGCCACATAGTCCTCGGCCACAATGGAGTTATACTTATCACTGGAAAAAACCCTGAGGATGAGGCGTTGGCGATGATGGCAATACATAAAATTGAGGAGGAATCCCATACAACTGGGTTGACAGACCGTATATTGCAGATGATTAGAAAGGAGAAAGAGAAAAGAGGAGGTAGTGAATATGAGTCAAAAAGTTGAAAAACTGATTGATAAAAGGGGTTTAAGACTTGATGGAAGAAAACCGGATGAGCTGAGGCCCATAAAAATTGAGGTCGGCGTGCTTTCAAACGCCGATGGCTCAGCCTACATTGAGCAAGGGAAAAACAAGATTTTAGCTGCTGTTTATGGGCCTAGGGAGCTTCATCCGAAACATTTGGCTTTGCCTGACCGTATGGTTTTAAGGTGCCGCTATCACATGGCGCCTTTCTCCGTTCAAGAGCGTAAATCTCCAGCTCCCTCTAGACGGGAGATAGAGCTTTCGAAGGTTATTAGGGAAGCCGTTGAACCAGCCGTTTTCGTTGAATATTACCCGCGCACAGCTGTAGACATCTTTGTTGAAGTTTTACAAGCTGACGGAAGCACAAGGTGCACGAGCATAACAGCGGCCTCACTGGCTTTGGCTGACGCGGGCATCCCGATGCGGGACTTGGTTGCAGCGTGCTCGGCGGGTAAAGTTGAAGACATGATAGTTCTTGACTTAATGGACGTCGAGGATAAAGTGGGCTCAGCTGACGTTCCATTGGCGTATATGCCTAACCTTGGCGTTATAACGCTTCTACAGATGGATGGAATCCTAACCATTGAAGAGTTCGAAAAGACGGTGAACCTCGCCATTGAAGGGTGCAAGAAGATCTACGCCATGCAGAAGGAAGCTTTAAAAGCCAAATATGTAAGCGTTAAAGAGGTTGAAGAATAATGTCAGCAGCAACAACTGTTGTCCGAGTAAAGCAAAAGCAAATAGCCCAGCTAATCGCAAAAGGGAAAAGACTGGATGGACGGGGCTTAAACGACTACCGCGAAATAAAGATAGAACAGGGAATCATCGAAAGGGCAGAGGGCTCCGCAAGGGTTCTCCTAGGAAAAACAGAGGTCATGGTTGGAGTTAAAATCGAAACTGGCGAGCCGTTCCCAGACACGCCCAACGAGGGCGTTTTGACAGTTAACGCCGAGCTTGTGCCGTTGGCTTCACCAACCTTCGAGCCTGGACCACCTGACGAAAATTCCATTGAGCTGGCAAGGGTTGTCGACAGAGGTATAAGGGAATCAAAAGCCATAGACCTTGAAAAGCTCTGCATAACACCGGGTAGAAAGGTCTTTGTTATATTCGTGGACATTTACGTGTTAAATCACGACGGAAACCTCATCGACGCCTCAGCTTTAGCCGCTTTAGCTGCGCTGCTAAACACAAAAATGTTCAACTATGAAGTTGAAAATGGGGAGATAAAATTAAAACCGGGCTACACACCGTTGCCAGTGCGGAGACACCCGGTGGCAATCACATTTGCAAAGATAAACGACAAGCTGGTGGTGGACCCGTGGCTTGAAGAGGAACAGGTAATGGATGCCCGGATTACTATTACGACAGATAATGATGGTAATATATGCGCCGTGCAAAAGGGCGGAAGCGGATATTTCACGTCGAAACAAATATTTGAGGCAGCTCAAATCGCTAAGGAAAAAGCTGCAGAAATAAGGAAAAAGCTGGGATGGTGAAAATTGGGGAAAAGAACAAAAAAAGTTGGTCCAACAAGGGGTTTGGGCGCCCGTTACGGAGCAACCGTTAGAAAACGCTATGTAAAAATCGTTACTGAAATGAAAAAGAAACATAAATGCCCCCGATGCGGCCTTTCAAGGGTTAAAAGAGTCAGCGTTGGCGTTTGGAAATGTAGAAAATGTGGCTACACATTTGCCGGCGGGGCATACACGCCAACCACAAAACTGGGAGTAGTCGCTAAACGCGTAGCAAAGGGCGCCCCAGTTGCAGAAGCAGAGGTTTCAACAACGCTGGAAGCCGAAGAAGAGTAGGCTGAAAATGCGTGATACTTTTAACCACGTCGCGGAGGCCAACTAGAGGAATCAGAGCTTTTTGTAAAGACTTTTCACACACTATACCAAACGTTACACGCATAAACCGCGGAAAACTAAGTCTTGAAGGTTTAGTTGCAAAAGCCTTGGAACTTGATGCAGAAAAAGTCGTAATTGTGGACAGATGGAGAGGTGGCCCTGGGAAAATCGAGCTTTTTGTGTTAGAGGAAGGTGAACTGAAGCCCACACCGCCCCTAATTTATTTGAGAGGCGTTAAGCTTCGAAGGGATTTTGGAACGATGCCTAAGGGGAGAAGAATAAAGGCCCTTGCAATATTGGCGCCGCTGAACTTTTCCCAAGAAATTAGCAAATTCATTAAGGTTTTGTCGGAGTTTTTCGAAATTCCCATCGTTTCGGACTTAGGTGAATGTGAAAGGTTTAACGCTGTAATGCAGTTTTCAACAAGTCCCCTGGGTGAAATTGTAGCTACTTTTAGGCTTCTTCCAGAAAATTTTGAAATAGGCCCGAGAATAAGAGTTTCCCATCTAATCTGGGATTTAACCCATGAAAGCTAACGCGGTTATACGTTTAAAAATGCCATCAAAAAAAAGCTTAGAAATAGTTTATGAGGCGCTAGCTCCGGAGACGGCAAAACCGGCAACAACCCGTTCCAGAGCAAAACTGGAAATTGAAGACGGTTTTCTTGTTTTGATGGTTGAGGCAAAAGACACCGTGGCTTTACGGGCTGCGTTAAACGCCTATTTAAGGTGGATAGCAAGCCTCTGCGATGTTGTTTCAGTTTTAGATTCACTCAGCTAAAAAGCCTTTTTAGCGTTCTCTCCTACCTCTTATATATTCTTCCACCCATTCCTTCGCTAATGGGTCTGGGACTTGGACGGGTGGATGTTTGAAGGCGTAGGCTGATATGCTTATCAAGGGCCCAGCTATTTTTCTGTCCAATGCCAGTTTTACAGCCCTTATCACGTCTATAACCACTCCGGCGCTGTTGGGTGAGTCTTCCACTTCAAGCTTGACCGTTATGGTTAGTGGTCTGTCGCCGAATTTTCTGCCCTTAAGCCAAATGTAGCAGATTTTCTTGTTTCCAAGGAAGGGCACGTAGTCCGACGGTCCAATCCGTGTGGGCAAATCGTAGGGCACCAGACTTTTGACGGCTTCTGTTTTGCTGACACGTTTTGTTTTAAGTCTTTCTTCAACCGTCATGTTTAGGAAGTCCGTGTCTCCGCCAAGGTTCAGCTGGTATGTTTCGTCAACGATGACTCCTCTGTCAACGCAGAGGCGCACGAGGTTTCTGTGAAGGATGGTGGCGCCAAGCTGGCTTTTTACGTCGTCGCCAGCCACTGGAAGCCCTTTCTCCTCAAATTTCCGCCTCCAAAGGGGGTCTGAGGCTATAAACTCTGGGATACAGTTTACGAAGGCGCATCCCGCATCCAAAGCGGCTTGAGCATAAACCCTAGTAGCGTTGTAGCTTCCCACGGGTAAATAGTTCACAAGAATTTCTGCGCCAGCCTCTCTTAACACGCTGGCAACATCCGCCGGTTTGATTTCTTCTTCATTGTAGACGTTAAACGTGCCTCTCATGTGCTCAGCTACACCATCGAGAACTGGTCCAGGTTGAACTTTCACGCCTAGTTTCGGTACTTCGGCGAACTTTACACAGCAGTTTGGCTTAACGAATATGGCTTCGGACAAGTCCTTTCCAATTTTGTTTTTGTCAACGTCGAAGGCCGCAACGAATTTTATGTCTCGAACATGGTATCCGCCAAAATTAACATGCATAAGCCCGGGAACATTTTCGCCTTCTTCAGCGTTTTTGTAGTATTCCACACCTTGAATTAGGGCGGACGCCGAGTTGCCGACGCCAACTATCGCTACACGGATTTCAGCCATGCTGGTTTCCTCTCGCCAAGATTGGTTAAAAGGGTTTGAGGCTTATGTTATTAACTTTTTCTGGTTTACGTAACTTTAAAAAGGGGTGCTTTGTAAACTATTAAGCGTGAAAACTATGGATGAAGGCGATGTAGACGTAAAGTTTGAACCTTTCAAGGAAATAGTTATCATGGAACGCAACTTTTTCGCTACTCCTGAAGACATTGCAAGGTTCGCTTCGATAATTGCTGGTGGAAAAACCGCCGGGCTTTATTGGGCTGAGGGCGTTGTCTTCCTTTATTTTCCGCTTCCGGCAACAACGGAAACGGCGGCTAAGGCGCTTGTTGAGAACGGTCGGGTTTACTGGACGTTTGTAGGGTATTCGATTATGCCAAAATATCAGCCGCTAATCGAAACGAGGGAGAAAATCATCGTTCCAGTTATAGATATGTCCTCTAACCCCATGTTTAGGAAAGTGGCAAACTGGCTTAGGGAACAAAAACCAAAAACAAGTCCCTAAGTGGGCGTTCTAAATCTTGGGGAAGCAGCCAAAAACGATTCGATTGACTGGCAGAGTTTTTTCTGGAACAGGTGAAGGCTCAAAATTCATCGAGCTTTCATGGGTGAGAAGCCAAATAGAGGAGAAGCTCGGGTTTACACCATTCAGGGGAACATTAAACCTTCTACTTGATGAAACCGGCTCAAACATTAGAAAAGCCTTGGAAAATGCGAAACCAGTCCCGATAGTGCCTGAACCCGGGTTCCGTCCCGGAAAATGTTTCAAAGCCTCTATTATGGGCTTGGTTGATGGCGCTGTTGTTATTCCGTTGGTTGAAGGTTATCCGAAAAATGTTTTAGAGGTTATTGCGCCGGTGAACTTAAGGGAACGGTTCGGGCTTAAGGACGGTGACGTTATAGAGGTCAGCGTGTTTGTTGAGTAGCCCGTTTTCGCTTCTCCCTCAGAAAGTTTCGCAAATATTCTTCAAAACAGCCTTTCTTTTTCAAGTACAGTCCGTATCGGACAAGTGCTGCCATGGCTCTGGCAGCGTCCTCTGGAGAAGCGTATGTTGGAATTCCGAGCTTGTCGAAGCGTGAGCGGACGTGTAACGCCATTTCAGTTTCGCCGATGTCGCATGCAACTATTGGTTTGTCATGTTTGCTGGCAACCGCAGCCACCTTGTCTATGTAGTCTTCCTGCAGTGCTGGTGTATGGTGCAGCCCGAGCAGAACAACACCGTGAATTTCCGGGTCTTGGAAAACAACCTCCGCTGCCAACTCATACATTTCTGAAGTGACGGAACCCGTCAAGTCTACTGGGTTAGTGGTTGCCGCAAACTTCGGAATTTTGCCCTCTTTTTTCAACCTTTCAAATTTTTGGAGAGTTCTTTCTGAGAATTTCTTAACAATCATGCCTTGCAGCTCGCATTCGTCGGCGGCCATTATCCCCGGACCGCCAGCGTCGGTTATTATTGCAATGTTCCGCCCGGCTGCCGGTGGCTGCATCACTAGAGCTTTTGCTGCGTCGAAAAACTCCTCCATATCGCGTACCCGCAGTATCCCGGCTTGTGTAAAGGCTGCCGTGTAAACTTGGTCGGAGCCGGCTATGGCGCCTGTGTGGGATGCTGCGGCTCTTGCTCCGGCTTCTGTTTTGCCTGCTTTTAAGGCTATGACGGGTTTTTTACATGTGATTTTTGAGGCGGCTTCTATGAGGGCTCTTCCGTTTTTCACGTCCTCAACGTATAAGAGTATAACTTTTGTTTCATTGTCGTGGAGTAGGTAATGGAGCATTTCGGCCTCGTCCACGTCGCTTTTGTTGCCGAAACTTACAAACTTGCTTACGCCCATTTGTCTGCCAGCCAAGTAGTCAAGGGCTGAGGCGCCAAAAGCTCCGCTTTGAGTTACTATGGCGATGTTTCCCATCATTGGCCTTGGCGTGGCGACAACCTCTTCGCCTGTTGTTAAAATTTTTGTTTCCGGCAAGAACAGCATGTCCACACCCGTTTGGGAGTCATAGACTCCGAGACAGTTGGGCCCAAGAACTCTTATTCCCGCCTTTTTGGCGATGGCGACAACTTCCCTTTCAAGCTCGTGGTTTCCAACCTCTCCGAAGCCTGAGCTGATGATGACGGTTGCTTTAACCTTCTTGGCTGCGGCATCCTTCATTATTTCCGGGACGATGTTCGCCGGAACAACTATCACTACAAGGTCAAGTTCTCCAGCAATCTTTGTTAGCTTGGGATAACATGGAAAACCTAAAATGTAGTCTTCGTGAGGGTTAACAGGATAAATTTCGCCTTTAAAAACGCCTCTTCTCTTGTTTTCAACAAAGTTTTTGAAAATGACATGCCCAGCCTTGTTTATTTTTTTAGTGGCACCCACCACCGCCACAGACTTCGGATTGAAAAAAGCATCAAGTTGCTTTAAAGAAGCTTCCAACACATTCACCTTTCTTTGTTGGTTTAACAATTACGCTTTATTTCTTTTTCCATTAGAAGTTAAATACCAGAGGCTAATTATAGTAAACGGCTTCCTAGAGGCGCGTTTACCATGTGCAAATGGTGCATGAAACACGGTGCTGGTGGAAAATGGTATTTAAACGCAAGAAACTATTCCAATGAACTTGCGGAATCCATGAATCTTCGTGCCTATCTAGAAGAGCAGTGGCGAAACTTTGAGCAGGTGTATATTCGAAAAATCATGGGGATCTCGTCAATTGGACTAGGCTACAAGCTTCGAATGCCTATTATTGGGCGGCTGATTCGCTGGAGTGTTGAAAGAATGATTCATTCTGAAAGTCCAAACCGCAACCCGGTGAGGGCTGACGGCCACTTCGGGCAAGTAATCCCGATAGAAGAGGCGGAGCTTATAATGACGAATTTGGCGGCGGAGCCCATAATAAAGAATTATTGCATGTGCCGGATGATGCAGAAGGGCGTGAAGGATTCTTGCTGCATAAATTTTGGGCTTTTATCTGGCGTCATTGAGAAGCTGCCAAGGTTCATCCCGGAAAACACGAAAGTGCGGATGACCCGCGAAGAGGCTGTAGAGGCTCTTGAGGAGCAAAATAAAAAAGGAAGAGTGTCAACCGTCTGGTTTCAACCGGTCCCCTATATAAACGCGATATGCTCGTGTGAGGTCCCCCAATGCGGGGGGCTCCGTTTGAGAATGGATTATGGACTTTACACGGTTTACAAGGCTGAATACGTGGCTAGGGTTGACCCAGACCTCTGTCAAGGATGTAAAGTGTGTGTGGCTCGCTGCCAGTTTGGAGCCATATGGTTTAGCCCAACCCTTGGAAGGGTCATAATTGACTTGAAAAAGTGTTTTGGCTGTGGTCTCTGTAGAGATGTATGCCGCTACAACGCAATTAGGCTTGTTCCAAGGGATGAGGTTCCCGGGGTAAGGGGCGAATATTAAGGCGTGGGTGGTTTGCTTGGACAAAACAAAGATAAAAATTGATTATTCAAGGTGTGGAAACGCCACTGGTGGTATAGACCCCCGAACGTGTAGCAAATGTTTGTTTGTCTGTGACCCAGCTGTTTTCGTGAGGCATCCAGCCATCGGGGTTGAGGAAGAGAGCCCAAACGACCCTAAATATTGGCAAGTCACTGCGGTTTGGCTGGACCTTTGTATCCGATGTGGTAAATGCGTCGAGGTGTGTCCACAAAAAGCCATAACTGTTTCATGGTGACTTTGCCAGCCATTAAACCAGCCGTCTTGCTGTTTTAGTTTCACTAACAAGATTCAGCGGCTGACGGGAAATGGCGTGTTCTCATGTTCCAGTTCTGTGGTTGATTGGGCGGACTATTACTATTGGTTTATGTTTAACGGCTTCCAGCATTTCCCAGCTTACTTCAGCCAAGCCTACTTTGAACTTTTCAGCCATTTCCCAAACGGTTCTGCCGGCGCCAAAGCCTCTGGCGCGGTTTGCGAGCTCCGCAATTTTTAAGGCTTCCTCGGCTGAGAGGGGACGCCCAGCTACCGCTATGGGGGTGGCTCTTCTCTTTAGCTTTAGCATTCGCCCGATGACGTAGGCTATGAAGCCGCCGAAGCTGTGGATTCCTTTGATTGGTTTTGGTCTCGGTGTGAAGTGAAAATTCCTAAAGGAGTATGTCTTGTCTGTGTCAGCGATTATTACGCATACGTTCTTCCCAAGGGCTTCGAAGATTTTACTGCGGATTTCCTCGGCTTTTGCTTGGGCATTTTTAAGCGGCAATGCAACATACTCGTAGGGAAGGTTTGTTCCATCTATACCTCCCTCAGAGCCGAACATTAAGGCTTGCAGCAAACCCGCGTATTGGAGGACAACCTGTTTGTGGCGGCTTCCAGCGTCCCTTGGATAATCGCGGAGTTGCCGCATTAGTTTTGGTTTTAGATGGCAAAGGGGTCCTAGAACATATCCCCAAACGATTGGCATCCATAGTTTAGCGATGATTTTCGCGTTTAGGCTTGGCTGCGCTTTGCTCTCGTCTATAATGTTGCCAAGCGCCAATGAAATGGCTTTTTCCGACACAACTAGATAGTCGCCGTCGCGGATTTTTCCAGCAACGCCCTCAACGATTTCTCGTAGGTAGTCTTCACCCGGTCGCCAATATTTAGTTGCTATGGCACAAGCCTTAAACCTTGTTTTCAAAGCGGCTTACGCTCAGAGGCTCTTGAACCTTTTTTTAATTTCTTCAATGTTGCATTCCGGCGGTTTCATTTTGCCCTCGGGACAGTAGCCGAGCTCCACGCATGAGGGGCCGGCATTTTCGAAAAGCGACGGTGCCACCTTTTTTGCTTGGCGGAGCATTTCTGTTGCCACTTCGCGGAGCTCCCACTGGGAGCGCGTACAACAGCGTAAGTTGAAGAAGTGGCGGAGCTCACGGGCGTTCATGGTTACGACTATGTTGGTTTTGGCGGCGTTTGGCAGAATGTAGCGGGCGTCCTCTTTTGGTATGCCCATTTCCAGAAGTTTGTTGTAGGTTTCTGAAATTCGTTCCAAAGTTTCGTTAAACAGTTTTTTGGCTTCTTGGTTAGCGTTTATGGACGGTGGAATCACATAACTCTTTAAAGCGTCATATTTGACGTAGCGTTGGCTCTGCTGAGTGTAGGAGGCGATGCGGTGGCGCACAAGCTGATGGGTCATAGCCCTCGAAACATCTTCAAGGCTGAAGGTGAAAGACGCATGCTCAATAACGGACATGTGCCCGTAGCCGGTGACCCGCTTAACAATTTTCCGAGCCTTTTCCAAATCCATTTTCTCAAGCATTTCTGAAGGATGTCCACTTTGGGACGAAGTTAGGGCTGCTGCTCCGCAGAGAAGCTCGGGGTCAGCCGTGTAACGGAGAAGCTTAACCTTCACTTTAAACACCTTTTGCGTTAAACTCGAAGAAAATAAATTGGGCTTGTGATAAAACGCTTTTGGATGTGTTTATGGCGAGAAAAAAGAAAGCCATAGACTACATAAAGGAGCTTTGCAAAAGCAAAAGCGAGAAACAGCGAACGCTTGGGGAAACCCTCAAAGCCCAGTATGAAAAGTGGACAAAAACCCTTGCTTTGGAAGACTTTTTAGAGTTTAACGAAGCCATAATGGCAAACAAAGCGGAAATTGGCGCGGCGCAGTTTTTCGGAAAGTTTAGGGCCTACGCCTTCGAGGAATATGTTTACCGCCTCTTAAAAGCGGAAATCCAACTAGAAAAGCCTCTGGAAATATTTTGGGCTGAAAAATGCTTGATTTGGCGTGAAGAAGATGTGAAATACGCTGTTGAGTTTGACATTTCAGTGGGTGCCAGAAAAGGTGAGTTTGTGGATCCAAAGGTTGTTTTGGATGCTAAAGTGGAGCTGGATTCTTCAAGGCTTAAGACGGCGCTGGCCTCTTTTGCAATGTTAAAGCGTTGGAGACCGGAGGCAAAATGCGCAATAACCTACGTTAGGAGGGAATTGGATGGCCGCCTTCTAAAAGTGGCAAGAAACTGGGTGGACGGAATATTCCAGTTTGATCTACAAAATGATGAAACCGGCTTTCTCATCGATTTTGTTGCCGAGGGGCTTTCCATGTGATATTAAATTTTCTCGTATATGCGGTCGGTGGTGTATTTTCCGCTTTCCATCTCCATCTCTATTTCGCGTAGCAGCAGTATGCGTTTGAAAGTGGGCGGATGCGTAGAGAACCATGTGTTGATTTTTATCCACGTGGATTTAGCTTCCTTTTCCATGGCCAGCTCAAGCTCCCGCTCGTCTAAAACACCGTCCCTGTCCAGGTCGTATTCAGCTTTCTTCTCCATTATTGAGGAAATCTCCAGCTTAGCCGTCGCTGGATCACCTATATAAAAGGGTCTAGCTCCGGATGGCGGCTTGGGTGAAAGCGACAAGCCATAAGTGATTTTCGCCAGGGCGCTTTGAAGGCTTCTAGGCGAAGCAGTCAAGTAGGCTGAGTATGCGTCTGCATAATGTTCGCGAAGGCGGCTCAGCCCCCTTACACATAAAAGCGAAATGATATAGACGATGTAAGAAATTATTGCTGCTGCGAAAAAGGCTGCCTTAATGCTACTTGCTTCTTCCCGTTTTCTCGACGTGGGCGCCCATCTCCCAGCCTCCCAAGTGGCCCGTGCAATTATGTAGGCGAGAAGCGGCAGAGCGGAGAGCACAGTCATTACAATGAAGTCTTTATGTTTGATGTGGCCTAGCTCGTGGCCTATGACGCCCTTAATCTCGTCCTTGTTAAGCTTCTTCAACAAGCCTTCGTGAACCGCCAGTGTGGAGTCTTTGGCTGTTCTGCCAAAAACGAAGGCGTTGGGGGTTTCGTCGGGCACTATGGCAAGTTTGGGCATGGGCAGACCGGATTTTTCAGCTAGTTCCCTTACGGTTTCTTCAAGCCAGGGATTTTCGCCTTTCTCCAAATAACGGAGCCTTGTGGAGCTAGCCACTATTGCTGGGCCTATAAGGTATTGGATGAGTATGAAAAGGATTGCGCCTATTACCGCAAAAACAAGACTAACTTGAAAGATTATCATGAGCGCAGACAGGAAAAGGGCGAATATGAAGGCGGCTAAAAATATGGATGTGCCCATGGCAAGCCTAAGCTCAGCAAGCCTCCCCAATGTTCACAACCCAATAAAAATGCGTTAGCAAGCCGAGTTAAGGTTTTCCCTTTAGGCAAGTTTTGCGTATTTTTTGGGATTTCTCCTAAACTCTTCTTCGCAAATCCGCGAACAGAAGTAAATGACCCGTCCCTCATGTTCAATTTTGCTGTAGGCTGCATCTGGATCTATTTTCATGCCACAAACTGGGTCGGTAACCAAGCGCTTTTTCTCCATTTCCATTTTCACCCCCTCCGGCTCATACTTCCTTAAAGTTTGACTGTTCAAGGCAACTATAATAGTGCTTAGGGACATTATTATTGCGCCCACGGCTGGTGGTAAGCTTACGCTGTAGCCAGCCAGCACGCCAGCCGCGAGCGGTATAGTCACTGTATTGTAGCCGGCTGCCCACCATAGGTTTTGAACCATTTTAGCGTAGGTTTTTCGGGAAACGTCTATGACTTTCACCACGTCTCGGGGATCGTTTCGGACAAGGATTATGTCGGCGCTTTCTATCGCCACATCTGTTCCAGCGCCTATGGCTATGCCCACATCCGCCGTAACCAGCGCCGGCGCATCGTTCACGCCGTCGCCGACCATGGCGACACGGTAACCTTCATCTTTGAGCAGTTTTATTTTTTCGGCTTTTTTGTCTGGTAAAACTCTGGCGAAGTAGTTTTCTATGTCGAGTTCTCTGGCAACCCAGTTGGCAACTTCTTCCGAGTCGCCTGTAAGCATGTAAACTTTAACGCCCATCTTTTTGAGTCCCCTAACGGCCTCGTGGGATTCCGGCCTAATCATGTCGGCCAAAGCTAAGGCGCCGGCAAGCTTGCCGTCAACAACCACAAAAACAACGGTTTTGCCTTGCTTATACAATTCCTCTATTTTTGGGTCGTTGACCCTTATTCCCAACTCGTCTAAGAGGTTTACGCTTCCAACGTAGACTTTGTTTTTCCCAACTTTGCCGTAGGCGCCCCGGCCAGGTAAAGATTTGAACTCCTTGGCTTGTGGAATTTTGACTCCCCTGCTTTCGGCGTGTCCAACTATGGCTTTGGCAATCACGTGTTCCGAGTTTAGTTCCACGGCGGCTGCCAAACCCAAAAGCCTGTTTTCCGAAGTATACGCGACGACGTCGGTTACGCCGAATTTGCCAACCGTTAAAGTGCCAGTCTTGTCGAAGACTACCACGTCTACGTCTTTAACCATTTCGAAGGCACGTCTATCCCTTATGAGGATGCCGCTTTTCGCCGTTATCGAAGTGGAAAGCGCTACAACAAGCGGTATAGCCAAACCAAGCGCGTGGGGGCAAGCAATAACGAGCACGGTTACAGCCCTTTCAAGGGCAACGTCTGAACCAGCCAGAAAACTCCATATGACGAAGGCGGCTATTCCAACCGCAAGCGCCACATAAAAGAGCAAGGCTGCAGCTCTGTTAGCCAAATCCTGCGTTCTTGAACGGCTTTCTTGGGCTTGTCTAACAAGCCTTATGACTTGCGCTAAGTAGGTTTCCTCGCCTGTCCGTTCAACCTGCACTTTTAACATGCCTTCACCGTTTATGGCGCCGCCCACTACCTTGTCGCCGACGGTTTTGTTCACCGGTTTTGACTCGCCGGTCAACAGCGCCTCATTAACGGAGGATTCACCCTCAACGACAACGCCGTCAGATGGAATTTTCTCGCCGGGTCGAACCAGCACAACGTCGCCTCTCCGCAGTTGGGTGACTGGCACGTCTAAGACTTCGCCGTTTTTGATTAGGTGAGCCATAGTGGGCATTATGCGGACAAGCTCTTCCAGCGCCATTGAGGCGCCCATGACGCTTCTGGCTTCAACCCAGTGGCCCAGAAGCATGACGTCAATTAATGTTGCGAGCTCCCAGTAGAAGTCTTTGCCACGGAAGGCGAAAACCGTTCCAAGTGAGTAGAACATGGCCACTGAAATAGCCACGCCGATAAGCGTCATCATGCCGGGCTGTTTGGCCCTAACTTCGTCCACCAAACCCTTGAGGAAGGGCCAGCCGCCATAAAGGTAGACGATTAGGGACAACAATGAAACGGTTTCCCTTTGGAAGGGGATTTTAAGCCATTCAAGGCCAAACCACATTTGAATCATTTCGGACAAAAGCAGAATAGGCACAGTTAAAGCCAGTGAAACCCAGAATCTTTGTTTAAACCCTTCCACGTGGTGGGCGTGGTGATGGTGGCCGTGGCCGTTCAAAATTTTTCGCCCCCAATTTATTAGCCTTTGAGTTTTTCAAGGATTATTGCGGGACAGATCTTTTTAACTCCCTCTATTGGCCCGATTTTTTCTGATATAAGCTTTGTAAGTTCCCGGCCATCCTTGGTCCATATTTCAGTCATTATCATGTGGTCACCTGTGGATGTGGCAACGCAGCGAATTTCCTTAAGCTCGCAGAGTTTTTGGGCGACCTCTAAAAGCTTAGAGGGGTCCACGTCTATGCCCACAATCGCAACGGTGTTTAGGCCTATCTTCGCCGGGTCTATCTCTATCGTGAACCGTTTTATCACACCCCTTTCTTTGAGGGCTTGAACCCTCTTCCGAATCGTGGATTCGCTTAATTTCAGTTTTTGAGCCATCTCCAAAAACGGGAGCCTCGCGTCTTCTTGTAGGAGCTTCAAGATTTTCTTGTCAACTTCGTCTATCTCCGCGAAATTCTTTACCATTTTTCGCACCATTTTGCGCGACTTTAGCCGAATTTTGTGCGAAAAATATATATGTCTTGGAAGATAAAAGGGTTGTGGTGTACGAAAATCGAGGAGGAATAGGTGTGGAAAAGGGCGAAGAGAAAAAACCGCTTTTATGCCTCGGCGAGGTTGTTCCAGACTTTGAAGCTGTGACAACCCACGGCAAGATTAGGCTTTCCGACTTCAAGGGAAAATGGGTGATTTTATTCTCCCACCCAGCCGACTTCACACCCGTTTGCACAACAGAGTTTGTGGCTTTTGCCCAAATCCATCCGGAACTCGCGAAACGCAATGTCCAACTTATAGGGTTAAGCATTGACAGCGTTTACTCCCACATCGCTTGGGTCAGAACTATTAAAGAAAAGCTCGGCGTAACCATACCCTTCCCAATAATCGCCGACTTAGACATGAAAGTCGCCAACCTATTCGGTATGATACATCCCAAGCAAAGCACAACAGCCGCAGTTCGCTGCGTCTTCGTAATAGACCCGGAGATGAGGCTGCGGGCGATGATATATTATCCGTTGAATGTTGGAAGAAACATGGACGAGATTTTGAGGTTAATTGACGCTTTGCAGACAGCCGACAAATACAAGGTGGCTTTGCCAGCTAACTGGAGACCCGGCGACCCAGTTATAGTGCCGGCGCCGGCGACCCAAGAAGACGCTGAAAAACGTTTGCAAGACGCAGCCCGGGAAGGCTACGAGTGTTTGGACTGGTTCCTCTGCAAGAAAAAGCTTCCACAATAGGAGGGAAACTTTTGGCGCAAAAGCTTAATTCAACATCCAAGCTTGTGAAAGATTTTCTGATAGTTGTGAATAACGGCAGAGCCCACAGCGTATGCGTCGACTTACCGCCAGAACTTGGAACAAACATGGGACCCACAGCCCTTGAACTATGCGTTATGAGCTACGCTGGCTGTTTCACAACCATTTTTGCGTTGATGGCTAAGAAATTGAGGGTTCCCTTAAAAGACTTGGAGGTTAAACTTGAAGCCGTAAAGTCCGACGAAGCTGGAACCATAACGGAAGCATCCTTCCACATAACAGTTAAAACAGAAGCTTCAGAAGAAACAGTTCAAAGAATCTTTAAGTTAACGGTGGAAAAATGTCCCGTCGGAAAGCTTTTCGAAAGAGCCAACGTCAAAATCAGCTACAACCTTAAAGCAGAAAAATAGGAGGCGGATGCGTTTTGGCAACGTGGGAATGCATTATTTGCGGATACATCTACGACCCGGCGGTTGGGGATCCAGAACACGGCGTAAAGCCCGGAACACCCTTTGAGGCTTTGCCTGAAAACTGGGTTTGCCCAATTTGCGGCGCCCCTAAAGACCAGTTTGTTAAAAGGGAATAGTTTGGAGGTGAAATGTTTGGAGCAGGCTAGACTGTATGTTTTGCCACCCCTGCCTTATGGCTATGGGGATTTGCAGCCCTATATGTCTGAGGAACAGCTGCGGATACATCATACTAAACATCACCAAGCCTATGTTAACGGGGCAAACGCCATCCTTCAAAGGCTGGATAAAGCCCGCAAGGAGAACCTAGACATCGACGTTAAAGCCACACTTAAAGAACTTTCATGGAACGTGGCTGGACACTTGTTGCATTCGCTGTTTTGGGGAAACCTTGCCCCCCCAAGCAGGGGCGGCGGAAAACCCGGAGGCAAACTTGCCGACAAAATCGTCGAAGACTTTGGAAGTTTTGAGCGTTTCCAGAAAGAGTTTTCACAAGCAGCTATAAGTGTTGAAGGCTCTGGCTGGGCAGCGTTAACCTTGTGTAGGCAGACTGGCCGCCTGATGCTGATGCAGGTGGAGAAGCACAACGTGAACGTTTATCCAATGTTCCGAATCCTAATGGTTTTAGACGTTTTCGAGCACGCCTACTACATAGACTACAAAAACGACAGAGCAAAGTTTATTGAGGCTTCCTGGAAAATCGTCAACTGGGATGAAGTCGACAAACGCTTGGAAGAAGCCCTAAAATAGGCTGGAAATCCCCCTATGCCAAAAATTCTGGTTCTCTACTATAGCAAGACTGGAAACACTGAGAAGATGGCTAACGCTGTGGTTGAAGGTGCAAAAACCGTGCAGGGCGTGGAGGTGGAATTAGCCTACTATGCAACGGCGGAGCAGCTGAAGGAGTTTGACGCCATAATTGTTGGTACGCCTACCTACCACCATGACACAACTATTGACATTAAGAAACTTTTTGAAGATGCTGCCACAAAGAACATTGACCTAAAAGGCAAGATAGGCGCTGCCTTCGGGTCTTATGGCTGGAGCGGCGAAGCGCCAAGGCTTGTTGTTGAGATCATGAAGAACCGTTTTGGCATGGAAGTGGTGGAACCGCCCCTCTTAGCGAAATACACGCCCGACCAAGGGATACTTGAAAAATGCCGTGAACTTGGACGGAAAATCGCCGAGAGGCTTATCCGTAAATAGGCATATAACTATGGGTGAGAAAGGCCATGTCATCGCAGGATGCGCTTTTAAACTTCATTAGGCGGCAGATAATGGTTGAAAACGAGATTGTAGACTCGCTTAACGAGGCTTTGAAAAGCATTGGAAACCCGTCGGTAAAAGGCGTTTTAAGGGGAATCTCGTTGGATTCATTGAAGCATGCAGAAATGTATGACGCAGCCTTGAAGCTTTTAACCACAACTCCACAAGCGCTTTCTCAGGAGCACCTTGACAAGCAGCGAAGCCTCGTGGAAAGGCATATACGCGTGGAAGCTGAACTGATTAAGAAGATTAGCGACATACTGCCAACCGTTGAAAACGAGAAGGTTAAGCTGCTTTTAACCGCCATACTTGCCGACGAGAAAAGACATCACCAGCTTTTGAAGGAAGTGTTGGAAATCATTGTGAGGGGTGAGACGATAACCGAAGAAGACTGGTGGGACATCCTTTGGAAAAACGTGCCGTTCCACGGCGCGCCGGGCGGATAGCCTGCATACACTCAAACCCCCGTTTTCTTGTTTTAATGAAAGTTTTAAATGGAACATCGAGGAAACTAAGGGGAGGTGAGATTGATTGGTTTCCAAGAAGTTGTTGGAAATGTTGAACGACGCCATCGCACGGGAACTGCAAGTTTCCATCCAGTACATGTGGCAGCACGTCCAATGGAGCGGAGTTAAAGGCTTCGCAGTGCAAGAAGAACTCAAAAAAGTGGCAATTACAGAGATGAAGCATGCTGAGGCTATTGCTGAAAGACTTTTCTACTTGGGCGGAACCCCCACCACAAAACCGTCCGAAATATTCGTAGGCAAAACCCTCAAAGAAATGATAGAACGCGACATAAAAGACGAGGAAAACGCCATAAATCTGTACAAAGAAATAATAGCCCAAGCCCAAAAGGAAGGTGACGTAACCACAGCCTTCCTATTCGAAGGTATCCTAAAAGACGAGGAAGAACACCACGACCTATTCACAACCCTAGCAGAAGAACTATAGAACACCAAATTTCCTCCCCTTCTCCCGCATTCTCTTATTTTATTCTCTTTTCCGTTATTTTTGACACAAGTATCCAACACTAACAGCCTAGAGGGGAGGGAGGAAAATAAGCCGTGCCCTTTGCCATTTTCTTCGCGGAGGTTTGATGGGTGTTGGAAATGTATTGATGAGATTAAATTTCATGTTCCCCAAAATTCTCCGTCAAGGTTGAGAAGGCTGAAAAAGCGAGGAAATAGCCAATAACGAGCAGTGTCCAATTTAGATTTTCAGGCAACAACCCTTTTATTTTTCAAAATATAACATAGCTGAACACAAGTGGTAGAAAATGACATGGCGACACATTATCGGCGTCCTCATGCAATTGTTGCTGGTCAGCGCTAGACCAAATTGGAGTTGGGGAATACGGGAGGGCTTAACACTGCTTTTCGCCATCGCCCTCTTCCTAATAGAACTTGTTGTTTTGGCAGTTCTATTATACCTTGCAGGTTTAATTGTTGTGGGCAAAAAACGCGCGCTGTTCTCAGACGCCCTAATAATAGCGCTTCTCGGAACTGTGCTGTCAACCCTCTTCGTCATCTTCCTTCCAAATTTGATAGCGTTTTTGCTTATTGTTGTTACTTGGCTGATACTGATAAAACGGCTGTTTGAAACTGGCTGGCTTGGCGCCATCGCCGTGGGTATCCTCATCATCATAATTTACTTGGCAATCCTCGTGCTATTAGCCCTTGTTCTCGGGTTTCTGGGCTTGATAGTTAAGTGGCTAACCACTATGCCGTTATAGAAAGCGGCCAGCGAGGTTCAAAGGGTTGCAGGAATCTAAAAAGCGCACAGCCTTGCTGGGCTTGGCTTTTCTCGCTTTTCTTTTTCTTTCGTCCTATGAAAACACCATTTTCTTCAGCCTTTTGTTGGGAGAGATTCTTAAAAACCAGTTTTTAGCTGTGGGAATGCTTTTCCTACACAACGTTCTCGTTGTTTCCATGATTCTTTTGGGCATGAACTTTTACGTCAGCTTGGTCAAGGTAGGTTTCTTCAAAAATGAGGGAAAATACGCTTACATTGTTTTAGAGCACCCGCGAGTTTATGCCCTAACCTTCACGGTAATAATAGTTTTCTTGAGCATACTGCGAGGATCAACCCTCATTTATGGTGGGGTCAGCCTCGAAGCCTTGCCGACTATATTGCTGATGAGCACGCCGGTTGGATTGGTGGAGGGCTATGGCATCTACATGACTATAAAGAATACGTTGAGTCAAACGCTTAAGACAAAAGATTTAGCCGTCATTTACGGCATTTTTCTAGCCGCCGCCTTGCTGGAGGTAGCCTTAATAAACGTTCTGATAACGATTTTGAAATTTTCAGCTTGAGCCAGCAACAGCGCCTTCGGTTTCCCGCAGTTTCTCGCTCAACTCCTTTATCAACCTTCTAAGTTTTGGACTCAGCCTAACTGGGTATTTGGCGGCTTTTTGGAGGCGTTTATATTTGTCTGGAAGCCTTGCAACGTTGTCTAAGGCTCTTTTCCGGATATCCTCAAGGGAAGGCAAATTATAGATCACCCTCCCTTTCTCCATAACCTTAACCAGCAGGGGTTCTCCGCCAACTTTCTCGCCTTCAAGGGCGATGACATCCTTAACAAAGTTGCCTCCCTCGTCGGTGAACCTATAGACTTGTTTTCTTCCGGGCAAAGTGGCTTTTCCCTCGCTGAGCTTCATTATTGGAACAAATTCGCCTTTATCGTCGGCTTTTTCGCAAAGCTTGTAAATTATATCCACGTAGGGCCTGTCGGCTGAAGTCCCCATTTTCGTGCCAACGCCGAAGGCATCTATTTTGGCTCCCTTGTTTAAGAGCTCGTCTATTCGGTATTCGTCTAAGTCTCCGCTGGCGAAAATTTGCACGTAATCCAGTCCGTTTTCGTTTAGCAGTCGTCTAACTTCACGGCTTATTGCCACCAAGTCGCCGCTGTCAATCCGCACGCCCCGCAGCTTAAAGCCTTGTCGCTCAAGCTCTTTTGCAACTTTTATAGCGTTTAATGCACCTGCAATGTTGTCGAAGGTGTCTATGAGAAGTGTGGACTTGTCTGGGAATGTTTTAGCAAAAGCCCTAAACGATTCAAGCTCATTGCTGAAAAACATGACAAAGGAATGCGCCATAGTTCCAAAAACGGGCATGCCATAAACCATGCCCGCAAGAACGTTGGAGGTGCCGCTGCACCCAGCTATGTAGCTTGCCCGTGCAACCTTCATACCCGCATCGGTTCCGTGCTCCCGCCTTAAACCGAACTCTATGACCGGCCTGCCCCTGGCGGCGTAAACAACCCTTGCCGCTTTAGTGGCGATGGTTGTCTGCAAGTTGATGGTGTTCAAAAGGAAGGTTTCTATTAATTGCGCCTCGATTATCGGAGCAGTAACCCTAATTAGGGGCTCGTTTGGAAAAACTACGGTGCCTTCCGGGATTGCCCAAACATCACCGCTGAACCGGAAAAGCCTCAAATAGTCAAGAAAGTCGTCTTTAAACCCTAAACTTTTCAAGTATTTAATGTGTTCTTCCGTGAAGCGCATTTTTTCGAGGAAAAGCAGAACCTGCTCCAAACCCGCGAAGAGAAAGTAGGAACGGTTTGGCGGTAAACGCCTAATAAAGAGATCAAAGGTGGCCTGTCCCAACTTTTTGTGTTCGAAGTAGCTAGCGCACATGGTGAGCTCGTAGAGGTCTGTAAGCATGCTCATGTTATACTCGTCAACGAAGCCCAAAGTGCCTTTCACAGCCTTTCACCGTGGAATAACCAACTATTATTTCTTTTCTACCCGGGGAAGGGACAAGTTTTCGTGGGGCAGCCTCCAGCATATTCGGATTCCGCCGCTACAAAAGTCTTCTCCGCGGTTTTAACTTCGCCTACGTAAAGCACTTGCTCCGGTCTGCTTCCGTAACGGAACACCGTTATGCCCTTACACTTCAACCGCCAAGCAAGCTCAAACACTTTACGCACGTCCTCAACCGTCGCCTCGAAAGGCATATTTACAGTTTTCGAAACAGCGTTGTCAGTGTACTTTTGGAAGGAAGCCTGCATGCGCACATGCCACTCCGGCGCGATGTCCAAAGCCGTTACAAAAACCTTCTTCACATCTTCCGGAACCTTGTCAATTTTTTGCATAGAGCCTGTTTTCGCTATTTCCTCTAGGAGTCCAGCATCGTAGAAGCCCCTTTCTTTGGCAACTATTTCGAACAGCGGGTTAGTCTCAAAAAGCCGTGTGCCATCCAACACGTTCCTTATGAAGGATATGGCGAACAGCGGCTCAATTCCGGAAGAACAGCCGGCAATGATGCTTATGGTGCCCGTCGGCGCGATGGTGGTGACGGTGGCGTTTCTCATAGCTTTATACTTGTCCTTCCAAATGCTTTTGTCAAAGTTTGGAAACGAACCGCGTTTTTCACCGATTTCCACAGACTTTTTGTGGGCCTCTTCGTCTATGAATCGCATAAGCTTTTCGGCGAGCTCCAAGGCTTGCTCGGAATTGTAGGGAATTCCAAGCTTTATAAGCATATCCGCAAATCCCATAACGCCCAACCCTATTTTTCGGTTCGCCTTTGTGGTGCGCTCAATCTCTTTAAGCGGGTATTTATTGGCGTCGATGACGTTGTCTAAAAAGTGAACAGCGTTTCTAACGGTTTCTCTAAGCTTCTTCCAGTTAATTTTGCCATTTTCCACCATGCGGGAAAGGTTTATCGAACCAAGATTACACGATTCATAGGGCAGAAGTGGCTGTTCACCGCAAGGGTTAGTTGCCTCTATCCGCCCCAGTTCTGGTGTAGGGTTGTGCCTATTGACTTCGTCGATGAATAAGACACCGGGGTCGCCGCTTGCCCAAGCAGACCGCGCCATCAACTCCCAAACTTCTCGGGCTTTAAGTTTGCGGGTTTTCTCTTTGTTTCTGGGATTAACAAGCCAGTATTCGCCGTCCTCCTCAACCGCTTTCATGAAGTCGTCTGTTACCGCCACCGAAATGTTAAAGTTCTGTAGGAAGCCGGGCTGCAGCTTAGCCGTAATAAACTCCAAAATGTCCGGATGGTCAACACGCAGAATTCCCATCATGGCGCCCCTTCGTCTTCCACCCGCCTTTATGACTTCCGTGGCAACGTCAAAAACCTTCATGAAACTTACGGGACCTGACGCTACACCCTTCGTGGACATGACTATGTCGCCTTTAGGCCTAAGCCTCGAAAAGTCGAAGCCCACGCCGCCGCCGCTTTTCTCGATTAAAGCCATGTTCTTTACAGCTGTGAAAATGCTGTCCAACGAATCCTCAACCGGCAGCACAAAACATGCGGATAACTGTCCAAGCCTTGTCCCAGCATTGAAAAGCGTCGGCGAATTGGGTAGAAACTCAAGCCTCGCCATCATTTCGTAAAATACTTGCTCGCTTTCTTTCGGGTCTTCGCCGTATCTTCTGTCCACTTTCGCTATGGCTCTGGCAACCCTGCGAAACATCTGCGCCGGAGTTTCAATTATACGTTCGTTTTCATCCTTCAGCAAGTAACGTCTCTTCAAAACTTCAAGGGCGTTCACCGTTAACTTCGGCTCTTCAATGCCAAGCTGCGCCCTAAGCCGTCTTATCTCCTCCTTCCTCTTCCTATAAGCTTGATATTCCGCAGCAACTTCATCAAAACCATTTTTCCTTAAAACTTCTATAACCGCGTCCTGCGCGTCCTCAACGGATGGGATTTTCTCCCTAAACCTTTCTTCCAGAAGCCTTACAACCTCACGGGTTAGCCTTTCAGCTTTTTCACCGTCTTCAAGTTTCACGGCGACAAAAGCCTTGTGAATGGCGTTTCTAATTCTCTCCGGGTTAAATTCCACTATGCGGCCGTCTCTTTTCCTAATTTTGGTTATCGACATGGCCTTTCAATAGAAAAGGAAGCCATTTAGGATATAAGCATGCTCTAATGTATAGTCTTAAATATCCATTCAGCATGTATAATTATACAGTAAGAGCAACCATGAGGCTGCCGGATGATTTCATACGCAGTAAATCGGGTGCTCCGCTCCTTTGGGCTTTTCACCGCGCTTTTTTTAGGCGTAATGCTTGCCGCGGCATTCTTTGCCGGCATAAACGTAGGTGCAGACACAACGGCGAAGGCCGCCCTTATGCAACAGTTAAACCGCATCCCTGTTGACATAACAGTATATGCCAGCTCAAACTTAAACTCTGGTAAATGGAAAGGAGCAGCCCAAACAGTTAAACAAATCGAGGGAATAGTGGGGGTTGAGGTTATATCAAGAGCCACTTTACGGGAAACCGTCAACAAAAATTACACCAGTATAATGGTTGTCGCCATATCTAACACTTCAATGGTTTATAGCGGGCTAAACGTGGTGAATGGCAAAGGAGCCCTTGGAGTGAATGAAACTTATGTCTGGATTAACTCCAAGGCAGCCAACAAAGTGAGGCTAAACGATACAATCACATTAAACTTCACATATTATTCATATCACCCACGAGGAACCGCGGAAAAAAGCTTCGCAGTTTTAAATCTTAAAGTCGTAGGTTTTATAGAACTCAACGATAAAGCCTACTCAATAGCCGCCGGAACCTGGGATACAGTGGAAATAATGCCAATAATCAAAGAAACTTCTAAACCCGACTTTTACGGAGACCTCCTCCTCGTCACCAGCTGGGAGAAAACTTTTACAAAAATCTTGGACAGCATTTCCGAGGAAGTGCAAGGTTACACGATTTCAACGCAAATCCTAGCCTACATAAACAGGGACAAGCTTATCAATCCATGGGACATTTCAAGCTCAATGGAGGCTGTTTCCGGAGTTACACGCCAAGTGAACAACGCAGTTGCCAATTATAACATGTATGCAAATAACAATCTAGGCATGGCTCTTGTGATGTATCAGTTCACGAGCATGGCCATGCGTTTCGCTTTCATTATTTCGGCTCTTCCGGTCTTTTTTGTGGCGTGGTATGTTGGAACAACAGTTTCAGACGTGTCCTACAACCTGCGAAGACGAGAAATCGGCTTGCTTCTAACTAAAGGTTTCTCAAACTCCCAAATATTTAGGCTGTTTATAACTGAGTCTATCATGATTGGAGTAATCGGTGGGGTCGTAGGTGTAGGCCTTGGCTTTCTGCTTGGGCCCCTCTTCGTTGGAAGAAGCGAAGAATTAGAACAAGTAACACCTGTTTTAAGCACAGAAGTCATAACCATCACCATAATTTTTGGTCTTGTTTTAACTTTTCTCTCCACTTTTCGTCCATCACGGAAAGCGACAAAACTTCCAGTTGTGGAAGCTTTGAGGGAGTACACCTACATAGAGGATGTTAAACCCTATAGGCAACGTTGGCCATGGGTTGCCTTCATCCTTGGACTTTACAAAATTATCATGTTTCTTTTCGGGATAAGCTCACTTCAACTGGTCTTCAGACAGCCGCCTTTCACAAACATATTCCTCTTAATACTTTTAGCCATTTGGATAATCATAGATACAGCTTTGATATACGTTGGGCCGTTGCTGTTTTTCTGGGGATTCACTAAAATCTTCATCCGCGGTTCCCTGAGGTTTCAAGAGCTAGTGGCCCGCACAGCAAGGTTCCTAGGCGATTTAGGAACATTAGCCACAAAGAACGTTCAAAGAAACCCGGCTAGAGCGGCCTCCATAGCCTTCCTCGTCGCCTTAATCGTGGGCTACAGTTTCCAAACCATAGGAGGAGTGGCCAGCGGCCAAGACTACAACATTCGCCGGATTAAAGCTGACGTAGGCGCAGACGTAAATGTTCAGCTAAACCCAACAGCGAACCTAACCGAAGTCCTAAGAGCCGTAGAAAACATGACGGAAACCGCTTCTACAACGGTTCAATACGTTATCAGCGGAACGTTTCCAGGAGATTTGAACCGATACTCGAGGCAAATTGTCGCCATAGACCCTAAAACCTGGCCTTCGACAGCCTATTATGAGGAAGACTGGTTCAGCGGTAGAAGCGCAATAGAAGCTTTACAACTCATGAAAGCAAAGAATCAAACGATAATCCTTGAACGGAATGTAGCGTCGCGCCTAAACAAGAAAGTCGGAGACACGGTGGCGGTTACTGTTGGAAGTTCAACGTTGACGCTGGATATTGTTGGATTTTTTGGACACGAACTTCCACCAGAATATTCGTGGCAAACTTTCCCCTCATACATCCCCTTAAAGCTTTACGAATCGTTGAATCTGGACTGGCAGTCCTCCGCCACCATCCTTGTTAAGCTAAGGCCTGAAGCCGATGGCAAGACGGCGGCTTCTGAAATCCGAAAAATCGACGGCGTTAGCTCAGTGCGTTCAGTTGCCGAAGAGTTAGAGAAGCTTCAAAGCAATCTTATGCTGGTTGGACCGTTAAACATTCAAAGGTTAGGCGTCGTCTTCTCGATAGTAGCGGCTTCAGTGGCCGTGGGCTTAGCCACCGTTGTCAGCATCCAGGAACGGAAGAAAGAGGCCTCCATAATGTGGGCGCGGGGTCTTTCTTTCAAACAATTGTTAATTATGCTGTTTACAGAAAACATGGCCGTGGTCACTTTTGCGGTTGTTTTAGGTGTTGTGGTGGGGCTTATTGTGGTGCACGGCAACGTGGCAGCTTCTAACGCTGCGCTAACTTATACGCTTGTAAAGTTTAGAATGGTTTTTCCTGCAGATGCTGTAATGCTTTTGGTTTTGTGCCTATTCCTAATTTTTGTCTCAACCATAATGCCCACCATCTTGCTCACGAGAAGGTATCTTTCAAAAGTTGAAAGGATAGTGAAACTATGAAAGGAATGAAAGTAATAGCCAAAGACCTAATCAAAATCTACAAGTTAGGAAGCGTGGAAGTCCAAGCTCTCAGAGGATTAAGCATGGAAGTCAAAGAGGGTGAAATGGTTTCCATTATAGGGCCCAGTGGAAGCGGAAAAACAACGCTCCTAAACATTATCGGCGGGTTAGACCAGGCAACAGGAGGCTACGTCCAAGTAGGCGATATAGTGGTTACGGCGCTACATCCATCCCAGCTTGTGGAGTATAGACGAAAAACGGTGGGCCACATATTCCAAACATTAAACTTGATACCAACTTTGACGGCGGCGGAAAACGTGGAGCTTCCCATGATAGCTTTAGGCGTTCCAAGAAGCAGAAGAAACCAACGCGTGAAAGAGCTACTCGAAATAGTTGGATTAACTGAAAGAGCCCACCACAAGCCAGATGAACTAAGCGGTGGAGAACAACAACGAGTAGCCATAGCCGCCGCTCTGGCAAACGACCCGCCGCTCCTGTTAGCCGACGAGCCTACAGGCGAACTGGACACTGCAAACGCAAGAATCGTCGTCAACTATCTATCTAAAGTTAACAAAGAACTGGGTAAAACGATAATCATGGTTACCCATGACCCCAGTGTTGCAAGGGCGGCGGACCGCATACTGCGCATTGAAGATGGAGTAATAAAAATAGCCTTAACGCCGTCTGAAGCCTTGGCCGAGGAAAGGGCGGTTTCCTACATAGACCAGATAAGGGCCCGCATAGCAGAAATAGACCGTCAACTATCCCAACTGGACGAAGACTTCAAGGCTGGCAAAATAGGCGGAGACGAGTATGTGGCGAAAAGGCAAAGCCTAAAACAGGTGAGGGAAAGCCTCCGCGAAGAACTCCATAGAATGGGAATAGTTTCATAAAAGGCGCCAAACACAAAAAGCTTACTCGACAGAAGTTTCCTCTATAATTTTGATTCCCCTACCGCCTAATTCGGCCATAATCTGCTGATAAATCTCCCCGTCCATGCCAAGCCTCTCTGGGGGAATAACCCCCTTCAAGCGTATTTTTCCTTCCAAGATAAGTTTTGCAACAATCGAAGCCGTGAAGCCCGTCGTCCTAGCCATGGCGGTAACCCCTCCTTTCTCGTCGTAAAAATCAATCAGAGTGTAAATATACCTTGTTTTTACCCTTTCCTTGGAGCCGTAAACCTCCACTTTTAAGGCTACAACATCCTTAACGGCGTGGCTATAGAGCTTTCTTTCAAACAGCTTCGCTGTAACTTTGCTAGGCTGAAGTTTAACCCCGTTCACTGTTATTTCCTCACAGCTGAAAAACCCCAAATCCCTCAAAAGCTTCATTTTTTCAGCGTGTCCTGGATAGCGTAGTGTTTTCTCCCACATTTCATCGACACCCTGTATCGTGTAAAGCAGCGTTCTTAAGCCATCCGTGTAAAAGGCTTCCAGCCTGCCAATTTGAGGAAAATCAAGGTTTTCCAACCCGCTTAGGGCTTCAACCTCGACGATTTTGCCGTTTTTAACGATTCTAGCCTTAGAAGTGTACATTTCTATGAGGCTTTCAGGCGACCACGTGATAACATAGCCCAAGGGCGGTGTGGGCTTTTCCGGAAGCCCCCCAACAAAAATGTGAACTTTTTCAACTTTATCCAGCTTCGCAACAGCATGTCCAACAAGGATGTTGCTTATGCCCGGCGCCAAACCGCAGTTTGGAACAATAGCTACATCGGCTTTTAATGCTTGATCATGCAAAACCAAAGGGTTTTCAGGCGTATATGAAACATCCACAAGGTTTTTTCCAGCTTGAATGCAAGCTTTCACTAGGCGGAGGCCAAGCTTCGGCGGAAGAAAACCTAAGACCAAATCGAAATTCTTCAACACTTCTACAAGCCTTCTGGGTTTTGTCACGTCCAACAGCATCCATGAAAGGTTTCGCCTTCCAATTTTTTCTACAGCTTTTTTGGCTGCGACGGAATCCTTATCAGCCACCACAACTTCAACGCAGCTTAATGTTTGTGAGAGATCTTGCACCGCCGCTGAACCAATCCTTCCACAACCAACAACAAGCGCTCGCATAAAATCAAGGAGAGGCCACAACCCCATTAAAGTTTTTCCAAAACAAAAAGGCAAAAATTACACGATATTATTTTCAGAAAACGTAAATAAGCAAGCGACAAAATCATACTTAATCCGGAAAATCTGCCGGGGTAGCCTAGCCTGGAATGGGCGCCAGACTCATAATCTGCGACGATGGAAACCATGCGGTTTCCATGCATCCCTTAGGGGTCGGATAAGTGATCTGGAGGTCGCGGGCTCAAATCCCGCCCCCGGCACTCCCTATGTGTGTTTTGAGCGAAGAGGATGTTGGTTGCGAATCCGAGATAGAAGGATGCTATGCCGAGGTATGCTCCCATCTGTTTTAGGCGCCATAAGAGATACTTGCCAGCGATACTTCAAGGGTTGAGAGGTCATTAGCAAGGGTTAGCTTTCAAGAAACAAAGCCAGATATACAAACAGCTGCATAAGATTGTGAATTGTAAAATGACGATTTATTTAAGGCTTGCATGGCAAGTTTCGCCTATTTTAATTCTTAAAGAATTTCTAAGGTTGTCATGTTTCTTGTTGAGATTTCCAGTTGGCCTCCGAATCCCCTTTTTACATAGGCGTTTTTTATAGCTATTTTTTCGCCGGGTTTTAGATTTAAGGTTTTTTCGGCGTTTTTACGCCACGCTGAAACCCATATTCTTCCTGTTTCATCTTCTATCTCGAAAACTGTCAGTTCCACCGTTTCGCCTTTTGATGTTTTTACCTTCCTCTTAATTGGTTTTGTCGTCACGGTGCCTTGGACATTGACGTTTCCCATTCCTTCTTTCAGCTCAGCTATTTTCCAAAAGGCTATCTTGGACAAAAGCGTTAGAACATCCACGTAGGTTTCGCGGTCCGCATGAACTTCCATCTTTCCATTTAAAGCCGCCTTCACTTTAGCGTTTACGACTTGTAACATAACCCCTTCTCCTAGGATTTTTTGGACTTCATCAGCTTTCTTGTTCCAAGCTACAACTGGAATTTCACCAGTTTCGTCGGCTAAGATAAAACGCAAGACCTTCCCAGCGGTTGAGTCTTTCCTTTGGAAAGTGGATTCGTGGAGGATTTGTCGAACTTTCCCCGTGAGATTTATCCTTCGGTTTTTAAGGGCGCTGGTAATGGCTCCAATTCTTGTTGATAGTTCAAGGATGGTTGGATAGTTTTCCGCCGCCTTTTCGTCGAGGATTTTGACACCCCCTTTTTCGCCTATGTGGAGCTCTACTCGTCCCCCACGGCCTTCCTTAGTGTATCCGTGATAGAACTCCAAAGCTTGTCCTGGCCTTATTTTCCCAGAATTTACAAGCTCGGCCTTGTCGTTCCATAAAACGACCCGCATTGAACCGCTTCTATCAGCAACCAATACGCTTGCAAACTTTGAACGCAGATCTTTTCCAGAAGCCCAAGACGGATAGGTAGCGATAACCCTTCCGGTGACTGAGACGTCATTTAAGCCGGGAACAAGACTACCTATAACTAAAGATGGAACGGAAACAACATTCGAAGTTTTAACACCGAACTCCGCGGCAATCACCCGCAGCAAAACCTCATCAGAAATGAGGCCGCCGGACTTTTCACGCTCCTCCTCAAGCCTTTTAAGTATGGTCTCCCTTGAAACTCCAGGATTTTTCAAAATTATTGCGTCAATTAACTCATCAACGCTTGCCATCCAAATTCAAACCATTAAAGACAAGAGAATCCTTCCATAAGAGTTTATCGAACCGGACCACTGATGTAGGTTCTTATTAAAGTGCGGGGGGTGGGATTTGAACCCACGAACCGCTTGATGGAAACCAATGGTTTCCATCCCTTCCTCTTTAATATTGGAATCCGTGTTTGGGGTTTGGGTTTGGTTTTCCTCATTCATTGTGAACCCTTCTCCTTTTCGGTTTCTATTAGTTTTGCTATGGCATATTCAAAGGCGTGGGAGCGGTTTCTAAATCTGAAGTTTTCGATTTGTCTGTCTATCCATTCTAGTAGGCGTTTTTCCACGGTTATGGTTACTTTTTCCTTTGGCATACTTTCCATTTTGTTTTCCTTCCTTTTTTAACTCTTATCCGTTTTTATCTTATTATAGCAAAGCTTATAAGATTTTGCCTTCCAAACTAAGAATCGCCTATGGGAGTGAGAGAAAATGGAAAAGGCGGAAATTGAGTATGAGGTTGTGCAGTTGCGACTTCCTAAGGCGGTCATGGATTTGCTTAGAATCTTCAGAAAAGACGTAGAAGACTATTTGGCAACTGTAATAGTGCAGAATGTTTCGAGCGTCTTAGAAGCAGATTTACGCCATTCAGTTCATGGCGAGATAATAGATTATTGGAGAATCGTCGAGAAGTTTAATCTGAAAACAATCTTTGAGGTTTATGATGCAACAGTTTATATGCCAATAAGGAAGGAATAAACGCTATTGTCTGTTTGCCTTCCAGCTTCCCCTTTTTCTATACACAATTTTTCTTTTGTTAAATGCTACGTCGGAAACCAGATTCCACATCTGGGTGTAAAGCATGGAAAATTGGCTTAGACGCTTAGAAATTTAACAGAACTGTCTGCTATAATATACCATACGCTCGCTTTGTTAAATTGTTAAATCGCTTTTAATGAAGCATCTTTTCAAAGCATTGGCGGCAATATGCATGACTTTCTGTGCGGTAAATCAGTTCCCCTTTCATGAATGGCTTGTGACAGACATGGCATTCTTTAAACTTCAAAGCGAAAGGAAACTTGACAACATGAGGCTTAGCCATATGCACCAAAAATATAAATGTTTAAACTTCAACTTAAAAATTTAAACAATTTGCATCTTATTCTTAAAAAAGTTCATCCATTCAAATTCTTTCCTTACAAGTTCAAATTGAGTTTCTATAAATTCCATAACAACCTTTCTAAAGTCAGCATCTTCTTTAAAGACTTCAATCCATTCCTCAAATTTATT
>JANXDU010000009.1 GCA_025059195.1 Candidatus Bathyarchaeota archaeon
CTAAGCGCTTGACCGTAAAACTCAACCATTTCAAGGGCTAAAAGCTGGCTTAAATATTCAAAAGGCCCAATTCATTTTACTTTAAAATTTTCCATCAAGATGATTTCCAACTTTTATGTCTATTAGCTGCAACTAACAGAAGCTACTTTTTAAAGTTTTAATTGGTGCTTATGGTATGTAATTTTGTAGGGGTGGTGTGTGAATCCCATTGTGGGAGTGATTGGGTTGCCTGTCGAGGTTGGTTTGGAGTTGTATGGTGAGAAGAGCATTGTTTTGCCGTTTTTTACTGGGCATGTGGCTAGGGGTTTGTTGTTGCATGTTGTTAGGCAGGTGGATCCCGAGGCGGCTGGTGTTTTGCATGAGTTGGATGTTTCTAAGCCTTATAGTGTTACGCCTCTGCGTTTCCGGAGTGTTTCGCGAGTTGAGAATGGTTTTGTTTTGGATTCTGCTTATCCTTGCCGTGTGAGTTTTAAGTTTTTAAGGGATGATTTGGCGGGTTACGTGTTGAGGTTTTTTGAACGGCAAAACAGTGTCTTGATTTTTGACACGGTTTTTCGCATAGCTTCCTTAAGCATTAAGAGTAAGGGTTATGGGGATTTGGAGCGGGAGGCTGAAGCCGTTAAGCGTTTTAGGCTTGTTTTTGAGACGCCTACTTATTTGCCGTGTTTGGGTAGCAGTTATCGTTGGATGTTTCCCGACGCGATTAGGATTTTTTCGGGGCTTCTGCGGGTTTGGAACAAGTTCAGCGATGGTAAACGTTTTAGCAAGGAAAGGTTTATTAACCCTACGCCCACCACCACGACACCACCCGATGCAAAACAAAAATCCCAATAAAGGGAGTTGGCTTCTGCAAACGCATAGCCCACAAACTCTGCAATCCTAGACTGTTAAAAATTGGCTTCCACCCGCTAAGACATTGGAAAGGCACCATGGAATACCACAAGCAAAGGACATAATCCACGTTCAAAGGCTACTCGAACATAAAAATATCCAAAACACACTTGTCTACATCACCATCGAAAACTCTTTATTCCAAAACAACAACGATGAGTTCCAAGTGCGTGCATCAAAAACCGTTGAAGAAGCCTGCCGCCCAATCGAGGTGGGCTTCGAACACGTAGCCGAAATAGACGGAATCAAAATATTCAGAAACGCAAATAAAAGGAATGGTTGACGGTGAAAACGCCTTGGTTGAAGTTTGGCTTCCTTACGGGAAAACTGAAATCTGCTTAAGGGTTCCAACCCGAAACTTTTTGGGGGTTATAGAGCCTAGGGAGAAACCAGGTGTTCCAGATGCTAGGGCAGAGGTTGAAAGAGCCCTAAAAGAGCCCATGGGCTCAAAGAGGTTGGCGGAAATCGTTAAGCCGGAGCACAAGGTGGCGGTTGTGGTTGATGACGCCACTAGACCAACGCCAAGCCACATAATTGTTCCTCCAATTCTTGACGAGTTGAACGGTGCTGGCGTTAAAGACGAAAACGTAACCATCATTTTTGGATGCGGCGCCCATAGGGCTGTCACCAAGGAAGAGGCGGCTAGGCTTTTAGGCGAAGATGTTGTGAGACGCGTTAAAACTGTCAGCCACGATTGTAAAGCCCAAGATTTAGTTTACTTTGGCCAAACAAGATTTGGAACAAAGGTTTACCTTAACCGTGTCTTTGCAGAGGCAGACGTGAAGGTTTTGATAGGAGATGTGTGCTTCCATTCTTATGCTGGCTACGGCGGTGGGCGGGGAAGCGTCTTACCCGGCGTGGCTGGTGAGGAAACGATAAAGGCTAATCATGCCATGCTTTTGCATCCAAACGCTAGAACCGGCATCTTAGAGGGGAACCCTGTTCACGAGGACATGGTTGAAGCTGCGAAAATGGCGAAAGTAAATTTCATCTTAAACGTGGTTCTCAACAGTAAGGGCGAAATTGTGAAAGCTTTTGCAGGCGATTTGGAAAAAGCCTTCAACGAAGGGGTTAAGCTTGTTGACGAAATGTACCGGGTGCCAGTGGACCGAAGGGCGGACATTGTTGTTGTGAGTTCAGGCGGCTATCCCGCAGACGTGAATCTCTTCCAAGCTTGTAAGAGCGTTGACAGCGTTCTAGAAATCGTCAAACGGGGCGGCGTGATCGTTTTGGTTGCCGAATGCTCGGAGGGACATGGAAACCAAGCCTTTTATGATTGGATGGTTAAGTTTAGGGACTTGAAGGCGGTTGAGAGGGAAATTAAACGCAATTTTACCTTAGGGGGGCATAAGGCCTACTATTTGATGAAGGCTTTGCAGAAAGCCCAAATAATCCTCGTTTCAATCATGCCCAACTATTATGCGGTGAACGTTTTTAGGCTGAAAACCGCGCGAACGGCGAATGAAGCCCTGCAGGAAGCCTTCAAGACCGCCGGAGAAGGCGCGAAGGTCTGGGCTGTACCCTACGGAAATTACATTCTGCCCGAGGTCAAAACAAGCGAGCCTTAACCTGTTATGGAAAACTTTTAAAGTTTAGGTTGTAAACCTAACCTTACCTTTGAAAATGAAGCTAATGGGGAGAAGCCCTTGCAAAAAACCTTCACGCTTCGAAAGTTTACACCCAAAGATTTGGAGCGGGTAATGCATATAAACCGCGTCTGCCTGCCGGAAAATTATGGCGACTACTTTTTCATGGACTTATACAACCGTTTTCCAGAAACCTTCATAGTGGCTGAGGTGAACGGCGAAATAGTGGGCTATGTCATGTGCCGTATTGAGCTTGGCTTATCCAACTTTGGCTTCAGCGGCTTCATAAAGAAGGGCCACATCGTTTCGATAGCCGTCATGCCTGAAAACCGACGGAAAGGCATAGGACAGGCTTTGGTCGCCAAAGCGATGGAGGGCATGCGCTTCTACAACGCTAAGCAATGCTTCTTGGAAGTTAGAGTTTCAAACACGCCCGCCATAAACCTCTACAAGAAAATGGGCTTCAAGGTTGTTAGAACCATTAGTGGCTATTATTCCGACGGCGAAGATGCCTACGTAATGAGTAGAGAACTCTAAATTAAAGGTTGAAAGGCAACTCAGCCTTCTCATTCACATAGTTTATGGCTTGAAGCATAGCCTTTGCAAGCCCCAGCAGGCTAAGCAAAACAGCCGCCATCAGAAAGAAGCGGAGGTCAACGGTTAAGGCTACGCCCATATAAGTTAGGTTGAATACTCCGTTCTTAACGGATAAAATCAAATAACCCATCACAAAAAGCGCCCTCGCCACGTTAAACAAGCATTGGAAAACCGTGTCAGAAAATATGTCTCCGAAAACCCCCAGTGAAAGGTATACGACGACAAAATTCTCGGCGGTCTGACGTAAACCTGGAACGTAGCTCTCGAACTGGGCGAAGAAGCTCCAAACAAAAAGATACAACATGTAGAAAACGAAACTTTTTAAAAGCGCCTTCACGGCTTTGAAGGCAAGTTCTCTCGCAAGGCTTCTTGTGTTTTTATCCTCCTCAACCATAAGGAAACACCAGCGGCCCATACGAAAGAAACGGTGTTGAAAGGTAAACTTCAAAGAAGCCTTCTTCAGTGATTTCCAACATTTGAACATAAAAAACAATGGAACTCGTGTATAAAGCTCCTTGCGGCGCCACTATCGCGGATTCCCCTTGGCCGACAAGTTTGCCCTCACTGTTATACATGTAAAGGCTTATTTCGCCGTTAACGTCAATGGGGGCATGGTTTTCGAAACTTATGGGCACCGCTATTCTTAGATGAGTGAAGTTTAACGGTTCAAAGGTTGGCCGCCCCAGATGGAAGTTGTAGAAGGGGGCGCCCCATGCAACAGAAAAGTTTGATGAGACTTGAACCGGAATAACCTCAGCTAGTTTCACGCTGATTAAGGCGGCTACTGCGAAACTGGAGTCGTTGAAAAGGTAATGGGAGCCCTTCTCTAGTAGGACGTCGACGCTGAAGGTTAAATTGTGGAAGGCAACAATCTTTGCGCCTTTTTTAATAAGGGGTATAAGCGTGGAGCCTTCCGTAATTTTTGTGCCGTTTAAATCCGCAACCTTCGTCGTGAGGTTAAACTCGCCCAAATTGTAGAAGCCGCCGTTTTCGATGTTTATTGGAATAGAAAGGACCGCGTATCCTTCTTGGGTTAACCTCAACTGAGGTTTTTCAAAGTTTAAACGCAAGTCTTTCACGGAGTAGGCTGCTGAAGCGAAAAAAGCCACTAGAAGAATCCAGAAAAAGGTTGAAGCCAAACCTACCATGCGAATCGAAACGTCCATAAAAGCCCCCCTCCCGCACGGCAAACCGCTAGAAGCCCTTGGATGCTTTTGTTAAGATTGTTGCAAATCAGCTTTTTGCACCTGCTCTGGTGGAATAACAATAACCTCCGGTTCACCTTTTTGCTCCTTTCTAGGCTCAAGTGCCGCTTTTTTAGCGGTGGCAACTGTCTTTTGCTGCGGCTGCGGCGTTGCCATTTTTGCGGGGACGGTGGCGACTACCTCCGTTTTCGGAGCGTGAACTAGGATGGTTACTCCCCTTATGGTTAGCAGTGAACCAACCCATCCCATGACTCCGAGATACATTAGCCGTATGCATGTGGCGATCAGCGGAGCCAAAGCTGCGCCGAAAGTTTGCACGAAATCATCAGAGCTGGCTATGGAAAGGCCTTGAGCTAGGAACCCATAGGCGCTTATAAACGTGAATATCAAGAGGGCTACTCCGACGCCTAGCACAACCATGCCGGAAAGGGTTATTTTTTCCCTTAAGGTTTTAAACATGTTTCCCCTTGCTTTTGTATTTGAGGTTTCAATATTAAGGGTTCTGCCGTAAAAAACAGAATTTAAGCTCGTTATCAAAAATTAGGCTGAAAAATTAGGAAAATGGGGAAATTAAAGGGGTAAACCTAATTTCTGGTATATCTTTTTTCGGTTTTCTTCAACGTTTTTCGCCACGTCTAGGAAGAGGTTGTTGCCATGGGAGTCTATGGCCACGGTTAATGGGCCGAAGCCTTCAACTTCGAAAATCCAGAGGGCTTCAGGTGTTCCAAGGTCAAGCCACTCAACGCCCCGAACATTTTTTATAGCCTTCGCCGCCAGTATGGCTGCACCGCCCGTGAAGGCGCCGTAAACCGCCCCGTACTTAGCCATGGCGTCCGTTGTTCTTTTTCCCATGCCGCCCTTGCCGATTACAACGCGGACCTTAAAGTTTTTTATGAACTCGTCTTCGAAGAGGTCCATGCGGGTGCTTGTTGTGGGGCCAGCTGCCACCGCCACCCACTTGACGCCTTCCTTAGCCACCACTGGACCGCAGTGGAAAACCGCTAAGCCTTCAAGGTTTATCGGCAGCGGCTTGCCCTCTTTTAGGTATTCTAAGGCTCGCCGGTGAGCTTGATCTCTGGCTGTCACTATGGTTCCAGTTATGTAGAGAACATCGTTCACTTTCAGCTTGCGAATTTCTTCTTCTGATATGGGTGTTTTTAGGTGGTATACCGCCATAGCTTTCACCTCAAACTTTTCCTTTATGGGTTAAATATTCAACGGTTCCGTCTGCGTGGATTCTTGCAGCCGCCCGCCTTGCAGCCCAACAGTTGAAGGCCACTGCCGCTGGAAAAGACGCGGGATGCCTATAGGCGTATTCCACATGCACGCCTAAAACGGTTGTTTTGCCCCCAAGCCCCATGGGGCCTATTCCAGTCATGTTCGCCGCCTCGTAAAGCTCCTTTTCAAGTTTCGCTATCTCCGGATTGGGGTTCGGCTCATTTAAAGGCCTTAAAAGCGCCTTTTTGGCAAGTTTCATGGCAATGTCGGCTCCTCCGCCCATGGCAACGCCCACTATTGTTGGCGGGCAAGGCTGAGCGCCAGCCTTAATGATGGACTCGATTACAAACTTTTTCAGCCCGTTCACGCCTTCACCTGGCACAAGCATTCCGGTTAAGCAGACGTTTTCGGAGCCGCCTCCCTTCGTCATAACCGTCAACTCTAACGTGTCGCCGGGCACTATTTCCCAGTTTATGTAGGGTATAAACCGTCCAGTGTTGTCGCCGCTGTTTTTCTGGGTGAACGGGTCAACAGCGTTAGGTCTCAAGGGAATTTCTTTCGTGGCTCTCCGAGTGGCGTTTACTAGGGCGCCTTCCACTTTGTCTAAATCCTTCACCTCGGCGCCTGCGCGGATGTAAAAAATTATTGTGCCCGTGTCCTGGCATATGGGGGCTTGGTATTTTTCCGCCAACTCGATATTGTCTAAAATGGCTTTAAGCTGGGTTTTCCCAGCCTCACTTGTCTCCTCCTCATAGGCTTTTTTCAAGGATTGTTTCACGTCCTCGGGAAGGTATATCACCGCTTGTTTTATAAGGTTAAAAGCCGCATTCTCAACGATTTCAGCCTTCAAAGGTTTCCCTCTCAACAAGCTTCTGTTTGATTTTGTCTAATGTAAAGTTTAAAAGAGTTTCCAAACACTTTAACTCATCTCTCCATGAAATTGGACATCCCATCCCTCGTTTGATTTAAATACTGCCCGGATTAACTGTCTCGTGGGGAAATCATGTCAGAGGAAGAAGGGAAAAGCCTAACAAAAACCCAATATGAATCCCTGGAGGACCTTCCAGGGGTTGGGCCCTCCACAGCCCAAAAACTTAGAGAGCTTGGGTTTCACACCGTCGAGTCTTTAGCCATGGCCACTGTCCGCGAGCTGGAGCCAGCCGGCATCAGCGAGAAAAAAGCCCTAGCCATAATTAATGCCGCCCGTTCTTCTGTAGGCATATCGTTCATCCGCGCCGACGAACTTCTTAGGATGAGGCAGAACGTGCTGAGGCTTACCACGGGGAGCAAAGCCTTAGACAAACTTTTGGACGGGGGATTGGAAACCCAAACCATAACCGAGTTTTACGGCGAATACGGGAGTGGAAAAAGCCAAATATGCCACCAGCTCTGCGTAAACGTGCAGCTTCCGCCGGAGAGGGGAGGCTTAAATGGCGCTGCCCTATACATCGACACTGAAAACACTTTTAGAACCGAACGCATAGTGCAGATGGCAAAGCATCTGGGCCTTGATCCCGGGAACGTTGTTAAAAACATTATTTATGCCGAAGCCTACACGTCGGACCACCAAATGTTTCTGCTGGAAAACGCCGACGAAGTGATAAAGGAGAACAACGTCAAACTGATAATAATCGACTCTTTAACAGCGCATTTTAGAAGCGAATACCTTGGACGGGAAATGCTCGCCACTCGACAGCAAAAACTGAACAAACACATGCACAAGCTTATACGGTTAGCAAGGGCCTTCAACGCCGTAGCCGTCGTAACCAACCAGGTTATGGCGAAGCCCGACATGTTCTTCGGAGACGCCATTAGCCCCGTTGGCGGGCACGTTGTGGGGCACACAAGCCACACGCGCATATACCTTAGAAAGGCTTCCCACGGCCCCTTGCGGATTGCCCGACTGGTCTCAAGTCCATACTTGCCGGAAGGAGAGGAAGTTTTTAAAATAACAGAGAACGGTATAGAGGACGTTTCCGAAGAGGACAGAGCCAAGCCCGGTGGACGTTAGAATGCCTGTTCCCTCAGCTATGGTCACACGGTTCTTTCAGCTTATCCTCACCAAACAGTTTGCAGAGGCTGAAAGGGAACTGGAGAGGATTAAACAGAAAATGCATAAGACCGAATGGAACAGAGGCTACTTTAGAGCTTTGTATGGAATGCTTCTCGTTAGAAAATCTAACAATAACGACTCTTACGCGTTTTTTGCAAAACTAGACTTGAAGGACAAAGAAGCCTTGCAAACCTATAGGCGGGAATTCCTAGAACACGTGAGAAATAGGCTTCACGGCGACTTTGACAGAGGCTTTTTCGCGGCTTGGGCGGACTTCACAAGGGTTGCGGGCAAACTAACCATAAACGAAACCCAATCTGGAAACGTGTTTCAAGAAGAGGAAAAAGACGGCGAAGAACCCCTTAAAGATAACCAACAATCCACCATGGAGGATTTCCTAGAATAAGCTAGGTGCCGGTTATGAGAATCGTGTACAAAAGCGCCCAGAAAACAAGCCAGGATAGGATGTAGATGCCTATGCCTGTTGTAGCAATCTTTTGCGGCTTATCAACTTTCCAGATGAATTTGGGCTTGATCATGTAGTAGGATAGGACATAAACAATAATCGCTAAAGCCATGCCATTCGTAAAGACGTTTATGTTGGGTTCAGCACTTATAGTGTTCGTTGCCAAGCCATAGCCTATACAGAAAAAGGCTGCCACTATGCCTAAAACAAACCGCAACCAGTAGAGGGTTTCCAAAGGCTTCATAGCGTCCACTTCTGCACTATAAGCATCTATAAAATTTAAAGTTGACTACTGAACGTTGAGCTTTAGCTGTAACCCGATTATATAATCAAAGCTCTATTGAGGCTGTGAGCTCTCTAATCTAACCCCTCCCCCCCTTTTCAGTTGCCTATTTATACAAAAACATGCTACATTTTCATGGTTGTTGAGTGGTGAAGTTTGCCGAAGGCAGAGTTCAGCAGTTTTGACGTGGCGGCCGCGGTTCGCGAGTTAAAGGAACTGATATCAAACGCTAGGGTAAGCAACATTTACCAGCTGGACGACAAAACTTTGCTTTTTAAGCTGCGGCGGGGCGAAAATGTTTACGGGCTTGTTGTGGAGGCTGGCAAACGTATAAACTTAACATCTTACGCTTTAGAGAAGCCTCTTGTTCCACCTGCTTTCTGCATGGCTTTAAGGAAACATCTGCGAAACAGCTTTTTGACCAGCATTGAACAGCACAACTTTGAACGTGTGGCTATCCTATCCTTTAAGGGCAAGGTTGGCGATTTCAAGCTTGTCGTCGAACTCTTCGGAGACGGCAACATAATCCTGGTGGATGGCGAAAACAAGATTTTGCATGCCATGCTGTATAAGCGGATGCGGGATCGGAATATACTGCGCGGAGAAACCTTCACGTTTCCGCCGTCAAGCGGGCGAAACCCCCTAGAACTGTCCTTGCCGGCTTTCATGGAAGGGTTGCAAGCTTATGAAAAAACCGAAGTTGTCCGGGCTCTCGCCCGTTTTCTGGGGATAGGCGGCATATACGCCGAGGAAATTCTTCTAAGGCTGGGAATAGACAAAACTACGCCGTGCAACAGCCTAAACGCTTTTCAAATGGAGGAAATCTACAAGTGCCTTGAAGGGCTAATCCGCCAGGTTTTAAATGGAAACCTTGAACCATGCATAGTCCTCGACGAGAAGGGCGAGTTTTTGGATGTTGTCCCCTTAAGGCTCAAGCGTTATGAAGGGCTGAAACACCAGTTTTATAAAAGTTTTAACGAGGCTCTAGACGAGTTTTACGCGAAGATTAAGGCTTTAGAAAAAGTGGAAACCGTCAAAAAAGATGAAGCCCTAAAGCGGGAAATTGAACGCTTAAAAAGGGTTTTAGCCGAGCAGGAGAAAGCCCTACAAGAAGCGGAGCAGAAAGCCGAAAAATACAGGCGCATCGGCGACTTGATATACGCCTATTCTGGAGAACTTCAAACTTTGTTGAATAGGCTTTGGGAGGAGAAAAAGCTCGGAGCAGAGTGGAAAGCCATAACCTCTAAAGTTTTAGCCGAGAAGAAGGCTGGCTTATCTCCCTCTAAGTTTTTTGAATCCCTTGACGGGCAGAGGCTTGTGCTTCATGTTTGCGTTGAAGGCACATCCTTCAGCTTGGACTTGCGAAAGGACTTGTTCGCCAACGCCGCCGAATATTATGATAGGGCTAAAGCTTCGAGACGTAAAGTGGAGGGCGCCAAGGCAGCCATAGAAGAAACCCGAAGAAAACTTTCGGAGGCTGAGGCTAGACTTAAAGAGGCGGAGAAGGCGGTGCTTGAAGCTCCAATAAAGGTTGAGGAGGAGCTTGCCAAACGCAGGGTGAGGCAGAGGCGATGGTTCGAAAAGTTCAAATGGTTCACGACATCCGACGGTTTTCTCGTAGTGGCTGGAAAAGACGCGGCAAGCAACGAGATGCTAATAAAAAGATACACGGCTCCAGAGGACATTGTTTTCCACGCGGATGTTGCCGGCGCCCCCTTCGTAGTTATAAAAACAGAGGGTAAAACACCAAGCGAGCAGAGTCTCCGCGAAGCCGCAGAGTTTGCAGCTGCCCATTCGAGGGGTTGGCGGGAGGGCTTCGCATCATTGGACGTTTACTGGGTTAAGCCAAGCCAGCTGAGTAAAGCTGGAGGGGCAGGTGAATACGTGCCCCGCGGGGCCTTCGTTGTCCATGGAAGCCGAAACTGGATGAGAAACACGCCTTTAAGGATAGCTGTCGGCGTGGTTTTCAATGATGAAACCGAAGAGCCAACATTCATGGGCGGAGCTGCCGAAGCCGTGAAAGCCAAAACAGACATCTACGCCATTTTAGTGCCCGGAGAAGACGAGGGAAAACCCTTCCTCCACAAGGTTTTGAGGACGCTGGCGGAGAAAACGCCGAAGGAGAAGCGGGAAAAACTTTTGAAGGCCAACATGGAAGCCTTGAGGGAGCTTATCCCCTATTCTAAGGGACGGGTTCTACAAGAATGAGGCAGCGTAAAGGTAGTCTAAGGGCTTGGCTATGTGGTCTCCGTCGCCATTCTCCTCCAGCCGGCTTTTCGGCCTCATAACATAGGAGGTGATCCGGCCGCAGGTTCCCCTACGGCCACCTTGTTACGACTTCTCCCCCCTCACGAAGCTTGGGTTCGACGCAGCCAACAGGGACCACGCCTCACCCAAGCCCCGCTCGGGTGGAGCGACGGGCGGTGTGTGCAAGGAGCAGGGACGTATTCACCGCGCGATGGTGACGCGCGATTACTAGGGATTCCATGTTCACGAGGGCGGGTTGCAGCCCTCGATCCCAACTACGGCAGGCTTTAGGGATTGCCTCCCCCTTTCGGGGTTGGAACCCATTGTACCTGCCATTGCAGCTCGCGTGTGGCCCGGGGGATTCGGGGCATACTGACCTGCCGTGGCCCGCTCCTTCCTCCGCCTTATCGGCGGCAGTCCCCCCAGTGTGCCCGGCGCAACGGCCGGTTGCAACAGGGGGCGCGGGTCTCGATCGTTGCCTGACTTAACAGGACACCTCACGGCACGAACTGGCGACGGCCATGCACCTCCTCTCAGCTTGTCTGGCAAGACCTTCAATCTGGCCTTCATCCTGCTGTCGCCCCCGGTAAGGTTCCCGGCGTTGACTCCAATTAAACCGCAAGCTTCACCCCTTGTGGTGCTCCCCCGCCAATTCCTTTAAGTTTCAGCCTTGCGGCCGTACTCCCCAGGCGGCGGGCTTAACGGCTTCCCTGC
>JANXDU010000001.1 GCA_025059195.1 Candidatus Bathyarchaeota archaeon
CCTTCAAGGCTTGTCTTGCCGTTCTCGTCAGTTACAATAGTGCCCCATTTTGTGACGGCTAAGCCTTCTGTTGTGCGTTGGATTATGGGGTTGGGGGTTCGCCCAATAGCAATTATAACGGTGTCCACGTCCATCAAGAACTCTGAGCCTTTGACTGGTATTGGGCGGCGTCTCCCAGACTCGTCGGGTGGTCCGAGCTCCATGCAAAGGCATTCCATCTGTTTAACCCAGCCTTTTTCGTCGCCGATGAAACGGGTCGGCGCCGCGAGGAACCTGCAGATTATCCCTTCTTCTTCAGCGTTTTCGATTTCTTCTTTGCGGGCTGGCATCTCCTCTCTGGAGCGGCGGTAAACTATGCAGACTTGTTCTGCGCCGAGGCGGAGCGCCGAGCGGGCAGCGTCCATGGCAACGTTTCCTCCGCCAATGACTGCCACATGCCGTCCAATTCTTATCGGCGTGTCATATTCTGGAAAGGCATAGGACTTCATTAGATTAACCCTAATCAGAAACTCGTTGGCTGAATAAATTCCGCCGAGGTTTTCGCCCGGCACGCCCAGGAACTGGGGTAAGCCAGCGCCTGTGCCAATGAAAACCGCGTCGAAGCCCTCCTCTTTAAGTAGTTCTGGGATGGTGTAGGTTCTGCCAATTAGGTAGCCAAGCTTAAGCTCCACGCCAAGCTTTTTAATGTAGTCCACTTCTGCCTGCACAATGCGTTTTGGAAGACGAAACTCTGGAATACCATAAACAAGCACGCCGCCTGGCAGGTGTAAAGCCTCAAAAATAACTACATCATGCCCAAGCTTCGCAAGGTCAGCCGCCACAGTTAAACCAGCTGGCCCAGCGCCTATGACAGCAACTTTTTTACCGGTTGGCGGCGCCTTTTCAGGAATTGATAACCCCTTGGCCAACTCCCAATCCGCTAAAAACCTTTCAAGCCTTCCAATGCTGACGGGGTCGCCGACCTTGCCGAGAACACACATCATTTGGCATTGCTCTTCCTGGGGGCAAACCCTTCCGCAGATGGCTGGAAGGCTGTTCTTCTCCTTGATTTTCTTTATACCTTCCTCGTATTTGCCCTCTTTAAGCAGCCTGATGAAGGCTGGAATGTCGATTTCCACTGGGCAGCCTTTCACACATTGCGGTTTAGGACACTGAAGACAGCGGCTTGCTTCTTCGAGGGCTTGCTCCTCGGTGTAGCCTAAAGCCACCTCGTCAAAGTTGTGTCTTCTCACTTCCGGTGGCTGTTTGGGCATCGGAACAGCTTTTTTCTTAACCTTAGGTTTGGATTCCCTTTCCGCCACAGCCGCACCCTCCAAGCTCCCACAACAAGGCGCTTAAACGCTCCTCAGGAAGAAACATACGCTGACGTTTAATCAACTCCTCATAATCCACAAGATGCCCGTCAAACTCGGGGCCGTCTACACATCCGAACTTCATTTGTCCGCCAACGTTTACACGGCAGACACCGCACATGCCCATGCCGTCAACCATGATGGGCATAAGCGCCACAACTGTTGGAATCTTGTAAGGCTTTGTCAACTCACAGACGGTTTGAAGCATCGCAACCGGCCCCATAGCGATGCAGCGGTCAAATTTTTCATAGGCTAAAACATCTTTCAGAAAGCTCAACCCCTTGTAGCCTTCAGAGCCGTCATCTGTCGCCACGTAAAACTTATGGCTTAAAGTCTTCAGCTCCTCCTTATAGAACAAGAGCTCTTTTATGCGGGCGCCAATAACCGTCACAACGGTGTTTCCAGCTTCCCGTAGGGCTTTAACTTGCAAAAGCATTGGGGCAATCATGACGCCACCAGCCACACATAAAACCTTGCCGAAATACTTAATTTCTGAGGGGTTTCCAAGCGGCCCGGTGATGTTCCATATACACTCGCCCTGCTTCATCATCCCCAACTGCCTCGTTGTTTTACCAACTTCGTTAAAGACGAAGGTTATTGTTCCTCTTTCAACATCGTAGCCCGCGATTGTTAGAGGCACCCTTTCGCCCTTCTCATTTATAATAACAATTATAAACTGTCCGGGTCGGGCTTTTTTGGCTATTTCCGGAGCGTAGACTTCAAAAAGCTTGATTTTTGGGGCAAGCTCTTCAACCCTAACAATCTCGTATGTTTCCATCTTTCACGTCGCCTCTTTCAAGGGCTTTTTAGACGACAGAGCTGAAATTTTCTTTAAAAACTCGTCAAGCTTCTCTTCAAAACCGCCGAAATTTCTTGGAGAAGCCTCAAAGAGTGCGAAGCGTTCCAACAATCCCACCTTCTTCAAAAAGTCTTTTAACACAGTCATGTTTCTTTCAGCCGTGTCTCTTCCCTCCTGAAGCTTGCAGTCTTCAGCGGAACAAACAACAGCCATTACTCCATCAAAACCGTTCATTAAGGCGTTGACAACGTGCACGGGGTCAAGAGCCTTAAAACATGGTATTTCAAGGGTTATGGCATTCCGTTTAAACAGTATGCCCTCAGGATTGTCAAGGGCTGAAAACTCTGACCATTGGCAACAGAAGACAAGGATTAATGGCGATTTACCCTCAGCTTTAAGTCTAACAGCAGAATCGCAATAACGCTTCAAAACGTTTTCAAACTCGAAACCTTTGAGCTGGATGGCGTTGTGGGGACAGACTAATGCGCAGGCACCGCACCCCATGCAGTAATCGTAGAGGATTTTAGGCGTCGCGAAGTGATCTGCCTCTATGGCTGCGTAGGGACATATAAAGACGCACTTATCGCACCCTACGCACTTCAATGTGTCATAAACCACTTTCCGCGAGTATTTAACAACTCTAACCGCGTCCTTGTCAAAGCCTAAATCTTCAAGAACCCTCCTGCCCAAAAATAGGCGTCTCGTGTTAATTTTTGTGCCTTCTTTGAACCGGCAGAACAAGTCTTCACACTGAATTGAAACCACGTTCTTGATGCCCAAACCTAAAACTTTAAAGATGAACTCTGTGGGAACTCTTCCAGAACAAGGCAACCGCAATGGGATGTAGCTCTTCAAGCTTAAGCCCTGCTCTGTTAAAATTTCCTCGACCTCGCGAGTTGAGGGGGAATTCCCGCGGCACATGAGAACAAGCGTTTCAGCGCCAATTTTTCCCCGCATTTCTTCAACGTAACCCAAAAGACTCTCATAGTCGTAGTATAGGATTTCTACGGCGAAAACTGGACAGGCGCTATAGCATATTCCACAAACTTGGCATTTTTGCACGTCTATCTCTACCTTGCCAGTTTCCGCATCGCGTTTAACAGCCTCATAGGGGCAGACTGAATAGCATATTGAACAGCGACTGCAATAGTCTTGATTTATGCTAATTACAAGGGTTCGCTCTCCACCCATTTGACATCTCTCCGAAACGCTTATGCTCTGTTCAAGGGTCATCAGCGCTAGAAGTTTTGAAAAGTAAACCATGAACCATATAATATTTTTGGAGCGAAATAGCGTTTATTGCTTATAAAAGTAAGGTCTCTTAACATAACCGTAGGCTTCTAAGGCGGCGGTTATCCCTTGCCCGATGGCTGTTCCAACCTGTTTCACTGGATGGTTTGTAACGTCGCCAGCGGCATAAACCCCTAGAATGTTTGTTCTCTGGCGGGTGTCGACAATTATGTAGCCGTGGTCGTCCACTTTTACGCCTGCCTCTTTGGCAAACCCGCTGTTGGGGACTTCGCCAACTTGAATGAAAACTCCGTCGATGGATAGTTCAGAGACCTCTCCCGTTTTGTTGTTAAACAGAATTGCTTTTTCAACGATTTTTCCACCTTTGATCTCCTTTACTTCGGTGTTCCATAAAACCTTCACGTTGTTTTTCTCAAGCAAAGCTTTCACGCGGGTTTCTTCAGCGCGGAGTGCATCTCGCCTATGGGCAACCTTAACTTCAGAGGCAAGTTCAGCCAAATAAAGGGCTGTAGCCACAGCAGAGTTTCCGCCGCCCACAACTAGAACGCGTTTACCCTTAAAGAGGGGGCCGTCGCAAATTCCACAATAGCTTACGCCTCTACCGCGAAACTCTTTCTCGCCGGGAACGCCCAACTCACTGTAGCTTGAGCCAGAAGCGATAATAACGGTTTTAGCCTTGTAAGCACTTTTGTCTGTTTTAACTATTTTTTCCTCGCCTTCTAAATTCAAGGCTGTAACCTTCTCAAATTCGTGGATGGTTGTGCCCAGCTTTCTACATTGAGCTGCAATTTTCTGCGCCAACTCCACACCGCTTATCTTTTCAAAGCCCGGATAATTTTCAATTAAGGGCGCGTCTCCAACGGTTCCTCCAGCAATTTTCTCCTCGATAATTAAGGCTTTTAACCCGCTTCTGGCAGCATATATTCCAGCTGTTAAACCAGCTGGCCCAGCGCCTATAATTATTAGGTCCCATGTTTCCATAATTTTCTCCCTTTTCAGTCGTCTTCATAATCCATTTCATCTATCTCTATTTCGAAGCATTCTTGGCACATTCCACAAAACGTTTCGTATTCGTCCCGAGAAATTCGTCTTCCGCAAAGTAGGCAGTGGAAAACAGTTTCTTCGTCTATATCGCTCATCGTGAAAACCTCCAAAATTGTAAAAGTTTGAGGGAGTTATAAAGCTGATGCTAGAAGTTCGGCCACATCTAAAACTTGAATTTTCCCCTCGTTTCCAGTGGTTTTAACAGCGTCTTCCATGGTTAGCATGCAGAAGGGACAAGCCACCGCCAAAACGTCAGCCCCAGCCTCAACGGCCTCTTTAACGCGGATTTCGGCCAAACGGGGTCCAGGGATGTCCACCCACATTCTTCCCCCTCCGCCTTCGCAGCACAGGCTTCGGCTTCTTGAACGGTCAAATTCGAGGAGTGTTACGCCCTTGATGTTTTCGATAACCTTGCGAGGCTCATCGTAAATGTTGTTCTGCTTGCCCAGATAGCATGGATCGTGGTATATGACTTTCTTGTTTAACTCCTTTGTTGGCGTCAACTTACCCGTTTCGATGAGTTTTGCCAAAAGTTGGGTGTGGTGTTGAGGTTCAAAGCTTGTCTGGTTGTACCTGTTCTTGAAGGCGTGGAAACCGTGGGGGCAGCTTGTTACCAGCTGTTTGACACCGTATTTGTTGAATACTTTCATGTTTTCCTCTACAAGGAACTCGAAGAGTCCTTTTTCTCCCATGCCGTAAACTTCGCTTCCGCAGCAGTTTTCCTCTTCGCCTAAGACTCCAAAATTTAGTTTAGCTGCTTCAAAACACTTCGCAAGGCTTTTCGCCACGTTTTGGACTCGCGGGTCGTAGGCGGATGTGCAGCCCACGTAGTATAGGATTTCCACCCCTTGAGAGTAATGCTTAACATTAAGCCCTTGACTCCATTCTGTGCGTTTGCCGCGAATCCTGCCCCAAGGATTTCCATTTTTGAAGATGCTTTCAAGAGCATCTCTGATTGTCGGCGCTATTTGGCCTTCTTCCACGGCTATGCTTCTTATGTCTATCAGAAACTCGTAGGGGTTTAAGTCTTTGGGGCAGCGCACTCCACACGTAGAGCATGTTGTGCAGCTCCATAACTCGTTGGGCGGATGAACTGTGAGCTTGCCAAGGGTGGAAACCTCCCGCATGTACCGTCTAATGTTAAGGTTTGCCTTTTTGGCTACGGGGCAGCTTCCAGTGCACATGCCACATTGAATACACTCCAAAAGTTTATGTTTCTGAACGAGCTCTTGGGCGTTCATTTATCATATCACTTTCCATGAAAGTTAAGGGTAAGCTTTTAAAAGCGTTTTCCCCTTTATGAGGACTAAAAATCATACAACTGGAGATATTCGCATGTCAAAAGAGGGGGAGAAAACCCAGAAACCGCGCATAGGCATTTTCGTGTGTGAATGCGGTGGCAACATTGGCGACGTAGTTGATGTTAAGGCTGTTGTGGAAGCCGTCAAAAACTGGGAAAACGTTGTGGTAGCCAAACACCACAAGTACTTATGCTCGAAGCCAGCTCAAGAGATTATTGCCGAAGCCATTAAAAAGGAAAACCTTGACAGGGTTGTGGTGGCTTCTTGCACGCCGAGAATGCACCTTGCCACTTTTCAAAGTGTTTTGGAACAAGCTGGATTAAACCCCTACATGCTTGAGTTCGTCAACATAAGGGAGCAGGACTCGTGGGTTCATGGTCCAAAGCCGAACCCCGAGGCAACACGGAAGGCGATAAGCCTCATACGAGGCGGGTATGAACGTAGCTTAGAGCTTGAACCCCTCGAAATGATAAGCGAGAAAGGCTCGCGGGAAATCCTCATAGTTGGCGGCGGCATAGCTGGCATAATGGCTGCCCTACAGCTTGGGTACTTGGGCTATAAGGTTCACCTTGTAGAGCGAAAGCCCAGCATAGGCGGAAACATGGCAAAGCTCACGAAGGTTTTCCCCACACTGGATTGCGCCCAATGTATTTTGACGCCTAGAATGGCGGAAGTTGGAAGGAACCCCAACGTGAACTTGCTAACATACGCTGAAGTGCAAGACGTAAGCGGGCGGCCTGGTAACTACTTTGTACGAGTTTTCATGAAACCGCGGGGTGTTGACGTTGAAAAATGTAGGGGCTGCGGCGTGTGCGCTAAAGTCTGCCCCGTTACGGTGCCAGACGAGTTTAATGAAGGCTTATCGCAGCGGAAAGCCGCTTACATAGAGTTTCCGCAAGCTGTTCCATCCGCATACGTTATAGACTTTAACGCGTGCACAAAATGCGGAAAATGCGAGCAGTTCTGTCCGGCGAAGGCCATAAACCTAAAGGATGATGGCAAGGTTGTTGAGCTAAATGTTGGCGCCATTATTCTGGCTACGGGCTACAAGCTTTACGATGCGCGGAGGCTGGAGAACTTTGGCTACGGCATCTACAAAGACGTCATAACCATGATGGACTTGGAAAGGCTTACATCAGCTACTGGACCAACCGGCGGCTATGTTAAGCGGGCTGATGGAAGCGACGTCCGAAAAATCGCCATAGTGCTCTGCGCGGGTTCAAGGGACAAAAACCACATTCCCTACTGCAGCCGAATATGTTGCATGTACGCTCTCAAACAAGCCTTCGTCCTCAAGAAAATGCTTGGAGTAGACGTCACCATCTACTACATGGACATTAGGGCTACGGGGAAGGGCTATGAGGATCTTTACTGGCGAGACCAGGAAGCCGGCGTGGTTTTCATCCGCGGCAAGGTGGCAGAAGTCTGGAAAAACAGCAACAACGGAAAACTTGTCGTGCAAGCAGAGGACACATTAACGGGCGAAGTTCGCGAAGATGAATATGACATGGTGGCTTTGGCAACACCCATGGTTCCACCAGACGGCTTAAGAGAGCTCGCTGAAAAAATAAAGATCCCCTTAGGTGAAGACGGCTTCGTAACCGAAAAGCATCCGAAGCTGGACCCGGTGGATTCGCTGATGACTGGAATATTCGCTTGCGGCTGCGCCTTAAGCCCCAAAGATGTGCGGGACACGGTTTCAGACGCTTTAGGCGCGGCTGCAAGGGCTGCCCTATTCCTCAAAAGCGAGTATGTAACCACAAGCCCAGAAAAAGCCTTCGTCATAGAGGACCTTTGTAACGGTTGCGGGGAATGTGTGAAAATCTGTCCCGTCAACGCCATAACGATGCATGAAGGCAAAGCAAAAATTGACCCGTTCCAGTGCACGGGCTGCGGCGCATGTATCCCTATATGTCCAAAGGAGGCTATAGATTTTAAGAATGCTACCTCGAGGCAGATAACCGCCACCATCAGGGGCTTGTTAGCGGACAGAACGGCACAAGAGGTTCGAATAATCGCCTTCGTGGACAAAAATGTGGGCTACACGGGCGTAGACTTCTTGGGGCTTGATCGCGCCAACTATCCGGAGAACATCCGCGTAGTTGCTGTTCCAACCACAGCCATCCTTGGAAAAAAGCACATCCTAACGGCTTTTGCCTACGGGGCGGACGGCGTCTTAGTCATCGAGGGAAGCGAAGAAATAGACGAGAAATTCACCAAGAAACGCATGATAGACATGGGCAAGGAGTTGGCGGCCTTCGGAATAGAGTCCATGCGCTTAAGGTACAGCTACGTGCCGCTTCCAGTCTACAAGAAGGCCGCGGAGCTTTTCGCCATGTTTACGGAAAGAATTAAAAAATTTGGGCCTTTAGCTGAAGAGAAACGCAAGAACATTAGGGAAAAACTGCAAATTTAGCCTTTTTCCCCATCTCGAGGTCCACGGATTTCCGGCTGAAAACCAGCCAATAGAGGCTGCTCTATGTATTTTGGTAACTTTTAGCCAGAAACAGTAAAGGTTTAATGTGGGCTCTGCCTTATCTAAAGACGGTGCCTGAATTGGGGGATCCCGTTCTCAACTTCCGAAAACAAAACATTTAATATCCCTAGTGACAGCTCAGAAAACTTTATGGAATTTTTGAGAAAAATTGAGGAAAAGTGGCAGAAACGCTGGGAACAAGCTAAAATCTTCGAGGCAAATCCAGACCCAGCAAAACCAAAGTTCTACATAACAGTGGCTTATCCCTATCCGAACTCTCCCCAGCACATAGGCCACGCTAGAACCTACACCTTGGCTGACGCGTACGCCAGATACATGCGCATGAAAGGCTACAACGTGCTGTTGCCCATGGCTTTCCACTATACTGGAACCCCTGTTTTGGCTATGGCGAAACGGCTGGCGGAAAACGACCAAGAACTGGTAAACGATTTTGTGAAAATTTACAAGGTTCCGAAGGAAAAGTTGAAAGCCTTAACAGATCCACTGAGCATGGCACGCTACTTCCACGAAGAAATTAAAGAGGGCATGAAGCGGATAGGCTACTCCATAGACTGGAGACGCGAGTTCACAACCGTGGACCCCCAGTACAACCGTTTCATAGAATGGCAGTTTCACAAGCTCCGCGAAAAAGGATACATTAAGCGGGGAAGCCATCCAGTTGGCTGGTGCCCCAAAGACGGAAATCCCGTGGGGCAGCATGACACGCAAGGCGACGTGGAACCCGAAATAGGCGAATTCGTCTTGATAAAGTTTAAGCATGGTGAATGGATTCTCCCAACGGCCACTCTGCGCCCAGAAACCGTGTTCGGCGTGACAAACATTTGGGTGAATCCAAAGGCTGAATATGTAAGGGCTGTTGTTGACGGCGAAAAATGGGTGATAAGCAGAGAATCCGCTGAAAAGCTGACATACCAAAACAGGCGGGTGACGGTTCTTGAAAGTTTCTCTGGAAAAAATCTAATAGGCAAAAAAGTTGAAAATCCAGCCACCAGCGACGAAATTTACATTTTGCCAGCAGACTTCGTTGACCCTAAAAACGCCACCGGCGTAGTCATGTCCGTGCCAGGGCATGCCCCCTACGATTACGTAGCCTTGGAAAATCTGAAAAGCGAACCGGCAAAACTGGCGGAGTATGGGCTCCCAGCAGAGACTATAAAATCCTTAAACGCTGTTTCAATAATCGAAGTTCCCGGGTATTCTGAAGTCCCAGCCGCCGATGTTGTAAAACGGATGGGCGTACGGGAGCAGACAGACCCAAAGCTGGAAGACGCTACGAGAGAGGTTTACCGACACGAGTTCCACAGCGGAAAAATGAAGGCAAATACTGGAAAATACGCTGGCATGCCGGTGGCTGAAGCCAAAGAAAGGGTAAAACAAGACTTGATGGCTTCTGGAAAAGCCACAACCATGTATGAGCTTCTAAACAGACCCGTCAAGTGCCGCTGTGGAGCGGAATGTGTAGTAAAAATCTTCGAAGACCAGTGGTTTATAGATTATGGCAGCCCGGAATGGAAAGCTCTGGCCCACAAATGCCTAGAAAAAATGAAGATCTATCCAGAGGAGCTGCGCGCCCAATACAAGTATGTGATAGACTGGCTTCATGAGAGGGCTTGCGCTCGAAAATCCGGATTGGGAACAAAGTTGCCATGGGACCCCGAGTGGATAATTGAGTCCCTTTCAGACTCGACAATTTACATGGCCTATTATACCATAGCCCACCACATAAAAGAGCACAACATCCAGCCAAACCAACTTACAAACGACTTTTTCGACTACGTGTTCCTTGGAATTGGAAACCCGAAACAAGTGGCTGAAAAAACCGGAATAGATGTGGCGATTATTGAAGCCATGCGGCGGGAATTCTTATACTTCTATCCGCTGGACAGCCGACATTCAGCCCACGAGCTGATTCCAAACCATTTAACCTTTATGATATTTAACCACATAGCCATATTTCCAGAACACCATTGGCCTAAGCAAATAGTGACAAACGGCGTCGTCACAATGGAGGGGGCGAAGATGAGCAAGTCCTTCGGCAACATCATTCCCCTAAGAGAAGGCCTCGCAACCTACGGGGCGGATCCAATAAGGCTGGGTGTGCTGGCCACCGCCGAGCTACTGCAAGACGCAGACTTCAGCCCCGCTGTAGCCAAGGCAATGCAGGAAAAACTTGAGAGGCTATATAGGCTTGTCGTGCAAACAGTGCAAACACCCGAAGCCGTGGAAAAAGAGGGCGAGGAAGCCTTAACTCTTGTTGACAAGTGGATGTTAAGCCGCCTCCAAGAACACGTTAAAAGGACGACGGAATCCATGGAAAAACTGGAAGTGCGCAAGGCTATCCAAACAATTCTGTTCGAGCTAGACCAAGATCTCCAATGGTACCACAAACGTACAAAAGCCTACGGGAAAACCAGAACAAGCGTGGTCAGTCAAGTCTTAAAAACCCAATTGTTAATGTTGACGCCCTTCGCCCCTCACATGAGCGAGGAAATGTGGGAAATCATGGGCGGAGGAGGTTTCGCTTCATTAGCCCAGTGGCCGAAACCAGACGAGGCGAAAGTGAACTTAAAAGCCGAAGAAAGCGAAGCCTTAATTATGGGGGTTCTGGAGGACACCCGAAACATATTAAGGGTGATGAAGACAAAGCCCCAAAAAGTGTTCTACTACACGGCGGCCTCGTGGAAATGGAGCGTCTATCTTAAAGCGTTAAAGGAATCCCTTGAAGGTAAAGTAACTCAAAACATCTTAATGGAAGAGCTGCTAAAGGACCAAACGTTGAAGGCGAAAGCTAAGGAAGTAGCAGATTTCGTCAACAAAATCATAGAAGAAGTTAACCAAACTCCCGTGGAAAGAAGGCGGAGGCTAATCATAGTCGGGCGGATAGATGAAGCCCCCGTCTTAAGGGAGGCGGCAACTTTCCTAAAAAACGAGCTAAACGCGGAAATAATTGTTTTCGAAGAGAATGCCGCGGAACTTTACGACCCTAAAAACAAGGCTCGTTTGTCTAGACCTTTGCGGCCAGCCATTTACCTAGAATAGCTGAACAGCCAACGTTAGAGAAAACCCCTCATGAGACTTAACGTTTTGCTGTTAACCTTAATGTGATAATTTCTTCTACCACCACTTGTAGTTGTAACATAAAAGTCTTCACCTTCACGGAGTTTGCACCCATACAAAAGAGCCAGTATTGTTCGACAAATGTTAACCGTTGTTACTTTCTCGCTCTTAACTTTGTCCTCAATTTCTTCTTGGAGCACCCTAGGGTTAATTGTGTAGATGACCTCAGAGCTTCCACCCGTCTTCTCGTAATGAACCTCCATTTCCTTCAGTAAATACTGGACAATATCATAGTACGGAGACCTACGGTATTTGATGAGGAAGACGTAGTTGACAAGGGGGATGGGGACCTCCCCAACCCTAATTTCAGACAAGGTCTGCCTTCCCCCCAAAAACAATATAGAATACGGTTGTTTAAAAATTTTGAGGGAACCCTTTTCTATCCACATCAAGTTTATTAGGTAAAGCTATATCCAGCTTCTCTAGAGAACGTTAGAGAAAAGAGGGTCCGTGGCGCAGCTTGGACAAGAAGGCGTAAGCTTAATCCAAAAAGCGCGTCGGCCTTCTAAGCCGGAGATCCCGGGTTCAAATCCCGGCGGACCCGCCATAAATTTTGCTGTTAAAGTTTAAAGGATTCCGGTGCTAAATTTGTTGAAGGGAGTAGAGCATGAGGGCCACGTTTTGGTTGTTGGATGTGAATTATGAGGTTAAAAATCATGAACCCGAGGTTTGGCTTTGGGGTGTTGACGATTCTGGAAAAAGGATTCTAGTTATTGACAAAAGTTTTCCCACGTATTTTTACGTTGTCGTTAAGGAGAATTTCAGCCCTGCCAAGCTTGCGGATGAAGTTATGTCAAGAAAGGCGGCGTATCCCTTCATCATTAGGGTTGAACCTGTTGAGAGGCGTTTTTTCGGCAAATCCGTGAAAGCCTTGAAGGTTTACTGTAAGGATCCAGATCTAGCGACGAAATATGCTAAAGCTTTACGGAAGATGGACGGCGTTCAAGAATGTTTTGAGGATGATATTCGGTATTCCATGCGGTACTTGATTGACAATGGTGTAGTTCCTTGTGGGTGGCATGAGGTTGAGGTTGAAGAAGGACCCAGAATGTCCAACGTTAGGGTTGACCGTGTTTATGTGGCTAAGTCTTCGCCTAAACCCATTGAGAGAACGGATGCCCCAAACTTGAGAGTTTTAGGTTTTTCAATTGTATGTTACAGTCGAGAGGGGGCTCCGAAGCCTGACAGGAACCCCGTGGTTATTATTTCAACGGCGACAAACAACGGTGAAGAAAGACAGTTTTTGGCCGGCGAAGACCGAAACGACAAACCTATTCTAGAGGCTTTCATGGAGTATTTGTGTGATTTTGATCCAGACGTTATTGTTGGTTTTGGCGTTAACAGGCAAGATTGGACTTACCTAAACGAGCGATGTAAACGGCTTGGAATGCGCTTATCCATCGATAGGTCTGGAACAGAGCCGCACACAAGCGTTTATGGTCATGTTTCGATTACTGGAAGGGCGAATGTGGATCTTTTCGATTTCGCCGACGAGTTTCCAGACGTCAAGGTTAAAACTTTGGAGAATTTGGCGGATTACTTGGGCGTTATGAAGCTTGAAGACCGTGTTTTAATCGAGGATGTGGATTTTGCAGACTACTGGGATGACGGGAGTAAACGTGAAGTTTTGAAGAAGTTTTCCATGGAAAACACCCGCTGCATCATGGGGATAGCCAACGCCATTTTGGACTTTGCTATGCAGCTTTCAAGTCTTGTAGGCTTGCCCTTAGACCACATCGGAGCAGCGGCGGTGGGCTTCCGCGTGGAATGGTTTCTAATAAAACACGCCCACAGAATCGGGGAGCTTGTGCCAAAACGGGTTGAACAGCCCTATAGGCCGTATGCTGGCGCCATTGTGCTTAGTCCAAAGCCCGGACTGCACGAAAACATTGCTGTTTTAGATTTTGCGTCCATGTACCCGAATTTAATGATAACTTACAACCTTTCCCCAGACACCTACGTGGCTCCGAAAGAGCCAACGCCCTCGTGCGGCGTCTACGAAGCGCCCGAAGTCAAGCACAGGTTTAGAAAGGAACCCCCCGGGTTCTATAAGGAAGCGTTGTCTTATCTAATAGCCATAAGAAACGAGATTCGCGCCAAAATGAAGTGTTGCGCACCAGACAGCGTCGAGTACCGTGTCTTGGATGCTAGGCAGAAGGCTGTCAAGGTTATAACAAACGCTTCTTATGGTTATGCTGGCTGGGTTGGCGCCAGATGGTACATGAAACCCGTTGCAGAGGCTGCCACGGCTTGGGGTAGACACACGATTTTGACGGCTATTAAGATGGCTGAGGAGGAGGGTTTAACGGTTGTTTACGGCGACACAGACAGCATTTTCATAAAATTTGAACCGGAAAAAGTGGAAAGGCTTGTGGAGAGAATTTATGAAAAGCTCGGTTTAGAAATTAAGCCGGACAAAATTTATAGGCGCATGTTCTTTACTGAAGCCAAAAAACGGTATGCGGGGCTTCTTCCTGACGGGCGATTGGACATTGTTGGCTTAGAGGTTATAAGGGGAGACTGGGCTGCCGTTGCCAAAAATGTTCAGGAAAGGGTTTTAGAGATAATTTTAAGGGAGCAGTCTCCGCGGAAGGCAGCCCGATTTGTCCAACAGTTTATTTACGAGCTTAGGCAGAGGAGGATTCCATACCGCGACTTAATAATATGGAAAACTCTGACTAAGCCTATTGAAGAGTACGAGGTTAGGGCACCTCACGTGGCAGCGGCGAAAATGCTGATGGAGAGAGGCTGGAAACTGGCTATGGGCGATAAAGTTGGCTATGTGGTGGTTGCCGGTGCTGGACGGCTTTACGAGCGGGTCAAGCCATACATGTTCTCCAGCTACGACGAGGTGGACGTGGAATACTACGTATCCAACCAAGTTGTGCCCGCCGCCGCCAGAGTTCTCGAATTTTTCGGCATAACCGAAGAGCAGCTGTTAAAGGCTGAAACAGTCGAAAAAGCTGGAGAAACCAAAAAACTTACAGACTTTTTTGGGGTTAGCTTTCCATAATTTCTGAGAAGGTAGCCAACTGCACGTTTAAGGGTGGTTTTACAGCTTCTGAGATGCGGGATGCGATTATGCTTTTTATGTTTTTCTCGCTGGCTATGTCCACTATTCTCTGGGTTATTATACCGTCGAAAACCACGGTGTCCACGCTGCTGACCTGCTGAAGTTTTTCAGCCAACTGGCTTACCGGCAACCGTTCTATTGGCTCCAGTTTCTCGTTCAATAGGACGGCTTCCAACGTGCCTCCCAAATCCTTTGCCCACTGAACTACTTCCTTTGGAACTTCTACTCGACGTTTTTCCCGCCTAGGCTGTTTGAAAAGCTCTTCGATGGGAACTTTGGAGGCTAAGGCTTCGAAGATTTCCTTACAGTTAAGCTCTTCCACTTCCTTGCCCCTTGGCGCTCGCGCCACATATTTCACGTTGGTCACTTGCAGAAGCTCTTTTAGAATTAGGTCTCCACCTCGGTCTCCGTCGAGAAAGGCTGTGGCTTCCTTTTCTCGACAAAGCTTCTTTATAGTTTCAGGCACTTTTGCGCCTTCAAGGGCTATAACATTGTGGATTCCGCAACGCATCAAATTGATTACGTCAGCTCTTCCCTCGACAATTATGATCTCTTTTGCGTTGTCAATTTCCGGCCCCGCTGAAAGCTCCTCCGGCCCGTATTTCTCCACTTTCGCTACTTTCAAGGTTTCAGCCAGCTCTTTGAAGATTTCGTCTACCGTTGGCATTGACTCGATGGTCCAATGGTGGAGGATCTCCTTAGCCCTATCAATGATGGCTTTTCGGCGGGCTTCTCGTACGTCTTCAATTTTTTCGAGGGTTACTTTTGCGGCGCAGGGGCCGACACGGTTTATGCTTTCTATGCTCGCCGCCAATAGGGCTGTTGAAACACGGTCTAGGCTTGTTGGGATAATTATTGAACCTGTCGTCCTATCGTTTTTCGAGTGGAGCTCGATTTCTATTCTGCCTATCCGCCCAGACTTTTGGAGTTCTCTTAGGTCTAGTTCCGGTCCAAAGAGGCCTTCTGTTTGGCCGAAAACTGCGCCTATTACGTCTGGTTTTTCAACAACTCCTTCTATTTCGAATTTGGCGCGGATTACATACTTTACGGTGAGAGTTTGGGATGAACCCGTAAACGTCACCTCCTACGTGCATGGTTATGCCTTCACGTTAGTTTGATTGTGTGATGAGAGAATTGTGCCCTCTCAACACTTGAACAATTATAATGAGCGTTGATATATATTACCTTTATGAATCGCCAATCTTGTTTTTCAATGTTTTTAGGTATTTGGCTAAGCCTTCCACGTCTTTGACTTCTCTTCCAGTTAAGCTTGAAAGCTTAAGCCAGTAGTGAAGGTTCACTTTTACACCTGCTTTTTCCATGTGGGTTTTAAATTGTTCGGTTAGTCCTCTGCCTTCTTTGTCGAAGTCCAGCATAAGTATGATTTCCCTTGGGTTTGAGGCTTCGATTTCTGAAACCACTTCTAGAAAGGTTTTTAGGCCTTTCTTAGCGAAGAAAATTTTTCCACCTATTCCAAGAGCTTTTAGGGCTTCTGCGTCTTTTTGTCCTTCCACCAGAATCGGTTTTCCACTGTTGCTTTCTTCCATCAACTCTTCAAGGATTTGTTGGATTTGTTCAGCCTTTTCCTTTAAATGGGTGGACAAGGCTTTTACCTTGTTACTTCCGCTTTTTTCACCACTTCTAGGCTTTCTCGGGCTTCCTTGTCTGTTTCAAAATATCGTCTTATTGGTTCGAGGATTTTGGCTAGTTCTTTGGCTACGGCGTTTTTCAAGTCTTGGGGGTGAAGTTGACCGGCCCTGTAGGCTTTTTCCAGTTCCGCGTAGCTTTCGAAGGTTATGGTTCCGCCGAATTTGGCTGGTCGCTCCACGGTGAAAGCTTCCCTTTCATGGAATATGATGTGTTCAACGATTTCCAGAACAGGGTTCATTTCCGTCTGTTTTTCTGGACACCACGCCTTTCTGAGTTTGGCGTGGATTTGCTCTTCAGCGTCGTGAATGAATATGGCTGTCCAAGGCTTTGACTTGCTCATTTTACTGGCAATCACTTGCTCCAACTTGTCCTTCGTTTGAAGTTTGACGGGTTCAGCCAAACCCATTAATAAGTGGTGGTGCACCGCCACTGGCTTTTTCCACCCCATTTTTGGAAAAATTTCACGGGCCAACACGTGGGCTTTGCGTTGATCCATGCCACCGTGAGGGATGTCGGCGCCTATGGTTTTAATGTCTACGGCCTGCATGGGCGGATAGAAATACTGCGACAAATCCAGCCTTTCAGTTTCGCTTCGCCCCATTATGGTGAGGCAGCGCAGAGTGCGGCTTAAGGTCATGTGTTTTGCAAACTTTAACAGGTTTCGCCAGTACTCGTCATTATTGTGGTAAAGCTCCGAGCCCACCACTATTTTTACGCCGGGACAGAAGAACTGGAAGGCCTTAGCATAATATTTCGTGGCTTGCAGTATTTTGTCCCAGTCTCCGCCGAACTTGTTGTTTATGAAGCTGTGCCAATCCGCCAAATAAACTTGACAGCGGACACCGGCCTTTATCAAATCGTTTATCTTGAAACCAGACAAGACAAGGTTTCCGAGGTGCAACAAACCAGAAATTTCAAAACCAATGTAGTGGCCGGGGTGCGGATTTGTCTCCAAAAGCTCACGCAGTTCCTCTTCTACCAAGACTTCTTCAGTGGGTGGACGCTTGATTAACTCAATTTTGGTTTCGACATCCAAGCCCAATCAAGCCTTCACATTATATGCAAATGTAAAACTTAAAAGTTGTTTCCAAAACGGCTAAAGGGTGTTTTATCGCGGGCGCTTTTGTGTCTCCCAACGTCACCTATCACTTAACTTCATCGTGGAGCCTTGCGCTCCCCTTGGTTAAGCTCTCTCCGGCGTGGGAGGTTTAGTGGGCGCCCGCGCCCGCCGGTGTCCCATGCTTGGGTAAACCCGCCTTCACGGCAACAAACGCCTTATGCGTTTGCCGCTCAGTTGGGTCCGTCGGCATGGATTTATCCCGGCGGGAAGGCTCGCTTGTGAGAAGTAGTTCATCGCCTTGAAAATGATAAACGTTTTTCCAGAATTAAACATTGCTGTTCAAGCCTTATTTTGTTTTCAGCGAACTTGGCGGTAGGTGGCGTTTAGGTTGACAAAAGGGAGAATGGGGGGTTTGGAGTTTAGCTTCTCTTATGTTTTGTATAGATTGTTGCCGTCGCCACTATTGCTATTGCAGTTATTACTGATATGCTGATGGATAGAGTTTCTATTGGCAGGTTTGGCATGCTTGGCAGCTGGTATGGAGATGATGCTTGCCAAATGTTTGTGCTGGTCGCCTTAAAAGTAGCTGTCATGGAGCCTTGGGTTAAGGTTACTTCCACAACGACTCCCGTTTCCTTGTCCCAGCAATAGCTGAACTGCGCGTCTCCTTGCGTTAGACTCGCATAAACAACAGTTCTGCTTGCTCCCGCGTAAGTTCCGGTTTTTTCGCCCGCAATGGTTAAGCTATTCCCTTCCATCACTCGAATTGTGTCGCCAGCTTTCGAGTTTGCGGGTATAAGGGCTTGAAAAGTGAGGTTTCCAGCCCCTGTAGCGACGTCCCATGTCGCGGTTTCTTTTTGTTCTTGTCCATTGCTGTAGTGCACTGTCAATCGTAATGTTGCAGTTGTTCCGGCGACGGATAGGCATTCCACTTTAACCCATTGGATGAAGTCGCTTGGTAAATTGTTGCCTGAAACGTAGTCGCATTTTATCCAGTCGCCTGCTTTGACACCTAACTGCGCCGTAGCATAGGCTGAACCTATGATAAAGAAAAGAAGGAGGCTGGCCCCCAGAACCGCTGCTTTCCTCATCATGCGTCCTCCTTCATCCCCGTTTAACAATTATCGCCGCTATCACGGATGCAATGGCTATGATGGAGACTGACAGTATCAGCCACCAGTATCCCAAAATACCCGTCAAATCCACGCCTCCTATGCCTCCGCCACCCCTTAAGTGCGCTGTCAACTGGTGGTAGCTGTGGTGATATTGCACGTGGATTTGGGCGTATCCGCCAGCTTGGCGTGTTTGAAACTCAATGGGCTGATTGTCCAAAGTGACTCTTAGGGCTGAAAGCGAACTTATCATTTCGATGGGTATGGTTATGTTGGCCACTCCTCTCGTTCCATCGGGACCGCCAACGTTGACGGTTAAGGCCATGCTTGTGGAGTTGAAAACGACGCCGAGCACGGAGGAGTTTGTTGAAACATACATTCTCTTGTTTTGCCATTCAAGCTGCATGCGAATCCATCCAGCTGGTAGAACGCTGACAAAGGCGGCGTCCAAACCGGCCGCCGCAGTTTCAAGACCATCGCTTATGCCGTCGCCGTCCGTATCCCATTTGGTTGGGTTCGTTCGGAAAACTTTCACCTCAACCCCATCGCTGAGTCCATCACGGTCGAAATCATCATTTAACAAATTTGTTCCGTGTTCAATTTCTTCTCGATTTGTTAATCCATCCTCATCATAGTCCATGTCGCCGTCTGTTGGGTCTATTGGGCAAAGCCAGTTGCGAATCTCGGCGGCGTCGGACAAGCCGTCTCCATCGCTGTCCGGATTAGGCGTTATGGGCATGGTGAAGTCTATGAGGTATGGCGCTTTAAAAAAGTAATCAGGTGCCCGAAATAGAATGTACGCGGCGAGTGAGTTCCTAATCGGCGACCACACAAGCCCATAACCGTCGTTTAAAATGACGCGTTTATTGCTTCCGTCCAAGTTTACAGCGGTTATGTTGCCGGCGAGAGTTCCCTGGTATCTCATGCCGCCACCGCTCTCGTCTATGGTGCCATTAACCGCGGAATAAGTTAGCATTGTTCCGTTAGATGCGAAATCAATAAATGTTACAATTTTTCCACTGGGAACTGATGTAACCCTTGCTGGTTCAGTGCCATTAACATCAACAACATATATTTCGTTTCCCACTGCATAGGCTATTTTGTCCCCTGATTTAGAAACTTTTAGGCTTGTAATCAGCTGGCTGGGTCCCTCAAGGCTTAGAACAAGCGATTTTTCGCCGGTGTGTAGGTTATGTTTCCAAATGCGGCTTGTGTAGTAAACTTTTGTACCGTTGTACCATGAATTGCAAGAAGTGTAGATAAGTAATCCACTCTTTGTCACGTCAAAGAGGTATGGTCTTGTAGGATAGCTTGATGTGCTGTTAAGATATGTTATAAAAGTTGACCCAGTTCCATCCAAGTTTACAGAACATATTCGCGGTAGCCAATCATTGTATGAAGCCGTTGTCACATAGAATATTTTTGTTTCATCTGGCGAAAAGGCAAAGGGAAGGAAATCATCAAAAGCGAGTCCCCACAAGTTTAGGTAGAAACTATACGCCAACGTGCCGTTCTCCATGTCCATAATTAACGTGTTAACGGACGGGGGGCCTCCAACTCTTTGTAAAACAACTCCGTGGATTAGCAGATATCTTCCAGAGGGCGACCAGGCGATGCGTTTGGTCTCAATATAGCCACTGCTGACGGTGATTAGGTCGTTGTGGCGCCAAACCTCTGTGCGTGGCCAATAAATGATCCTTGGGTTGGCGGTTGCGCTGGGTGAGAACGCATTTGATGGGAGAACTTCGGGCAGTCCAAGCGTGGCTGAAGCAAAAGCTATGACGATTGCTGTGATGAGTGTGGATTTTCTCATTTTTCCAACTCCAGCATATTGTATATTACGAAATCATATATTTAAAAGGTTGCGTAGAATAACTCCATAGGGCTACTCAATAAAATAAATCTCAAAATATACCCTTGAAACAGAGTCGTTTAGTTTTATGTTTTAATTTTGGATTTTAATGATAGCTGTTCTAAATCTATTTCGAAGGCGGCTGTTGGGTTTTCTATTCCAAAGTTGTTTAGCACCTGGGGGTGAATTTCGCCTAATACACCAACTTCTTTGTCGTTAACTTGAATGGCGGCTGTTCTGCCTTGTAGGAAGCTTGGGTGCTTTGCCTCCCTTATTTGCCAGTTGGCTGTTCCCATGTTGGCAAGAAGGGCCTCGCAGAAGGCTCTTATTTCTGTGTAGTTTGCCATGGAGTGACATGTGACGGCTGCTAGGTGCAAGCGTCTTTCGCACATGGTTTCTAAACGCCTATTTACTCTGGCTACGTCCGAAACTTCGAAAAGCCTTTGCGGGTAGCTTTCATGCTTATTTTCGGCTAGGTTCTTCAAAAGCCCGGGCAGCAGCATTTCCCTCATGATTGCGTATTCGGCTGAAACCGGATTAGCTAGGCGCACGGGGTTTTTGGGCTTCAACCTCATGAACTCGTAGTGGATTCGCTCGTTTGTAAGCGTAAAGTTCATAACCTCCAAGAAGCCTAAGCCCGTCATGATTTGACGGGCGGTTTCCGCCAGTTTATTCACTGGATGTTTTTCGCCGACGGTTATGGTGGCTGGTATTTTCGGCTCAAGCCGGTAATATCCGTAGCCTATGGCAACCTCCTCTACGAGGTCTATCTCATGGAGTATGTCAATACGATAGGGCGGTATAGTGACTTCTAAAACGCCTTCTTCAACAACCTTTGCGTCAAGCCGACACCTTTGCAAACAGCGGACAGCCCCGTCCATAGAGAGCTTTAAGCCCAGCATCTTGTTAGCGTAACTTACCCTAAGCTTCATTTTTTCCGGCTCGAGATTTGGCGATATCAGCGTTTGACCTGGATAATTCACGGTTACTTTTTCAAGTTTTCCACCCATGTCAGCAAGCGCCGTAGCCAAAACTTTGAGGCTTTTTTCCACAGCCTCAAAACTCGGCCCAGTAACATCCAAGAACAGGTTGCGTGTGTTTTCATTCACTCTTGTTAGTTCGCCGTTTATAATAGGAGGCATGGACAAAACCCGTCCATGCTTGTCAACAAGTAATGGATACTTGGATGCCCAGTCGATTAGGTGGCGGTAGGCCAAGCCCTTCTCATGTTTTTCTAAAATCTCTTTTGGCGTCATTTCCTCAGTCTTGCCCAGCGGCACAAATTTTACGCTTGCGGGTTCCACAGCTGTGTATGTGAAAGGTGGTTCCACAGCGTCTAAGTTGTGGATGCCAATAGAAGCCTTTTTGCGGTCCCTGCCAATACCCCAGTGAAGGTCTTCCTGCATCTCCATAAGCTCCACAACATCATCCGCGTCCAACTTAATGTCGCGGACAACAGCGGCAAGCATGTAAGGCCTAACATCTGAAACGGCCTTGTCAACGTTCAAGGTTATTTTGGGCTCATCAGAATGGTATTTGGGCAGTCCCGTTTCCAGCTCTAGGAAACCTTTCAAGGCGCGGGCTACACCAGCATAGCTGCAGAAGTCTATGCGGTTGGGGTTATACTCCACCTTAACATAATCTCCGCCAACCTCCTCCAAGTCGAAGCCAAGCCAAGGCAGCCACTTCGCTGCCTCTTCAGCAGCGACTGGTCTGCCCAGAAACCTTGCCATTTTCTCCACGCGGAGGTTTATCACTGGCATAGCGGTGTCCTCCTAAGCCAACCTAGACTGTTCGCATACAACATGCGAACATCATCTAAGCCCAATTCAATCATAGCTAAACGCTCCAACCCCGTGCCCCAAGCCAAAACTGGACACTTGATACGCATGGGTGCCAAAACCTCTGGGCGGAACATGCCCATCCCGCCAAGCTCAATCCAACGTTCAAGTTTTGGGTGGTAAGCCACCACTTGGGCTGAAGGCTCCGTGTAGGGGAAGTAGCTCGGCCAAAACTCAATTTTCTCCAGCCCAAATTTCATGTAAAACGTTTTCAAAGTGCCCATTAAATCGCGTAACGTCACGTTTTTGTCCGCAACTATCCCTTCAATCTGATGGAATTCAGCTAAATGCTTGTAAGTAACCTGCTCATTCCTGTAAACCCTATCTACAGAGAACACTTTTATCGGCGGTTTCCGGTGGGTTGCCAAATACTTTATAGTTTCAGCCGTTGTATGTGTCCTCAAAACCAGCCTTTTTGCTTCTTCATGGCTCCATTTGTAGCGCCAACCCTTGGAACCCGTGATCCAGCCGTCTTCATGGGTTTTCGCTACAGCCTCTACAAGCCTTTGAGGTGGCAGTCTTCCCTTCTGCGGGTATGCTAAATAGAAAGTGTCCATCATCTCGCGGGCAGGATGATCTTGAGGTTGGAATAAGGCGTCAAAGTTCCAGAAAGCCGTTTCCACCAGTGGACCACGGATTTCCATGAAACCCATCTCCAAGAAGATTTCACGGGCCCGTTGGATAATCTGTTGCAGGGGATGCATCTTACCCGGATAAACAACGGGGCCTGGAGCAGCCACGTCGAACTTCGTGATTTTCACGTTTCTCCAACGGCCAGACGTTATGAGTTCAGGCGTAAGCTGGGTTACTTCTTCGGTTATTTCTAAGCCTTTTTTGGCTGTTCGCCAGCCTTCCTCGGTTAGCTCTAGCTCGCGGTGGACTTTTTCTTCAAGCTCTACAAGGTTGCGTTTCCGAAGGGTTTCCAAGGCTTGTTTAAGTTCTCTGCTTAAATCTTCAATAGTTATAGAGCGTTTCTCGAACATGGTGGCTAAAAGTTTCTCGTCAGCTCCGAGAGAAGGCTCAACTTTCACATTCAACATGCATTTTTTGCCTTTTATAACGCCCCAGTTTTTCCGTTTAAGCCAGCCTAAGGCTATGGGAACGATCTCAGCGGCTAAACCAGCTTCGCGGACAGCCTCATCCACGCTTGCCTCACCGCCGAGCCTCAGCAAAGCCCGAAGTAAGCGACGTTCAGGCAAACCGTACTGGGCGTAGTCTTCACCTTCCTCGTTTAGCGTGGCGACGTTCCATTTTCGTTCATGAATTTTGACAAGGTTTCTTTCCGAAAGGGTCAGCGCGGCCCTCATGACGGTGGCGTGGGCTAAACCGCTTTTTTCAGCCACATCCTCCACAGAGGCTTTTCCGTCAAAAGATCTCAAAGCCATTAAGGCTTTTTTTTCGTGAAGCCTTAAACCAGCCATTTCAAACACCTAAAGCATTATTTAAACAGTTAACCATGTTGGGATGCTTACATAGAGAGCCCTTAAGCCTTTTTAAGCTATATCCATCAAAAACCGAAGCGGTGCGGCTTTTCACGGAAATTGGCGGGGCATCCCTTCACCAGCGACACTGAAATGGAAACGACAACCCCATATTTATAGGTTATTCCAAATAGACGTGTTTCACAAAATTTAATACGATTCATGGAAATTGTATAAGGAAGCTAAAAGCTTGGAAAGTGCAAGAATTGGTTGACGAAGAAAGAAACGAGATGGTTGTCACTCCGTGGGAGGTTAGGGGTAAAGTTGACTATGAACGTCTCATCCGCGAGTTCGGAACCCAACCCCTAACAACGGAGCTAATCCAAAGAATAGCGAAATTCACCGGCAAGGTTCACCTCCAACTGCGGAGGGGCCTATTCTTTTCGCACCGCGACTTAGACGTTGTTTTAGACCTTTATGAGAAAGGGACGAAGTTTGTGCTCTACACGGGGCGAGGACCATCTGGCCCAGTTCATTTGGGCCATTTAGTTCCATGGATTTTCACTAAACATTTGCAAGACCACTTTAAGACTAGGCTTTATTTTCAGATGACGGACGACGAAAAATTCCTAGTCAAAGACGATCTGGAACTTGAAGAAGCAACGAATTTCGCCTACGAAAACGCTTTAGACCTCATAGCCTTGGGCTTTAAGCCTGAAAACACCTTCATAATATATGATGTGCAAGACATAGATTTGCTGTACGACCTAGCTTTGAAAGTTGCAAAGCGAATAACCTTTTCAACGGCTAGGGCGACGTTCGGCTTTCAAGAAAGCACAAACATCGGATGGGTTTTCTGGCCAGCCATCCAAGCGGCTCCATGCTTCATCCACGCCAAATTAACTGGCGAAAATGTTCCAGCGCTTATTCCAGCCGCCATAGACCAAGACCCATACTGGAGGATAACCCGCGATGTGGCGCCAAAACTGGGCTATTATAAGCCGGCGCAGATTCACTGCCGTCTTCTCCCGGGCCTTGGCGTGGGCGGGAAAATGAGCGCTTCAGAACCCGAAACATGCATATTTACCACCGATCCGCCTGACATTGTGAAACGCAAGGTTTGGGGTGCTTTTACCGGTGGTAAACCCACGGTGGCGGAGCAGCGGAGAATGGGTGGAGACCCATCCATTTGCACAGTGTTCCAGTACTTCCTATTCATGTTTGAGGAAGATGATGAAAAGCTCGCCGAAAGAGAGAGGCAATGCAGAGCTGGAGAGGTTCTCTGCGGTGAATGCAAAAAAGAGTTAACGGATCGAATCAACAGCTTTCTTGAAGACCACCGTAGAAAGCGGGAGAAAGCCAGAAATATAATAGACAAGTTCCACATAAAACGGTAGGTTAGGAGATGCATCTAAATGGAAAAGAAGGATGTTGTAAACGTTAGCCCCTCAAACTCTGTTCGGCTTATCCACCCAATGCACACCGTGCTGGTTTCATGCGCTGGCAAGGATGGAAAGCCAAACATTATAACGCTTGCATGGGCTATGCCAACCTCCATTAGTCCACCGCTGGTCGCCGTGAGCATTGCGCCCCGCCGACACTCGCACAGCCTTATCGAGGAGACAGGCGAGTTTGTGGTTAACATTCCAACCATGGACATTCTAGATGCAACATTCTATTGTGGAAGGGTAAGCGGCAGAGACCGCGACAAGTTTAAAGAGGCTGGTTTGACGCCTATGCCTGCTAGGAAGGTTAAGCCGCCCATAATCGGGGAGTGCGTCGCCCACTTAGAGTGTAAGCTTTACGGCAAATATCCAACTGGAGACCACACTATATTTGTGGGTGAAATCGTGGAGGCCTACGCCAACAAGGGCTGTTTCAGCGAGGCAGGCTACAACCTTGAAAAGGCAAAGATGATTTTCCATGTGGGCGGAAACGAGTTCGCAACCCTTGAACCCAAAATCCACAAGCCTAAAACATAGAAAGAGAGAGGGCTTTTAAAATTCGAAGCTCTCTCCGGGATTTAAAACCACAACCTTAACTCTCGGCGCCCTCTTTTTCACTTTTTCCACAAACTCGTCCACCGACTGCGCCAAAACAGGGAAAGTTTTGTAGTGCATGGGAACCACGACTTTAGGTTTCAAAAGTTTGACGGCTTCCGCCGCCTCTAAGGCGCCCATGGTGTAGTAGCCGCCTATTGGCAGAAGCGCCAAATCCGGCTTATACAACTGTCCAATAAGCTTCATGTCCATGAAAAGCCCAGTGTCTCCAGCATGGTAAACGGTTTTGCCCTCGCCCTCAACGACAACGCCCGTTGGAGCACCTTTGGAGCTTGTGTGAAAGGCTTGCACCATGTGTAATTTCAAGCTTTTCACCTCCACACATCCGCCAATGTTTAATCCAACAACATCCATGACACCATTCTCCTTGGCGTAATTACCAAGCTCAAACGTTGAAACAAAAGAGGCGCCCGTCCGCTTGCAGATGACTATGGCGTCACCTAAATGGTCGCCGTGGTCGTGCGTGACATAAACAATATCCGCCTTGGCTATTTCAGAAGCCTTTATGGGTGATGTCGGGTTCCCGTCAAGCCACGGGTCAATTAAAACCGTTTTGCCAGCCAACTCAATTTTGAAGGCTGCGTGCCCAAACCATGTAGCTTTAGCCAAATCAGCCACCCCAATCAAACCTTTTAAGGCTGCTGTTTGGTTAATAAAGGTTAAAGTGAAGCGCCTTGAAAAACATCAACGAGGAAGCCTTTAAAAACCTTCGCTTGGCAGGGAGGATTCTCCGCGAAACCCGCGAAGAACTTAAGGTTTTTGTTCGTGAAAAAATGCCAATAATAGAAGTCTGTGAAAAAGCTGAAGAGCTTATAAGGCGGAAGGGCGGAAAACCCGCCTTTCCATGCAACGTTTCAATAAACGATGTGGCCGCCCACTATACTTCGCCGCCCGGAGATGAAAAGCGAATTCCAGAAGACTCCCTCGTGAAGGTGGATATAGGTGCCCACGTGGACGGCTACGTGGCCGACACTGCTGTAACCATCTGTTTTAACCGTGAACTCAGAGACATGGTGGAAGCAGCTGAACACGCCTTGAAAAAGGCTGTCGAAAACATTCAGCCCAACATGCCAACTTCAAGGCTCGGCGCCATCATCGAACAAACCATAAAATCCAGAGGTTACAAGCCCATCTCAAACCTTACAGGCCATCAGGTTGGCAAATACTTGGTGCATGCTGGAACATCGTTGCCCAACGTGGCGCATGTTTCTTTTGCGAAAGTTAAACTTGGAGAAGCCTACGCCATCGAACCTTTCGTGACTGTTCAAAACGCTGCGGGAAAAGTGGAGAACGGCAGTGAAGTCACAATTTTCCGCCTTGTGAAACAGAAGCCTCCCAAAAACCCGCACGCAAAAAAGCTGCTGGAACACATAAAGGATAACTTTAAAACGCTACCCTTCGCCGAGAGATGGCTCCAAAACGTGGTGCCTCAAGAGCATTTTAAAGAAGCCTTCAGAGAACTCTTACTTTCAAAGGTTATCATAGGTTATCCGGTTTTCATAGAGGCTAGTGGAAAACCCGTCGCCCAAGCAGAACACACAGTCCTGATAGCTGAAGACGGTTGTCTAGTCCTAACCTAAAACGGAAAAGTAGCCTTCATTTTTTCCCGCACTTCCCTGTAAATGGCGGTTATCAACATTTTTTCATTACATTTTTGGCAAGGTTCAACCTCTTTGAAAATGTAGTCGCCTCGCTGAAATTCCCTCACAGTTTTGAAGCCGCACTTCCTACACTCGATGGTCGTCGTTATCGGCGGCATCTCTATTCTTAAACGGATTATACGCTGCCTCATTTGGAGCAGCATGTAAGTGCACGCTCCAACACCTATAAAACCAACTATTAGAAGGATTGTAGCAACATCAACCTCTCCCATAAGGTAGGCTTGAACCGCGTTAAAAAGCGCCATGATCGCCACAACCAGCGTTATGATTATAGCGATTAAAGCGAAGGATGAAATTTTTGCGGTGGATGAGGATTCAGAGGATGCCTTACTCATGATTTTAACCCCTTTGTTATTGGCCTATACCTATGGTGTTGCCTACGCCACAGATAATAACTTTGTCGCCCTCCCTGGTTCTTTCAAGTATAAGCTGCCTAATCCTTTCAATGGCTTTGTCGGCAGCCTCGAAAATCTCCCTCCGCATGGGCGAAACCGCATCGCCAATATCCTCCTTAATAATGACAGCGTTTATTGGTATGCGATATTTTAGGATGGTTTCTTCAATCTTGAATTGATCCACGCCAGGCCCGCCTATGGCTGCGCCGACACCGTCAGCCACTTCGCCTATTTCTTCGCCTTCAAGCTTCAAAGCGGCATCTATCATGATTATGTTGGCGATTTTCCCTTCATTCTCTTCAATTATTGTTTTGATAGCGTCTCCCGGTTTACCAACGTTTCCGCCCGGGCCTTCAGCCTTTATTATGTAGGCTGTTCTTCCCTCCAGCGGAACTGTTGCAACAACACAGTCTTTCTGCACTTTTCTTACCGGGAAGCCGTGCATGAGTTTAGCGGCTACAAGGGCGCCGACACCGTCGCCTATGGGTTGCCCGTAAGCAAAAGCTTTAAGGGCGCTGGCATAGGCTTCCGCCTCTCGCATCACAAGGGGTAGTATCATCTGGATTTGCATTATAACATAGAGGCTTAAAGTCTTCTTCCCCAGCAAAAAGTAGTGTCTTATCACCTTGTAGATATAGTTTAAAGCCATCGCCGCCTCCAACGTGTTCTCCAAATTGTTTATTTGCGTCTCGTCGGCGGATGGCGCCAAAAGTTTAACCTCATCCTTAAACCGGGCGTCACGGACGTCTAAAATATGCTCTAACTTCCAAACAATGCCCACGGGGTCAAGGCTTTGAGGGGAAATGGTGAAATACTCGAGGAAGCGGTCAACCTTGGGCGTGGGGTCTGTTTGAGGCTTTCCCACCTCTTTGATGGCTTCTATGGCTATTCTTCGCCCTTCATCCCTCAAATATTTCAGTTTATAAAGGGAACCTTCAATCTCGTTAAGCCAAATACGAAGTTGAAGTCTCTGCCCGTAAAACATGGAGAAAAGCAATAAGAATATAAATATGATTGAAACAATTTGGGAGAATAACTCTCCGGGCATCTGCAGTAGCCACTTTTGAAGTGTAGCCAAAGCGGCCAGCAGCATAACCGCCATGTTCACTAAATCACCTTCCGTGAAACTAGCAAAATCTCAGTTATAAGTTTTAGGATATTCCAAGTAAATACATCAAATTCGGATGCTAAATAAACCGTAAATTCTTCAAGATCATGTTTACACTGGCAACGATAAGCATAGCGGCAAACACGAAGCTCAAGCCTTTGCTTGAAAGTTTTCTGCTCGCGTATGCCCCAAACTGGGCGCCTACAACCGAGCCTAAGCCGAGATAAACCGCATATAACGCGTGCACATTTCCCTGCTGCACGTGGCCAGCCACACCGAATATTGATGTGAAAATCATGATGAACATAGACGTAGGAATTGAGAAATAAATGGGGAAACCAAGGGCATAACACATAACCGGCACGAGGACGACGCCTCCGCCTACGCCTAGAAGCCCTGAGACTATTCCTCCGAAGAAGCTTAAAAGTAACCCTAGGAGCATCCGCCTCCGATCTTCGAGAAGCGCCTTCTCAAAAGCCGGATCCACTGTAGCTGAAGCTTTAACAGGGGTTGTGCGCAGAGCCTTATAGACCATTTGAAATGCAACAAAAATTAGGAAAACTCCAAAGATTACCCCCAACCACGTTTTCACTAAAGGAACCGCTGTGATCGCTGCTCCAAGGTATCCTCCCGGAGCTGTGGCGCAGGCCAAAGCCAGCCCCGCCTTGAAGTAAACGCGTTTCTGTTTCATGTAATTTATTGTGGACGCTACAGAAGTTATGACGATCGTGGCTAAGCTTGTGCCAGAGGCAGCCACGGGTTCAAAATTATAAAGAAGCGTCAACAGAGGCACAACGAATATGCCTCCGCCAACACCGGTCAAAGCGGCGGCTATGCTTATTAGAAAGCCAAATATTGGAAGCAGCCACTCTGACATGTTTAACCCCTCCAACTCTGCAACTTTGCAGAAAACGAATAGACTGCCCCCATCAACTATTTAAAATATGCTGTTTTCACGGCTTATTCCACTCATTCATTCTAGAGAATTTTTTCCTAAGTAAGAATGTTCTCGGGGCTGCCGGCTTTCCCGGGTTCGCGTGGCCGAAGACCACACTACTGCCGGGAACGGAGCGCGGTTTAACTTCCGAGTTCGGAATGGGATCGGGTGGAGCCCGCGCCCTATGGCCGGCAAACCCCAAAATACACCACAAGCCATCCCACATTAACTTTTCGGTTGGCCCGCAAAAAGAGAATAACGTATATATCCAAATTTTTCAAGTAAGTTTAGTGCTAGTAGCCGAAAGGGGCCGTAGTCTAGGCAGGTATGACGACGGGCTCCAGAACAAGCAACACGGGTTTGCGGACCGCCAGCGCGGAATGAAGAAGTTCTGGAGCGGTCGGTAGAGAAACCCGTAGAAACAGCCTCGTAGGGCTGTTTCGGGGAAAGGTCGTCGGTTCAAATCCGGCCGGCCCCAC
>JANXDU010000006.1 GCA_025059195.1 Candidatus Bathyarchaeota archaeon
GAATACCTATAAGGGCTTGAAACAACTAAGAATGTTTTGCCTGGTGATCCCCTCACGCGGGGTTGAGAGAATACCTATAAGGGCTTGAAACACTCACTATGGCGTTTCTCTATCATTTTTTCACCTCAAGTTGCGAGAATACCTATAAGGGCTTGAAACCAGGATTCTTTCAAATATTTCAGCTGTATCTCAACACGGTTGCGAGAATACCTATAAGGGCTTGAAACGACGATTCCATTCTAAACTACGAGAAATCAGGGCTGGTTGCGAGAATACCTATAAGGGCTTGAAACTAAGTTGCCCCACCACGACATTGTGGACGGCAAATTCGTTGCGAGAATACCTATAAGGGCTTGAAACACGGAAGCAAAAGGGCAACCAACGACAAAACAAAAAGTTGCGAGAATACCTATAAGGGCTTGAAACAAGACTGTTCCAATTGCAACTCGCGGGTAGTCTGAAGTTGCGAGAATACCTATAAGGGCTTGAAACTCGAGTATGCCAACTTTTGCCGAGAACAAAAGAGTTTAAAAAGGGTTTAAAATCCCACTGGGGCCCTCTTTCTGGTTTAAGCTCTTGGGAAACCGTTAAATGTGATCATGTTGTTTTAAATGTGAAGGTGCGTTTGTTGACCATTATGAAAAGTCAGCTGGCCAAGCTCATTGATTCTACACTTGTTAAGGCTACAGCCACCAAAGACGAGATAGAAAGGCTTTGTCGGGAAGCCATTCAACACGGTTTTGGATGTGTCATGGTTAACCCGGTTTATGTGGGGCTGGCAGCCTCTTTACTGAAGGGTTCAAATGTTAGGGTTGGCTCCACCGTAGGTTTTCCATTTGGGGTTTCTCTGCCGGACATTAAGGCTTTAGAAGCTGTTAAAGCGGTGGAAGAGGGGGCGTGCGAGCTTGACATGGTCATGAACCTAAGTGCCTTCAAATCCGGCGACTATAAACTGGTTAAGCGGGACATTGAGGCGGTGACAGCTGTTAAACGCATATCAAGCGACATAATCGTGAAAGTGATAATTGAAACGCCGATTTTAACAAACGAAGAAAAAATAACAGCTTGCAAAATTGTTAAAGAGGCTGGAGCAGACTTTGTCAAGACTTCTACGGGCTTGTTTGGCAAAGGCGCCACCGTGGAAGACGTCAAACTCATGCGGCAAGTGGTTGGAAGAGACTTTGGGGTTAAAGCTGCTGGCGGTATAAGAACCTACAAGGATGCCGTTGCCATGATTGAGGCGGGCGCCAACCGCATTGGAACAAGCACCGCCCTCGCAATAATTAAAGGTGCGCCTTAGGTTTCAGCCAGACTCATATTATGTTATGGGTTGCACCTCTTACCCCATTTTATGAATATTGCAAACATTACAGCTATTGGAAAAAATGCAAGCGACGCGAAAAAGGCCTGCGGAAACTCTGGCACTGTCACATGTTTTGATATTACTGTAATAACCGCCTCATCAGCAACATATCTTTCAACAATGATATGCAAGGTGTCCGTTTCACGAGACCAATTGCCCCAGCCCCAAAGCACTATTTTGGAAAAAATATCCTCCATTGATGGGAGGACTACTAATACGGTTGCCCAATCTGACCGTGAACCCAGTTTTCCCAAAGCTAGTGTTAACTCTATAACGTAACCGTTTGAAGCTTTTATCTTGTCGCCTACACGTAGGAGGTAAGTTCCGTCGCCTTCATACTCTGCTGCTAAAGTTTTCGGCATTAGGGTAAAGCCCAATACAAATACACAAAGGACTATTAACAATTTAACTTTAAGCATTCCTATCACTTACACTAAGTGCAGAAGAAGAATTTAAGCTTTGTGAAATTAAAGTTACATCCGTTCAGGCGCCGTTATCCCGACGAGGTTTAAGGAGTTCCTTAAAACTATTCGAACCGCGTCAACTAGCGCCAATCTAGCGTCGCTCAGTTCGAGCGGCTCTGCCTTAATCACTGGAAAAGCGTTGTAGAAAGTGTTGAATTTGTCGGCTAGGGCGTTGGCGTAGTCGGCTATAAGATTTGGCTTAAGGGTTTCAACGGCCTCCACAAAGGTTTCCGGAAACTCAGCCAAAGCAAAGACAAGTTCCTGTTCAAGCTTCTCCTTTAATAGGCGATAGTCTGGTTTTTCTGGTTTTCTTGCGGCTTTGCGTAGTATGCTGCACGCTCGGGCATGAGAATATTGGATATAGGGTGCGCTGTTCTTTTCAAAGTTCAAGACGCGGTCCCAGTTAAACTCAACGGGTTTAGCTGGATCAACCTCTACAAGCGCATAACGCACTGCCCCAATGCCGACGATTTCGGCAACCTTCCGCTTTCCCTCATCTGACAATTGAGGCGAGCGTTTTGAAACTTCCTCGTAAGCTCTTCTGGTGGCTTCGTCTAAAACCTCGTCTAGAGTTATGTAGCGCCCCCGACGGCTTGACATCTTATAGCCCGGCAACGTCACCAAGTTGTAAGCGAAGTGAACTAGGTTTTCAGCGTAATCCTTGAAGCCTAAAGCGTAAAGGGCAATTTTCAGCTGGAGTTGGGCGAGGGATTGCTCCATGCCTATGACGTTTATGCATTTGTCGGCTTTGTTGAACTTCCAAAGGGTGTAGGCTATGTCCCTCGTCGTGTAAAGTGTTGTGCCGTCAGCCCGCACAAGCGTCAAGCTTGGCACCTCATAGTCCTTTCTCAAGCCAAGCCTCTCCCGTAGAGCCAAAACATCGACGACTTTTCCAGCTTCAAACTCCAAAACCCCGCCGAGAAAAGTGACGAAAGGCGTCTGCCTCAATTTCCGAAGGGCTTCCGCCACAAGCCCACTCCAAACTAGGTCGCTTTCCCAGTCCCAAGAATCATAAAAAACGCCGGCACGGCTTAGAGTTTCCTTAAAACCTTCAAGGCAGAGCTGACTCACTTCACGTATGAGCCTTTTGGCCCTTTCGTCGCCAGTTTCGTAGGCTTTGTTCAGTTCACTTATGCTTTTCTCGGGATCTGGATCCTCGCCTATTTTTTCGAGGAGCCTTTCAAAAAGGTCTGGACATTTCTGTTTGAGTTCAAAGGCTACTGACACCCAGTCGTCGAGTTCCCGGCTGATTTTGGCCATTTCTTCATCAGCCGAAACCATCTTAGCCCTTTCAAGCTCCCTTTTAAGCCTATTTATCTCGACGAGACAGCTGGTAACCGTGTAGATTTTTCCGATAAAATGGTCCGGTTTTTCCGTGGGTTTTGGCTTGCCCAGTTTCTCGTATCCATAGGCGATTACGGCGGTTTGTCGTCCCACATCATCCACATAATAATGGCGGAAAACAGTATGCCCCCTCGCAGACAACATACGGGCAAGGGCGTCGCCAAGCATGGGATTTCTAGCTTGCCCAATGTGGATTGGGTGAAGCGGATTCACACTCGTATGTTCAACAATTATTTTCTGAGGCTTTTCAACCTTAACCAAGCCATACTCGGCGTCCAGTTTTCGGACAGACTCTATTGTTAGGGCTGAAAACTGTTCAAAGTTAACGTGAAAGTTTATGTAGCCACCAGCCGCCGAAACCTCTTTGACAAGCTGGAGCCTCGCCTTGTCAACAGCTTGAACAAGCCGCTGCGCTAAGGCTAACGGTTTTTCACCAGCCTGTTTGGCAAGTTCAAAACATATCGAAGTAGCGAGTTGCCCAAATTCCCAAACTGGAGGCTTCTCAAAGGCAAAATGTTTTATCAAAGCTTCCTCCATCCGGAGGCTGCCCATAGCCCCTTTTAGTAGGGCTTCGCATTCCTTTCTTAACTCGGCCAACGGGTTTCCTGAAATCATCAATTTTCGCCTTTTCCACTCGGCTAACAGTAAATGTGAAAACTATCGTATAAGCTTAACAAACAAGCTGTTTTCACCATGAACTTCGCCTAGTTCTGCTCGATGCCTATATAAACCAAAAACGGTAGAATCCCGTGGGACGAGGCTGGTAGAGCTTGAAGCCGAAAATAGTTTTTTCTGAAAAATGTTTAGAGTATGGATCTTGGCATATTGAAAGCCCAAAGCGGGTGCAAAGGGCTTACGAGATATTGCGAGAAAAGGGCTACGAGTTTGTTGAGCCGGAGCCAGCAAGCGAAGAAGACCTGCTTAAGGTACACAGCGCAGGCTACATCCAACTGCTTAAACACGGAGCCATAGAAGATCCAGACACGCCCGCCTACGAAAACATTTACGAGTACGCAAGGCTTTCAGCCGGCGCCGCCATCTTAGCCGCAAAGATAAATGGTTTCTCACTGATGAGGCCGCCGGGACATCATGTTGGCAGGAGCGGCGCAGCGCTAGGCGCCTACACGAAAGGCTTCTGTTACATAAACAACGTAGCGGTAGCCGTAGAACATCTGGACAAGCCCACGTTGATTTTAGACATTGACGGCCACCACGGCAACGGCACCCAGGAAATTTTTCTGAAAGACCCAAAAGTCGTCTTTATTTCCTTGCATCGGTATCCCCACTATCCCGGAACCGGCGCCTATTCAGAGGCGAACTGTTTAAACTTTCCATTGCCAGCAGATTGCGGGGAGAATGTTTATTTGAGGACTCTTGAAGAAGCCTTGCGGAACGTGGATATGGAGAGAATTGAAGTTATTGCTGTTTCAGCTGGTTTTGACGCTTGTGCCGGAGACTTGGCCTCTTTGGGTTTGACGGAGAAAACCTACGGGAGAATAGGGGAAATTTTGGCCTCCTTGGGGAAACCGACGTTTTTCGTTTTGGAAGGGGGATACGTCGGCGAGAACGTTGGAAAATCCATAGACGAACTGCTTAAATCTTTCAGCGAACACTTCAAAGGTTAAAACTTATCAACTGGGTAGAACATTTTAGAATCCATGAAACTATATGACGGAAAAGTGGCGGGAGCCCTAATATTTGCTGGCGCCGTCCAGTTTATCCTCGGGATGCTGGTGGCAGAATGCCTTTACCCCGGTTACAGTGTTTCAAAAAACTACATAAGCGACTTGGGGGTTGGAGCGACGGCGCCTATCTTCAACTTTTCAGTCTTTTTGCTTGGTGCAATGGTGCTGGCCAGCGCCTATTTTCTAAGGCAAAGGGTGCAAAGCAGAACCATTTTAGGCTTTTTGAGTTTATGCGGAATTGGAGCCATGGGTGTCGGAATCTTTCCAGAAAACTCTCCATACATGTTGCACACGGTTTTCGCTTTAATCGCATTTTTATTCGGCGCACTTTCAGCCATAGCTTCCTACAAGGTTCAGAAACCGCCGCTATCCTATTTTGCAGTGATTTTGGGTTTAACCGCGCTGGTGGCGCTCATTTTATTTGCATATAGTGAAGCGTCTGTAAATGTAGGCGGCGCCCCTGAAAACGCCTTCTACCTTGGCTTGGGCAAAGGGGGCCTTGAACGCATGATAGCCTATCCAGTGCTGTTGTGGGCTATAGGCTTCGGCGGATACTTAACGAAGGAATAAAAAGGGAAACTGAAAAGAAACTGTCTAACGCTTTCTGCAAGCTTTTCTATTCTTGTAAAGCAACGCTGCTAAAGACGGGGTAGCCACAGTTACAAACGTTGTATAAAGCACGGCGGAAAACTCGGGGATGATGAAACTTGACAGCATAACCGTGACTTGCCTGTTCCCGTTCACGTTTACCGTGGTGGCGTTTCCATAAATTTCATAGGCCACTGCAACATTGTGGGGGCCTTGCAGATACTCGCCAGTAGCATTAATAATGCTGGAAAGCACCGTTAACCTAACCCACCCGGTTCCATTTGTTCGCCCCTTTGCGGTTTCCTTTCCATCGGCACATACAACGGTTACATTTGCGTTTGGAACATTTTGCCGAAGAGAATCCACAACGTGGACATCGAGATACCAGTTAACGTATAGCGTTGATTGACCATAAACTTGAAGCTTCACCGTGGCTGTGGAGTTCTCCGCCCAGAGCACTGAGAAACCATACAAGTAAACAGCTTCAGCTATCGAGTCCGTAGCATTTAACCTAGAAGATCCAGAAATATCCACTTGCTGGGCATAGACTCGATGTGCACGGATCCTTGAAGAGCCTAACAAAGCCAGTGAAGACAACCGTGAATCAGAAATAATAGTGTCCATGGCGTCTGCAAAGCTAAAGCTCCAACCGTAAACTTGAACATTGCTCAATGAAACATTGGGAGCATAACCGCCTGTCCCTACAATAACTGAGCAGTTTTCTAGAAAGTTCCAATAAACGACCAGTTCGGGTTCAATTCCTTGAACACTGCATTGCGTCTTTAAAGACTGAACACTTAAAGCATTAGCAATTGTGGAATCTGAAACTTGAACCTCCACGTCGTTCGCTGCGTGTAAATAGTAAATGTTGGCGTTTTCCACAACAACATGGGACTCATCAACTGATCTCAGCAAGGTAATACTGGAAGAACTCAGACGAAGCGCCACATGATTATAGAGCGATATTTCCGTAAGAGTGGATTCGGAAACATCGGCGGATGAAGAGCCATACAGTGTTAGGAAAATTAAAGAGCTCAAAACGGGTTGCACACGATTTATTCGCACTTTACTATTTTCATAAAGCGAAATCCTAAAATGACGGTTATAAGTGTCGATTGCAACGTTATCCACCATCAAACGTGGGTTTCCGCCAACGGCGTCTCTCAAGGTTATGTTGAACTGGAAGGGGGCTGACTGCATGAAGGCCAAACGTGCATTTTCAATGGTCAAGGTGGCGTTTTCTGTGACAACTATGCTTCCCCTCATGTAATAGTTGCCAGTAATAGTGTAAACGTCATTGTCTGAAAGCACTAAATCTCCAGAATCAACCTTAATGCTACACCAACTTGTAGACGGCCAAAAACCAACAAGCGTCTTGTTGTCCCGGTAGCCTACGCGAAAACCCACAGCATCACCTATTTTCAAGCTGAAGTCGTGGGCGTCATCAAAGGAATCCAATGGATGTGTACATTCGAAATAGTTATAGCTGCCGTCTCCCGTTTCATCGTGATATCCATCCGCTGTTCCCCCGTCGGCCACATCATTAGGCCATGCATTGGGCTCGGTTATGTTGTAGAAAACATCGTATGGCGGACCGGTGATCGTGAAGCAGAAAAGCCCGTCGTCACCCCTCTCCGGGACACCGTCATTATCGTTGTCGAAAAGGAACATGAAAACGTCAAAGTCGGAAAATGTTGCCCCGAAATCGTTGTCAGCTATTTTTGCGGCTAGGTAAAGGTTACCCCCGTCGTTCATAACATATATGGTGCCATTGTAGCTTGTCATGTTAAAGTCGATTTTGGCTGCTGCGCTCCACTCTTCGTCTTCGATGACCCCGTCAATTTTTGGAGGTTTACGAGCCCAAGCTGAAAGAACAGACTCCTGCGCCATCACCGGAGAAAAATGCATCACCAAAACTACTTGGAGAGCAACAACAAACAAAAGAAACATCAGGAAAACGGAGGCTATTTTATTTTCCATTCAAACTCCTCAAATTATTAGACGCCTACATGCAGCTGGTAAGGCTACATAAGCATTATGAACGCAAAATAAGAAATCGAAATCCAAATCTGACAAAGACTTAACAGAAACGTGTGTTTTTAAATGAGGCTTAACACTGTTTCCGCAACGAAGTCAACTTGATCGGTTTCTACCCCGGGGTGAACTGGCAGCGAAAACACTTGTTCTGAAGCTTTCTCTGTTTCCGTAAGATTCAACCGTTTGAACTTGCGGTAGGGTGGCATTGAATGGATTGGCCATGGATAGTATACTTCGGCGCCTATGCCTTTGCCTCGAAGCTGTTCCACAACAGCGTCCCGCTTGTATCTTGAAGCCTCTTTGAGCCTAACAGTGTAAAGGTACCAGCTGTTTCTGCAGTTTGGCTGCTCCTTTGGTAATTGTAGGTTTTCTGTTCCCCAGAGTTTCGCTGTAAGCCTTTCGGCGTTTTCCCTTCGTTTAGCCAAAAACCCCGGAAGCTTTTTTAGTTGAACAAGGCCTATGGCGGCTTCAATTTCGGGCATTCTGTAGTTGTGGCCGACGAGGGTGGACATGTATTTTTGCTTTTCGCCATGACAACGTATAAGCCTCAATTTTTCAGCTAACTCACTGTCATTTGTTGTTATCATACCGCCTTCGCCGGTGGTCATGTTTTTGCTGGCGTAAAAGCTCCAACAGGCAACATCAGCATAAGCCCCCACGGGCTTACCATTATACATTGCACCGTGGGCTTGGGCGGCGTCTTCGATAACCTTTAACCCATGCTTGTCAGCTATTTCCCGTAGGGGTTTCATGTCCGCTGGTGCACCGTAAAGGTCCACGGCAATTACAGCCTTCGTCCGCCTTGTTATGGCCTTCTCGAACTCTTCGGGAGAAATCGTATAAGTTTCAGGGTTTATGTCCACGAACACTGGTTTCGCGCCAGCCATGACAACCGTTTCAGCCGTCGCCACAAAAGTGAAGCTTGGAAGGATTACTTCGTCGCCTCTCTTTGCGCCGGAGGCCACAACAGCCATGTGCAAGGCGGCGGTTCCACTGTTCACGGCGATGGCGTATTTTGCCCCAACAAGCTTTGCAAATTCTTCCTCGAACCCTTTAACCATCGGCCCAGCGCCAAGTCCATGCGTGAGTATGCCACTCTTTAAAACTTTGATGACAGCTTCGATTTCCTCCTCTCCGATTTGCGGAGCGTTTATCGGAATCATGGCCCAGCCTCGCTATTATGCTCACCTCGAAATTATTAAAAACTTGCCTTAAACAAAGAGCAAAAGAAGAGGCAGATTAGAAAAAGTGATTGTTGCTTAAACTTTTGATTCTCGCCAAAAACTCCTCCCTTTCTTTTTCCACTTCCTCGATTCTCTTTTTCAGAAAATCCAACTCTTCAGATAATTCCTCAAGCCAACCTTTGATGGCTTTTCTACATTCTTCGGGGGTCATTTCAGCCAAATACCGTGAAACATCTTGCGGAACGCTTTTTTTCAAGGAATCCAAAGGGCAGTCGATTCTCGGCGGCTTCATGAATGGGAAAAAATGTCGGGTAGTGCGGGGCTCCAACAGACGGCCGCTGAGACCTGCCGAAATGACTTCCTTGGCGGTTATGGGTATGTCTGTGCCGTTTACGTAACGGTGGACACGCCTACTGCCTATCCGGATTTTCGGGTTTTCCAAAGCGTCTACAAGCAGCACCGGTATTTTCTTGTAGCCCAGACTTTGGAGGGCAAGCCACCGGTGCATTCCATCCAATATGACGAGGGATTTTTCGTCGGCTATTATTGGATACTTTAGAACGCCGTCTTTGAGGATTTCTTGCTTCAAAAGCTCCAAGTAGAGCGGAGAGCCTTTCTCATGGGGTTTAAGCGTTTCGATGGGCAGAAAAACTATCTTGAATTGGGAATTTTCAGCATGACCGTTTTTAACGTTTCTTTGGGACAATTGTTGGAACCTCTATTTTTTCGGGTTCATAGTCCACAAGTTTTCCAGCCAAGAACTGTTCGTAAGCGCCTAAATCCAGCAGACCATGCCCGCTGTAGTTCATGGCGATCACTTTCTTTTCACCCGTTTCCCGACACCGCAACGCCTCATCTATGACAAATTTTAGACTGTGGGCTGTCTCCGGCGCAATTATGAGGCCTTCAGCCTGTGCCAGAATTTGGGCTGCTTTGAAAACCTCTGTCTGATGGTAGGCAACCGACCGCATATAGCCCTTTGTTATGAGATACGAGATGGACGGCGCCATTCCATGATACCGTAAGCCTCCTGCATGGATGGGTGGACACGCGTAGCCATGGCCGATGGTCAGCATTTTCAGAAGCGGCGTCATTTTCGCCGTGTCGCCAAAATCGTAGGTGTATGTGCCTTTCGTGGTGTGAGGAACCGCCTTTGACTCGCAGGCGACAAACTCCGTGTCCGTTTTGCCCTTCAGCTTGTCCATCATAAAGGGGTAGCAGAAACCAGCGTAGTTGGAGCCTCCGCCTATGCAGCCGCAAACCACGTCTGGATACTCGCCTATCATCTCAAACTGTTTTTTGGCTTCCAAACCTATGATGGTTTGGTGTAGAAGCACGTGGTTCAGCACTGAACCCAAAGAGTAGCGGGTGTCCTCATGGGTAAGCGTGTCCTCTAGGGCTTCGCTTATAGCTATGCCTAAAGTGCCATGGTGGTTTGGGTTTTCCCTCAAAAGTTTTCTGCCGAACTCTGTTTGATCGCTGGGCGATGGAAACATTTCTGCGCCATACAATTGAGCTATGATTCTTCTTCCGGGCTTTTGCATATAGCTCACGCGAACCATGTAAATGCGGCACTTCAACCCAAAAATCATGCACGCATAAGCCAAAGCAGTGCCCCATTGCCCGGCGCCAGTTTCGGTTACAAGCCGTTTTATGCCCTGTTCCTTGTTGTAGTAGGCTTGGGCTATGGCTGTGTTGGTTTTGTGGCTCCCGGTTGGACTGAAATTCTCGCACTTAAAATATATTTTCGCCGGAGTTTTCAAGAACCTTTCCAGTCTCCGCGCTCTGTAAAGAGGGGTGGGACGGGGCAACCGCAAGTAGGCGTCTAAAACCTCCTCTGGGATTTTTATGAAACGTTCCGCTGAAACCTCCTGTCGTATTAGTTCTTTTGCAAATATTCTCTCCAACAGTTTTGGGTCTATAGGTTCAAGTGTTGCGGGGTCCAGGGGCGGCGGAAGCGGTTCCGGAAGGTCTGCTTGGATGTTGTACCATGCCGTTGGGATTTCATCTGGATCAAGCATGGTGAAGTATTCGCTTTTATGCACTTTAAAGCTCATTTATCTTCACCTCTGCACTTTTTTGTACGTTTAGGCGCATAATAATTCAATCAACATATTTATACTTTATTGCACAAAAAAGTACATTAGGCGAACGGAAACGTGTGGAACACCATAAAACGCCACATGGAAAACTACCCAGAAAGGCTTAAAGTAGCGCGAATCCTCGTGGAAAACGGGTTAAGCGTCAAAAACGGGAAAATTTACCTAAACGATATTGAAATCCCAAGGGCACGCATAGCGAAAGCTGCCGGAGTAGATAGGAGAACCGTAAACGAAACATTAAAAACCATAAAGGTTAACAAGGAACTGCGTCAAATTTTTGAAGGTTTAAGGTCTGCTGGACACTCCTTGAAGGAAATTGCACGCCACTTAGAACTGGGTGTTGTAGAAATAACACCGGTGGATGCGCGGACCCCGGGGATACTGGCGAGTTCAGCCATGATACTGGCGAAAAGCGGGTTAAGCATTAGACAGGCAATTGTGGACGACCCGGAGCTTTCCCCAGAGCCGAAGCTAACGCTCATTGTTGAAAAAAAGATTCCCGGCGAGCTCATCCCAGAATTTTTAAAAGTTAAGGGCGTCGCCAAAGTTTCCGTTTACTAGACGCGGGGGTTTTCGAAAGCTGTTATTATCCATTTTTCTCCCCGCCTCTCAAGATGCACGGTCACAGTGTCGCCTTCATCTGTCGCCATGAGCTTGTTCCATTGAAGGGGCGGGAGATCCTTCGGTGTGGCTTCCACCCACTGGTATGTAGCATTGTCTAGGCGGAGAACTATGTGGGTTGTACCGTCCTCAACGAACTCGTATCTGCCTAAAACTTTGGCGGTGACCTCTATTTCGGTTGTTACGCCGTAAAGTTTTAGGAATTCGAGTCTTGTGGCGCGCACAAGCTGTTCGCTGGTCATGCCTTCCACATGCATTTTTATGGCTATTTTGCTTGTTTCCTCCGCGTCAACGATGGCGAATCCAGCTAGGTAAATGGTTTCGTCTTTTTCGTCGGTGCCTTCCCGCCAATAGATGGGTATATACCATGCGAGGCGATGGTTGCCGGGCGAAATTTGCACCGGATACAGAAGCGGCATTTCAGCGTAATACAAGCCTGTTGCGGGTTTGGGAAGTCTTCCTTCCACAAGGTCTTCGGCGGTCATACCTGAAATATAGTTGGCTTGCCTAAAATCGTAGAAGTATATGCTGCTTCTGGTGGCTTTGAAAACACCGGATAATGTGCGTTTGTTACCGATAGGGTTCACGCAGACTAGGGCAACTACATCGCCTGTTTCCGGGTCCACTATGTAGCGGGTGTCCTCTGTAATTTCGAAACGTTCACGGCTTGGCGGTATAAACCACAACAAACCACCAGCCCAGTAGTCGAAGCCTCCGCCTCTTCGAAAGTTTCCCATTTCGTTTATCATTTCCTCAAGCCAGTTTTCATCATAAACTTGGGTTATCCAAAATGGAGTTTGCTGAAGCGTCTCCGCCCTAAAGTATAGGCTGCCCTCTTCGTCGTAAACCATGGGAGTTTCATAACGTCTAATCAAATCAAAGCCTACATTGTACCGCGTTATAACGTAGGCTGGCATTTTTGTTTCAAAGTCCCAAGTCACATAGGCTATGCCATAACTTCTGAACATATCTTTCATATAGGAGCCATAGTGGATGTTGCGGTCGAACCATAAGCCTTCGCCCACTTTAAACTCCTTTCTAACAATCTTTGGAGGGGCAAGGGGCTCCGTGGCGTCTATTATCACGAAGCCTTTCACAAAGTTTTCAGCTATGACGTTTGTTGAGCCTATGACGGCAACCCAAACCAGATTGCCTTCAGGAGTCTTTGTTATGTGGCAGCCTAAAACTTGGGTGTTGCTTCCAAACTCTGACATGTGGCGTCTTGCAATAGAAACCGCAAGCTCCTCCGTGACAAGCCTCACCATGCCGTCCGGAATTTCAACGTTGAAAGGCAGTCCAGAACCCATGTGGATGAAGCTGTTGAAATATGCGGCGTTAGACACTCTTTGAATCTGCGCAAAAACAATGAAGCTGGAAACAGCTAACAAATAAGCCAAAAACAGAATAACAGCCAATTTCGCCCTCATTTTTACAGAAAATTGCCATGGCAACTTTCTAGGTCGATGATAATAGTAGTAGCCCTTGTCTGGTTTTTCTTCTGGACCAGCTTGCTTTACGGTTAAAGCCGACTCTATAAAAGCGACAAAAAGCCTTACAAAAACAAGCAAGTAGATGAATATGCTCAACGGCGGCTGAAGAAACTGAATCAGGAAAAAGAGAAACAAGCCTAAAAGAAGCGAGACCACCCGCTCAGCTTTTCTCCAGCCAGTTTTCCGCGGAGGCATAGGCATGTACCATACGAACGCCCATAGAAGAAGAAATATGAACATGTTCAAAGTTTCCACCAATCTATAGCAGTTGCACTCCATCAAGAAAGCTTTTGCCCCCAAGCTAACAAGTTTTATATGGAGTTGAAACCGTAGGTTAGGGCGTCATGGAAAGGTGAATTGGTTATGGTGGATTTTGCCTTCACCGAAGAACAAGAGCTTTTTCGAAAGGCAGTTCGCGAATGGTGCAGCAAAGAGCTGCCGCTGGAAAAAGTTAGGGAGATGGATGGCAAAGGCGAAATTCCAAAGGAGATCCTCAAGGGCTTAGCTGATCTAGGGCTTCTGCTTATGACAGTGCCAGAAGAGCATGGCGGCGCAGGTGCAGACTGGACAACCGCGTGCATCGCGGCTGAAGAGTTGGGCTATGCGGACATAAGCATAGCTGTTCCAGTGCTTTTCTTGGTGGAAACAGCATGGGGCTTCGTAACAGACAAGTATTGCACTGAACAGGTTAGGGAGGAAGTTATACGGAAAGCCGCCCGAGGCGAAGCCTTCATAGGCATAGCTTCAACTGAAGCAGGCGGCGGTTCAGACGTTGCTGCAATAAAGTCAACAGCCACAAAAGATGGAAACCGTTGGATTTTGAACGGCGAGAAAACTTACATAAGCGGCACGGAGGAGGCCAAAAAACTGGGCGGAGGCCATTTTACGCTGGTTAGAACTTCACCCCCGCCTCCTGGAGCATCCCACAGGGGCATGACTGCTTTCTTTCTGCCAATAAACGCGCCGGGGGTGGATGTTGGCAAGCGCCTCGATGAAATGGGGCGGATGGCAATCTCAACGGGCAGCATAGTCATGGATAACGTTAGGCTGCCAGACTCCTACCGCATAGGCGAGGAGGGAAGAGGCTTCTACTTAACCATGGAGGGGTTTGACAACGCACGGCTGCTTATTGGAGCTACATGCCTAGGCGCAGCTCAAAGAGCCCTAGAGCTTGGAATGCAGTACATTAAGGAGCGCAAAGCCTTCGGAAACCCCATCGGCAAGTATGAGGGCATCCAGTTTGACTTAGCGGACTTGTGGGCTGAGCTGGAGGCTTTACGGTCGCTTGTTTACAGGACGGCTTGGATGAACGACGAGAAATACAAGCATGGACGCTTCACGCCCTTGGAAGTTACAAAGTATATTTCAGCTGTCAAGTTGAAGGTGCCGCCCTTCGCCTTCAAAGTTTTCGAACATGTCATGCTATGGATGGGAGCTTGGGGCTACACAAAAAACTGCCCCCTAGAAATGGGACTGCGAGGCATAATGTCCTATTATATTGGGGCTGAAGGCACCATGAACATCCAAAGAATAGTCATAGCAAGGGAGCTTTTAGGCAGGGAATACATACCCTACAAGTAAACGCCTCCCATGGACAGGGCCGCGTCAATGAGTTACGAAGTTAAGTGCACGGTTTGCGGGAAACCCACGACAAACCTCCTAAGCTACAAGTGCATTAGCTGCGGAAACCCCCTAGATATCAAAATCCGTAAAGCCTTCAGCAGGGGGGAAATCCATAGAAAAGATTACAGTGCTTGGCGCTACATTCGATTCTTCCCATACGTGAATGCCAGAGACGTTGTGACGTTGGGCGAGGGTTGGACGCCGCTTGTCAAGGTCTCTGGGAACCTTTACTTTAAGCTTGAAAGCCTCAACCCGACAGGTTCTTTTAAGGATAGAGGCTCCACGGTGCTTGTTTCAGCCATCCATAAAGAGGTTAAAAGGCTTGGAGGTTTTATTGCGGAAGACTCTTCGGGAAACGCTGGTGCGTCTATAGCCGCCTACGCAGCCCGCGCGGGGCTTAGGGCCAAAATCTACGTTCCAGAAGGCGTTTCTGGACCAAAACTTAACCAAATAATGTTTTACGGTGCAGAAGCCCTCAAAGTTCCGGGCGCCAGAAGTCGCGTAGCTGAGGAAGCTCAAAAGCCGGAGGGGGGAAAAGTCTACGTGGGGCATATTCTACACCCGGTTTTCCGTGATGGAATAAGAAGCTTAGCCTACGAAATAGTCGAACAGCTCGGATGGGAAGCTCCCGAACGTATTTACCTTCCAGTTTCAGCTGGAACCCTTCTTTTAGGGGTCCTCATAGGCTTCAAACATTTAATGGATTCTGGCGCGATTGACGAAATGCCAAAAATCGTGGCGTGTCAAACAAAGCAAGTTTCGCCTCTATACCATCGTTTTAAAGGCTTACCCTACTGCCCTCCCGAAAAAGTTGTAACCGTTGCTGACGCGTTGGTCAGCACAAGCCCGCCGCTTTTAGAAATTATGCATCAGGAATTGAAGGCGGCGGGTGGCGACGCTGTGATGGTTGAGGAAGATGAAATCTTTAAAACCTTTAAAGAGTTGGCAGGCATAGGCTTTTACGTGGAGCCAAGCTCAGCCGTAGCTTACGCCGCCTACCAGAAGCAGCTGCGGATAGGCGAGGCGACAAGCGGAGAGAAAACCGTCGTGGTTTTGACGGGGACGGGGCTTAAAACGGCCTTGAAACCAAGCTGAAACAATTAAATTCTTAGAAAAATTTATATTGTAATGCTGTTTCTCATTGAGTCGCATTTGGGAGGTTGTTGGTTTGTCATCACCTGCATCTGGAATTCCAGTCCTAGTGTTAAAAGAAGGCTCCAGCCGCTCAAGGGGAAGAGAAGCCCAACACACCAACATTATGGCAGCCCGAATAATAGCTGAAACAGTGAAAAGCTCCCTTGGCCCTAAGGGCATGGATAAAATGCTTGTGGACAGTTTCGGCGACGTCACAATAACCAGCGATGGCCGCACAATTTTGGATGAAATGGATGTTCAGCATCCGGCGGCTAAAATGATGGTGGAGGTGGCCAAAACCCAAGATAACGAGGCTGGAGACGGGACGACAACGGCGGTTGTTCTGGCTGGAGAACTGTTAGCTAAGGCTGAGGAGCTTATAGGCAAGAACATTCACCCAACAATCATAATTGACGGTTATAAGAAGGCCATGGATAAAGCCCTTGAAACCCTTGAGAAAATCGCCATGCCAGTTGATTTGACCTCGACAGAATACATGAAGAAGGCGGCTATGACTTCTATGGCAAGCAAGCTTGTAGCAGAACATAGGGAATATTTAGCGGAACTAGCTGTGAAAGCGGTTCTCCAAGTGGCAGAAAAAGAAGACGGTAAATATAGAGTGGACATTGACGACGTGAAAGTGGAGAAAAAACCCGGCGAATCAATAAGGGATACGATGCTCGTAAGCGGCATAGTCCTAGACAAGGAAGTCGTCCACTCTGGAATGCCTAAACGGGTGGAAAACGCCAGAATAGCCCTTCTCGACGCACCGCTGGAAATCGAAAAAACTGAGTTCGACGCGAAAATCAACATTGAAAGCCCAGAGCAGATGGAAGCCTTCTTAAGACAAGAGGAAGCCATGTTGAAGGACATGGTGGAAAAACTTGCCGCTGTAGGCGCAAACGTTGTCCTATGCCAAAAAGGCATAGACGACATGGCGCAACACTTCCTAGCAAGAAAAGGAATCCTCGCTGTTAGACGAGTTAAAAAGTCTGACATGGAAAAACTTGCTAAAGCCACCGGAGGAAAAATAATAACCAATTTGGATGACATGACCCCCGCGGATCTGGGTTATGCAAGCCTAGTGGAAGAACGCAAAATCGGCGACGACAAAATGACCTTTGTAGAGGGATGCAAAAACCCAAAGTCGGTGACTATCCTCATTAGAGGAGCAACAGAACGCATAGTGGACGAGGCTGAGCGTTCCCTGCACGACGCTATCTGCGTTGTCCGAGATATAGTTGAAGAACCAAAAGTTTTAGCGGGCGGCGGAGCCCCAGAACTGGAAGTCGCCCGTGTCCTAAAGAAGTACGCTGAAACCCTTCCGGGCAGAGAGCAGTTAGCTGTGAAAAGCTTCGCGGAAGCTTTAGAGGCTGTTCCGGCAACTCTAGCTGAAAACGCTGGCTTAGACCCAATAGACATATTATCAGAGCTTAGGGCGAGACATGAAAAGGGTGAAACGTGGGCTGGAATCGAGGTTCACTCTGGAAAAGTGCAGGACATGAGGGAAGCTGGAGTTTACGAACCTATATCAGTTAAAAAGCAAGTGGTGAAATCCGCCACCGAAGCCGCTTCGATGATCTTGAAAATCGACGACATTATAGCCGCTGGGAAAGCCAAAATGCCCCCAACGCCGTCTAAGGGCCCCTCGGAAGGCGAATTCTAGGCGCTGGGGTAATGGGAAACGTCCAAAAAAGAGAAGAAAATTTTGATAGGCCCTCCGAAGCTCACCCGATTTGAGAAGGCAAGAGTAGTGGGAGCTAGAGCCCTCCAAATAGCCATGGGCGCCCCAATTCTTGTCGAACCGCCTAAAAGCTCCGCCAGCCCTATAGACATAGCCCTTCAAGAGCTTGAATCAGGCGTCTTGCCCATAACAATTAGGCGAACACTTCCAGACGGCACTTATCAAGATATACCTTTGAAGTGGCTTTTAGAAGGCGAAAAGAAAAAATCCGCTTCCTAAGATTTTTCGGTTTTGCTTAGTTTCTTTGCTGTTTCAAGGGTTTTTCTGATTCGTGCCCAGTGGGCGCCCTGCCAGTATATCTGACCGCATTTTGGACACTCCCAGAAATCGTTGTAGTGTGCATAAGTGCTTTCTTCAACCTTGCCTGCAACCTTCTCTTTTGGAGCTGGTTTGACTTGGGCGTTGCATTTGGGGCATCGGGACTTAGCCATACAAACGTCTAGGCTTATGCCAAATTTTTGAGCTATTTTCGCCAGATTTTCGGCCTCTGTCTGCCCATCCACGTAGAAGGCTTTTACGCCTTTGGCGGTGGCTTGCTGGTAAAGCTCTAAATCCCTTGTAAGGAGAATTCTACGTTCTTTTTTGGCTATAGCCATAAGCTGTGTGTCGTCTAGCTTGTTGGAGTATTTCACGTTGTGGCCCAGCATGCGAAGCCAACGGGTGAGTTTCCCAAGCATTCCGTCGGCAATGAACTTCAAGCCTTCAACCCTCGCCTAGGATTATTTTGCCGCATCCAGCCTCCGCAACTATTTCGCCCCGGTCCACGACAAGTTGACCGGCTACAAAGGTTTTTACGGGTTTGCCTTTAACACGTTTGCCGTTGAAAGGGGAAAACTTGGCTTTAGAGTGAAACTTTGAAGCGTCTATGCAGTATTCTTCCCCCATGTCGACAGCCACAAAGTCAGCTTTGCCCCCCTCTTTAATGGCGCCTCTACCCTTCAGCTTGAAAACTCTCGCTGGATTTTCAGCTAACATTCTAACAACGTCCCCCAAGCTGAGCGCCCCAGAGTTCACGGCGGTAAGCATAAGCGGAAGTGTTGTTTCAAGCCCGGGTATGCCAACCTTAACCTCCCACACTGATGCAGCGCTTTTCTCCGCAAGCGTGTGAGGAGCATGGTCTGAACCTACAACGTCAATTAGCCCATTCTTTAGGCTTTTCCATAGAAAATCAACGTGGCTTTTGTCCCTAAGAGGAGGGGCAGTCAACGCCACGGTTCCAACACGTTTTAGGTCGTCGACAGAGAGGAACAAGTGGTGCGGCGTAACCTCACACGTTAAAGCCAAACCCTTCTCCTTAGCTTTGTGAATTATTTCTAAACCTTGCTTGGTGCTTATGTGGCAAAAATGCACTTTGGCGCTGGTTTTCTCGGCGATTTTTACCAATCGTCTAACAGCGGATGCCTCCGCCCTTTCAGAGTGGGCTTCAAGAAAAGCCTCAATGTCGTTTCGCCCCTTTCCTTTAAGTTCTTCCTCCATCCTTTTCAGCATGTTTTTGTCTTCAGCGTGCACCGCAATGGGAACCCTAGACGCTACAGTTTTAAAGGCATACTTTAACGCGTGGTCGTCGTCTATGTTTAGCCCGCCCACTTGCTCGCCTAGGTAAAGCTTGAAAGCCACAGCGCCTCCAGCAATTATTTTTTCAATTTCCCGCGGGTCCTTAGGGAACTCCGAGTAGAAACCCACATTAACAAGGATTTTCCCACGTGCGTTTGCCATGCGGTTTTCAAGGGTTTCCACACTCATGGTTACTGGAGTGTTGTTTGGCATGTCAAGAACTGTTGTGAAGCCGCCCGCGGCGGCCGCTGCTGTTCCAGTGTAAAAGTCTTCTTTGTAGGCTTTGCCCTCATCCCGCAGATGCACGTGAACATCAATCAAGCCGGGCAAAACTAGAAGCCCGTTAAGGCTTAGCACCGTGTCGGCTTTGGGCATTTGAGCTTCTTTTCCAACCTTGTGGACGGTGCCGTTTTCAACGGCTATGCAGCACTCTTGCACTGCGCCGTCTATGTAGGCTTTCAAGTCTTTTAGGACTAGGTCAACGGTCAAAGAAGGTTTGCTCCTGTTTTTGCTTAAAGAAAAGGCGCCCAAAGTAGATAAAATTAGCTTTGACAGGGCTTGTTTTTGAGAATTTCCTCAACCTCAGCTTTAACCCTTTCATAAACCTTTTTTCCAATCAAGCCTTTTTCAAGGGCTTTCTCCAGCTTTTCCACGTCTAAAACTTTGGTTTCGCCGTCCGGGCGGATGGAAATGTCAACCTCCAAGTCCACATAACGCAAAGCGTTTGGGTAAACCTCTACGGGCGTGTTTATGTTTATGTAGGCGCCTTTCCACACGCCGTCCCTCGCGTAATAGTTTGTTATTATGTGCCACTCACCCAGCCTTGTTTTGCTTACTGCTTTGTCGCCAGCCTCCTTCGCGGTGCCAAGCCCATCGTAAAAGCCATTGGCCTTTATTGTTCTACAGTAGCATACTTCGCCATTGTTCAGGGTTTCAAGGACCGCTTGTCCGAGGTGGAAAACTGCACCGCTAAGCTTTACGTGCTCCACGTTCACAGTCATGCCTTCCTCTGGGAATTCGGCGGCTATCTGCCCTTTAAAAAGCCGTTTCACCTCCTCTGGGCTTTGCCCTTTCTCCAAAAGTTTTTCAGCCATCTCCAAGGCTGCTGAAACATTGCCGCCACAGCTCTTGTAGAAGTGATGCCCATCCAACGTTGGCGTGACGGAAGCCCTTAACATGTCCAGCTTTCTTTTTGACATGCTTGGAAACTCAACGCTCATGAAATAAGAGCCTTCAACCAAAAGGGATGGGGCGAGGGCGGAGGAAGCTTTTTCAGACAAAATTTTGACTTTTTCAGCAAGCGCCGCCACCTCGCTTTCTAAAGCCTCCTTTGGCTTGTAGGCTGCTGGTTCCCGCCAAATTATGCCCCAGCCCATGGGCGCCAGCTGCTTTCCTAAAGCGTAAAGCTCAGCCCGTTTGGCAATGTCCCGGATTTTTAGGCTCACGCCTATGCGGCTGTTTTGAACAAGGATGGCGCAGTTTCCAACAACCTTCAATTGCGCCGTTAAAAATGGAGTTTTTCTTCCAACGGGTTTCCGCTCAACTTGCACAAGGATTTCGCTTTGACTTTCGAAAGGCTTTTCTTGCTTAGGAAGAACACCCACAGTTTCGTTCTCAATTTTAACGTAGACGTTTCGCCCATCCTCGCCGACTACACAGCCCTTGTATATGCCGTCAACGCTAACCCCCCACGTCCTCGTCACCACGTCGTCGAGGTTCTCATGTAAAACTGTTTTGAAAGCGTTTATAGCCTCCTTCGTGCCTAGGGCTACAACACCTTGTAGGTCATGTTTATCCCTAATCTTTAAGTCTGGGGGCTCATTATTGTCCATCAAACCGAAACGTGCCTTTATAGTTTGGGATGGCTGGACAACCTCAAAGCCGTTATCCAACAGTAGTTTTGTTAGGGCTGTGGCGTATACGCCTCTAACCTTTGCCTTCAAGGCTCAGCCAACCTTTTCAACCTTGAAGAGACTGTTAACGTTCTCCACTTTGAACTTGACTCCTAGAAAGGTTTCAGCCAGCCATATGTTTGTTTCCAGATGATCGGACAACTCCCTTGTATAGTAGATGGAGCGCCCTTTCGCTAAGGCTATGTATGGAATCAGCATATCAGCCAAATGCACATCAACAGTAGCCCTTGAACTAACCTCTATGTAAAGTTTTTCAGCTGCCTCGGAGCCCACCGCCTCGCTTGTTTTCCCCAGTTCGCCTATAGCATCTGCGCCTAGAACCACGCCCTTGTCGGTTTCAGCCCACAGCACGAGGGAGCTTCCTTTCTGAAGGGGGTTTGAGCGGTCATTCACTATCTGAATGTCTGCGGTTAAGCCTTTACCACGGAGATAATTCTTGGCGGCTTCCGCCTGCCTTTCGGCAACCCTTCTGTCAGCTAGGAAGGTGCAAACTGAAACGCCCTTAACAGCTTTAAGTGTGCCGAATTCCTCCAAAAACAGCGGTTTAAGCTCCTTGCATGGCTCAACGGTTAAAGTGGCTTCGCCCATGCCTTTGGGGTAGTAGCCATACTTGTGGACGGTTATGGCGGCGTTTACACCCATTCGCCTCAGAACGGGAAGGAAAACGTTCCGCATGTAATTTATTGTCGGCGAGTTGGAAACGTCCGTCCCACCCTTTGAGATGTGTAATTGAACCGTGTTTTCGGCGAAAAGGCAGATGGGCAGAACTGTCATAATCAGCATAGGAATGCTTCCAGCCGTGCCAATTTCAGCCTCAAGCCTTCCGCCTTGGATGCGCCTAGGCGTAAACCAAAGCTCCCTAGAGTTTAAAACTGCGCCTTTAACCTCCGCGTCGCAAAGCTTCGCCGCCGTCAAAACAGCCTCCAAATGCTGCGGCCTCAAACCCGGCTGCGGCCTATTATGCCTAATGTTAAAAATATGAAGCGGCTCGCCCAGTATGGTGGCCAAGGCTACTGAAAGCCTCAGTATCGTGCCGCTTCCGCTTTTCTGGCTTCCATCAACTTCAATCAAGGGCAACAGAACCTCTCTCACCGACGCCAGTTCTCAGTAAACAATTAATAAATAGGGCTATATGGGTATTAAGATTTGAAGGACGTGAACACCGCATGGACGCGGAGAAAGACTACATTGAGAAACTCGCTGAAAAAGTGGAGGAATTGCTCATCGTTTTAAACAATATAGCCGAAGACCTTAGAATAGTTGCAGCTTCATTGAGGTCCATAGCTGTTTCCAAGCTTGGGCAACCAAAGCCCACGCCGACACCGACGCCTCCGACACCGGAGCAACCTCCAGCTGAAAAGCCCTTGAGCATAGGGGACGTTAAAATGATTTTTCCAGAAGATTTGGAGGGCCTCCTAAACTTTGAGGATAAAGGCGAATACATCAAAATCACACCCCGCCAATACTTAGGCGCGGAAAACTTCGCGAAAATAGCCCAAATAGTGCGGGGGGCGGGCGGCGACTACATAAGCGCTGGAAAAGACAGCCACTTCCGCATACCAAAAATTAAACCTTAAAATTATGCGGTTTAATATCTGATTTCGAAATCTTTGAATTCGCCCATGTAATCCTCCCATTTGACTTCTATGCCTGTAACCTTTGCGCCGGGCGGTCCACGTTTACAGAACTCTATGAGCTGTTTGACAGCTTCTTCCTCACCCTCAAAAACGGCTTCAACTCTGCCGTCTGGAAGGTTGCGAACCCAGCCCTTCACACCGCGCATCTTAGCTTCCCTACGGGTTTCATGTCTGAAAAACACGCCTTGAACCCGCCCGCTTACAAACACGTGAACCCTAACCTTCAACATCCCTCACCCGTCTAAATCAACATTAGGCTTTAGGCGTTCAGCTTTCACTTTAACTTAACTCTCTCCACATAGCGCCCATAACAATGCGCCACTGGCTTTTTAAAGCGAAAGGGCAAAAGCGAGATTTCAGGAGGCTTTAAGTTTGAAGCCAAACCATGGAAAACTTTTGATCTACGCTCCCAAAAGGGCGTCTCGCAAGGGAAGGCTGAAAGTGGTGAGGATGGCCGCCGAGAAAACCGCAAAAGCATTAAATTTAGACTTTGAAGTTGTGGCGTTTAGGGGTAGAACGCCCATATACGTGTACTACAAGAATGGCGCCGAAGACCCCGTGCCCCTTTATTGTGACCGCGAGGGAACAAAAAACCAGGAGGAAGTGTGCAGTGCGCTGTGGAGCATGATGTTTGTCTTATCGTTTCACCCAAAATATTCAGCTTTAAAGCCGATCAGAAGGGCTTTTATGAGGTTTTCCTAAATTTGATGGACTGGTTTTCAAGGGTTATCTCATAAACTTGGTTAACATCGAAGTCTATGCCTAGGCTTTCATACTCCTCCTCAGTCAAGAAAAGTATTATCTTTGGAATTGCGAACTGCGCCTTCGCTGGAAAAATGGGCAGTTGCTGCTGTAAAGCCTGAAAAACCTCTTGCACAACCCTAGCCTCCTCAGTTTGGGGTCTGATGGCAAACTGGGTCACGGGGCGCTCCTCAACAAGTTCTATGCGTTTCCCAAGGTTACCATCCAAGTCGCGGATAGACTCAATCTTGTTAACTCGAACATGAAACATAGGCATCATAAAAGAAAAGGCGACACTCCTATTTAGGGCTTAACCCTTTTATAATGAACTGTCTACATGGTGCGCCTACGATTTAAGGCGAAGAGCTTTGTGGAACAAAAGGGAATGGACAGCCATTCGCGGAAATCACATAGGCTTAATTGCCGCGGTTTTGCAGCTCTCTTCCTTTTATGCACTCCGCTGAACATGTTGATGTTGAATAGTATTGTTTAAGTTTAAAGAGCCTTCAATGGAAAACCTAAGCTTTATTCCATTTCTATGGTGGCTGGCGGCTTGGGTGTAACATCGTAATAGACTGTTGAAACGTTCGGGCATTTCGCCAAGATTTCTTTAGCCGTTTTTTCCAACGTTTTCCATGGTATTTCCGAAACTTCCGCTGTCAGAAAGTCCTTTGTTTGGACAGCCCTCACGCCTATAACATATGGCTTCTTCTCAGCAGTATCCTCTACTGCATAAAGCACTCTTGTGATGGCGGGGTTTTCGTTGATTATTTTCGCTTGAAGTGAAACAAGCCTTGAAACCAGTGTTTGGAAGACTTTCCCGTCGGGTGTTTCAGCCTTCAAGCCTACAATTTTGCCGTAGCGCCGTTTTCCGCCCTCCACGCCCGTAGCTTTGTCCATGAAAATCTTTACGTGCACGTTTCTAGAAGGCACATTTAAGAGCCTTGCCACTGTTTCCCGCACATGAGCTATGGAAGGCTCTTGAGCTTCTTCGTTATCAATTATGGCGGCGAAGTATTGGCTGGGCTTGTGCTCCGCAAGCAAGCTTTCCACAATGGCCGTCGCTTTTTTCAAAGTTTCAAGCTTGTCCGGTCGAATTTCGCCCACCACACGCACTGACAGCCCCGGACCCGGGAAAGGCTGCCTCTCGGAAACCTCTGGTGGCAAGCCCAGGTACCTAGCTACCATGCGCACTTGCTCCTTGTAAAGCGAAAGGAGCGGCTCGACAACATTGAAGCCAAACTTCTCCATGGGGTTTATGCCAATCTGCTCGAGGACGTTGTGCTGGGTTTTCACCCCGCCAACGGTTTCCACAACATCAGCGCGGATTGTCCCTTGCACAAGAACCGTGCAGCCTTCTTTTCGGGCCGTGTCGCTTAAAACGTTGTAGAAGGTTTCGCGGAACCTTTTGCGTTTTTCCTCAGCGTCCCGCAAGCCTTTCATGGCATTTAAAAAGCGCTCGCGCACATCCACGATTTTTACTGGAACGTTGAAGGGCTCTTTTGAAAGAACTTCCGCCACCTTTTCTGGTTCGCCTTCCCTCATGAAGGCGTCGTCCAAAATAACGCAGACAAGGTTTTCACCTATGGCTTTACGTGTTAAAACGGCGCATGTTGTGCTGTCCACACCGCCTGAAACAGCCACCAAGGCTTTTTTATTGCCTATGGCCTTGCGTAGGGCTTCAACTTGGGCTTCAACAAACTTTTTTGGATCGAAACTTTCCATGATTAAACACTTCCCTTTTGTGCAATGAGCTGGTTCAACGCTTCGCGACTTAGGTACCAGCCGCCTCTTGGTATCCTTGAAATGCTTAAAACCTTTTTCAAAGTCTCAAGGGAAATGGGAGTTTCAAGCTCGCGGAGGTTTGTAAACCTAATGAAGGTGGCTTTCTCGATGCTCCCTAAAAGTTTAAGGTAGCTTTCAAAAGAATCTAGGCATGTGTCTCCGCCATATTTATCCCAAAGCTTTTCAGCATCACCAGTCACCCTTTCAATGAAGTCAGCTAACCCCCTAATCTGCATAAAGGGTCTCTTAACATAGAAAAGCAGTTTTTCAGCGTATAAGGGGCCCACAAGATTACGCCGCACGAAAGCGTGGACGCTATTGCCGCTTCTACTTCTTTCGCAGATTTTCTCCCACCATTTCATGTCTGAAATCAAGACGAAACCGTAGCGGTAATCTTCCGACAAATCTTGACCCGTCCGAGGCGGCTGAACACTTTCAGAGTTATAAGTTCCGAAAATAATACTTTCGGTGTAGAACCGTGGAAAAGTTTCGTCAATTTTCACGGGTAGAAAGCAAATCTGAAAGGCAAAACCGCGTAATTTAATGGAATCTTTAAAATATAGCATCTTCCGCTAAGCCAGAAAACCCTTGTTTACAACCGCTGTGAACGGTTAAAGTTTTTCTACAAACCTTTTATCCTATTACACTTAGCCCAAAATGGAGGCTTTCACCATGAAAACTAGCGACTTAAAAGCCTTCTCAGACTCCTTAAGGGAGTTAAATGAAAGCTACAGCGACTTCCTATGCTCTATGAAGGACACCATTCGGGAGGCCAAAGCGGTGAAAAAACTTTGGCATGATGGCCAAAAGCCTTGGCTGATAAAGCTAGGCATAGCCCTCATCGTGTTCCCAGAACCAGTCATAAGCGAAATTCTCGGCTCTCTCTTGATAGCGGCCGGAACCGTCCATGAGGGGCTCCGCCGCCGCACCCTCCACTTGGAGGATATACCCAAAACATTCAAAAACGTGTTGAGGGAAATTAATTCAGCGCAGGAAAGGCTTTGTTAAACTCTTATATTTAGAGCATGTTATAAGCATAATATATTCGCGGGGTGAAAGCTTGAAGCTCGTAACAGTCCTATTACCCGAAGCCTATTTGGAAGGTTTAGACGAACTTGTTAGGGCGAACATGTATCCGAGCAGGAGCGCCGCCATAAGGTCGGCGGTTAGAGACCTGCTCAAAAAGGAGCTTTGGGAGAGACGCGAAAGATGAGGCCCTAAAACCTTTAAGCCTTGCAATCTAACAGCGTGCAGTTAAACATTGCCATGCGAGGTTCCTAATCTTTTCGGCGGATTCCGCTGGGTTTTCCGCCAATGTTATCGCCCTTCCAACAATAAGGAAGCGGGCGCCAGCGCGCAACGCCGCCTCAATTATTCCGCCCTGAGGGCCTATGCCCGGAGAGTAAATTGGAATTTTTCCACCCAACACTTCGTTGATTTCTTTTATTTTTTCTGGGTATGTAGCTCCCACAACGACGCCGTCTGCGCCCCATTTAAGGGCTTTTAACGCGAACAAGTAGTATTGGGGCTTGTTGAATCCGGTTTCAGCGTCGACAACGGTTTGCCCATAGCCTTCACCAGCGCCTTTGTGGCTCATGTATGTCAGCAGAAGCACGCCTTTCTGGTTTTTCTTGGCGATTTCGAAAACTGGTTTTAAGCCTTCCTCCCAACCCACGAAGGGATTTGCTATTAACGCGTCAAAACCCGCTGTGAAATAGTATTCGGCAATGACCCAGTTTGTTTCGCCTATATCGTTTATTTTTGAATCCACTATCGCCACAAGCCCCTTTTCACGGGTTTTCCTCAAAAGCCTCTGCAAGCCATCGAAGAGTCCAAGGGGCAGAATCAGATGATGGTTTATTTTTACCGCGCATATGTATGGATGAACAGCATCCAGAACCCTTTCTGCCCGCTCAATGAGGAACTGGCGGTTTTCAGGCCTTTCAAATGGAAAGTCTAAGGCTAAAACTATGTTTGTCTGTTTGTTTTTGGCGATTTCCTCAATTTTTTCGCGATAACCCAAGTCAGCAAACACCCAAAACTTGTTTGGGCGTGGGGCTAAAAACCTTTACTGTTTGGGTTTCGCCGCCACAAGCCGCCATGATGTAGTCTAAAGCAGTTCTAACAGCCTCCTCCAATTGTTGCACGGTTATTCCCGGTGCTCCATAGCCAACCAACAAAACCCTCTTCGTTTTTTCGGTTATTTTTGTCTGGTCAGCGTCTTTATGCGGGTAAACACACAACACCCTTTTCGTGTCGGCTAGGACGAGCATGTTGCTTTCAAGGGCTAGGGGCTTGTCCATGCCGATTCCAGTGAAGGGTTCTCCTTTCTCTGCGAAGCGCACACTGAAGGGTGGGTTAAGCGCGTCCATGTCGAAGCCGCTCATGGGAATTACGGTTTTCATGGAAGCCAAATTATAGGCGTCCACGGCCGTTGAAATAGTTGGTAGTTCGCCGCCATGCAAGACACGTCTTAACAGCGCCTCTCCGGAGGGCCTGGTCTTTGTCGGGTCTATGCCGAGTTTCCAGTAGAAATCCCTGTAGGCACGCACAACTGGGTGTTCCTTAAGCCTTTCAATGTTATATTTGGCTCTAACTTCAGCGTATACAGCATGTTTGAGTTGTCGGATTTTCTCGTTTTCCCTTTCAACGACCACGTTGTTTATCGTGCCAATACACACGGCTAATGTAGGAAATGTGGCCGACACTTCAGCGCACCAACAGACTTGGATTTGCATTTTCCCGCCAACCCATTGAAAATTGTTAAATATTCACAAGGGTTTTACGTTTTCCCTCTATGATAGGCGAGTTTGCAGCCCTCGGAGCAGCCCTGTGCTGGACCTTTTCAGCCGTCTTCTACAAACGGGCTTTAGCTGCAACTTCGCCTATCTCGGCAAACACCGTGCGATGTATTGGAACAGGCCTGGTCTTAGTTATGTTTTTAGCTGTCTTGGGAAGGATTGGGGTTTTAATTGAACTGCCAACACAAACTCTTTTTCTTGCATGCGCCAGCGGTATCATCGGTTTAGGGCTTGGCGACACGCTTTACATGTTAAGCCTAAAAACCATAGGGGTTTCAAGGGCTGTCTCAATAACGTGCACTTATCCGCTTTTTAACCTAGTTTGGGCTTACCTTTTGGTTGGCGAAACCATAACCATGCCGGTGGCGGCGGGAGCACTCACAATTGTTTTGGGGGTTTGGCTGCTAACAAGCGAGAAAACAGACAAAGCCTGCGATGAATTGACCGTAAAACATCGTGCGCGTGGGGCGGCTTTCGCCCTCTCCACAGCTATAGCTTGGTCTATAAGCATTTCAATGATTAACCTCGCCGTGAAAAACGCCGAAAGCCTTGAGCAAGCCTATGCAGTGAACACTGTTAGGCTTTTAGCGGTTGCAGCGCTGCTCTCTGTTTATTCGCTGATAAACAAAAGGGGGCTATCTTTCATGAGGGTTGGACGGCGAAACATAGCACTGCTTTGGAGCGGAGGTTTAATAGCCATCGGTTTAGGTTGGTTCTTTTTAACCTACAGCTTCCTCCTAATACCAGAATCGCAGGCGGTTCCAATATCCTCAACGACGCCTCTGTTTTCGACGTTGGCCGGCATAACACTTCTCCATGAAAAAACAACAGCAAAAATAGTTTTAGGATCTCTGCTGGTTGTCGCTGGAATATTCATGATTTTCACGGCTTAGCAAGCTTTGCAATAGAATTGTGAAAAAGGTTTATATGGTTGAACCTTGAATTCTCGGTGTGGGTCGTGAAGACCCAAATTAGTGAGATTCAAGAGATTTCTGAAAAACAAAAAGGGAACAGCCTTCTTCACATAAAATCGGAGAAAAAATTGCTGAGAAATTTTTATAAACCCAAAATTGAACGCTTTAACCGAAACAAAACCAATCTCTTGGGATACGGAGCCGCGGCGGGGATTTGGAAAAATGAGCAGTAGCCACAAATGTAAGAGGGCTGTTCTAGTCCTTGAAGATGGCTCCTTCTTTTTCGGCGAAGGCTTCGGGGCCGTAGGCGAAGCCCAAGGCGAGCTTGTCTTCAACACGGGAATGACGGGCTATGTGGAAGCCCTAACCGATCCATCCTACGCTGGACAAATATTAATGATGACTTACCCGCTCATTGGAAACTATGGCGTATGCAGAGAAGACTTTGAATCCGATGGAATAAAAGTGGAGGGCTTCGTAGTCAGAGAGGCATGCACAACTCCCAGCAACTGGCGATCCGAAAAGTCTTTGCCAGAATTCCTCGAAGAATACGGAATCCCCGGAATACAAGGCGTCGACACAAGGATGCTCACGAAAAAATTACGCGTTTATGGAACGATGAAAAGCACCCTTGTCGTCTATGAAGGAAAAGATGAACCAAACATTCAAGAGTTGATTGAGAAGACTAGAACGCAGCCAGCCATAACCGAAATTGACATTGTGCCAAAGGTATGTGTTAAAGAGGCAAAAAGGATAGAGGCTGGCCGCAGCCTAGACGTAGTTTTAATCGACTGCGGCGTAAAATGGAGCATAATCCACCTACTAAAAAACTTTGCAAACATAATCCTGGTTCCATACAACACGTCAGCAGAGGAAATTCTCGAATACGACCCGGACGGAGTGCTAATCTCCAACGGTCCCGGCGACCCAGCGAGGGTTAAGGAAACCATTGAAACAGCAAGGAAACTCGCCGGAAAAGTTGTTTTATATGGTATCTGCCTCGGCCATCAGATAATTTCGCTAGCTTTAGGCGCAAAAACCTACAAGCTCAAGTTCGGCCATAGAGGGGCAAACCAGCCTGTTAAGGACTTTGAGACCGGCCGGGTTTTCATATCAACCCAAAATCACGGGTTCGCAGTAGCAAAAGAAACCCTTGAAAAGGCTGGTTTAATTTTAACTCAGATAAACTTGAACGACAACACTGTGGAAGGTGTTAAACATAAAGAACTGCCAATAAAAGCTGTTCAATATCATCCTGAAGCTGGCCCCGGCCCCCATGACACTTACTTCTTCTTTGAAGATTTTGCCAAAACAATGAGGGAGTATGCGTAATGCCGAAGAGAACGGACATCCGTAAAATTTTGATAATTGGTTCAGGCCCCATTGTGATTGGGCAAGCATGCGAGTTTGACTATTCTGGAAGCCAAGCGTGCAAGGCCTTAAGGGAAGAAGGCTACCAGGTTGTGCTGGTTAACTCTAACCCGGCCACGATAATGACGGACCCAGAGATGGCGGACAAAATCTACATTGAACCCTTAACTGTTGAGTTCTTGACGGAGATAATTAAGCAGGAGCGCCCAGACGCTTTACTTCCAACCCTTGGCGGACAGACGGGGCTGAATCTGGCGGCTGAGCTTGCTGAGAGGGGCGTTTTAGACCAGTATGGAGTGGAGCTTATAGGGGCGAAGCTTGAAGCTATCAAGCGGGGCGAAGACAGACTCCTATTCAAAGAAACTATGGAAAGTATAGGTATACCCGTCCCGAGAAGCGCACCAGCCTACTCGATTGAGGAGGCTTTAAAAATCGCTGAAGACTTGGGCTACCCGGTCATCATAAGGCCGGCCTTCACACTGGGAGGAACAGGGGGAGGCATAGCCTACGATAGGGAGGATCTAATCCGAATAGTTTCTAGGGGTTTATCTTACAGCCGCATAGGCCAAGTTTTGGTGGAGGAGTCTGTTATCGGCTGGAAGGAGTATGAGCTGGAGGTGATGCGGGACAAAGCCGACAACGTGGTCATAATCTGCCCCATAGAAAACATGGATCCCATGGGCATTCATACTGGAGACAGCATCACGGTGGCTCCTGCCCAAACCCTAACAGATAGGGAATATCAAGTTCTTAGGGACGCTGCCATCAAAATTATACGAGCGGTGGGTGTTGAAACAGGCGGCTCAAACATACAGTTTGCCGTTCACCCGGAAAACGGCCGCTATGTGGCCATAGAGATCAACCCCCGTGTTTCGAGAAGTTCCGCTCTTGCCTCTAAGGCTACTGGCTTCCCCATCGCCAAGATTGCCGCCAAGCTTGCTGTTGGACTAACCCTTGACGAAATTCCAAACGACATCACGAAGAAGACTCCGGCCTCCTTTGAACCCACGATAGATTATGTGGTGGTTAAGATTCCAAGGTGGCCCTTCGACAAGTTCCCAGACGCCGACAAGACCTTGACAACCCAGATGAAGTCCGTCGGCGAAGTGATGGCCATCGGACGGACCTTCGAGGAAGCCCTCCAAAAGGCGATTAGGTCTCTGGAGATTGGCCGCTATGGGTTGGGCGCCGACGGGAAAGATGAACCCATGCCCGACGTTAAAACCTTGAGGGATTATTTACGGATCCCCACCCACAAGCGGATTTTCTACATTAGACACGCCATAAAAAGCGGCATGAGCATAGATGAAATCTACAATCTGACAAAAATTGACAGGTGGTTCATCTACAAAATCAAAAACATCGTTGAAATGGAGGAAGAAATCGCAAAATACACCATCAAAACCATTCCAAGGGAGGTTTTGCTCAAGGCTAAGCGTTTGGGCTTTTCGGATAGACAAATAGCATACCTCCTCGGCACGGACGAGCTTACCGTGAGGGCTTTGAGGAAAAAGTTGGGCATCATTCCAACCTACAAGATGGTGGACACGTGCGCGGCGGAGTTTGAGGCTGAAACCCCCTACTACTATTCCACCTACGAGAGTGAGGACGAAGCTAGAGACGCGGGCAAAAAGAAAATCGTGATATTGGGTTCCGGACCCAACAGGATCGGCCAGGGAATAGAGTTTGACTACTGTTGTGTTCACGCGGTTAAAGCCTTGAGGGAGGAGGGCTACGAAGCTATAATGGTGAACTGCAACCCCGAAACCGTTAGCACGGACTTTGACACCGCCGACAAACTCTACTTTGAACCCTTAACCTTCGAGGACGTGATGAACGTTATCGAGCGGGAGAAACCCGAAGGCGTCATCGTCCAGTTCGGCGGGCAAACACCGCTTAACTTGGCTATACCCCTGGAAAGACAGGGGGTTCGAATCCTCGGAACGCCGCCGGACGGCATAGATAAGGCCGAAGATAGAAAGCGTTTTGCGGAAATCGTGGAAAAGCTTGGGATACCACAGCCTCCAAACGGGACAGCCATGAGCATAGAGGAGGCAAAAGAGGTTGCAAGGAAACTGGGATATCCGGTGCTTATCAGGCCGTCCTACGTGCTTGGCGGACGAGCCATGGACATAATTTACGACGAGGAGACCTTGTTAAGATTTATGAGCGAAGCTATAGAAGTCTCCATGGAGCATCCGGTTTTAATTGACAAGTTTTTGGAGGACGCTATTGAAACGGAGATTGACGCGGTCTGCGACGGGGAAACCGTTTACATAGGGGGGGTTATGGAGCACATTGAAGAGGCTGGTGTGCATTCTGGAGACGCCGCGTGTGTTTTGCCTCCCTTCAGCCTCTCAGAAGAAGTCGTCCAAACAATGATTGATTACACACGTAAGTTGGCTAAGGAGCTCTCTGTTGTTGGGTTGATAAACGTTCAGTTCGCGGTGAAAAACGGGACGGTTTATGTGCTTGAGGCCAACCCGAGGGCTTCAAGAACCGTGCCCTTCGTCAGCAAGGCAACCGGTGTCCCACTGGCGAAAGTCGCTGCCAAAGTTATGATTGGCAAAAGGCTGAAAGAGCTGGGCATAACGGGAACCCCAAAGCTCAGCCACGTGGCCGTTAAGGAGGCTGTTTTCCCCTTTGACAAACTTCCAGGAGTGGACGTGGTGCTTGGGCCAGAGATGAAGTCCACCGGAGAGGTTATGGGTATAGACGGCGATTTAGGGATGGCCTACTATAAGGCGGAGGTGGCTGCAGAAACCAAGCTTCCCACAAGCGGAACGGTGTTTATAAGCGTTAGGGACGAGGAGAAACTGCGTATCATCCCAATCGCTAAAAAACTTTCCGAACTTGGCTTCAAAATCCTAGCAACTCGCGGAACAGCGGATATCCTATCCGCAATGGGGATTAAAGCTGAAACTGTTCCAAAGGTCAGCAATGGACAACCAAACATTGTTGACTACATAAGGTCTAGAAAAATCAGCCTAATAATCAACGTGCCGAAAGGAAAAGGACCAAAAGACGATGAATTCCACATTAGAAGGACCGCTGTCGAATGCAAAATACCATACATAACCACTATTGCAGCGGCCCACGCTGCTGTAATGGCTATTGAACGCGTGAAAAACGGAAGGTTCACCATAAAACCGTTGCAGGAATATCACAAAGCGGCCGGAGAAAGCAAAATGGTTCCTGCCCAACTGTGGATTAGAAACCTTTCATGGCGTTAACGGCTTTTCCCGTTCTCGTTTCATACCCGTCCAGCGGTACAGTTTTATACCCGCATGTTCATGGGTGGAAAATAGCGACTGAAGGAAAGGCGTTTACATGTCCGTGTCGCCTAGTGTTCGCGAAGTTCTTGCGAGGCGAATTGCTGGCGAGATTATCCTATCCAACAAGCCGGGCGCCACTATGCGGAGGTGGCGGGAGCTTTTCGGCGTTTCGCAGACAACCCTTTCGGATAAAATGATGCTTTCTCCCTCTGTGATAAGCGATTATGAAAGCGGGCGGCGGAAAAGCCCTGGCACAAAGTTTGTGCGGCGTTTTGTCTGGGCATTGTTGAAGATTGATGAGGAGCGGGGAAGCCGTTTCATCCGTGAATTCGCTAGGCTTACAAGTTCGCCGAGCATGGCCGTGGTGGATTTGCGGGAGTTCCCCATCCCCGTGCGGGTTGAATATTTATGTAAAGCCATTAAAGGTGAAGTTGTGGCTTGCGCTAATCTAAACATCAAGGAGGTTTTAGGCTACACCGTCGTGGACAGCCGCAAAACCATTGAAACCCTTTCGGGTTTTGAGTATGCCCAGCTTTTCGGCGCCACAACCGAGCGGGCGCTTATATTCACAAACATTGGAAACGAGAACTCGCCTATGATGCTTGTGCGCATGAGCAGCTTAAAACCGCGGGTTGTCGTCTTCCACGGCGTAAAGCCAGATATCCACTCGATTAGGCTGGCGGAATATGATCATATACCACTAATCTATTCGGCGCTGCCAACTGTTGAGCAACTTGTAAAGTCTCTGCGTAAACTTTACCGCATTGCATTACGGGTCAAGCTTGGCAGAGCCGTTCGCCCCCCTCCGAAAGTTAGCACTTAACCACGTGGACCGGAGGGCTTTTAGTCTTGATCAAAGTGGGGTGTTGCGGGTTTCCAACTTCGATGAAGCGTTACTTCGAAAACTACGGTCTAGTCGAATTGAACAGCACCTTCTACGAGTATCCGAAGCTGGAAACCGTCCGAGGCTGGCGGGAGAAAGCCCCGGAAAACTTTGAGTTCACAGTTAAAGCTCACCAAGACATAAGCCACAAAACCAAAATGCAACTGAACGAAACAAGCAAGCAAGCCTTCGAAACTATGAAACAAATCTGCAAAACATTAAACGCTAAAATACTGCTCATACAGACCCCCGGCTCCTTCCGACCAGACAAACTCGGAGAAGCGGAAAAATACTTCGCAAACGTAAACCGAGAAGATTTAACGCTTGTGTGGGAAACCCGAGGACCAGAATGGGAAAAACCAGAGGTCATGGAAAAACTCAACCAAGTCTTGAAACGCCTAAACGTGGTTCACGTGACAGATCCCTTCAGAACATTGCCGGCCTACACGAGCCAAACCGCCTATTTTCGACTACACGGCTTAGGCAAAGAGCCCTACTATTACCAGTACACGGACGAAGAGCTGCGGAAACTGGGCGAAACGGCCAAAAAGTTTGAGGCAGAGGGCAAAATGGTTTACGTGCTTTTTAACAACCTCTCAATGTTCGAGGACGGCTTACGCTTCATGCAATACCTTTCAACTGGAAAGTTCCCAAAAATAACGGGCACACCGGGGCTGGAATCTATAAAAAGCGTAATCGAAAAAACACGTTATCCAGCAGCCAAAAGCATGCTCGCCAAAAAAGTTGGCTGGAGACTCGTGGAAGTCGAGGAGGGCAAGCAAATTAGACTCGGGGAGCTGTTGGCAGAGCTTCCATCAAAAACCTACAAAAACGCAGACGAAATCCTGAAAGAGTTGAAGGCTGCCAAAAAGTTGGATTAGGCGGTTAAGCCCAGCTCGTGGATTTTCACCCTCAACAGTCTAAAGTCCTCCATGAGCAGCTGTTTGTATTTGGCGCTGTAAAGCCCCGCCGCCGGATGCAAAGTTGGAAAAACGGTTAAAGCCAAGCCTAAAACGTTTGCTTGGTAAAATTTTCCCCTAGCCTCGGTTACACCCTTAAAGGGTATTCCAGCCTTGGCGAAAATGTAAGCTGTCGAATAATTCCCAAGAGTGATAATAAGCTTTGGCCTAATAGCCATAATTTGCCGATCCAAAAACGACGCGCAAGCCTCAATTTCATCGGGGGCTGGCTCACGGTTCCCAGGCGGGCGACACTTCAAAACATTTCCAATAAAGACTTGCCTCCGCAGTAGACCAGCTTCCACCAACAAACTGTCCAAAAATTTTCCCGCAGCTCCCACAAAAGGTTTGCCCTTGACGTCCTCCCAGTAACCAGGCGCCTCCCCAACAAACATAACTTTAGCATTTGAATCGCCTTCGCCTGGAACCGCGTTCTTGCGGCTTCGCCAAAGGCTGCACCGAGTACACGCCTTAACTTCTGAAGCAACAGCCTCCAGAATAGCCTCCTTTGACAAATTCATGCCTCTCCAGCCAATCTAGTTGATTACACAAGGAACCCTTTATTAGAATTGCCAATTAAAGAAGGCCTCTCCAAAATCTAAGAGGGGCCAGGCCCTGTTTTGATTAAAATAGTCAAAATTCATGAAAATCCTAGAGGGGAGGGGGTAGGCACCTTAAGCCGTTTTCCTTAACCATTTTCGGGATGTCAATTCAGTTGGGCCGTGGACAACAAAATTGATTTATAGCATGCACGTTAAGGCTTCTGCGCCCCGCATTCCGGGTTGGACACCTAGGCTTTTGGCTTTTGTTGTGGCGGCCTTAACCTCAGCGTTTAAAACGTCTTCAAAGGTTTTTACGCCGCTGACCATGGCTGCAGCCACGCCGAGGCGTTCTGCCGCCTCAATGTTTAGGAAACCACACATAACAAATCCTTTCTCCGTCACCATCAACAGTAATGGAGGCGACTCTGGAAGCTCAACCTTAACGCCTAAACAGGCCTTGCCGCCGACTTTAACCGAAGTTACAGTGATCAAAGTTTCACACCGCCCTTTTCCAGAGTTGTTGTAATTCTTAAATAAGGATTACCACACAGAAAAAGCGAAAATAAAATGCTCACAAAACTCAAAGCTAAAGTGCAGTCAGCCATAAAAGTCCAAGCAGAAGCCGCCAACAAAATAGGGCTAACACCAAACACCATAAGCGCATTAGGCATGGTTTTCGCGTTTCTATCTGCACTAACCTACATGAGTGGACGCCAAAACCTCGCTTTAGCTGTTGCTCTCCTATTGCTTTCTGGATACTGCGACATGCTTGACGGCGCCGTGGCAAGGCTTTGCCAAAAAACAACACCTTTCGGCGGCTTCTTAGACTCGCTGATGGATAGGTATGCAGACGCGGCTATATACGCGGGCATAATGCTAGGTGGGCTGTGTACACTACACTGGGGGTTAGCGGCGCTGTTGGGCTCTTTACTGGTAAGCTACTCTCGCGCCAGAGCAGAGGCGGCTGGCGTGAAAATTGAAGGCATAGGCTTGGCTGAGAGAGCCGAACGCATAATAATAATCGCGGCGGCAAGCCTCTTTGAAATTTTCTGGAAAAACGCCCTAGAAGCCGGCATAATAGCGTTAGCAGTGCTCACAAACCTAACAGTGATCCAGAGAAGCATCCACGTTTACAAAACCATAAATAAAAGAGAGATAAGCGAAGCCTAAACCCTCTTGCCCATGCGAAGTTTGCGTTCTTCTCTGGCACGAACCTTCACAATACCATAATGCACAGCGCAAGAAACACAATAATACTTGGTGTCCACGGGCGCGGAAATAAAAGCCCCCTTTTGGCGAAGCTCCCTAGCCAAAGCTGGATCCACTAGGGTAAATCGACGCGTAACCTTTTTGGCTTTATCTCTAGGTATAAGCTGACCACAGTTTGCACAGTGGACAAAGTCGCTCCTTCCCTTTGAACCCTTCGACCTTCCACGGCTTTTCCGCTTGTACGGCATAACAAACATCTCACTAAGCCTTTTCAACCATGAAGATGCTGTCCTTGCTTATATATCTGTCCTCAGCTTAAGCAGGTAGGCAATGTTAGCCCTTGAATCTATTTTTGGAATTATCTTACCCTTCGAGGACGTGAAAAGCGTTGTGACGCCTGGACCATGCCCGGAGGTTATGCTATTCGTGTGGACAATAATGCCCACTGAAACGGCGCCTTTGCGGTATATCCGTCCATAAGAGTGGTCTGCATCCAAAATCGCCACTAAATCGCCAAGCCGCAAGTCGTCAAGTCCATATTCGCGACGGGTGGCCTCATCGAAAAGTTGAATGTCGTAGTCGCCAGAATAAGTTTGGTTTGCGCCAAGCCCGGAGCCCATAATCGCCGCTGGAATCACGTGGGTTACGGGAACTTCAAGCTTGTCGCCGACTGGTTTAGGGTCTAAAGCCTCTAAGAAGCGGGGGTCCATATTCATGGCTTTTATGTCTGGAAAATCCAGAAGCTTCAAGCCTACGCCAAAAGCCTTCACGAGAACTTTGTCGCCCAGCATAAACTTCTCAAGAGCCTCGGGCTGAAAATCCACAAGCACATGTTCAATCCCGCCGTGCTTGCCGGTAACAACGCCTTTCGCGCCTTTCGCGTCGCCGGAAACAACAACAGCCTCGTTCCCAACACATGAAAGCACATTTAAAGCCGTGTTTGCGCCTTGGCCATACCGCGGGTCATTCTCCTTGTTCTCTATGCTCACGCCTGGCTCAACGTGGTCTGCCTCCCAGCCGCAAGCCGGGTCGCCCACCCGCACATTGTAGGTTATGCCGCCCACGCCTGGCAAAACCATGGGAACCCCTTCGGCTGAAATGTTGTACACGCCCCTTCCATACACGGGGCTGGCTACTTCGCCAAAGACCGAAATTTTAACAAGCTTGTCAACGTTTGTTCTTAGCATACGCCTTTTCCAACCTCGTTAAACTATAGGGGGCTGAGATAATAAGTTTCTCCCACAAACCGTGAAACACATGAAACATGACAAGTTTTAAATGCCACTTTCTATTTTGAGTTGAGTGAACACGACAGAAGGCTAGAAAAGGGCTAGCGGTTGGGAAAGGATGGCTGAAATAGGTTTAAGGTCAAAAATGCTTGTAAGAGACGTGATGAGCAGCCCAGTCATAACCGTAGACGAGGAAGCCCCCGTGGTCCACGTTGCAGAACTAATGGAAAAACACGAATTAGGCTGTATCATAGTGACAAACAAGGAAGGAAAACCTATAGGGATAATAACGGAAAGAGACCTGGTTGCAAGAGTGCTCGCCAAAAACCTCAAACCAGACACGGTTAAGGCTAAGGACGTGATGACATCGCCTTTGATAACCATAGAACCCGGCGAAACAATAAACGAGGCTGCCAGAAAAATGAGCAGATTAAACATCAGAAGGCTCGGCGTAGTCTACAAGGGCGAACTGGTAGGGCTTATTTCAAGCAAAGATATTTTGGCAGTGATGCCGGAACTCATAGAAACCATACAGGAGAAAGCCCTAATAGAAGGCGAAAACCTAGCTGAAACAGCGCCTGAAGGAGAAACAAGCGAGGAGGAAACCCTCCTAAGCGGATACTGCGACCGCTGCGGAGGGTGGTCAGACAGCCTAAAAGAGGTGGATGGCGCTTTTCTGTGCGAAGACTGCCGAGCCGAATTAGAAGTCGAGGAGTAAAAGGGGAGATCGCTTGCGTGTTGGAGAAATAACCAACCAAAAGCACCCGTCCATTTATGAGGATGACCTTGCCACGAAAGCCCGCGCGCTCATCCGTGACTTCTCTCTAAGAATTCTCCCAGTTGTAAACAACGAAAAAAGGCTTGTAGGAGTGGTTTCTCGAGGCTCAGCGATGACCATATCCTCGTCAGTTTCACCAATAAAAGTTAAGGGCATAATGGCGAAACCAAAATACACAGCCACCATGGAAGATGACGCCTATCAAACAGTTCGAGAAATGATCCGCTTAGATGAATGGTGCATACCAGTCGTAAACACGACCACAGAAAAAATTTTGAAGGGAGTCTTAGGCTTAGAAAACTTCATAGAAAACATCATAAAAACAAGCCCGGAGAAACTAGCTAAACCAGTCTCCGACATAATGTCAACAAAAGTTATAACATGCACCCCCGAAGACGAAGTGGATAACGTTTGGCTTTTAATGCAAGAAAAAGCTCTAGGGGGGCTTCCAGTCGTCGCCAACAATAAGCTTGTAGGAATTGTAACGCAGAAAGACCTCCTTGAAAGCGGAGCTTTACTGCCGACCTTCGAGTCCCCTAAGGGTAGACACAAAGCGTCGACAAAGATTTCAGCAGTTATGAAGACAAACGTGGTAGCGGTTCAGCCTTCAATAAAGGCTATCCGTGTTGCTAAAACAATGGTTTCGAAGGATATTGGACGCGTTCCAGTGGTTGACAAGGACGGAAAGCTAATAGGCATAGTGGACCGTGAGGATATAGCCAGACTGATTATAAAACAATAACGTTGGAAAAAGGGGATGAGGGTTTGAGTAGGGAAACTTTTAGACGAACCCTGAGGGGGAAAGGTCCAGTTTCGCTTAAAAGCTCCACAACTAAAAAACGGGAGGGCGAAATACTTCACATAGCCAAAAGCCCAGTTATAACAATGGCGCCCACAACACCCATCTACGATGCCGTCAAAATAATGGCGAAGGAAGGGTTCCGCAGAATACCTATAGCCGATCCTGGAACGAAAGCCCTTGCAGGAATCGTAACAGCCACGGATATCGTCGATTATCTTGGCGGAGGCAAGAGGTTTGAAATCGTTCAGCAAAAGTTTTCGGGGAACATTTTCAAAGCCATAAACGAACCCGTAAAACTGATAATGACCCAGAAGGTTTTCGCTGTCAAAACCACCGCAGAGATCAGCGAAGCAGTACAGATAATGAAGGAGAAGAACTTAGGCGGTTTACCAGTCATCGACGAAGAAAACCGTGTTAGGGCTATCATAACTGAAAGAGATATAGCCTACATGTTCGCGGGACGCATAAGCGGAGTAAAAGTCGCGGAACTAATGACCAGCCAAGTGGTTACAGCCTTGCCGCAAACAACAATTTTTGAGGCGGAGAAAAGCATGATTGCCCATGGTTTTAGGAGGCTTCCAATAGTTGCGGACGGCAAAGTGGTTGGAATAATAACAGCCATGGACATAATACGTTTTTTCGGCACGGGCGAAGTTTTCAAACACCTCCAGTCCGGAACAATAACACAAGTGCTAAACACGCCAGTTTTCCAAATCGCCACAAAGAATATTTCAACCGTCGAGCCAAATGCAGATGTAGGACAAGCAGCAGAATTAATGAGGGAGAAAAACCTCGGCGCCCTACCCGTCGTCCAAAATGGTAAGCTTGTGGGCATAATAACTGAGAGAGACTTTTTCAAGATAATAGAGTAGTCTGCCAAGGCGTTAACGGTGCCTAAAACTGCGCCTTGCCTAAGAACGCTAAAGGTTTACGGCGAAAAAACCATAACCACAGCCTATAAACTCGGAATAATTGATAAGGAACTGGAAATTCAAAGGGACAACAATCACATCTACATTCCCTTAACCAGAAACCTTCAACCAGACGAGTTGGAAAAATTTAGGGAAAACGTCCCAACCCTTGAAGTTTCAACATACATTTTTCCAGAAAGGAGAAAACAACCCAAAACAATCCATGAAGCCTTAGAGGACAAAATGCCGCCCCACTTGCTGGCTTGTCTCCCCCGCGCCATAGACTTTGTCGGAGACATAGCCATCGTCGAGATTCCACCAGAACTCGAAACCTACAAGACGAAGATAGGAAACGCCATACTGCAAACGCACAGGAACGTGCAGACGGTTTTGGCCAAAGTTGGAGCTGTTAAAGGCGAGTATCGCCTAAGAGAATTTAACATAATTGCCGGCCAGCCCAAAACTGAAACCATCCACAAAGAACACGGATGCCTATTTTACGTGGACTTAGCTAAGGTCTACTTTTCGCCACGCCTCTCCCACGAACACATGCGAGTGGCATCCGAAGTCAAAGAAGGTGAAACAGTCATAGACATGTTCACCGGTGTTGGGCCCTTTGCAATACTTATTGCAAAAAAACATGCAAAAGTTAGAGTTTACGCCATAGACATAAATCCAGAAGCTATTGAACTCCTTAAAAGGAATGTTAGGCTGAACCGTGTGGATGGAAAAGTTTACCCATTGCTTGGCGATGCGAAACAAGTCGTTAAACAACAGCTCCGCAGCGCAGCAGACCGCTTAATAATGAATCTGCCGGAAAAAGCCATGGAATTCATCGAAGCTGCATGCGAAGCATTAAAGCCAGAAGGCGGCATCATACACTTTTACAGCTTCGTGAAAGGCTTGAACGGATTAGAAGACCTTAAAACTCAGTTCATAGCAGAAGTAGAGAAGTGCAAACGAAGTGTTAAGAAAATTCTCTTTTCAAGGTTTATCCGTGAAACGGCGCCCTACGAGTGGCAGGCAGTATTAGATGCGGAAGTCCGTTAAACTTCTACGGTTAAAGTTATTTTCACCTTATGCATTGGATTCTGCAGCGCTGCCACAAGCTCCCTTGAAAGGTCACGTGCAGCTTTATCCGCCCTTATCGCCAAAGTTCTGCCACAAATATAATCGCTTTTCCTAACAACTAAATCCGTGGGATGCGCCAGAACAAGCCTTGAATCCCCGAAGGCGGATATTGTCTCAATTATCCCACCAACGTCAATTTGGATATTCACTCTTGCACCGTCTCTACGCAGAAGCTCCTTGAAGTTGGGTTGGAATTCTGGGAAACCTTTGTCGGCTGAAACCGCAATAATACAGTCTCCCCTAACAGAAAGCTCTTTTTTCTTCGTTATTTCAAGCGTAGTTTTATGCGTAGCCCTAATGTTTTTATGCCCAAAAGCATTGACGCTTTCCAAAGCCCTCATAAAACACCCTTTCAGATTGTGGCCTCTCGAACCATTACCATTTTACTCTAAAACTTCTATTGAATCCACTTTACCATCGCCGTCCAAGTCAAACCCCTGTATAACGGTTGCAAAGGGCTTGTCATCCCTATATTTTTCTAAGGTTTTCTTCCAAAAGTTTGTTAAAGCCAAAACACATGCCTTCGTGCCAACCGCTTTGTTTCCAGCCAAAACAATAACCCGTCTACTGGAATCCCATGGATTAACAATTTTCGCCACAAGCCCAACACTGTCAGCCGTGTAAACTCGCCCAGTTCTCGCGGAAACAAGTCCGCCGAACAAAAAGCCTTGCTCAGACGGTTGCATATTAAACTTTGTTGGCAAATAGTCGTTAAGCTCCTGCGTCAACAAGTTTGTCCCAGGGCCGCCTACAAGAATTAGATTGTTTTTCTCTTCTTTTTCAGCTTTAACGTCAACATCCAATTTAACGGCGAAGTCTTCAGGCATGCGGGCAAACTGTCCGAGAAAGAAGGCTAAATGGGAAGCGTAATGTCCATCTCTGGCGCTTGTCTTAAAAGGCCCGTGGGGCAAGGGACTGCCAACAACAATCTTCCCATCAAAAACTCCGTCTTCCCGCAAAAACTCTTTGAAGAACCTTTGAATAGGCTCACCCACCCATGCTGGAGCAACCCATTCTAAGGTTTTATATCCGCCGGGAACCTCTATGCCAAAGGCCGACGCTGACGCACGGTAATATTTAGCTATTGCTCCCTTCTTGCTTTCCTGCCTCGCAACGGTTATGGCCCCCGCTTTCGCGAGCTTTCTAATGTGATAGTAGACCTTCTGCTCGTGAACGCCAAGCTCTCTGGCTATCTGCAGCGGATACATTTCCCTTTCAGAGAGCATAACCAGAATCTTCCAGCTCAACCTACCAACAATCAACTTCAATTTTTGAGGGTCATCAAAGACTGTTATTTCCTTAACCATGCGCTTTTTTCCGTCGTCTTGAAGCAGCAGCTTTTTAACCATCCCAGTTCAATAACCATAAACCCGTCAAACTATTAAAATTTTCATCATAAAAGTAGAATAAACATCGACGATCAAAAATGGAAAACTTAACTATCCTCCACGCCACAAATTTTCATGCACACCTCATTAAAAACCGCAAAGCTGGTTGCCGAAATGATAGGATGCTTCGTCACGGGAATCCTTCCAAGACCAAAAGAGCTCATCGAAGCCACAAGGGTCTACGAAAGAAACAGAATAAACCAAAAAGCTTTAGAAGAAGCTTTCCTAGAAGGCACAAAAAAAGTTATAGAAGCACAAACTAAGGCCAAATTAAGCTACATCACAGACGGCATGCTAAAATGGCAAGATCTTCTGAGACCTTTCACAAAAAACCTGGAAGGCTTGAGGGTTGGAGCACTTGCCAGATGGTTTAATAACAATACTTTTTACAGAAGGCCATTAGTCTTCGGCGCCCTTCGTCGAACAAGAAGCATAGTGGCGGAAACAACATACATAGGGCTTCTTCCCAAAAACTTACCGTGGAAAGCCATCATGCCAGCACCCTACACTTTTGCAAGACTTTCAGAAAACAAATTTTACAAAAATGAAAGAGAACTGATGTTTGCATACGCTGAAATTATAAGAGAGGAAATCGAAAATTTAGCCGAAGTTGGCTTCAAATACGTTCAGTTAAGCGATCCGGCACTTGTTTATACGCCTTTTAAGGAAAACGTTCCAAAGGATACGCTTTCAGATATTAAAGAATCCCTAAAAATAGCCTTCAAAAACGTAAAACTTAGAACTTGTCTTCAAACTTTTTTCGGCGATTTTTCAAAGATTCTGCCAGAAGCGTTAGACTTTCCAGTCAGCGACTTAGGAATAGACCTATACGAAACAAACTTGGAAGAACTTAAGGAATATTCTTTCGACAATAAGGGCGTTGCTTTAGGAGTTGTAGACGCCCGTAGCTCCCTTTTGGAAAATGAAAGGGAGCTTTTAAATGTTTCAAAAAGTCTGATTGAAGCCATCTATCCCTCAAAAATCGGCGACGTTTTCATCTGTCCGAACTGTGATTTAGAGTTTTTACCATGGGAAAGGGCTGAACAAAAATTGAGGGTTATAGAACGCGTTGTGGAAATTCTTAGAAGCGAGGAGGCAAGCTCATGAACAAGCTTTTCCCAACGCAAGAAATAGGGAGCCTTGCCAAACCCCCGTGGAGAGTAAAAGCCTACAGAGGAGAACCACTCACACAAGAAGAAATTGCAGAAGCTGTTGAGTGGGGACGAAGACTGGGCATAGAAAACACAGAAGACCTCGTAAAAATCCTAACAAAACATGAAAAAACCCCAGAAGACAGAAAGGCCATACTTGAATGGGCCGCCTTGTATGCCATACGCTTTTTTGAAACTGCCGGACTGGACATAATTTTCGATGGAGAACAGTGGCGCTCAGAAATGTATGAGCACGTTATACGTAATGTTGAAGGCTTCAAGTTTTTAGGCTATGTTAAATCCTTCGATTACAGATATTTCAACAAAGCTGCATGTGTAAATAAACCAAAATATGTCAAACCTTTCTACGTGGATGAATTTGTCTTCGCCAGAAAAAACACTGAAAAAGTTGTAAAAGTGCCGTTCACCGGGCCTTACACGCTTGTAGACTGGACTTTTAACGAGTATTATGAGCGCGAAGCTGCAAGCCAAACTAGAGACTTTAAACAGAGGAAAGCTTCAGCGAGGAGAGAATTCCTCTTCGACTTAGTAAAGGAAGTCGTGAGACCCGAAATAGCCAAATTGATAGAGGCTGGGGCCAAATGGATCCAAATAGACGAGCCCGCAGCGACAACAAATCCTTCAGACGAGGAGATGAGGCTTTTTGTGGAAGCCTTCAATGAAACGGTTAAAGGATTTAACTGCACCTTTAGCCTCCACAACTGCTACAGCAACTATAGGGTATTAGCAAAATACGCATGCCAGCTGCGCAACTGCAACCAATTAGCCCTTGAGTTTGCTAACAGAGACAACTTACAAACGGGGATTGGTGAAATAAGGGTGGGGTATAGAGAATTGAGGATTTTTGAGGAGCATGGCTACCGTGGAAATTACGGTTTAGGTGTGATAGATGTGCACACAGACTTTGTTGAGCCTCCAGAACTCGTGAGAGACAGAATTCTTCACGCCGCAAAAATTGTCGGAGACCCGGATAGAATATTTGTCAGTACCGACTGTGGTTTAAGAACACGGAAATGGAATGTTAGCTTTGAAAAATTGAAGAACATGGTTTTGGGCGCTGAACTAGCAAGGAAAGCCCTAGGATAAAACCGTTATAAAAATTTTCTGAATATTGTGAAAATCCAGAACCCAAAAAAGACGGAAAGAGATTAAAAAAGGCGGAAATGTTTACAAAAACTTTAGAACTAAAAATTTTTCCATTAAAAATCCTTATTAATTCAAAAAACTAAAAATTGGGCAAAAATTAACGAGGCTTAGCTCCAATGTGTGGGATATTCGGCTGCATTTTGAAAGAGGGAAACGCTGCACCAGTGATACATCAAGCATTAAAAAGGCTGGAATATCGGGGCTACGACTCAGTTGGCGAAGCCACAATACATGAAGGAAAACTCTACATAAAAAAGGACAGCGGTAAAATAGATGAAGTCCACAAAATCCACAACCTCGACGACTTGCCCGGAAAAATAGGCATAGGCCACACAAGATGGGCAACCCATGGAGCCCCGTTGCAGGTTAATGCGCACCCCCACCTGGATTGCGCTGGACAGATAGCTGTGGTTCACAACGGTATAATCGAAAACTTTGCTGAATTAAGGCTTGAACTGGAGAACAAGGGGCATGTTTTCGTTTCAAAAACAGACACGGAGGTCCTTGCCCACCTTATAGAGGAAGCCCTAAAAAGCAACCCTTTCCTGAACCTTGCAGACGCCGTTCTCGATGCGGTCCGAAAGGTTGAGGGTTCCTATGCTATTGCGGTTATTTCCCCGAAAGAACCAAATAAAATAATATGCGCCAGAAATGAAAGCCCCCTTGTTTTGGGACTGTCGGACAGCGCACTCTACTGCGCCTCGGATATTCCAGCCTTTTTACCATTAACCAACAAGACCGTTATAATTGAGGATGGAGAACTTGCAATTTTATCTTCCGAAGGCTTTGAAATTAGGAAAATTTCAGATTCAAGCCTGGTTGTGCGGGAACCGAAAATCGTTGACTGGACGCCCGAAATGGCTGTTAAGCAAGGCTATCCCCATTTCATGTTAAAGGAGATTCATGAGCAGCCTGCTTGTCTGCGGAACACTTTGCGGTTGCAAGAGCATTATTTAGATCTGATGGCAACGTTCTTAGACCGCGCTAAAGAAGTCTTTTTGGTTGCTTGTGGAACATCCTATCACGCCTGTTTAGCGGCTTCATACATGTTTTCTAAACTCGCCTATCTAGCCACATACCCAGTAATAGCCTCAGAATTCATGGAACAACACGGCAAATCGGTAAACATTGACAGCACAATTCTGGCGGTAAGCCAATCTGGCGAAACCGCAGACACTATCGCGGCGGTGAACGTTGCCCGCCAAAGAGCCGCCACAGTTTTGGGTTTAACAAACGTCATCGGCTCAACGCTAACAAGAATTTCACGAGTCTACATCAGCCAGCAGTCTGGGCCAGAAATAGGCGTCGCAGCGACAAAAACCTTCACTTCTCAACTCTCAGTCCTCGCGCAGTTGGCCCTAAGACTCGCCAAAAAAAGGGGCAAAATTTCCCAGGACGAAATGGACTTTATAGAGGCCAAGTTGAAGAAGCTTCCTGACATCGTTGAAACAGTAATCACAACCCAAGAGGAAAAAGTTAAGGCCATAGCGAAAAAGTACAAAGACTCCAAAGTCTTCTTCTTCTTAGGACGAGGTATAAGCACAGCCACAGCCTACGAGGGAAGGCTTAAGCTCATGGAAATAGCCTACGTCCCATCAATAGCTTTTCCGGCAGGTGAAAGCAAACACGGCCCCATAAGCCTTGTGGAAGAAGGCTTCCCGGTGGTTTTTGTTTGCCCAAAAGATGACACCCATAAAACCGCAATAGGAAACATCATGGAAATGAAGGCTAGAGGAGCCTCTATAATAGCCGTCATAGAGGAGGGAGACGAGGAAGTAAAGAGGCTTGCCGACGACTACGTGGAAATTCCAAAAGGGGTTCCAGATGTATTATCACCCATACCGTTCGTCATCCCGCTGCAACTCCTAGCATATCATATGGCTGTGGAAAAGGGATACGACCCAGACAAGCCCAGAAACCTAGCAAAATCGGTGACAGTAAAATAGAGGATTCTGGCTTTAGTATGCAAATGTATTAAATGCCCTTTCTGCAATACCCTTAGTTTGGTGGGCTGTTTGGAAAGAGAATGGGAAAGACTCATTGAAAACCTAATACGAGAGGGGGTTCTCCGCACTCCCAAAGTGATAAAAGCGCTACGCTCTGTACCTAGGGCAAAGTTTCTACCTAAAAACATGCATCAATATAGCGCAGTGGACACACCTCTTCCAATTGGTTTTGGGCAGACAGTTTCAGCGCCACATAGCTTCAGCGAGCCTTTGCGCTGAGCTAGGCGAAACATGGTAGCCATCATGAATGAAGCCCTCCAATTGGAAGCAGGCCAAAAAGTCCTAGAGGTGGGGGCAGGCTCAGGGTGGCATGCAGCCACTATAGCTGAAATAGTGGCGCCCAGCGATGCCCCCCGAAGCGAATGGGGACACGTTTATACGGTGGAGATAATTGAAGGTTTAGCTGAGTTCGCCAGAAAAAACATCATGCGAGCGGGCTACGGAGACCGCGTAACAATAATATGCGCCGACGGTTCCATGGGATATCCAGAAAAAGCGCCGTACGACAGAATCCTAGTGACAGCAGCTGCACCAGACATCCCTCAACCATTAATTGATCAACTGAAACCCGGCGGGATAATGCTTATCCCTGTTGGAAGCGTTCACTTTTTCCAAAGCTTAATAAAAGCTACAAAGAGCGCCAACGGGAAAATTGGCCGAGAAAACCTTGGGGGAGTCGCTTTTGTGCCTCTAACTGGGCGTTATGGACACAAATTTTAATTAAAACTTCTTAGCGACTTAGTTTTTCACCAACAAGTTAGTGACAGCTGCAACCACTGCGAGTTCTAAAGTTGCGATGGCAAGAAAAACGGTTAGAGTAAACAAAGCGCTTGAAAAGCCAAGGGCGACGCACACCATCATTGGTGTTAAACACAAGACTACCCCGGGGATAAGCACCATTACAAAAGTTGATAAACTAGCGTAGATGTTGCCAGGTGACAGCTCTATTTTCCAAAACCTTTCAGCGAGTAAAAGCAACTCAAACATGCAGCCAGCAGTCACAGAGACCGCCTGCACCAGTCCGAACGCTACTGCAGAAAAAATCTCTCTTCTTAAATATAGTGTGAAAGCCGCTAGCGCAACCACGCAGCTAACATATGTTAATGTGGACAAAAACGTTTTTGCGGCGATCACTGTTCTCCGCTTTAACGGCAGACTTCGCGTGTAGGCTGACGCCAACGTTTCAACTGAAAACAATGTGGGAGCCACTATAAGCGACATCAACGAAATCCCGGCCAGAAAACCGAGAACCATCGGCAAGTCTATTCTCACAAGCCCTAACGATATGAGAATAATTACTGCTTGTAGGGCGGGCAGCATCAGAATGCTTGCATAAGAAGGAGACCGAGAAGCCACTCTTAGATCTTTAATTATTACCCCTAAATAGGGAGACTTAGGCCGAATAACCAGATCCCGAACAAAAGCTTTAGAAGCAATTATAACTCCGCCAGAGCCTATGCGTCGGATCGTTGAACCCGTATAGTTTAGTCCAAGATAAGCCAGAGCCGTATATAAAAATGTGGAAACTGCCAAAGCAGCGGCGTGCATCAAGCTGATTTTATGTGGGAATGTTGCAAAAGCCGTTGTGAAGCCTAACGAGAATGGATAAACCAAAGCCAGCGCGAAAGTTTGAATAACAGACATCTGCGTTAGGGAGTAGGCTAAAACTTGCAAAATTTGTGTTGCGAAGTTCATGGCTAGGTAGATTCCAAAAGAGGGAAGAATCCATATAAGCATGTAGATAAACCGCATAATGGTTCTATACTTGGAGCCACCCCCGCCAGCAACAATTCTTGAATAAAAAAGTTTTGACAAGCCTATCGTTAAGGCCATAGCAAAAATCTCGGTTAAAACGACTGTGAACAAAGCAGCTAAGCCTCCAAAAAATGAACGAACAACTATGGAAAACGCCGCTGGGAAAACTGCCAAAGCCGTTATCAACGGCATATCAAAAATCCTTAAGAAAGAAAAAAGCGCAATTTTGGAGACGTCGCCTCGCGAAATCGGAAAACTACTCAAAATTTCGAAGGCTTTTGTTGCCATAAGTGAAGTTGTGGTTTGAAGCCCAAGCACCACCAACAAGAAAAACAGAGAAGCGAGGAAAACTGAAACACAGCCAACAATAGCCAGCTCTTCCACCAGTTTTAATCCCATAACAAAGTATGACCAGTAACCTAGAGGCATAACGGCTAAAACAGCCACAAAAATCGTTACGAGAATTTTGCTAACTAACATGTTCATTTCTACTTGCCTTGCCACTTTTCGGATTTTGTCGCTATCCATTTGAGGCAAGGGAGCGCCTAAACGAAGGGAAAAGATGGATTGGAAACATATCTCTCTATAAACCGTGCCGGAAATTTTCCACAGCTTAAAAAATTTTTCCGCCACTTCACCCTTCCTCTAAAGCCACGATTAGGTCCCTTATCCCAGCCTCCTGCTGGGTAACCTTGAGGAAAATGTCCTCTAAAGAGACTTCCGCGCTTCGAATAAGCTGTCTAAGCTCGCTTACAGTTCCTTCACCCACAAGTTTGCCTTTGTGGATTATTCCGACTCTATGGCAGATTTTTTCGGCAACTTCCATTATGTGCGTTGAAAAAACGACAGCCCCGCCTTTGCGGGCATGGTGAACTATAAGCTCTTTTAAGATTCTAGAGGAGCGAGCATCTAACCCTATTAGGGGTTCGTCTAATATTAAAAGCGGTGGCTCATGTAAAAGGGCAGAAATAACGGACACTTTACGTTTTGTTCCCATAGAAAGCGTTGCGATTGGAGTATCAAAATATTCGGTAAGCTCAAAAGCCAAGACGAGTTTAGAAAGCCTCGGATTGACTTCTCCGCTTAAACCCCTTACAGAAGCAATAAACTCAAAAAATTCTCGCGGAGTGAGAGACTCTAAAAGAATGGACTCCTCTGGAACATAGCCAATCAGCTTTTTAACCTCAATCTCTTCGGAGATGGGCTTTCCAAAGATTTCAACCTTACCATAACTGGGCTCAAGTATTCCGGCTAAAACCTTCAACGTGCTGCTTTTTCCAGCCCCGTTTGGGCCAAGTAAACCATAGATTTCTCCACGGTTGATTTTAAAACTTAAACCATCCACAGCCTTGAAAGAACCGTACATTACGCATAAACCATCAACATTGACAGCGAGCTCACTCATGTTTTTCCCAAAGCCTTTCAACAACTATGATGCTGAATCTCAATTTTACATTTTACATTTTCTATATTAACAGCCTTCACTTTTATAAAGTTAAAGTTGTGAAAGCGGGCTGCTGGAAATTATGCGGAAAATTTCCACGAACTCTGGCTTAGTTTTAGCCAATTTCAAGTTTTTCTTTATACGCCGCTAAGTCTAGAAAGCCGTGTCCGCTTATATTCATGCAGATTACTTTTTCGACTCCGGCTTTCTCAGCTTTTATAGCCTCGTCTATTCCGGCGCGGATAGCGTAACTGGACTCTGGGGCTGGCAGCCATCCTTCGCTTTGAAGGAAAATCTTTGCCGCTTCAAAAACGGCTTTCTCGTCTATGGGGTAAGCCACTGCTTTCACCAGCCCGTGATTTCTTAGTAGGCTTATTATAGGGGCTGCTGCGTGATACCTCAAGCCATCGGCTTTTATTGGAGGCATTTCAACCTTATGCCCCAAAGTATAAACTTTCAATAGCGGTGTGTATTCAGCTACGTCGCAAAAATCGTAACGATATTCGCCCTTGACAAGGTTGGGTGCTGCCATTGATTGGGCAGCCAAAAACTCGCATTCTCTTTTTCCCCTTAAAACCTCACCTATAAAAGGTAGGGCTATACCTCCAAAGTTTGAGCCCCCTCCGAGGCAGCCAATTATTAGGTCTGGTTTTTCATCAATGAGGTCAAACTGTTTTATGGTTTCCAGCCCAATTATAGACTGGTGCATCAACACGTGGTTAAGAACAGAACCAAGACAATAGACAGCATCCACGTGGTTTTCAGCGTACTCGAGACCTTCTGAAATCGCCACACCCAGCGAGCCAGGATGCTCCGGATTTTTTGAGAGAACCTCTCTGCCAATCTTTGTCTGTTGACTTGGTGAAGCGTAAACTTTCGCGCCCAAAAGCTTCATAAAAGTTCTTCTATCCGTCTTCCAGTTGTAAACAGATTTAACCCAGAAAACCACACAGTCTAAACCCAAAAGCCGCGCAGCATATGAAAGAGCTGTTCCCCACTGTCCAGCTCCAGTCTCGGTTACTAACGTTGTTTTTCCCTCTTTCACGGCGTAATAAGCTTGAGCAACCGCCGTGTTAGTTTTGTGGGAACCCGTCGGAGACAGATCCTCCCGCTTATAGTAAAGCCTAACCCTCTTTAACCCCAAGCGTTTTTCCAATCTTACTGCACGATATAGAGGCCTCGGCCTCCCCATATGAATGTAAAGCTCAAGAATTTCGTCTGGAATTGGAATCCAACGCTCGCTTGACATTTCTTGTCTTAAACATTCCTTCACCATGGTCCTAGCCAAAAACTCAATTCGCGGCGGACCAGTTTCCGGCTCTTTCGGGGGTGGAAGCGGTTCAGGTAGGTCTGGCAAGATGTTGTACCATTTTGTTGGAAGCTCGTCAACTTGAATCGTAATTTGGCTACGCATCTTCTCCTCCCCCATCAAAATACTATATTCCGGCCGGCACATGAAGGTTAAAAGTTTCTATTTCAAGTTTATCTAAACCATTTTTCAAGCGTTGTCTTCCCTTTGAGTCTGGACATTCCTTTCTGCATTTTTTCTAAAGCTTTTCTGACCCGCTCCTCGGAAAATTCCCTTTCGCCGCACAAAAAATCCACAACGCCTTCAACATCTGGTTCTTTCCATTCTATTCGGTAGTTATCAGTGACCTTGGGGTGCATAAAAATCTCCTTAATTTGTCGAGGGTTCACTGGAAACTCTGCGTCTTTAATGTAAGGTAAAGCATTCTCTATGCTGCCATGCTCTTTTATAAGTTTCAGAGCGGTTTTAGGACCAAGCCCCTTTATTCCTTCAGGGTTAAAGTCCGTCCCAACCAATATTCCTACATCAATAAGTTGTTCAAGAGTAATGCCACACTCTTTCAGAACACGATCCAACTCAACGATTTCCGGCACAACTTCAACATAAACATTTTTACCCGGAAGCTTTCTCCGTCCAGAAATTGTAACATTTCTTACAAGTCTGGGGGCCCCAAAAAGTAAGCTGTCATAATCCTGGCTTGCGCAGTAGTCTGCATCTCCCCGCTTAACGATATGAGCTGCCTGGGCTTCGCCTTCGCTGGGAGCTTGAATCCACGGTATCCCCAACAAATTTAACAAGCGTTTACTGTCTTCAGCCATATAGTCTTTGAGGCTGGCTGTGGCCTGCGCGTACATCCGTGCCTCTTCAATCTTTCCCTCCTTCAAAGCTTGCTCATACTTCACTAAAGCCTCTTCTTTGGCTTTCATACGCCTTTTTATTTCAGTTTCTTTTAAAGCCGGTGGGGTCCCGTCAAAGACGTATATAGGCTTGATTCCCAATTCCACAAGGTTGCTTGTCCTATAGAGTAAACCGCTTAGATGGCTTGTAACCCGCCCACTGCTATCCTTTAAAGGAGTGCCATCGGGTTGCCGTATTATCGCCAAAAACTGGTAAAGCGCATTATAAGCATCAATCGCAATGGATTTGCCGCTTAAATCCTCCAGCCTAATGGGGGTTTTAGGAACCAGATCACGAAGGTTGACGCCCAAATTCAAATACGCCTAGTTTTTAAAAAGCACAGTTGAACAATAAAAGCTTTGCATTAAGCGGATATTTCGATTCCCGGGATCTTTACCCGTTCATATACTTCATCTGCTATTTTAGTAACAACTGTAACCCAAGCAAGGTAGATTATGGCCACTACAAGAAATGTTTCCACGTATCGAAAATGCCAGGATGAAATTCTAAGCCCCACAGAAGTTAAGTCCTTGACGCCTATAACAAGCAAAGCCGCCGTGCTTTTTGTCAATGAACAAAACTCGTTGCTCCACGCAGGTATAACTAGCCTCAAAGCTTGTGGGAGTATAACGTAAAAAATTGCTTTGATTTTTGAAAGCCCCAGAGAAAGGGCGGCCATCATCTGGTCTTCCGAGATAACTGCTATGGCTCCCTTGATATACCCCTTCTGGTAGGCTGCGCTGTTTAAAGCGAAAACAACCAATCCTACCGCAAACGCATCAAAAGTGGTTTCAAGTAGGGAGGGAATCGAGAAATAGAAGAAAAATAACTGAACTATGATTGGGCTCCCCCTGAAAAACTCGGTATAAGCACCAATAAGTATGGAAACAACTCTCCCTCCATACAAATCTCCAAGAGCTAAAAGGGTGCCAAGGGCAAGCCCCGCAAATGCACCAAACAATGTGACCTCTACCGTAACAATAAATCCTTGCAGAATGTCCCACAAATATCTTAGCAGAAATTCCATCTATTCCCTTCTCGTTCGCTTAATAAGTCGCATCATGAATTTTTTTGCTCTTTCAGTTGAAGGATTGGTGAAAAAATGTTCGGGTGTTCCAGTTTCAACTATTGTTCCCTCGTCGAAGAATATCATTTCATCGGCAACTTCCTGAGCGAACGGCATTTCATGGCTGACTATGAGCATCGTTGTTCCTTTTTTCGCCAGGTCTCTCAAAGTGTCTATTACTTCACCCGTTAACTCTGGATCTAAGGCTGATGTAGGCTCATCAAGTAGTATGATGTCCGGATTTCTTGCTAAAGCCCTTGCTATTCCCACACGTTGCTGTTGCCCACCCGAAAGTTGGGCAGGATAATAGTTTGCCCATTTTTCCATTTTAACCTCCTCGAGAGCGCTCATGGCCCTTTTTCTCGCCTCATCTTTTGGCAGTTTTAGCACGTGTCTTAACGCTAACTCAACGTTTCCCAGAGCTGTCAAATGATGAAAAAGGTAGATGTGCTGGAAAACAAAACCTATTCTTGCCCTTGCCTTGTTTAAGTCAACACCAGGCTTTGTTAGGCACTCTCCTCTTAGGAAGACATCACCCTTTGTGGGAGTGGTTAGCATAGCCAAGCATCTGAGGAGCGTGCTTTTCCCCGAACCGCTTGGTCCGAAGATTAACTTTATTTCACCTTCCCTAATCTGGAGAGAAACATCCCTTACCGCCACAATATCCTTGTAAATTTTCCAAAGATTCTTGCATTCCATTACTATTTCCGTCATCTTCGCTCCAATCCTAGTTGTTTCTTTTTCCGACTTCCCCACCGGTCAAGGAAAGTTGCTATTGGAAAAGTTAACAAAATATAGAGAAAAGCCGAGATGACGTATGGAGTGAACGTGTCCATTGTTGCCTTCCTAATCCAAACAGCGTAGGCCATAATATCAACCACACCAATGAGGTAGGCATAAGATGAATCCTTAATGAGGAGGGCGTATTCGCTTCCAAGCCCAGGCGTAGAATAAATGATCACTTGGGGCAGCATTACGTAGAGAACAGATTTAACCTTCGAAAGCCCAAGGGACATGGCAGCCATCATCTGTTCGTCGCCTATACCCCGTATAGCCCCCCTGAAAATTTGGGACTGATTCGCGGCGCTCCTCAACCCTAGAACAAAATTTGCTGTAAAGAAAACATTTTTGAAAGGAAAAGGGAAATACAGTCCAACGCCAAAGTAGAACATAAGCAGAAGCACCAGTTCTGGAACTCCTCTGAAAAACTTTTCAAAAGCATCAATAAGTATTTGGGCGCTTTTTGTTCCATAAACACGCAAAAAAGACAAAGGCAACCCGACAAAGATTCCTATGAAAAAAGAGACGATGGAAACTGTTATTGTTGAAGTTACCCCATTTAATATAAGCGCTAACTGTTGGAGGGCGTCCAACGCTTATCACATTAGAGTTTAGTCACACTTCCATTTTTGCTTTAACTGGTCTAATCTCGCGGAAGCTATTAGTTCAGAGAGCACTCCATTGATTTTCGCAACAAGTATATCCGCTTTCTTATGCGCCACAAAAGCCACTGGGTAATAAGGTCTCCTATAAATGACCACTAGGGGTTCTTCACCCTTCTGTTCAGCCTCAAGCATCCAATTAGAGGTTATTGGAGTTTCTGCATAAACGCAATCAATGGAACCTATTTTCATAGCTTCAAGAGCATCAAGAAAGTTGTCATAAGAACGTAAAGCGCCGGGTGCAACTTCCTGCAATTCTTGCTCTTGAGTCGTCCCCGACTGTGTGCCACACTTTAAATTTAAGGTAATTAAACTTGAAAGGGAAGTCAACTCGGTTATCCCTAACTGTTCAGCCTTGCTTTTCAACATGATGACCTGCCCCTCTGTAATGCTGTGAGGTATAGTGAACTGAACCACTTCAAGCCTTTCAGAGGTCACCGAAAAACCACTTACGCCCAGATCTATGTCCATCGCTTGAACCGCCGGTATTATGGCGTCGAAACGCATGTTGATCCATTCGACCGTTAGGTTCAGCTCGTCTGCAATCATTTCCATCAACTCGATTTCGAAGCCAACGATCCTTCCGTTCTCGTCTAAAAACTCGTAAGGTGGCCATCCTGGTTCAGTGCCGATCCTAATTTTACCTGTTTTAGTAACCCTCTCCCAAACAGGATCTTCTGGGCCCCAAGTTTGCGGAAGCACATGTGGACTCAAGTATAACCCTGCAATGAACGCTACAACTACTACTATACCCATTACTATGGCAGCAGCGTATTTCAATTTTCCATCACCTTCCAATCTTTGACTTACCGTTTTAGACTTATATGCTACATATTTAAGCTTAATGGTTAGCCGTGGGAATTCAAAAACCATATAAAATATAAGGAGGCTTAACAATTTACAACCAACAAACATGCCAGAGAGGAATAAAATGACTGAAAAAGCTGCAACGATAACGTTGGTCACGTGCACCAGTTGTAGTAAACCCATACCGCCAGGGGGAGAAGCCACAAAGTTTCTTTGCCCGAACTGTGGAGAAATATTGATAAGGCGCTGCAAAAAATGTAGAAACTTTGGGCGTCCGTACAAATGTCCAAAATGTGGTTTTATTGGTCCATGATAAAAGGTGGGATAATCCACGGGAAGTGTTATAATCACATATAAGATATTTCCAACAGATATTACTGTAAACTTTGATGATTTAAAGAGGAAGATTGAAGCGTCTTTACCAGAGTTTGCTACAATTCACGGTTATGGTGAAGAGCCTATAGCCTTTGGCTTAAACGCTCTATTATGCGCAATTAAAATCCCCGAGGATAAAACGGGTGTTTTGGAAGAGCTTGAGAAGAAGTTTGAGCAGATAAGCGAAATAAGCCAGGTGCAAACGTTGATGGTTAGAAGGATAAGCAGATGAGTTAAAAACTTTAATATGGGAATTATATGTGTTACGAAACAGAACAACTTCGTCACGGAAGGGTTCTAAGTGGGCGAAAAAGTGAGTGAAGTTCAACTACGCGTTGGAGACGCTAGACAAAGGGATGTAGGAAGGGGCATAGCCCGCGTAGACCAGAAAACAATGCAAAAACTGGGCATAAGCGCAGGCGACGTCATAGAAATAGTGGGCAAAAGAACTACGTCAGCCATAGCTTGGCCGGCGTACAGCGAAGACCAAAACCGCGATATCATACGCATAGACGGGTTCACACGGAAAAATGCAGGAGTAGCCATAAATGAGTATGTCGTGGTAAGGCCTGCAAAAGTTAAGGAAGCCTTAAACGTGACGCTTGCACCTGTGGATATGCGCTTAAACGTGGACGAAGACTTCACAAACTTTGTTAAAAACCGTTTGATGGAGAGAACCCTTGTTGAGGGGGACACAACCCTTGTTATGATGCTTGGGCACGCCATACCATTTGTGGTGACAAAAACCCGCCCCCACGGTATAGTCAAAATCACAACGGAAACAAAGCTAACCATTCTAAGCGAACCAGCACCCGAAGGAAAAGGCGTACCTAGAACCACATACGAAGACATTGGAGGATTACATGAGGAAATTCAAAGAGTGAGAGAAATGGTGGAATTGCCACTGAGGCATCCAGAGCTTTTCCAAAGGCTAGGCATAGAACCGCCAAAAGGAGTGCTACTCCACGGGCCGCCGGGATGTGGCAAAACATTGTTAGCTAGAGCTGTGGCAAACGAGTCGGAAGCCAACTTCTTCTCTATTAACGGGCCTGAAATAATGAGCAAGTTCTATGGCGAATCAGAAGCCAGGCTTAGAGAAATCTTCCAGCAAGCCCAGCAAAACGCGCCAAGCATAATATTTATCGACGAGTTAGACGCCATAGCCCCAAAAAGAGAGGAGGTAACAGGCGAAGTTGAAAGACGTGTTGTGGCGCAACTCCTCGCTTTAATGGACGGCCTATCTGGAAGGGGAAATGTCATAGTTATAGGTGCGACGAACAGGCCGGGCGCTTTGGACCCCGCGCTTCGTAGACCCGGAAGATTTGATAGAGAAATAGAGATAGGCGTACCGGACAAGCAAGGAAGATATGAGATCCTTCAAATTCACACGCGAGGAATGCCGCTGGCTGAAGACGTAGACCTCAAAAAGCTCGCCGAAATGACCCATGGATATACCGGCGCTGATTTGGCAGCCCTCTGCAGAGAAACAGCCATGAAAGCTTTAAGGCGATATCTTCCCCAAATAAACCTTGAGGAAGAACGGATACCGCCTGAAGTCTTGGAAAAAATGGAAGTGACAATGGAGGACTTCTTGAACGCCTACAAGGAAGTAACACCCACAGCTATGCGAGAAGTGTACATTGAAGTGCCAACGGTCCATTGGGATGACATAGGAGGACTAGAAGAAGTCAAACAAGAGCTAAAGGAGGCTGTTGAATGGCCCTTAAAGAACCCAGAAATTTTTAAGAGAATGGGGATAAAGCCACCAAAGGGAATACTATTATATGGTCCTCCTGGTTGCGGTAAGACTCTCCTAGCCAGAGCCGTCGCAACAGAAAGCGAAGCCAACTTCATAACGGTTAAGGGCCCAGAAGTGTTTTCAAAATGGGTGGGAGAATCTGAGAAAGCCATAAGAGAAGTTTTCAGAAAGGCTAGAATGGCAGCTCCGGCTGTGATATTCTTTGACGAGATAGATTCCCTAGTGCCCCGTAGAGGACTGGGATTTGCTGATAGCGGTGTAACGGAACGAGTGATAAGCCAGCTATTAACAGAGATGGACGGCATAGTAACGTTAGAGGACGTTGTAGTAATAGCCGCAACAAACAGACCAGATATGGTTGACCCAGCAGTGCTTCGCCCAGGAAGGTTTGATAGGCTTATATACGTGCCAGAACCCGACGAGAAAGGCCGCCTTCAAATATTCAAACTATATACAAAAAACATGCCGCTGGCAAAAGATGTAAACTTGGAAGCCCTTGCAACTATGACCAAATACTATTCAGGCGCAGATATAGAAGCTGTATGCAGAGAAGCCGCTATGCAAGCTTTAAGAAGGGATATAAACGCAAGCGAGGTTACCATGAAGGACTTTGAAGAGGCTTTAAAGAGGATAGGTCCTTCAATCACACCGGATATGGAGAAATGGTACAAAAGTTTCATGCAGCAAGTTAGACAAGTACAGAAACCGGCCACACCAGTGGCTTAGAGGAAAAGGCCATGCCGATGAAAATATGGAAACCTCATCCAGCATACTACGTTATATTGGAGATTCTAAGGAAAAAGGGCGCCTCAACTGATGTGGAGCTTTTCGAATACTTATCCGAAGAATATAAGGATATGGGCTTCAGAGACTTCAACCAGCTTTTAATGCGACTTGAAATTGCTGGGAAGATACGTACCACGTCGCTTGCTCGTGGAAAGAAAAGGGTTGAACTCGTATCGTGACTTGCCCTAGAGGCCTAAAGTGCTAATTGATGGAAAAGTTTTCAGACGTGGTAGTTGTCGGAGGAGGGCCCAGTGGCTCCTTCTGCGCTTTAAACATGGCTAAAAAGGCAGTTAGCGTAATTGTTTTTGAGGAGCATGACGAAATTGGAACCCCTTGCCATTGTGCCGGACATTTGAGCATCACTGGACTAAAAAACCTTGGGCTTTACCCCTTGCCAAAAAGAGTTATTGAAAACGTTTTTTATGGAGTGAAAATCCACTCGCCAAATGGTTCAGAATTTACCATACGATTTTCTTTACCGACCACATGTGTCGTTAACCGCGCATTATTTGACAAGCATCTTTCAGATTTAGCCAAGAAATCGGGAATCCGCTATTTTTTAGGTTCAAAAGTTGACTCATTGACGCTTGATGGAAGCCTTGCAAAATTACTTATTTCAAAAACTAGTGGAGAGACTTTCAAGTTTTCCAGTAGGATAGTTGTAGATGCTGAAGGCACATCCTACAAAATTTTGAGACAAGCTGGTTTAACCCCACCGGAGAAAGGCTTTGTCTATTGCGTTAACGCCGAAGTTGAAAACGTCAATAACCTTGAGCCCGATAAAGTCGAAGTTTTTCTCGGAAATACATATGCACCAGGCTTTTATGCTTGGCTTATCCCGAAAGAAAAAGACGTGGCGAAAATTGGACTTGGCGCTAAAGCTGGCAATCCTAAAACGCTTCTTCGAAAACTTATGCACAAGCATCCGGCAGCTTCAAAAAAATTGAAAAAGGCGAAAATTCTGCAGGAAACTTTCCATCCGATACCATTAGGCGGGCCGATAAAAAGAGCATACGCGCATGGTTTTCTTGTTGTTGGCGATGCAGCAGCCCAAGTTAAACCCACCACAGGAGGGGGAATTATACTCGGGTTGAATTGTGCAAGGATTGCGGCGGATGTTGCAGTGGAAGCTATAAACACAAAAGATTTCTCGCCAAAGTTTTTGAGGGTATATCAAAAACGTTTAATGAAACTTTTGGGCTTTGACATAAAGGTAATGCGGGAAATTAGGAAAATTTTGGACAGAATCCACGACAAAGAGTTAGACAACTTTATAAGTTTATGCAGAAGAAATTTCGGAGAAGAGGACTTTCAAGACTTAATAGAGACGGATTTTCAGGGACGCGCACTTCTTAGAGCTGTAAAAAAACCAAGAATAACGGCTGCAATTGCATACTTTCTATTGCTTAGCCTTAAAAGCATTTTAAAGTAAAAGCAGAACGTCTAGGATTGGATGGAAAGTGAACACGTTCCATTATAAACAAGTAATAGTAATGCGTGTCGACTTAAAGATGAGTAAGGGTAAGATAGCTGCCCAAGCAGGCCATGCAGCGGTTTCAGCAGCCGAGGAAGCACGAAAACATAAAAGAGAATGGTTTAAAGCTTGGCTAAATGAGGGCCAGTGCAAAGTTGTTGTCAAGGTTAAAAGCGAAAAAGAGCTTCTGGAGCTGGAGAAACAGGCAAAGGGTTTGGGGATTCCCTGTGCATTAATAAGCGACCGGGGACTCACCGAGGTTCCCCCTGGAACAATAACATGTCTAGGAATAGGCCCAGCCCCGGTGGAACAAGTAGACAAGATAACGGGGAAGCTCCCACTTTTATGACCTTGAGGGCTTAGCTTGCGTGTATCGAGACTAGAAAAGAGTTTGGGGATCGAGGTTTACGCCACTCGCACTCCTGGAATCGGAGGGGTCATTCGCCGTTTTTCAGAGGACTTTATAGTAGAAGAAGTTCTCGTTGACGGGGCAAAAGCTGATGTTCTTCCAAAGGTGGAAACACAAACAGAAAAAGTAAACCCGTTTTCTACATACCGTTATCTGCTATGCGTTTTAGTTAAACGCGGCTGGGACACTTTTCAAGCAGTAAAGGCCATTGCGCGGCAGTTAGGCATAAGTGAGAAAAGAATAAGCATCGCTGGAATAAAGGACGCTAACGCTGTTACCGCACAACACATCACAATTGAAAGAGCAACGGCGGAAGATGTTCAAAAGATACGGGTTAAGGACCTAGAAGTTCGGCCACTACGTTATTTTCATGTCAAGCTTTCACCATATCACCTTCTTGGAAACCATTTTAGGATTACAACACGTGCAATAAATTATAGTGAAACAGCTATACGAAAGCGAATTTCAAACGTTATCGCAGAAATCCAGACTGTGGGGGGTGTGCCAAACTTTTTTGGACACCAACGTTTTGGGACTATACGTCCAATAACACATCTTGTTGGAAAAGCCCTTGTTAAAGGTGATTTCCGCAAGGCGGCGCTGCTTTTTCTTGCAAAACCAAGCCCCAACGAGCACCCACAGTCCAGAATAGCCCGAGAAGAGTTGTGGAAAACACAAAATTTTAAAAAGGCTTTGGAAGCCTTCCCAAAAAACCTACACTATGAACGGCTAATGCTGAAACACTTGGCAAAAAAGCCAGAGGATTTTATTGGAGCTTTTAGAAGACTGCCGACAAAACTGCGGGTATTATTCCCTCAGGCTTATCAGGCTTACCTTTTCAACAAAATCTTAAGCAGAAGGGTAGCACAAGGATTACCACTGAACAAAGCTGAAGTTGGAGACTACGTCATAGAAGTTGAGCCTTTAGGAAGGCCCAACGCCTCGAAATATAAGGTCGTAAGTGAGGAAACAGCCTCTGAAATTAACAGGGCAATGGAAACGGGAAAAATGATTTTGGCTCTTCCACTGGCAGGCTTTAAGCAAGCACTTTCTCAAGGCGTCCAAGGGGAAAACGAAAAAGCTGTTTTAGAAGAAGAAGGTGTTTCCTTAAAGGACTTCAAAATAAAAAAATTCCCAGAACTAAGCCTTAAAGGTGAACTTCGTGCGGCTATATCACGAGTTAAAGAGTTTTCTCTCCATGAAATATCGGGAGATGAGACAACCCCACGTAAAAATAAGGTTGTTATGAGTTTCATGCTTTACCGAGGTTCCTACGCCACGGTAGTTTTAAGGGAATTTATGAAGCCTCGAAATCCCATTAAGGCGGGCTTTTAGCCCTCGCTTGCCGCAGCGTTTGTTCAGCATTTTCCAAAAGCTTCAACTTTTTGTCCACGGGCAAGATCACGTTTGCAGCATATTGATGGCCGTCAGCCATTCCAAACGGCTCAGATGCTTTATCCAATAAATCCACTGCCCCAAGTATTTTTCCATCGTCTATGAGGCTCTGCATTATTTTGGGAACTCTCATTGAGACTTTCACAAACTTCTCTTTGAGTCTCCCCCACTTTGGAATATCCTGCGGCACGTTAACGAAGCCCAAGATATATTTGTCGGGTTTTATTAGGCGCGTTTGATAAGATAGGAAAGAGCAGAACTGTCCAATCACTTTTGTGCCCATGCCTTGATACATGTCTCCAGCGTCGAACCACTGGATATGTTCTGTTTCCTTGAGCCCTTCACGGTAAAGCCTTCCAAGAAGCTTTCGGTTAACTTCCTTTCGTTTCCCCTCCAAGATATTTACTTTCTCTTCGATGGTTTTGTCTATTCCCTCCAAACACGCCTTTATTCCAATCTCTGGGCCATTCTCATAATAGCCCACTGCCCCGAGAATTTGAAGCTTCGAGAATAAAACGCCCACGTTGATTCCGAAGCGGGGGATATCGAAGCTTTTTCCCTTTTTACGGATTACTCCTTTCTCCAACGCCTCATGTAGAATCATCTCGTTTACAGACTTAAAACCATCGGGAATTTCGCTACTTCCCACGATAGCCAAATATCCCAAATCGATGTTTTTTTCATTCAATTCCTTAGCAAAAAGATAGCAGCAAGCGGCGCCTGAAAAATCAGTTTCACCCTTAAAACCAAAATGTTCTAGGTTTAAATCCAAAACTAACGGGTCCTTTGAAGGTTTTGGGTCGTGGTGATCAAGTATTATGGTAAGGTTTTTGCCGGAATTTAGCTTTGATATTAAGTCCGCGTGGGATGAACCTATGTCAACATAAAAAATGATAATATCCTTCCGTGAATGTAAGTCAGCTATGACCTCTGTGTAAACTTTTTCTAAACAAAAGGTTTCAGTATTTATCCCTTCGCGCTCCAATGCCTTCTTTGTTATCGCCGCGGAGCATAAACCATCGGCGTCGTCATGATGTACTATAATTGCCTTTTTCGCTGTCTCTTTTCTAAGCTGCATTATTGCTTGTTTGGCTTTTTGCTTAAAGTCTTGTAAAGACATAAGCCTAATCAACCTATTGTCTTTAAAAGATCCGAACGGGTTATTATTCCCACAATTTTTCTCCCTCTCGCAACCAAAACCCCCTGTCGCCGCTCGAGTAATGGACGAATCACACTTATCCCCGTGTCCTCAGCAACCACAGGCAACGGTGGCCCCATAACGTTTTCAACCTTTTCATTAGCTATGTTTGAGCCCAGTTTCCGTATTATGTCCTCTTCAGTTATTGTACCCACAACTTTTTGACCGTCAAGCACTGGCAGTTGGGATATAGCGTGACGCACCATTATTTCGCTTATTTTTAAAACACTGTCGTTGGGCTTCGCGAAAATGACACCGGGGGTCATTATGTCCCTACACTTTTTCTCCGTGCCCTCTGTTAAAACTTCTAAAATTTTATTGATTGTTGAAAGTCTAGGGTTGACTTTTCCCCGTTCTATTTTGGCTATATGCGCTTGCGAAATCCCCGTAAGCTCCGCTAGCTTTTTCTGAGTTAACTTTGCTTCAAGTCTCAATTTTTTGAGGGCGGAGCCCGTTATAATCATATAACCACCAGTTATCATCCGATATAGAATTGATACAGCAAAGTATATATTTGCTTTCTTACAACCACTAAACTTCATTTAACAGTGGGAGCGAAATTGAGAAACATACTGGTTGAAAGGTTAAGGCAAACGCCTATCGAAGAACAAAAGCTTGAAATCGTAGAAAGAAAAGGTTTGGGACACCCCGATTATATTTGCGACGCAGTCATGGAACAAATCTCTCTCCGCCTCAGCAAAGAGTACATGGAAAAAGCGGGCACAATACTGCACCATAATGTGGACAAATCTTTGCTTGTTGCTGGGCAATCCGAAGTTGGGTTTGGCGGAGGTTACGTCAAACAACCTATGCTTTTTGTCTTCGGTGACAGAGCAACAACGGAGTTCGATGGCATAAAGATAGATATTGAGGAGATAGCCATAAACACTGCGAGAGAATGGTTCAGAAGAAACATGCGTTTTGTAGACCCGGAAAAACATGTAAAATACCAAGTTGAACTAAAGCCAGGTTCCGCGGGCCTCGTAGACATCTTTAAGCGCAAGGGTAAAGTGTTGGGAGCTAACGACACCTCGGCAGCTGTTGGCTACGCCCCTATGACGAGAACAGAGAAAATAGTCTTAAAAACCGAGCAGTTTTTAAATTCTAAAGAATTTAAACAGCGCCATCCAGAATCTGGTGAAGACATAAAGGTTATGGGGTGTCGAAACAATAACAATTTGAACCTAACTATTTCAATGGCTTTTGTGGACCGATATGTAAATAGCGAAAAGGATTACTTCGAAAAAAAGGCGAAAATACTGGAAGAAATCAATAAGTTTGTTAGGTCCAACACAAACTTTGAAAATATAAGTATTCAGTTAAACACGTTGGACGTTCAGGGTAGAGGCATTAGCGGAATTTATTTAACAGTTTTAGGAACAAGTGCGGACAGCGGAGATTCTGGACAAGTGGGCAGAGGAAACCGTGTAAACGGTTTAATTTCATTAAACCGACCGTTCTGCTCGGAGGCAGCGGCGGGCAAAAACCCAGTGAGCCACGTAGGAAAAATTTACAACGTTTTAACTTTTAGAGTAGCCCAACACGTCTACGAAGAGGTCCCAGAGTTGGAAGAGGTTTACATTTGGCTTTTAAGCGAAATCGGTAGACCAATAGATCAGCCAGCGATAGCCGCAGCGCAGGTGGTAATGAAGGAAAACAGCTCTATAGACAAAGTTAGAAGCAAGATTGCGGCGGTGCTGGAATACGAGCTGGAAAACATCGACAAATTCTGTAATGAACTCGCTCAAGGAAAAATATCTATTTACTAAAAATTTTTAGCAAAATTTAGCGGAATTTTCACAAGTGTTCGATTTGTGTAACTTAAATTCGTATTCTGAATAATAATCCAAAATTGAATAGCTTTATTAATTCACACATGGCAAAACACAAAAAGGGCGATTACAATGGAAAGCGAGCAAGCTGAACTTGTAGAAATACAGCTTGAAGAAGAACAAGAAACTGAGGAACCAGCTGAAGGAGAACAACCAACAGCTGAAGAGAAAGTCAGGGAGCAGGAAAAAAGCAAGAACGAAACAGTTCATGAAGAGGATAGAAGCAGTTTCATACATGGGTTGTCCGTTGGTTTGGGCATGGGTTGCATCACAACTTTCATTGTGATGTGGATTGCTGTGTTCTTCTCTCCAATGTTGCCGCCAACGATAACCTACGAATCAATGCTTTCAGTGTTTATTTATCCGCTACTGTACTTGCTAGCAATAGGACTCATCGCACTAACAGCAGGCATTGTAAAAGAATATTATGTAAGGAAAGAATAGGACAATAAAAACAGCGGTCTTTACACACACCCTTTAGAGGTTAATAATTTTTATAACCAGCAGCCAAGGGTATAATTGTGGAACCATGCCTCACAAATTTAAGAAACTCTTAGAAAAAATAGCCAAGGAAAAAGCTCCGGGACCAGCTCCAACTTTCTCGGTTTTGCACATACTAAAAACGCTTGAACTTACCGCTGAAAAAGCCATAGGACGCACAAAACTCGCCGAAAAACTTGGAATCGGACAAGGCGCCACACGAACGATAATTAATCATTTAAAAGCGGCAAACTTGATTTCATCATCAAGAAAAGGGTGCACCCTCACAGAAAAAGGGTGGGAAATCTGGAATGAATACAAGAAAACCTTTCAGAAGAAAGTGGAAATCGAAAAATGTGAACTTTTCGGCACAAAGTATAACTTCGCAGTTTTGGCAAAAAACTGCGGACATAAAATTAAATCGGGAATGGAGCAACGAGACGCCGCAGTTAAAGTAGGGGCGAGAGGAGCTGTGACCATTCTCTTTAAAAACGGTCATCTTACAATTCCCTCAGTGAGTACAGATTTTGAAAACGCCTTCCCAGAAACCACAGAACAAATCATCAAAGCCTTGCAACCAGAGGAGAATGATGTCATAGTTATTAGTGGTGCTGACACGTTAGATGCAGCCGAATATGGAGCTGCGGCTGCGGCTTTGACCCTTCTCGATGACTGTTAAGTGTCTAATAGGTGTATTTGTCTCCACCAGCAAGTACCCGTTCTAACGCCATGTTAAAGTTAACAAATCCTTCGTTTGTCCTCGCTGAGACGGGTATTAGCAGAAACCTTTGGCCAAGTTGGTAAATCGCCTTCATCATATTCCTACTTAGTAGGCGTTTTGTTCCTTCAAGTTTTTGTTCAATGGCGTATTCCAAAGCTTTAGGATCCGCGGACCAATCCACAATTTTGTTAATATCCTCCTCAGAAAGCAAATCACATTTAGAAAGTACATGTACTTGCGGCAAGAAAAATCGGTTGTAGACGGCTGCTGAAAGGAAAAGATTTGAGACATAGTTTAGGGGGTTTAGCGAAAAAACGGCGTCGAAAAGGTAAACTATGGCTTTCGGCTCTTTTGTAAGTTCATTAGCTATGTATGTTCCACAAGCCCTGAAAGCAAAGAGCTCCATTTGTCCAGGAGTGTCAACTAGAACTATGTCGGATTTTAAATCTTCAATTTCTCTTGAAAGATTTTCAACTTCTTCTGCTAACAAATCGACGGCCATTATCAACGCTCCATTCGGCCCCAAACCATATTCTTCCATAAGCCTCTCTACGCTTACATAGTCGCGAGCGTCAACATCAGGCGTATAAGGCAAAGTTAAAGCACCGGGGTCCAGATTCACTATTGCAACATCTTGTTTTGACATTCTCAACCATTCGCTGAAAGCTGCCGTAAGCATAGATTTTCCAGACCCTGCAGTTCCAATGATAAACACAATAAACATTTTCATCACCTAATATAACAAGCACTGTGGTATAAACTGCAAACAACTGAAGGGTAAAAGCTTTTCCGCTTAGTATGTAATTCTTGGAAGTTCTGGTTCTTCAACACTGCGATGTCCTAGAGTTGCCATGAGAAATATTACAAGCCCCATACAAACCAAGGCTACTGTTGTAATAAAGATAGTTAAGAAGAATTTGGACATGACGGACACAGTTATTGTTGGACTGCTTGCTCCTGCGTAATCGTCGTCACCAGACCAGCTCGCCTTAAACTGGCACACACCAGTCTCGTTTGCAATCCACGTCCAAGAAAACTTCCCTTCAGAATCCGTTTTCACAATAGTCAACGCCTTCCAAGGAGAACCTCCCATCCTAAAGTAGATTGCCACTGCTTTGTTTTGCAGTTTCGGTGAAAGTTGCCCGGAAATGGTGAGGGCGCTTCCATGTATGACGAGAATTGATGAAAGAGTCAAAGATATAGCTGAGGGCTGCAAGGTTTTATAACTTGCAGACACCTGCCCTGGAGCCCATTTCTCGCAATCTTCAAGCGACACTATTTGGCACTCTGCTTGCCACAAGTCTTCTGGACACTCTCCAACCCTCCACCCTTCCATCCAATTGCCTCCAGTACATTCAGCTACATAATAGCGGACACCATTGTAAGTTACATACCGAACGGGTATTCTCGCGTACCGCGGTGCCGTGGGAAGGTGGACGGCGATGTTCATGTGCGCCTTGCCAGGGTAATACAGGAGTACAACATCTAATCCTCCAGCCTTCATAATTGAAGCTGCAACATAGCTGAACAAGTCGCAGTCCCCAACATTTTCCACAATCGTTTCAACCGGGTATTTAGCGGGCAATGTAACATTGTAGGGTATTTGATGCACAATCATCAAAACGCCGTTTGCAAAGTCCTCATGGGTGCTATAAATATCCCAAAGTTTATCTGCAATGGGTTTCAGAGGATGCGGAGTAACGAATTTGGCGAAATCTCTAATTGAGACTTGCCTATGATCCAGCCCACAATAATACTCATAAAGGGATTGGGTAACGGCGACGTTTAATTTGTACTGTTCTGAACGGTTGAAGCTCTTCAAGAGGTAATACGCCACGGTATAACAGCCGGGGGAGTAGCATTGAGATGTATGTATGGATGCTGTCAGAACCGCCGCAATCATGAAGGCTACGAGATATTTCCGCAGCATTTTGTCTCAAAGTCTTTTTAGCAGGGTAAGTTATGGCTCTTATGAACTGACAATCTTTAGTTAAAAACAAATTTCTGGAAGGTTGCTCTGGACACCCGGATCTCCAATCATCAAAACTCAGAGTCTAGCCTGCTCCTCATCGCAACCAAAATCAAGTTTAGTTTAAAGACTTTTAAAAGTTTTAACCTTTCCACCTTTTTCTCTAATCAGCTCAGAAAGTTGTATTATGGCTTTCCCCAATCGGTCCTTTGCAGTTTTTGAATTTTCTGCCGTTGTTGAAAAGTGAATTTCAATGCAGGGTCTTTTCTCTTCACCCCTTGGATGCGATTTAATGTAAATGTATGGGTTATCCCGCATAGTTAAATCAATTAAGGGGGCTAACGTTGACTCCATAATTCCGTCTGCGTATATGCTGGCTTCGAAAAAAGCTAGAGTTCCGGCTTCCTTCCTAAGCATGTCAGCTACAGAACCCTCAAAAATGGCCTCCATTTCCGCGGGAACCCCTGGCAATGCAATTATTTCTGTTCCATCAGCTTTTAACCGTACACCAGGAGCTGTGCCTACGGGATTCGGCAGAGGGTCTGCCCCATCGGGGAGTTTCGCCATTTTAATTCTGTAAGGGGTTAACTCCGCGGAATCCAGCCTGCCAGCTTTAGCGTAGGCCTCATACTTCTCCTTAACCATCTGCAAAGCCTTGGTGTTAAGCTCCAAGCTACGGTTTAGAGCTTTTGCTATGCCATCCAATGTTTTATCGTCGAAAGTGGGGCCCAAACCCCCAGTGGTTATTATAAAGCGAGGTTTTCTTTCCAGAGCTTCACGCACAGCACTGGCGATTTCCTCAACATCATCGCCTACGACGGTTATCCTCCGAACAGTTACTCCAAGGGATATCGCCCGTTTAGCAAGCCACTGGGCGTTTGTGTTTAACGTTTTACCTATTAAAAGCTCGTTGCCAACACAAATTATCTCAATTTTTACGCTCATCATCCTCGTCGTGATTTATGCAACAACAAAAATAAACCTTTACCCTTAAGCACGTCATGCCTTAATTATACAAAAATCCGCCTATTGCGCATCCTTTCAGATTAACGTAAGCAGCAATGCAACATCCACGAGGGGTGTTTAAGGGAGACCAGCCAGAAAATCTTAGAGATGGGAAAGAGAGCCGTTGGCTTTTCATAAAGCCAAAATTTGAGAAAACTTGAAAGTTTTATGCTTTATGCTAACCAATTCGTTAAAAGTCTATTTTGCGGAATTACTTTTTCTTGCTGCCTAGCCACCACTTTAAGTATTCCTTTCGTCGTCTCTCTTTTTCCTCTTCATCGGTTTCAGCTGGAGACTTCAGCTTTTCCCGTAGCTCGATAAGTTCCTGCTGGGTAACGGAAAGGCCGCAGCTTTGGCAAACATAGTGCTTAGTAGCCGCTATGTAGCGCATTTCTCCACCGCATTCTGGACAATAAGGCATCTTGACCACTATCTGCCTTAGGAAAGGAAAGGCTACAAGAAATACGTTTCGATTAAACTAAGTCTACGTTATGAAGTTGGTTAAACCCACTTCTTTTGCTAACCTAACCGCATGTTCCATTTCATCCCTGGTTAGTCTTCGCCGCAGCTCTGGAATCTCATATGCCCGCCATTCCGGCCTATATTGAAACATCACATTCACGCGCGTTTCCCGGCTCAAGTTTGCGGCTATCCATTCAAGTATTGGTTTTGTGCAGCATTGAAGGTGTCCAGGCAGAACTAAGACGCGAATTATGAGTTCACCATATTTTTTTGCTGCCAAATGGTTTTGTGTGCAAACCTTCCAGTAGCTAGGAGCCTCTGAAATTCTCTCGGCGCAGTCACCTGGTCCATACTTGAAGTCCAAAAGGTAAACATCGACAAAACCAGCTAAGATTTCAGCTGTTTCGGAACTGTAGTATGTGTTAGAGTTCCAAACCACCGGTATGTTCACATTCACATATTTGAATGTTTCAAGCCACTGCCCAAGCCACGGTGTTGGTTCTCCACCCACAAGGTTTGCGTTCCGACAGCCACTTTTGCGTAGGGCTTCAACCTCATCTGCGAGTCTTTCCGGTTTATAAATATCGCCTTTCTCGATCCATTGGGAGATGGTCCAGTTTTGGCAGTGCTTGCACCGCATTGTGCAGCCCATGGTAAAAATAGTTCCCGAAGGAACAAGCTCCGGTTCCTCGCCCACATGCTCGAAGATACTTGAAACGGTTATCTCTGCTCCGCACTTGCAGAAACCAAGGTTACCTTTAAGCCTATTAACTCCGCATCTCCTAACACAAAATTGACACTTTTCCAACATACGCTTTGCGATCTCGATTTTAAGGTCTAAATAGGATTTTTCTGGACTGAGTAAACTATTCAGGTTTTTCTTCCCATCGTCTATTTCATTCTCAAGTTCATAAAATTCCCGCGTAAGTGCCTCATGTTTTCGCCAAAGCTCATCTGTAGAGTCTTCCTTTCTAAAAGGTGCTGAAAGTTTCTTGGCTATTTGAAATTTGGCCGGCTTCTCATTATGCACAACGGCGAAATACCTAGCCAAACTTCGCTTTGCCTTTTCGTCGTTCAACACAGCGACGGCGTCTGGACGTAGGAGCCTCCACATAAAGGCTCGACCACGGTTAGTGAAGATCTTTAAAACAGCGCATAAGGGTAGGCGTAGCCACTCGGATAAAGTCTTCCTTTTATTGGGATCTCTCGCCCGCACACCGGACAACGCATGTCCTTTGTTAGGTTCCATCTTGTAATCTCAAAGCTGAAACGCTTAATCAAAAGCTCGTTGCAATCTGGGCAGTAGGTGTTCTCAGCTGGATGACCCGGAACATTCCCTATGTAAACGAAATTTAGACCAGCGCTCTTGGCAGCAGCGTAGGCCTTCTCTAATGTCTGGATGGGTGTTGAAGGAATATCCATGAGCTTATAATCAGGATGGAAACGAAGTAAATGAAAAGGCGTGTCTTCTCCAATTGCTTCTTTAATCCATTCTGCAATTTTCGCAATTTGGTCTATAGAGTCGCCTATTTTTGGAACAAGAAGATTTGTTATTTCTATGTGGATGCCCCGTCGTTTCATTTCTTTTAAACATTCAAAAATGGGAGCAACCGACGGGACGGATGAAAAATTTTTGTAGAATTCTGGGTCGCCGCCGCCCTTAAAGTCCACTGTAGCTGCGTCCAGATAGGGCGCAATGGTTCTAACAGCTTCCGGCGTCATGTATCCATTTGTGACAAAAGTGTTAAAGAAGCCAACCTGGTGTGCAAGTTTTGCCGTTTCATAAGCGTATTCAAAGAATATTGTGGGTTCCGTGTATGTGTAGCTTATGCCTTGGCACCCGTTATCCCTTGTGGCCTTCACAACTTCCTCTGGAGAAAAATTGCGGCCAGCAATTTGTTTTTCTTGGCTTATGGTCCAGTTATCACAAAATTGGCAGCGGAAGTTGCATCCTACAGTGGCAATGGACATAACGGAGGCGCCCGGATTAAAGTGGAAAAGAGGTTTTTTTCCAATAGGGTCTACACACGCGGATACAGCTTTTCCATAAACAAGCGAGTAAAGAACCCCTTTCTCGTTTTTTCTGACAAGGCAGAAGCCAGTCTCTCCACTTTTTATTACGCATCTTCTGCCACATAAATTGCATTTAACTTTCTCGTTTTCCAAACGCTCGTAAAGCATAGCCTCGCGCACGGCTTATTCCTCCGCCAAATGGAAGCCGTTGCCGTTAAAACCTATTTTTACCGCTTTTCTGGACGCCCTAAACCCCTTTTTGTGCCCATTGGTCGTTATTAGACCAGCCTCCCGAAGTTTTTTCAAGTGGAAAGATATTGTAGTTGCTGAAACCGATTTTGGCAAAATCTTTTCTATGTCGCTAATAGTTCTGGCTTCTGGATACTTTTCCAATAAATACTGAAGTATTTTTGTCCTTGTGGGGTCGCTTAGGGCTTCACATATTTTATGACCGTTAGATTGTTTCTCCAACTTTACTCACTATTATTATATAAAAATATTAAAAAATTAAAAGTTTTCCCCCAAAAAGCCGGTACTAAAACCGTTATTATGAAGGAATGCCTTGTTTAATTTCAAAAACAAAAGGCGCCGTAAACGTTTTAATGTCTAATTCTATATCAAGCAAGCCCTCTAAAAAGCCAGCCCATATTTTAGGTTCGCTGATAAACGGCGCCTTGACCAGTATGTATTTATCTTTGAGGTAGAAATCCCCGAAGCCTTGAACCCTCAAGCGTTTAAACACTTCATGCCACGTATCCCTATTTGATGTTTGAATGCCGAGGGTTGCCTCCATGGAGACTTTTGAGGCCTCCCCCATTTTTCGGCCGATTTCTCGCCACCTCTCCTCTGGAATATTCTGGATTAAAATGTTTACAAGTTCCACGTTGAGGAAGGCTATACGGCTTATTCCACAATAATATTCGCCGGGGAAACGCCAATCATAAATCATCATGCTTCTATAGATATCGAGCATCTTTGAGAACAACGGCTTTATGCCTTGTTCTTTCCCTTCTCGGATCAACGCGTCAATGAATTTCCGTTCCTCCTCCTCAAGGATGATTGTGGTTCTTTTTGCTGAATCTCTTTTCTCGTCTAAATTTTTTCCTCTATTTTTTTCTTGCATAATCGGTATATATTTCAGCATACCTTATATGCTTTGTTCCACGAGAGGAAGGGCCTGAAAGCTGAACGTTTTTAAGCCCCTTTTGTATAACTGTTACGACGCCGATGAAGAACCCAAACCGCTGAAGAACTGATGATGCCCCCTGGGGTATCGGAGGCTATAACCAACTAATTTCTAAGAGATAGCCGCCCTTTTAATGAGAAGAACGAGAAACGCGAAACCTACCACAAATAACAATAAGCCAGACACCATGGACAGAGCATAGTCCAAATCCAGCACCCTCCATAAAACAAGAACCGAATATGTTGGTCCAGCGAAAATCAAAGCTGCGGCGATAAGTGTGAAAAAGGTTCTCCAAAACCTTGAATTTAAATCTAAACCGCGGGATTTTCCTTCCCTTTTACTCAATTTTAAATCCTCCCAGTTAGGCACAAACACTCCCAATAAGTTTAGCTTGCCTCTTATAACCCTTCCTTCACCTCGTTTCCCATAGCCTTCATTAAAAATTTAAAAACTGAAAAGCCTGCCCCGCGGTCTGCCCTAAACCCCGTGGTCGCTCCTAAAAGGCATACACCTTCTAAACCGCGCTCTTTAGCCATCCCGATTGTCAAGCCAGCAGCGCCAACAATCCTTCCTTTTCCATATAAAACGGCGCCTTTTTCCATAAATTCAACAGCCAGCCTCGGCGATGTTGCAGCGACATAAACGCGCCCAGCATCATCCACGGATGGAACACCGCCCAGGGTTATTATAAAGTTACAGCCGTAGCCTACTATGAAGTCGAGCACTTCGCCGCAAAGCTCGTAATGGGCTATGACATCCTCAAAAGAAGGTTGTGTGTCACCTGTCATTATTATAAAATCGTTTTTATCCATAGGGGCGGCGTAAAACTCGTACTTGGGTAAACGGCAAATACCATCAGCGTTGACGGAAACGTAGTCCGGAAAGCATGGCGCATACATTTCAGCGAAGGGTTTGGCTCCGCAAAATTTTATTAGGAGATGGGCGGCAATTTTGCCCACGTTCCCAAAACCAGGCAACCCTTGAACAAAAATGGGATTATCAAGCATTGGAGTGAAAATCTTACGGAAATACGGTTTGTCCATAGGCTGTTCTACCTTCGAAAGCGCAACTGTAATAATAAAGGTTTCTGAATTTCCTAAAAGGATTTAAGAAAGTTTGGTTCAGCATACATGTAGCGGGGTGGGGTAGCCAGGATTAACCCGCTGGGCTCATAACCCAGAGATCGGTCGTTCAAATCGACCCCCCGCTACCAATTCTTTACCAATTTGAAAAACCAAATTGTTTAGTTTCTGCAGCTACACACTAGACGAAAGAATATTCCCAAAAAAGGTTATATTCAAAAAATAGACAGTTATCTACGGGGAGGAGGAGAAAAAATGAAAGTGAAAACCTTATCGTTAGCGGTGTTTTTGGTGGCGATGCTTTCAATCTCTATTGCACCGTGGCCTTCGGTTGACTCTGAATCTCCGGCTAGGGTTGTAAGTTTAGACAATAACATTTTAGTGCATGAGTACATGATGTTGGATGAGGCTTCCGTGGAGGCTGTGGGCAGTTTTTCAAGCGTTAGCTTTGGGTATTTGCCATTCTGGGTTGACATGGTTGACGCTGAAACGGTTTCAGAAACGGGTGAAGGAGTCTATGTGGCTGTGTTAGACACAGGGTTGCCTCCGTTCTGGCGGTATTACTTCCCAGCTGATCGCATTAAGGAGGAATGGGGTAGAGGCTTCACCCATGATATTAAATGGAACCCCGCAGGATACTACGAGATTGGCCCGCTGAGAGATGACAGGGGTTTCATCACTAGTATTCGTGGTTCAGGCCATGGAGCTCACGTGACAAGCACTATAATAGGCTTCTACTTTAATCCTGCGGCGCGTCCGGAACTTGGATCTTTTCCAACGCCTCTGTTCTATGTTAGGGGGGTTGCTCCGAAAGCCACAATTATTCCGGTGCTCGTGTTGGATGCATGGTGGATTTGGCGTCCTGATCTGGGTCGATATGAGCTTCTTACTGGTGGAACTTGGGAGATGGTGGCTGCTGGCATCCGCTACGTGGGCGACTTAGCGAAACAGCATAAAGTGAAAATAATCATTAGCATGAGTTTAGGCGGAACAAGGCCGAGCCCACTGGTGGAGGAAGCTATAAACTATGCGATTTCTCAGGGCTGCATAGTTGTTGCCGCCGCTGGAAACTCTGGTGAAGCTGGAATGAATTGGCCTGGAGCCTATCCGCAAGTGATTTCCGCAGCAGCTGGAGGATGGACCCTACAGTTTATTGGCAGCGGAACCTCAAATCCTCCGTCACCATATAGGTGGTGGCTAAGCGATGTGCCGGAAAAGTTTAACGTTGAAGATGCGCTTGGAAACGACTGGCAACACTATCTGGTAGACTTTAGCTCCAGACCTAACCGCACCTTGGGACAGACATGGAAAGATCTGGATGTTTGCACACCAGGATGTTGGGTTGTAGGTCCATACAAACCCTACGACACAAGACCTACGCCATCGTGGGATTACCGATACTATTTTGTGTCAGGTACAAGCATGGCTACTCCACATGTCTCGGGAATCGCAGCCCTCGTCGCCCAGAACCACAAATACTTGAGTCAATACGCCTTTGAAGAAATATTCAGGCTGGCTTCGGTTCGCATTCCAATGCCAAGAGATGAAGAAACCGGCGGTGTATGGGTCTGGCACCCGACTTTAGGCAAATATACCTACTACACTTGGAACAACCATGACTATGGCAGCGGATGGCTGCAAGCGGACAACGCGTTCTTTGCAGCGCGGGTCTATTTGAATCCAAAAAGTAAAGCAAAAATTTCAGAGTTCCTTATTGCACCAGACTAGCATGAACCTTAAAACATCCACATCCCATTTTTATTTTGGAGATCCATCAGATGACCTATTTTGCATAGTCAACCAATGAAAACGAAGCAACTGTCGAGGTTTAACTAGAAAAAGTTGGGGGTGGAGATCTATTTTAGGCTTGCCTGATGAAGTAGATGTACACTTTGAAGGCTTCAGAGCCTGTGTATATTGTATATCCGCTGATTTGTAGGCGGATTCTTTGGACCGGAGCTGGAATGACCACCCTTTCTGGCGAGTTCCACGTTGCTCCCGCTGTTGTCGTGAGCCAGCGAGTTCCGTTGTACCATTCAATGTAGAGATCTAGGTCTGATGTGGGATATATGCTCCAGTCATGCATCCACCAGAGTTCAATTACAACTTTTGATGTACCCTTAGGAACGTTGATAGTTCTCCAGGAAGTTTGCTGACCTTCCTTTAGGATTCCAAAAAATAGCATGTTAGGCGATTTCCATTCGGCTTTTGTTACTGTAACCTTTATGTTTGCGGAGATGACGTCGTAGCTAGTCCAGTCATTCTCTATAACTACTTTAACGTATCCTGGTTCAATAGGATAGGTCGCCCATGTGAAGGTTGGCTCTGGTGTAAAGTAGGGAACGGACCAGGTTACGGTGTCGTCTGTAATGTAGAACCATGAGTTGCCGATAACGTTGGCGCCTCTAACCCAGTAAGCCGTAACCGTCCTTTTAGCAGTTCCGATGTAGATTTCAAGGCTGTTCCTTCCGAGTGGATTATTGCCCAAAACAACGTTGGTTACTTCAAGTTTAATAGAGTCCGTTAACTCAGTTACTTCGAATACGTATTCAACTTTGTGGCCTGGTGGCAGGTTGGTGACAGACGCTGTATATACGCCTTCTGTGTAGATTGGTATATTTCTTATATTTGCGAGGCTGGCTTTTTCTGGGAGCGGAGGCGCGACATCACCATACGAGGGGTCAGCCTTCAAAACTGCCAAAGCCTTGGTTGCGTTTAGATAGCCAGCGCCTTGTTCGTATTTATTAAAGCCAGGTAACCAAACAGCGCCGCCAGTGAGCGCCTGTTTGTAGTCTTCCGGACTAGCGCCAAGATTCTTCATTTCTGAGTATGCGTTAAGCAAGGCGGTGGCGCCGGCGATGGCCGGTGTCGCCATAGAAGTTCCGGAAGCCCAAGCAATAGAAGTGGTGCTATTTGTAGTGAAGGCCGATAGGACAAATCTCCCTGTGGCTGATAGAGTAGGCTTAACGCGACCATCGGATGTGGGCCCACGACTGCTAATAGTATCAATTATTGGGGTTGAGCTAACGAATAGTTGTGCACCGGGACCCGGCGGAGCCTGTGGCGGCCTCAAATAATAGTAATCCCAATAGGCTGCGGAGTGCACGCGGTCCGCCGCCATGCCCGCGGTAATTGAAGTATAGGCGGCTCCAGGTGTCGCTACAGTCATAGACGCTGGGCCGTTATTGCCCGCCGCGGCAACTACGGTTATGCCATTTGCGGTCAGGGTGTCTATTAGTTGTTCATACATTGTTCTTCCTTCAAAAAGGGAGCCCCCTCCTAGGCTCATGCTGACTACATCTATGTCGTATCCATAGTTGAGTTTCAAGTTAAGAACATGCTCTAGGGCAAGGATTATTATTCCTCTTGGTATGGCTCCCCCTGTGTGGTCGAAAACTTTAACTATGTATAGGCTTGCTGCAGGCGCCATTCCAAGAAGCCAGATGGTTTTTCTTCCCTGCGCATCTGTTGGAAGTGGTATTCCGCTGTAATATTCGAGGGCTTGGGCGTAAATATAGAGTCTAGTTCCCGGGGAGGCCACTACTCCGCCTCGGCTCGCAATGGTTCCCGCACAATGGCCACCGTGCATATGATTGTTTGGATTGTCCCAACCTAAATACTTGGGATTCCAAGCCCATGTTGGTGGATAAAGGTCGTATATTGTTTTATTGTTTCGGCTGAGGTCTATTCCGCCAACTATTTCTCCAAGTGCTTTTTTAGGCGCAAACATGAAATGTTCAGTCCATATGCCAGTATCAATTATCGCCACAAGCGAACCGGCGCCCATGTTTGTTTCTCCCCATATCTGCTGTGCGCCCATGTAAATAGTGTTCCAGTAATTGTTAATGCCGTCTGGCGGCTCACTCGCAGTGAAAGCCACGGTCTCGTATTCCCCGTCCGCTGCTGTCAGCTCAAAAAGCGGGTTGGTTTCACCACCCTCAAGCCCAGGTATCGACAATTGATCTTCGAGATATATCTTCTCTACTATGCTGTTTTTGGTTAATTCAAGCACTCCCCATGCTGGAACCTTCGCGGATAGACCTTTAACAAAATTGAACTGCAAGCCAACCTTACCGCCCATCTCATTTATCTGCTGAATCACGCTACTGTAATCATTCGTCGATGTTTCGATAAGCACATTTACAAAACCAGTCGCCCTTGTTATTTCTTCCCATAGTACCGGAGATATTTTTGAAGCATCTAGAGCCACTTGCACAGAAACTGTTGGAACTAAGCTAAACACTGAAAGCAAAAGTATTGGCAGCAACATCCCAACGCTAAACTTTAAACTTCTCACCGAAATCCATAACATAGTGACGCCCTCTCCTTTCCCCTTTTACGGGTGCAATAAATTAAAATATGCACTAAATTTAAATTTAACGGAAACTTGACCCCACGGAACACTACCATTAAGGTAAGGGAATTTTCCTAGTCTTTAAAGAAACGCCCACTCCGCAAACAAGCGCGAGAAATACTATCAAAATGGGTGCCAGAGGATATTCGGATAACATATACTCCGCAGTTTCTCCGTTTTCGTCAACTACACGAAAAACAAAGTGCATATCTGCTTTATCCATCAAAACTATAACATACGGATATGTTACCATCTGACAAACTGCTAAATCTTTAGGCGGGCAACGCTTAAACACCTCCACGAAAACATACTCTCCATCGGTCCAAATTCTCTCAATGCTAATTGAGTATCCTGTCGTAGGACATTGCCCCATAAAAGCACAAACAACAACGCTTCTTGAAAAATCTATCAAAGGAGGAGGCCTAGGCTCACGAACAGATGTATGTCTTTCCCAAAAACGCACCCAATCAATCTCATCCTTTACGACAAAGTAGGCTTCCTCAACAAAACCGCTAACATCTCCCTTCTCAAGTACCTCAAACGGGATATCCCTATCTGAAGCACGGCCCCTCAAAACAAACATAGATAAACCTAACAAAATCAACAAGATGAACAGTTCATAACGTATGCAGCTTTTCAATTTCATATAAAATATGATTAGGAAGTCGTTTTAAGCTTTACTGAAATCAAACTGCACGGAAAGCCCTTCCAAAGGATTACTGCTTGAAAAAACAACTTGACCATTTATCGTAATCATCTCAGATTCAAGTAAAGCTTTCCACAACTTAGCTTCGCTAATAGACCGCCGCAAGCTTTGTCTAAGTCCTTCTATAACCTTTGATCTTTCAGCATCAGACAAATCAAGAAGATCTATTTTCCTTTGAGTCTTCCTATTCTTCGCACCCATACGTTTTCCCTTCGCCTGTGCAACATTATCTTATTTCTTAATAAATTGGTTCCTTCAACGCTCGAAATGTTCCGATAAACGATATATAGCTACGGCTGGACCATCCCAGAAAAGATTAAGAACCAACATTTATAACAGTATTTGTGACAAGTGGTCTAACATGCAAATTGACACCATCGAAAACAATTTGTTCGCAGTGACTTTGAACCCACTGTTAAGGGAACTTATTAGCCGCTTTGATCTTGAATGCCCCGAAGACGGGAGCCTTCTTTTAAACTCTCTAAAAGACTTTTTGGGAGAACACGTATCTCTTTGCCCCACTTGTAGAAGCATAAGCAGAAACATTGCCAGACCATTTTACGAAATTGGAAGTCGCCTTTTAAAGACGGATAAGGATTTCATGAGAACCCAGTTCATAAATGGCGAATACGGTGAAGCATGGTTCAAAGGCTTCGGTTTAATGATGAAAGGCGTGGAAAAATATGGAATACGCATACCCTTCGTGCCGGCAGGCCCCTTCGAGGTTGTCTGGAACGTTACTTATAAATGCAATCTGAAATGCAAACACTGCTACGAGGACGCGGGAAACAAAAAACTTCCAGAGTTGACAACAGATGAAGCCAAACAAGTTGTTGATATACTTTCGAAAATAGCCGGTGTCGGTTTGCCGGCTCTCTCCTTCAGCGGAGGAGAACCCCTTGCAAGAAGGGACTTCTTTGAGTTGGCAGCCTACGCCAAAAAGCGTATTCCATACATCAGCATAGCCTCCAATGGAACTCTAATCACAAAAGACGTTGCTAAAAAGATCAAGGATGTTGGGGTGGACTACGTTGAAATAAGCATTGACGGTGCATCGTCAAAAGTGCATGATGAGTTCAGGGGCATACCCGGCGCCTTCGAAAAGGCCCTTCAAGGTGTGAAAAACTGCGCGGAAGAGGGGATAGACACTTGTATTGCAACGGTCTTACATAGAAACAACTTCGCAGAAACGGAGAAAATTATTAAATTGGCTAAAGAACTGGATGTCCGCTTCATGCATTTTAACTACATCCCAACCGGACGGGCTAAAGCACACATTGAACTTGACTTAACACCGGAAGAAAGACTCAACATCCTACAGACAATAGGCAAGGAAATAATTAACTTATATTTACAAGCCAAGGAAGAAGAGTTAAAAAAGGGTAGGTCAGATATAAAAGTGGACAGATTTTTTAGCACATGCCCTCAGTATGCATGCGTCACAAAAGAATTGTCTCGACAAGTTGGCCAAAAATTTATGGTAGAGGCGCATTACGCGGCTAAAAAGGGTGTTGAAAATGTTGCCAATTTCTTAGGCGGATGTGGCGCCGGCCGCCTATACTGTGCATTGGAACCGAACGGTGACATAAAACCATGTGTTTTCTTCCCGACAAACGAAACTACTGTTTTGGGCAACATATTAAAGGACAACTATGAAGAAATTTGGGACAAAAACCCGTTGCTGTGGCAGTTGCGGATTAGAGAAACCCTTGAAACCTACATTATGGATGGCGAGGAATTGGGTTGCGGAAGCTGCCCAGACAAGTATATTTGCGGTGGATGTCGCGCAAGAGCCTATAGCTATTTCAAGGGAAACGTTAAAGCTCCAGATATCGGGTGCATCCGCAACAAACCCTTATGGGAAAAAATTATGAAAAAACATCTGTAGGCCTTAGGCTTTGCCCCGCTCCTCTTTACCGAAATACGCTGTCCATTTAAGTTTTCGGGCATCTCTTTTGAGCTTCAAGGAATTCTTTCTACACTTGCTTGAACAGAACCAAAAGATAGACCCGTCATTCTTAACATACATCATACCCGTGCCCAACGGGAAGTCGTTGCCGCAAAATGAGCATTTCTTTAGTTTCGGCAATAAAAGCCCTCCGTTCGCTTTTGCGCTGTCAGCATCATCTTGTTATTTTCTTAGCTTCCCTTTCGGTTTCCCTTAACATAAGGATATCTTGCAAGCGCACGGGACCCTTAACGTTTCGTGTTATTATGCGACCTTTGTCTTTTCCTTCTAGAATCCTAACTCTAACTTGGGTGATTTCCCCGGTTACACCAGTCCTTCCGATAATTTGGATTACCTCCGCAGGAGTTAGCTCCTCTTCAACCGCTGTTTCTTTTTCCTTGCTCATTATTTGGCTCCTTTCCTTATCTGTTCAATCCTTTTAATTATCTCTTTTACTAATCCACCAGCATCGCCTTCATTAATAATACATGCGGATGCGGCGGGAACATCTATCCCAACGGAAGTGCCAAGCTTCTCCTTGCTGGGAACATACACATAAGGAATTTTTCTTTCCTCGCACAGAAGTGGCAGGTGCGCCACAACTTCTGGTGGATCAACGTCTTCCGCAATGGCAACAAGTTTTGCTTGCCCCCTCTCAACAGCTTTTGTTGTTTCATTAGTGCCCTTTTTCACTCTTCCAGTTTTCGCAGCTATTTGCAGGGCTTCATAGGCTGCATCTGCAACTTCCTTTGGAACGTCAAATTTTACGTAGAATGGTTTGGACATAAGCCTCACCCTCAAACGCACTGTCTTAATCAACAACACCTATTTATCAATGTTTCGACGGAAAACCGTGAAAAAACTTTCTTAACACGAAGCAACGTAGAAAGATTTAAATAATATGTCCCTTTTGAAACCTTTTGTTTTTCGAGGGGAGCTAAAAGGTTGATTAGGCTAGGCCGTGTGCTTCACATAAGCTCAAGCAAAAACATCATAGTCAAAGTTGAAAGCATGCCTCAAATAGGCGAAATGGTTGTGGATGAGAACTTAAAGCCCATAGGAGAGATTTTTGACATTTTCGGTCCAGTTTCCTCACCCTATGTAGCTGTTAAACCCAAAATCTCCAAGCCAGACGTCTTGGTTGGCAATGCGCTGTATGTCCTCCCCTCGAAAAAAGGAAGGAAGAGGGGCAGATGAGCGACACAGAATATGAAGATGTAAATCCTACTTCACATGTTCAACAGGCGAAAGTGCAAGCATGTCCGGAGTGTGGCAGCACAAGGCTTATGCGCGATTACGAGTGTGCAGAACTTGTATGCATGAACTGTGGATATGTTATCGCCGCAAAGTTGGCGGATAGAGGGCCTGAATGGAGAGCTTTCGATGACGAACAAAGGGCAAAAAGAACCCGTGTTGGCGCACCACTAACCTACACCATACATGATAAAGGTTTGTCCACGATGATTGACTGGCATGACAGAGACGTCTATGGAAAGGGGTTATCTCCTGGACAGAAAGCCCAAGTTTATCGACTTAGAAAATGGCAACGCCGCATTAGAGTTTCCGACGCTACTGAACGCAATTTAGCCTTTGCACTTTCGGAAATCACAAAAATTGCAAACACCTTAAACTTGCCAAAAAACATCTTGGAAACGGCTTCTCTAATTTATAGGAAAGCCGTTAAGGAAAGACTTATACGCGGAAGGTCAATTCAAGGGGTAACATCTGCAGCCATTTATTTAGCATGCAGACAATGCGGGCTTCCTAGGACCTTAGAGGAAATAGCTCAAGCATCAAATGTAAGCAAAAAAGAGGTGGGCCGCAGCTACCGCTTCCTAATAAAGGAGTTAAACTACTTCATTCCACCTTTGAAACCGAGTCAATATATAACAAAGTTTTCAAACCAACTGACAATGCAAGGTAAGGTTGAGGAGATAGCTCACAAGATCCTAGCAGCAGCCAAAGAGTTGAAGCTCACCTCTGGACGGGGCCCTACTGGTATAGCCGCAGCTGCAAGCTATATAGCCTCCGTGTTAACCGGAGAGAGGAAAACACAGAGGGAGATAGCAGAGATAGCGCAGGTTACGGAAGTTACCATTAGAAACCGCTACAAGGAGCTTGTTGAACGATTAATGTTTAGCATAAGCCTCTAGTCTTTTTATACCTCTATTTTCTATTTTCATTCATCGTTCGTCATGATTGATAACATGGAACGCCTCTCTTAGTTGCCGATTCACGACAAAACACATTTTAGTTTCTGAAGAATAATCTTTTATAGGGTTGTAGTTTGGTAAATTGTCCGAAATGCGGAAGCGAAGTATCCAAGGCCGTTAAAACTTGGAATGTTTCTCCGCGTGGGCCTCCTGGGGAAGGGCCTAAACTGATGGGGCTCTTTGAATGTCCAAACTGCAAAACAAGGTTCAGGGCTATGGTGGAAGAGAAGGCTGAGGAAACAGTAAGCATTAAAAACATGGTGGAGAGAATAAAGGTGATAAAGGGGGAGCTTATGCAGACTTTAAAAAACCTGCGGGAAAAAATAAAGACGCTTGAAACTGAACGGGCAAATTTAATGCTTGAAATCGAAAAGTTGAGGAAAGCCGCTGAATCCAGAGTTAACGCTCTGGAAAGCGAGGTAAACATGCTGAGAGAAGAAGTAAAATCTTTAAGAGAGTTGCTGGGGTATACGGAAGAAAAAGAAAAATAAAGCAAATACCAACGCTGTTTGCCGGTGCTTTCCACAATTTTTAGGGCTCTAGAAACTTTTCGTAATACTCGCGAGCCTTTGTAGCAGCTTTTTTTGGATTCTTTAAAATCGGGTAGCTAACGCCGGACAATTTTTCACATTTGCCAAAATATTCAACGACCTTTTCCACATTACCTTCGTAAAGAGCTAACCCTCCAGCGATTTGATACCAAACTTTTGCCCTTGTCAAATCTTTTTCCTTTTCAAGTTTTTTGGCGTTTTCCACAGCCTCCTTCATGGAAACCCCAATTTTTCGGGGGTCAAGAAACATTGTGTTATACAATGCTTCATAAGTTTCCTTATCATCACCGCAGAGTTGTTCAAGTTTTGTCAGCTGCCTTTGGGATGTGTTCTCAGCTTTTCCACTTTCGTCTTTCTTCTTCCTCTTTTTGAAGAGATCAAGTAGGCCCATTTTTATTCGCTCCTTGAGAGCTTCAGCGACGCAATATCTACACAATCATTTCTAAGATAGTTAATTTTAAAGGTTTGTTTGTTGTTTTTTAGTTTATGCCTTATAAATTCATATTCGACCTTTCAAAAATTCCACACTTCTTTTTTACAGAAGTTGCCAAAATAAGCTATGAAAAGAGGATGCACAGAAGAATTGGTGGCGCATTACAAGACATCATCAAAAAATTTAGGATAGAAGAGATGACGGGGTTGAATCTATCTGACGCTATTCATCTTTTAGAAGATCTTGTTGATATGGAAACAAGGAATTTTCTGGAAAGAAAAAGATTCAAGAAAACAAGGAAGAGAGCGCTTTTTCTGTCGCATTGCTCGAGGAAATTCATGGACAACCGTTGCAAAGCGAGATTTGAACAAAACATCCCTACGTATGTCTGCGCTCACTGCGCCTCAGACTGCTTGATCAATAAGGCTGTTTCCGTTGCTGAAAGAAAGGGATACGATGTTTATATTTTACCGGGAGGATCCTGCGTCTCAAAGATTCTAAAGCTAAAGCGTTATGATGGTGTTATTGGGGTTGCTTGTGGCGAAGAACTGAGGCTTGCCGGGGAAGTTTTAAGTCAAATGAATATTGCTGGTCAAGCTGTGCCTCTTTTAAAAAACGGATGTGCAAACACTTTTTTCAATCTAGAGACATTGTTAAAGGTTTTGTAGAAAAACGATGGGTTATTGAGGGGAAACGTAGCGAGGGAGCCTTTACTTCTTCTTTTCTTCTTCTTTAGCCTTCTTCTTGGTGGCTTTTTTCTTGCAAGACACTAAGTTCACACCTCAAAATCAGTAGATGGTTGTTGTAAACTATACGTTAATATATTTTTTAGAATTTTTCTTGTAAAATATGGGTGAAAAACTTTGTAGAATTTCAAAGAAAATGTTTTTGGATGATTACTTGATTATTTCTCGTTTCTTCCAGCGGAGGTTTTTACTGTGGCATTTTCGGCACTTAACCGCTGTTGTAGCATTTCTTGCACCACATTCTCTACATATTTTTACATACAGCCTACGTTGTTGAGCCAAAGTTTTTTTGAACGGATCCATGATCGGCATTGTTTGGCCCTCTTCGCAGCTACAAGACACAGAAAGCCATCTAAATATACTTTTTGCTGTGTTGGGATTTTGTAAAATTTTACCGTTTAATCATTTTTTCCAGCAGAAAGGCGACGTCGCTCGGTTTTTCGGCAACTTCAACGCCAGCTTTCCTAAAAGCTTCGATTTTGCTTTCGGCGGTTCCAGCCTTTCCCATTATGATTGCACCTGCGTGACCCATACGTTTCCCCGGCGGAGCCGTGCGCCCAGCCACAAAAGCAACAACATGTTTCGGGTATTTTTCTTTGGCTATGTATTCTGCTGCGAGTTCTTCAAGGTTTCCACCTATTTCGCCTATGATGGCTACGGCTTCTGTTTGTGCGTCTTTTTCAAAAAGTTTCAAAACATCGACAAAGTTTAAGCCTATGATGGGGTCTCCGCCTAAGCCAACGCATGTGGACTGTCCCAACTGTCTTTTAGATAGCCCCGCGGCTATTTCGTAGGTTAATGTTCCGCTTCTTGATATCATGCCTACTATTCCGGGTTTGAATATGTGAGCAGGCATTATTCCAAGTTTACATTCTCCTGGAGTTATGATTCCAGGCGTGTTGGGCCCTACTACAGTGGCGCCTACTCGGCGGGCGTAAGCCATGACATTCATAGCGTCTTTAATGGGGATATGCTCCGTTATAATGACAACAGTTTTTAATCCGTTTTCCAGAGCCTCTAAAGCGGCGTCGGCTGCGAAGGGTGCTGGAACAAAAATAATAGAAGCGTTTGCCTCATGCCGTTCTAAAGCTTCTTCAACAGTATCATAAACTGGGATCCCGTGGACGGTTGTTCCGCCCTTTCCTGGAGTTACGCCCGCGACTATTTTTGTTCCGTATTCGAGCATGAGCTTTGTGTGGAAACTCCCTTGGGCTCCAGTTATGCCTTGAACTATTGCCTTTGTTTCTTTCCCAACTATTATGCCCATTATTTCACATCCTTTTCACGATTTCCACAACTTGCCGCGCCGCATCTTCCATACTATCCAGAACTTGGACTCCCGCTTCTGCTAGTATCCGCTTTCCCTCTTCCTCGTTTGTTCCCACAAGCCTAATCACCATGGGTTTTTCTATGCCAAGTTTATCTTTGGCTTGAAGAATCCCTTTCGCTACTTCGTCGCATCGAGTTATTCCTCCGAGAATGTTTATGAAAAGCGCTTTCACATTAGGGTCTGAAAGCACTATCCGTAAAGCTGCCGCTATTTTCTCGGAAGGGGCTCCTCCGCCAACGTCGAGGAAGTTTGCTGGTTTTCCACCGTAGAGATATATGGCGTCTAAAGTTGCCATCACAAGTCCGGCGCCGTTGCCTATTACACCTATTTCTCCATCGAGCTTCACGTAGGCTAAGTCGTTTTTAGCGGCTTCAACCTCTTGGGGTGAAAACTCGCCTTCTAAGGGTCTATCTTTGTATTCCGGATGACGGAACAAGGCGTTGTCGTCGACTATTATTCTGGCGTCTACAGCGACGAAGTTTCCCTCGAAAGTTTCGGCTAGAGGGTTCATTTCAATCAATTCCGCGTCGTAGTCTACTCCAGCTCTGTAGAGGTTGTGGAAAATGTTCGCAAGCATTGAAAGTTTGCTCCCGGTATACCCCATGCGTTTCGCTATTTGCCTAGCGTGGTATGACCGAAAACCATGAAGTGGATCTATAGAAAATCTCAAAACTTTCTCCGGAGTTTTTTCTGCAACTTCTTCTATCTCCATTCCGCCCTCGGTCGACCCAATTATTACGTAGGTTTTGTTTAGCCTATCAACGGTCATTCCAAAATAGAGTTCTTTTTGGGCGTTAACTTTCTCCTCAATCCATACGCTCCGAACTGGAATCCCTCTTATTTGCATGCTGAAGAGTTTCTCAGCAGCTTTTTCTGCTTCTCTGACTGAATCTGCAAAGAGGATTCCGCCGGCTTTTCCTCTTCCAGCAACCGGAACTTGCGCTTTAACGACAAGCGGAGGCCTTAGGGTTTGAGCTATTTCGCAAGCTTCAGCTTTGTTTTTGGCTAGGCCTCCTTTGGGCGTTGGGATTCCATATTTTGCGAGAACACCTTTTGCTTCATATTCTAAAAGCTTCATCGATAACTACCCTTCCCACGTTATGGGTTCTATTGTCACGTAGGACCTTGTATCTTTTATGCCTTCAATTTCGGATAACTTCCTTAAAACTTCGTTGAGTCTGTCTCGTTCAACTATGAGGATAGCGTCTATGTCGCCAGTCACCCTAAAGGCTTTCTGGATTTTTATTTCCTTGATTCTTCCGTAGACTTCGCTTCTTTTAGTGGGCGAAACTTTGATGAATATGAAAGCTGGTGTTGAGGAAAAACCAAGGGCGTTGAGCCCTTTTTCTGTGACGTCTATGAAACCTCTTCCAGTTCTAATGTAGTTCAGGTTTCTCAGTTTTTTCAGGTGGAGGTTTAGGGCTTGTCTACTTATGCCCAATTCTTTTGCTAGATCGCTTTGTTTTATATGCACAGAGTACAAGCTTGTCAACTTTCCTTTTTCATACAATAGTTTGAGTAGTTGAACGGAACGTTTAGTCAAAGCCTCCAAGTTGCCTTCAACTTTATTATTTTTGACTATTCTTTACAATAGTATAAGTTATTTAAGCATTTAGAAAAACGTGGAATAATAAAAGCCATAAACCACCTGAAAATATGCCACTTAGAACTCTTTTACCGTAACGTATTTATTTATCGGCAAAAAAGGTTATGAAGCCATAGAGAATGCAAAAACAAGGAGTGAGGCGGTACAGAATGTCTGAAAGCAACTCAGTGTTGATCGGGAAAAAGCCAGTAATGAACTATGTACTGGCTTGCATAACCCTCTTCCACGGCGGAGCAAAAGAGGTAAACATAAAAGCCAGAGGAAGAGCCATAAGCCGTGCCGTCGACGTCGTTGAAGTGGTGAGGCGCCGGTTCTTGCCAGACGTGAAAATAAAGAAAGTGGGCATTGGAACCGAGACGGTGGCACCCAGAGAAGAGGGTGGCACGCCCACGAACGTCAGCACCATCGAAATAACATTGGAACGCTGAGTACAGCATCGAACAGTAAGCGTTTCCAAGGCTCCGCCGCCCCTCCTTTATTTGTGGAGGGCACCTTCCTAGGTGAAAACAGCGTTATGCAGTTTCTGTTTAAAAAGCGGAATACTGTGCCAAAAGTGTTCAGAGAAAGTTAAGTCCGGCGAAGTAACCGAACTCGACTTGAAAGTGGCTCGTCTACTTTTGTCTTTAGAGGAAGCATATCCTTCTCTTCAAAACGTGAACTTTCACAAGGCTGTGGAAGCTGGAAAAACTTTGGCTATACTCGTTGGTAAGGGGGACGTCCCTCGTCTTCTTGGCTATGGTGGGAAAATAATCAAGGCTTTAGGAGAAAAAACCGGAAAGTCCATTCGCGTTTTAGAGTATGGGGTTGACGATCGGAAGTTTCTGGAGGATTTGTTTGCCCCTTTAAGCATAGTTACTATAAATACTATATGGCTGCCTGACGGGACAACTGAGACTCGGGTGATTTTGAGAAAGAAGGGGGGCAAGCAACCTCCCTTCGATGTAAAGGCTTTAAAGGAGATTGCCCGTAAAGTGCGAAACATGACGCTCCGTGTAGAATTTACTGATTAGTCGGGGCTGCCACATCTATGAAGTTGGATGCCATTGGCGATTGGAGGAGAACCCATTATTCTATTGACATAAAGCCGGAGCTTGACGGACAAGAAGTTACACTCTTTGGTTGGGTTCAGGAGATCAGAGATTTAGGTGGGATACGCTTTATAATATTGCAAGATAGAGAGGGTACTGTGCAGATTACTGTTCCACGGAAAAAAGTTAGCGCCGAAGTTTTGTCGAAAACCAATAAACTCCAGAAGAGGTACAGCATTGGCGTGAAGGGAATCGTTAGGAAAACCGAGATAACACCTAGAGGTGTCGAAGTCATACCGAAGGAAATAAAAATTTTCGGTATGGCTTCACCGCAGCTGCCCCTAGACATAACTGGGAAAGTCCCAGCGAAGCTTGAAGCCCGCTTAGAAGCCCGCGCGTTGGACCTTTGCCGCGAAGAGAACATAGCAATTTTTAAGATTCAACACACAGCTGTAGAAGCTATACGGGACTTTCTTTTTGAAAGAGGTTTCATAGAAGTTCACACCCCTCGTATAATTGCCTCAGCCACGGAAGGAGGCGCCGCGCTTTTTCCAGTGGATTATTTTGAAAGAAAAGCTTTCCTCGCCCAAAGCCCCCAGTTGTATAAAGAACAACTTGTAATGAGTTTGGAGAAAGTTTTCGAGATTGGACCGTTTTTTAGAGCAGAAGAGTCCCATACACGGAGACATTTAAGCGAGTTTGTTTCTATAGACATTGAACAAGCTTTTGCCACCGCCGAGGACGTCATGCAGTTGCTGGAACAGCTTATGCGGCATGTATGTAAAGTTGTCAGCGAGAAATGCCGCAAAGAGTTAGCCTTGCTAAATTACGAGCTTAAAATACCTGAAATCCCCTTCAAGCGTTTAACGTACGATATGGTTCTAGAAGACCTAAAAAGGAGGGAAGTAGAAATCCCGTGGGGTGAGGATATACCGACACCGGCTTTCAGAACCTTGGGCAAGACCCATCCATACTTTTACTTCATAACGGATTGGCCGACGCGTTCCAAGGCTTTTTATATAAAACCGCGAGAGGACAACCCGGAACTCTGTGAAGGATTTGACCTCATGTGGAGTTGGATTGAGTTGGCCAGCGGTGGAACAAGAATATCCTCAAAGGAACTCCTCATAAAACGTCTAAAGGAGAAAGGGTTAAACCCGGAGTCTTTCAAATACCACTTACAGGCTTTTGATTATGGTATGCCGCCCCACGCCGGGTGGGCGATAGGTTTGGAGAGGCTCACAATGATGTTGACCGGCAAAAGGAACATTAGAGAGGTCACATTGTACCCGCGGGACAAGTTTAGGCTTACCCCATAATTTGGGCTTGGAAGGGTGCTTTTCCTCTTTTAGCCGCCGCCTACTGGTGGTATAATAGCAAGTATATCGCCATCTGCAAGTTCGGTTTTAAGCCCTTTGAGGGTTGAGGCACTACGCCCGTTGATTAGGAACTGGAGAAAACCCTTGACGTCGCCGGTTTTGCTGTCATAAACATATTCCACGAAGCCTTTCCCGTAGCGCGTAGCCAGCCACTTTAAAACGTCTGCCAAAGTGACATGGCACCCTTCCGGAAACTCTATGGTTTCCTCTCGCTTGCCAGTTATTTCCCGCAGTGTGGTGAAAAAGCGCACTGAGACCCGCAAGCTGGTTTCACCAAAATTGATAGTGAAGTACAGCAAGATTTAAACTGTTCTAAGGGGAAAGCCTTCTGCAAAACATTGAAAAAGGGCTGTATGTGGATTCGGCAACGGTTCTCGCAGTAGCCGTTGGCCTTGCCATGGACGCTTTCAGCGTGTCCATAGCCTATGGAATATGTGCCGAGGGCGACAGCAAAACCAACGCTTTGAAAATGGCTTCATCTTTTGGGGCCTTTCAAATGCTCATGCCAGTGCTAGGCTGGCTTGCAGGTGAAAAACTACTAGACTTCATAGCCGGATTTGACCACTGGATTGCATTTGGGCTGCTGCTTTTAATCGGCTGCAAAATGATTTATGAAGCGGCCGAACGAGAAACTGCTGGCAAGGCAGAACCGTTAAACATCCACGCGCTTTTAATCCTTTCCATAGCCACAAGCATAGACGCCCTAGCTGTAGGCTTAAGCTTCGCTTTCCTAAAAGTGCAAATAGCCACCCCGATAATGGTCATTGGAGCAGTAACCTTCACACTTTCGCTGGTAGGCGCCTTCCTAGGCAACAGATTAAGCCAACTACACATAAACAAAATTGGAATTTTAGGTGGGCTAATTCTAATCGCTATCGGATCAAAAATTCTCTTGGAACACTTAACGTTAGGTTGACCCCTAAAAAGGGTAAAGTTTATATGTTACCGCATTTTTGCTTAACCACGCATAAGCATTTTACCTTAATGGAGGAAAGGATGATATGGCTTACTTAACAACAACCGCTTCGGGGCAGCCCGTCTTAATCCTTAAAGAGGGAACTGCCCGAAGCCGCGGAAGGGAAGCTCAAAGAAACAACATAATGGCTGCCCGCATCATAGGCGAAGTATTGAAGACAACCCTTGGACCCCGTGGAATGGATAAAATGCTCATTGACAGCTTAGGCGACATAACCATAACTAACGACGGCGCCGCCATTCTAGACGAGATAGAGGTGGAGCATCCAGCAGCAAAAATGATGGTTGAAGTGGCTAAAACCCAAGACGACATGGTAGGCGACGGAACCACAACCGCCGTTGTTTTGGCAAGCGAACTCTTGAAAAGGGCTGAGGAGCTCTTAGACCAAAACATACACCCAACAATAATTGTCAGCGGCTACCGCAAAGCCGCCCAAAAAGCCATCGAAGTTATAAACCGCATAGCCAAACCCGTTGACATTGAAGATAGAGAAACCCTCCGCAAAGTAGCATTAACATCTATGGCAAGCAAAGCTGTAGGCCCAGCCAAAGAACATTTGGCGGAAATAGCCATAGATGCCGTAAAACAAATAGTTGAGCAAAGAGGCGACAGAAGAGTTGCCGACATAGACAACATCCAAATCATAAAGAAAACAGGCAAAGGTCTCTTTGAAACTCAGCTTGTGAGAGGCGTAATCATAGACAAGGAAGTCGTTCACCCAGGAATGCCGAAGAAGGCTGAAAACGCAAAAATCGCTTTGCTGGACTGCCCCCTGGAAATCGAGAAAACAGAGTTCAGCGCTGAAATACGCATCCGCGACCCGTCCCAAATGAAGGCTTTTCTAGACCAAGAAACCCAAATGCTGAAGGAGATGGTTGAAAAAATCAAGACGACAGGAGCCAACGTAGTCTTCTGCCAAAAAGGTATAGACGACATGGCACAACACTTTTTAGCGAAAGAGGGAATACTGGCCGCTAGAAGAGTCAAACAATCCGACATGGAGAAGCTTGCAAGGGCTACAGGCGGGAGAATAGTTACAGACTTAGACGACTTGACACCCCAAGATCTAGGAACAGCTGGACTGGTAGAGGAACGCAAAATCGGCGAAGATAAAATGATATTTGTAGAAGACTGCAAGAACCCCCGCTCCGTGGCTATACTCATAAGGGCTGGCCTCGAAAGAATGGTGGACGAAGCGGAAAGAGCGATGACAGACGCCCTCTCAGTGGTTTCAGACGTCATTGAAAACAGCAAAATCGTGGCGGGCGGAGGCGCCGTTGAAACAGAAATAGCCAAAGAACTCAGAGACTACGCCGCCAAAGTGGGCGGAAGGGAACAACTGGCCATAGAAGCCTTTGCCGACTCCATAGAAATAGTGCCAAGAACCCTGGCCGAAAACGCCGGCCTAGAACCAATAGACATAATAGTCGAACTCAGAGCAGCCCACGAAAAAACAGACGGATACCTCATGGGCGTAAACGTTTTTACGGGAAAAATTGAAAACATGTACAACAACGGCGTCGTTGAACCAGCCATAGTTAAAGAACAAGCCATCAAATCAGCAACAGAAGCTGCTTCTATGATACTACGCATAGATGACGTCATAGCTGCGTCAAAGCCGAAAGAAGAGAAAGAAAAAGAGAAAACACCAGGCGAAACCGAAAGCGAAGAATTCTAGTTTCCCTCAATTTTTTAAATTTAAAAATTTTGAAACCTTCTCCTAAATATTTAAGGAAAAGTTAAAAAGAAAGCTCTCCCAGAAACTAGAAAGCTAGATGAACCAAAGATGGCTATCATAAAAGCTACTGGTAAACCAAATTTCAGTCGCCGAGGCATTTTCTGCCTCAAACCGTTGAGTCCGTTAAAAACGCAATTATAAAGGAAGCGAAAATTATGTGGGTTTATGGTATAAAGGGTAAAAAACTTCACACAAGTAGTATCCACTCCTTTGAAGAGCTTGAGAAATTTTCGGAGGAGTTTGACTGGTTCTGGGTAGATTCCCTAGAGCCTAGCCTTGAAGAGTTAAAAATAATCTCGCAGTTTACAAAAGTTGATTCAAAAATCTTTGAAGACATAAAAAGTGGAAAAGTTCCTCCCCGCTACAAAAAATTTGACGGTTATACGTTTATTCCAATTTCGTTTGCCATAATGCAGGAAAACGAGTTGAAAACATACCCGATATACATTATCATAAGTCAAAAAACACTCTTCACATTAAGGACGAAGGAGTCATCAGCGCCTATTGAAAACGCTGTCCAAACGATTAAAGACGCGCTGCCTGAGGTTGAAGGTCTTGGGCTCTCTTTTGTCCTATGTGAATTGTTGCGGGAAAACGCAAACAGAAACTTGGATGTTGTGATGGTGCTGAGGGATGTTATAGAAAATTTAGAGGAAAAAGCCATGGCGAGACCATCAAAATCGGTGATGAACGAAGTATTCATGCTTAGAAAACAAATAGCCACCTTCTACCGTCTCTTATGGAACGAGCAACAAATCGTCGGAGGCCTAAAAAACGGACTAGTCCCTAACATCAAACTTTGCGAAAAATCTGCACTAAGTCTAGAAGACACTATGAATAACTTATCAAGGGAGCTTGAATTCCTAACGTCATACGATAGCACTTTAGACGGAGTCCTAAGACTTCAAGACTTAAGCATGATTCACAGAGTTGAAAGAACACTAGTGTATCTGACAATCATCACGGTGATAATGAACCTCGTGCTTATATTGCTGAGTTTAAGCGGCTAAAAGGTTTTTGAACCACCATCGCAATATTGACCAATAAATTTTTAGGAAGACCCATAATCTCTAATTAGTTGAATAAGGTGAAAAGAAATGAGACAGTTTTGGTTCTTCACCCTCTCAGTGTTTATGCTCTGCAGCATGTTGCTGCTTGCAACCCTAAGAAACACTGAGGCAGGTAACCCGGCATATTCAATAATCGAATACCCAAGTATTAACACAGCCGTGGTTGATGGGCAGTGGACAACGCCAGATGAATGGACGGATACGCCGGCAACCCCATTAAGGGGCAACGCCACCGGGATGTTCGGGTATAACATCCAAGACTTTTTTAATCTAGGTTTGGAGTGGGTTATTGAAATCTTCACCGACAACACTAATGATACGGGCGATTACTGGCAAATATGCCTCGACAACAACAACACGGGAGGCACAGCCCCAGACATTTGGGACTTCAAAATAGAAATCATTGGACACACCCAACTAAAGGTTTACCGAGGAACAGGCACAGGCTGGACAGAAGTAACACCATTGCCCAATGAAATAAGATGGAGTAATAGGATCGCTGCTTCGCCTTGGAACAGCACGCCCCATTGGATCTTAGAGATAGTTGATATAAGCAAGGTGAACGGCACGGTTCAAGTTCCTAATCCACCGCCCACTGGAATGAGAATTGCAGCTTACGACGCCCGCACCAGAACACTTGCAGCATGGCCGCCAAACAGCAGAGCAGATGTCCCAGACGAGTGGGGAGTTATTCCAACGTTTTCACTTGAACCGATACCTGAAAACCTAAACTTGCCAGCCATAGCGCTACTGTTCGCCCTTACCATCATCGTCATTTCACGAAGAAAACCCAAACAGACAACCAAAAAATAACATCAACCAAAACGCTAAACCACCCCTCACTTTTTCTGATCTACTATTCTGTCTCTTGGCGGTCGAAGTGGATTTGAACGCTTCTAAGGCATGGCGAAAATTCCCACCACCCCCTTCTTTTCTGACATGCATAGACTTTAAGACGAAGATTATGGCCAGTTTGTAAGACAAGTTTTTGTTTGTTTTGACTATACCATTATAAGGGACAAGATGATAAGCCTCTAATGGTCAATTCTCTCGCTGGGTTTGTTAACAGTGCTCCTATGACACGTATGGCCTCAACCTCAAAAATGTTTAAGGTTAAGGGTTCATGGTTCACATCTAGGAAAACCCTTACAAACCTTCATAGGTATGAGGACTTTGAGATATTCATTGGCGATTTGTGATCCACACAAGCGAAACTTTTGTTATGTTAGTTACCAACACAGAAAAGAAAATATGCCAACTTATGGATGTAGGATTCGAATACGTCTGCGACTATAACGGCGACAAAATCTTCAGAAAAAGAAAGTAACCATTACAAAGGAAATTTTAGCGGAGTGTCCGGGGTTCATTTTAAACGGGCGGGGTGGGATTTGAACCCACGACCACAAGCTTAGGAGGCTTGCGCCCTATCCTTGCTAGGCTACCCGCCCCTATCCATTAACTGCAATTTCAACTTAAATGTATTCTCGACACGGAAGATTTAAACCTTAGAAAACCTTTTGAGAGTATCCGCTGGTAGCGGGGGTACCCGAGCCAGGTCTAAATAGGCCTTGGGAGCCAGACAAGCCTAAGACAAGGGGGAGGACTTAAGATCCTCTGGCGTAGGCCTCCGTGGGTTCAAATCCCACCCCCCGCACTGGTTTGCAGCAAAGTGTTGGCTTAGGAAAATGGATGCCTCTGTTAAGCGTATAGCCAAGCAGCGTATTCAGAAGCTTTTCCGTTTAGCTATTAAAATTCATAAAGAAAACCAGCAGCTGGCTCAGCGTTATGTGGATATAGCCCGCCGTATAGCCATGGCAGCTAAGGTTCGCTTGCCAACTGAGTATAGGCGTTTAGTGTGCCGCCACTGCAAAAGCTTTATACTGCCCGGCGTTAGTTGTCGCGTGCGTATAAAACAGCGAAGGGAACCCCACGTAGTTATAACATGCCTTAAATGTGGAGGGTATATTCGCATACCGCTGAGGAGGAAAGCGAATGAGCAGAAAAATAACTGCTAGAATGCGGTGCCGCTTAAAGAGGGAGTTTAGCAGCGAAAGCCCCACGATTTGGATCGGCAAAGGACAAGTATCAGTTGGACTCATTAAAGAAATCGAGAAGCAGTTGGATAAGAGGAAAATCGTCAAAGTTAAAATTTTAAAGACAGCCTTAAAAGAGGTAAAGGCCGCTGAGATAGCAGTGGAAATCTCTAAGCAAACAAAAGCCGAAATAGTTGATGTTAGGGGGCACACGTTCATTCTTTATAAGCACAAAATTTAAACATGCAGCGCTAACATTTACAGCGTGAAACTCAAATACTTGGGTAAGCCGAAAGCTCACATTTAACCAAACATAAACCTTACGGCCAACATTTTTATATCTGGCTTAGGGAATTACTGAAGGAAACAAGCGAGGAAAACAAAAATTGCCAACACCCTATGATGTCCCAGCAGCAAAGTTTATCCAAAAACTAGCCAGCTATATAAAAGAAAACATTGACGAAGTGAAGCCGCCTTCATGGGCAAGCGTGGTGAAAACAGGTGCTCACACGCAGAGACCCCCAGACAACCCAGATTGGTGGTATATCCGCTGCGCTTCACTATTACGCAAAATCTACGTTCACGGACCAATAGGCATTGAAAAACTCCGCGCTGAATACGGCGGTAGAAAAGACTTCGGAGTCAGGCCGGAGCACGCTGTCAAAGCTGGCGGCGCAATAATAAGAAAGGCCCTACAGCAGCTCGAGGAAGCCGGACTAGTGGAGAAATATCAGAACAAAGGAAGACGAATAACAAAAGAGGGCCGCAAACTCCTCGAAGAGATAGCTGAAGAAGTAATGAAAGATCTATCGAAAAAAATGCCAGAACTGGAGAAATATCAAAAGAGCGGATAAACAATGGCGGAAGATGACCTTGAAGAAATTCGACAAAGAAAACTTCTTGCGTTGCAACGGAGACTTGCCGAAGAGCAACGAAAAGCCCAAATGGAACAACAATTCGAACTCCAAAAGCAGGCAATACTGAAAAATATTCTAACACCTGAAGCCCGGCAGCGATTGACAAACCTTAGGCTTATAAAACCCGAGTTCACAACTCAGCTTGAATTACAGCTAATCCAACTTGCTCAGATGGGAAAATTACCAATTCCGCTTACGGATGAACAGCTTAAGCAAATCCTTATCCAGCTGCAGAGTCAAAAACGTGAAATTAAAATAAGAAGGGTTTAAGATGGCGAGATTTAAGCCTCCAGCAAAAAAAAGAAGGCTAGCAAAGGCTGGAAAAGTGAAGAGAGCTGTTCCAACGTGGGTTATTGCAAAAACTGCTGGAAAATTTAGAACACACCCTAAAAGGAGACACTGGAGAACCAGAAAAATTAAGGCTTGAGGTGAAGGAGCATGAAGCCGGAAGAAGAAACAAAGACTAGCGAAGAAAGCGAAACAAAGGAAACAATAGAAAATGCTAAAGAAGAACCCGCAACAACAAAGGAAGAAACGGAAAAACCAGAGGAACCTAAACCGCCAACAAGAGAGAGAATATCAGAAGAAGATGAAATTGTTGAAGAAAAATTTTACACAATTCCTCTCGGAAAAGCTTGGATTGTTCCCCCAAACAAGAGAGCGCCCAAAGCCATCAGAATAATAAGAGACTTTATAAAAAGACATATGAAACTTGAAGCTAAAAGGGAAGAGGAAGAAGAGGAAACTGAACCAAAAAGGGTTATCATAAGCAATGAAGTAAACGAGAAAATCTGGGGCAGAGGCATAGAAAAACCTCCTCGAAAAATCCGCGTGAGAGCTACTAAAGACAAGAGTGGCAATGTTACGGTTTATCTAGCTGAAGGAGACTGAACTTGGCGATTTACCTTACAAGCCTTTTTGGAAGCGCGAGCATAGGAGTATACTCGTTGGTCACGGAAAAAATGCTCATAGTTCCAAAATTTGTTTCTCTCAAAAAAGCTGAAAAGATGGCTGAGTGGCTTAAGGTTAAACTCGCGCACACAAATATAGGCGGCTCAGTTTTAGTTGGCGCATTAGCATGCGCAAATTCAAATGGGATACTGCTCCCACACTTCACAAGGGACGAGGAAATAATGGTGATAAAGTCCGTTTTCGACGGAAACATAACAGTAATGGAGACAAAGAAGACAGCTTACGGCAACATGGTTCTAGCAAACGACCGCGGAGCCATTGTAGACCCGAGGCTTAAACAGTCTGAAATTAGGAAAATTTCAGACACGCTCGGCGTTGAAGCAGTTCCTGGAGAAATTGCTCAGCTACCCTATGTTGGTTCCTTGGCGGTTGCAACAAATAAAGGTGTCTTAGCACATCCGCTTCTGAAGGAATCTGAGCGAAAACTTTTGGAAGACGTATTAAAAGTGCCCGTGGATGTAGGCACAGTTAACTGTGGTATACCCTATGTAGGAACAGGGTTAATTTGCAACAGTAATGTGGCCGTCGCTGGTTCATTAACAACCGGCCCAGAAATGTTTATAATTGGACATGCTTTGGGTGTAGATGAGGAAGATGAGTAAAGTGAAGGTTTTCAAGGTTATAGGTGAAATCCGAAAGCCCAATTGGCAAACCCCCTTTGAAAAGGAAGTCATGGCCCTCAAGCCCGAACACGCATTGGAAAAAGTCTACACGGAGCTAGGCAGCAAACATCGCGTCAAAAGATTTCACATAAAAATAAACAGGGTTGAGGAGATTCCACCCGAAAAGGTTGAGGATCCGTTAATAAGAAAACTTTTAGCCGGAGAAGGGAAAATTGGCTGGCAAAGTTGAAGAAGAACTGCGAAGGCTCAGCATTGAAATGCGCATTTTGGAACAGACAGCTGAAGCCCTTCAAGCAAGAATAAACATGGTAAACGCTGTCATAACAGACCTAACTTATGCAAGCATGACGCTGGAAGGCATAGAGAAACAAAAAGAAAACGCTGAGCTTCTTATTCCCATAGGCGGAAGCTCCTACATAAAAGCAAAGCTTGAAACGCCGGACAAAATCACCGTTGGCGTTGGAGCAGGCGTCTCAATTGAAAAAACCCTTCAAGAGGCAAAGGAAATCATTAAGAAAAGACTAGAGGATCTGGAAAAGAGCAGAGCTTCCCTTCAGCAACAGTTTTCACAGATCATAGACAGAATCAACGAAGACAGAGAGCAGCTTGAAGAGCTCACAGCCGAATTAAGGAAGGAGAAACCCCTCAAGGATGTTTGAAAAACTCAAGTCCGGCTTAAGCAACCTATTAAACAAAATAGTGACCACTGAACTTAAAGCTGAAAACCTCCGCCCAATCCTCTCAGAGCTTAAGCTGACCTTAATAGAGAACGATGTAGCTGTGCCCGTGGCAGAACGCATATGCGATGAAATGGAAAAACGCCTCAACGGAGTCCAAGTTAAAAGGCTTGAGGATAAAAGGAAAATTGTCGAGCAAAATCTTCGAGAAGTGCTCCTCGAAGTCATGACAACAAACGAGAAAATAGATTTCTTAAAGGCTGTTGAGGAAAAGAGGCGGAAAAAAGAGCCTTTCGCGGCTCTTTTTGTCGGGATTAACGGCACGGGTAAAACTACAACCATAGCTAAGGTTGCCCACTTGTTAAATAAAAGGGGCTACGCAGTTGTTTTGGCGTGCAGCGACACTTACAGAGCAGGCTCCATCGAACAGTTGGAAACCCATGCCAGACGGTTAGGCCTGAAGATGATAAAGCATAAGTATGGTGCAGATCCAGCAGCAGTAGCCTATGACGCAATAAGCCACGCGAAAGCCCATGGAATACATGCGGTTTTGATTGACACCGCTGGGCGGATGCAAACAAACAAGAATCTCATGAATGAACTTGCAAAAATTAAACGTGTGGTGAACCCAGACATGACTATTCTAACGGTGGATGCGTTAACCGGAAATGACGCCGTTATTCAAGCGGAAGAATTTCACAAAAGCGTAGGCATAGACGCGGCCATACTAACAAAAGTGGACGCAGACATTAAGGGAGGAGCGGCTCTAAGCGTAACCTTTGTGACGCGAAAACCCATAATTTTCGTTGGAACTGGGCAAAATTATGATGCCCTTGAGGAGTTTAAGCCGGAAAAGTTTGTGGAAATTATCATCAAGTAATGTGCTGAAAATCTTATTGCCGACTTTCAAATATTAATCGAAGCCTCTTTGAAACTTCCTTGAAACCTAAGCCTTTGAACATCGCTAGGGATGGAATGTTGTTAGAGTAAATGTCCGCTTCAACACATTCCACACCCTTATTTCTGAACCACTCAAGCATGGCTTTCACCAGAGTCTTGCCGATGCCCCGCCGCCTATAAGCCTTTTCCACAAAGCAGTCGCAAATGTAACCTCTTTTGGCCTTATATGACCAGGGTTGGCTAATCCATCCCAGAGAATAACCGACAACTTTTCCGTCAGCCTCTGCGACAAAAACAGCCGCGTTTTCGCCCTTGATGTTTTTGAGGATCCAGTTTGGGTTTTGGAATTCGCTTGGCAACGGTGAGACCATAGAATCCATTGCGCTTTCATCCCGTCCAAGCTTTTCAGATAACTTGACAATTTGCTGGAGGTCTGCCTCGCTGGCACGGCGGATTTTTACATTTTCAAGAACAACAGGAAACCTTGGTCTATTGGATGGCATAAGCATCACTTGCTAAAAACACTCTTTAAAATCTACCCTTAACCATATTCCCTAATTTACGATATAATGTTGGATGAGTTAAGTCCTCCTTTTTGTCAATAAACTGAATCTTCAACTTTTTATCGGCATTCGCTGGAAGTTTCGCCTTGCCGAACACTTCAAACCTATACAAGGCGGACTTGTACCAGTTAATCCCCGGGTTTTTGCCGACCTTAAAGCCCAGGTTACAGGCGAATTCCTCATAGTTTGCGGTGCCATAATCCATCGGGTAAACTGAGAACCCTTGGATTATATCGGTAACAACACAGTTCATCCTTGAAAGAAACTTCTGAACGGCTAGCCACTTCTTCAAGGATGCTTCATGGAGGGTTAAACCGAAATAGCCAGCACCATTCTCTCTTAAACAAGCCACACCCCGCATTAGAAAGGCTTTCAAACCAGACAAAGTTTCAAGGGGCTCTGAGGAGAAAACATCAAATTTTCCCCGCAGACCCACGGGCAAAGGATCAGCCACATTATACTCTACATATTCAATGTTGAAGCCATACTCCCAATTGACGGACTTTATGAATTCACCCAGCCGCTTATCAATATCTAAAACTGTGATGCGAGATGGAAGCCTTGTTAAGGCTAAGGCAATGCTTAACAAGTCGTCGTCCCCAATCAGGACTATGGCTTTCCCAGATAAATCGCCATAATAATGCATCATGGCAACTCTTGCAACAACATCCCTTTCAAGCATATAACCTTGGAAAAAGTTGATGGATGGACTAGGCCTCTTACTGGCTATCCGTTTGAATTCTGCCAGAACATTCTCAAACTTTGCGTCGGGAATTATTCGTTTGCCCTGACATAATGTACAAGGCTTACTCTCAAAACTCAAGCTTTCAGGTTTAATTTGGCTCCAGCCCCTATCTGTAAGTGAGAAACCATCCTCGTCAAAAGCTATAAGACCATTTTCAGCAAGACACTTCAACGCTGCTACAAAATCCTTGAGAGGACTGTTAACCTTGTCAAGAAGCTCCCAGAAAGTCCTTTTGGAGGAAGCCAACTCATACAATATTTGAGTTTTCACCCTCTCCAAGAACATTCCTCCTTATAACACGTTTTTCAACGCTTCTTGGCTTGAATTCCTCCACTAACAGCCCAAAAGCTTTCAATGCCGGCCCATCATCCCCGCATGTGAAAATGTCCAAAGCCATATAACCATGCTCCGGCCATGTGTGAACACTCAAGTGTGACTCGCTTAAAAGGTAGATGGCGGAGACCCCGTGAGGCTCAAATTGATGGAAACTTGAAGAAATAACGTGTAAACCAGATTTAGCAACAACCCTATCCAAAATCGGCCGCAGGTCTTCCACCCTTGAAAGCTTTCGGGGATCCACGCCCCGAAATTCGGCGATAATGTGGATGCCCATATCGAACACCCAACATTATCGTCGAACCAGGACGGGCCCGAAACATTATGTTTGGCCTGTTTGGCTGATTATGCATACTTCTTTCTGTCCTCTGAGATTTCTCCCGAAAAATTCTTCTTTATAAATTTTTGGCTATCTAGATTGACGTGAACATCATAAACTCAAATTTTGAGACACAGATTTCTCTCTTAACAGTTCACATAGCCGCTGTTTGACCTCACCGCAGTACTTAAACCCCTTTTGGGCATGTGCCTTTCAACGGGCCACATAAAGTTTTTCTCAGAATTTTTCAAGCAGTTTAAGCAATATGGCCTTAGCCGCGTAAAGCCTGTTTTCACTCTGCTCATAGATTATCGAGTTTGGGCTTTCTATTACATCAGCGCTAATTTCATATCCTCTGTGAATTGGCATGTCATGCATTATAAGTGCGTTGTATCCCTCCAACAGCTCCCGGTTCACTTGATATGGCATCATGATTTTAATACGCTTTTCTTTTTCGGCTGCGTATTTCGGGTCGCTGAAAAACTCCATGTCAACCCACGTATCAGTGTAAACAAAATCCGCGTCTTTCAAGGCTTGCTTCACATCCAGCGTTGTTTCATAAAGCCCAGTCTTCCTAGCCTCTTCGAGAAGCTCATCATCCCTTGAAGGCTCGTTAAATATAGGCGTAACCGTAACTATTTTAACGCCTGTTTTGATGCATCCCTCTATCAGAGAGTTGCAAACATTGTTATGCACGCCAATGTAAACCAGCTTTAGGCCTTTCAGCTTGCCCTTCCTCTCCTTCATGGTCATGAGGTCGGCGATGGCTTGGCTTGGGTGGTATTTCTCGTCACACCCATTTATAACTGGAACTTTTGAGGCTTTAGCCATTACTTGAAGATCAACGTTTCGTAGAAGCCTTGCCATTATGCAGTCAACGTTTCGAGACAAGTATTGGGTTTCGTCGTATATATCCGCTATCGTAAAGTTTGTCGTTCTCCAGTCAATGTAAAGGGCGTGCCCTCCAAGTTGGGTCATGGCAACTTCAAAAGAAACCCTAGTCCTTGTTGAAGTTTTCTGAAAAATCATAGCTAAAGACTTGCCATCCAACGCCTTCCGATACTTTTCCGGATTATGCTTAACCTCAATAGCTTTATCGATTATTTCTACAAGTTGTTGCCCAGAAAACCCCTTAAAATTAATCAAATGCATTTCACACCAACTCCCACTTGAAGTTCAAAGCTTCAACATTCTTCAGCTATTATAAACTTTATGGAAACCTTTTTCTAGACATAATACGTCAAGCAATTGGGAAAGAACTTGATTCTGCTAGTTGCATCCAAAAAGGACCCAGCAAGCATGAACATTACAAAACAAATTCTTGAAAACTACCCCTCTGAACGATTTAAGGAGACGTCTATAGTGGAAGTTTATGCCGTCAAAAAAGACGAAAAAGAGATAAAATTGGTAGTGTTAGATGGAGAATTAGTTTACGCTCAGAACATAACCAGTTTTTCACCTTCGCTTGAACTTTTGATTTTCCTTTCGAGGCACAGCAGCGAAAGCGGGATTCCAACCCTCTCAGTGCACACGCCAGGAAACTTCGGAAGGGCTAGTCTTGGGGGAAAACCGAGAAAACTTTCAGTCTCTCCAGCAAACGCCATGAGAACAGCTTTAAAGGCCATGGCGCAGATGATTGAGGAAAGGCACCTCAACTATAAAGTGTCTTATGAAGGCACCCATCATGGCCCCTCTTTAGATATACCAACCATGTTCGTCGAATTAGGCAGCACACCGAAACAGTGGGCGGACACCAAAGCGGCCAAGGTAATAGCCGACGCAACAATGGAAACCATTTCAAGTTTTAGAGAGAACAAGGCACAAGCAGCTTTAGGAATTGGGGGGCCCCATTATAATGAAAAGTTCACAAAAATTGCTTTAGAAAGCGATATAGCCTTCGGCCACATAATCCCAAAATACGCCGTCCATCAAATCGATGAAGAGATGTTGAAACAATGCGTAGAAAAAACACTTGAAAAAGTTGAATTGGCACTACTAGACTGGAAGGGGATAAAAGGAGAGGACAAAGAAAGCCTCGTTAAAATGCTCGAGAAACTCGATCTAAAAATCCAAAAAGTTTAACACTCTTTTTGGATAGAGTACTTCAAAACTATAGAAAGGTTAATAGAAACGTAAGCTAACTATCAAAACGTTGCCGGTAGGTGAAAATGGGTTTAAAGTCTTTCCTAGAACAATGCGCCAGAACATTAAAGCTGGCGGTTAAACCGGGAAGAAGTGAGCTATGGCTATCAATAAAAATATGTTTTTTGGGCATTAGCGTCGTTGGACTAATAGGTTTTATCATAAAATTGTTGAGCAGCGCAGTCCCCTACTAACATCAATGAGGGAGCCAAACTATGGAGAAGCCTTTAACAAAAATTTTCGCCGTAAGAACAACAACGGGACAAGAAAGAAATGTAGCTAAGCTTGTAGCCGCTAGAATTGAAATGAGCAAAATACCGGTAAAAGCTATCCTCGTCCCAGACACTTTAAGAGGATACATCTTCATAGAGGCGGAGGGCCCCCATTTTGTGGAGCAAGCTATAACCGGCATAAAACATGTGAAGTCAAGAGTCCCCGACTTCGTAAATTTTTCAGAAATTGAAAAATACATCGTCAGAAAACCAGTAATCGAAGAGTTGAATGAAAATGATATAGTAGAAGTTACCGGTGGGCCCTTCAAGGGGATGCGCGCTAAAATAACTCGCATTGATAAAACCAAAGAGGAAGTGACTTTGGAACTCCTTGAAGCCGCTTTCACGCTTCCGATAACGGTTCACGCAGACTACGTTAAGCTTGTGGAGAAGGCGAAAAATTATGAGTGAAAAGAAAGTTGTAGAACTTCTTGTAAGCGGAGGACAAGCCACAGCGGGTCCGCCACTGGGACCGGCGCTAGGCCCATTGGGCGTAAATGTTTTAGCGGTCGTGAACAAGATAAACGAACTTACAAAGGACTATGCTGGAATGAAAGTTCCAGTGAAAGTTGTCGTGAATCCAGAAACAAAAGAATTTGAGGTAAATGTTGGAACTCCGACCACATCAGCTCTAATAGTAAGCGAGCTAAAAATTGAAAAAGGTTCAGGAAATCCAAAGGCTCAGAAAGTCGGAAACCTCTCAATGCAACAGCTTATACGCATAGCAAAAATTAAACGCCCAGAATTACTTTCAAGAACGTTAAAGTCCGCGGTTAAAGAGATTGTTGGAACATGTGTAAGCATGGGCGTCACTGTCGAAGGAAAAGACCCTAAGGATATTTTAAAAGAAATTGAAGAAGGAAAATACGACAAAATGTTTGTTGAAAACGAATCGTAAGAGAACCTTTTTATAATGGCATAATAATCCATCAATGGCACGGGGCCCAAAATGACAATAGAACCAAAAACGTTGCTGAATGCTGTGAAGGAGGCAAAAGAAAAATCTGGAAAAAGAAACTTTACTCAGTCAGTGGAACTTATTCTAACATTACAAGACATAGACATGAAATCTCCAGAAGGTAGACTTCAAGAAAATGTTGAGCTACCCCACCCATTACCAAGGAAAACAAATAAGATATGTGTAATTGCTACAGGAGAGCTTGCGCTCAAAGCAAAAAAAGCCAATTCAGACCTCGTAATTGATAGAGCAGAACTCGAGGCTCTTGCGGGCAAAAAGAAGGAACTGCGAAAAATCGCCAATGAATATGACTTTTTCTTTTCTGAAGCCCCGTTGATGCCTCTTGTGGGTAAAGTTTTAGGTGCCGTGCTGGGTCCAAGGGGGAAAATGCCAGTGCCTGTTCCACCTACTGCTGACATAGAAAACCTACTAAATAAATACCGCAAAACTGTTGCCATCAGAATGCGCAACCAACCAGTGATACAATGTCGCGTAGGAACAGAAGACATGAAAGATGAGGAGTTGGCGGAAAACATACAAGCCGTCCTAAAAGTTGTCGAGGGAAAAATGAAGAGGGGGATAAAAAACATTAAATCAATCCATATCAAAACAACCATGGGCGCCCCGGTAGAAATTAAGCTTTAAGGGGGAGGCTCCTCTGCCATCTCAAATGGTTTTACTAAAAAAGGCTGCCGAAATCGAGAACATCACAAAACTTCTAGGACAATTTAAGGTAATTGGTATAGCCAGCCTCCAAAAGGTAAGAGCCTCCCAACTGCAAGAACTTAAGAAAAAGTTAGCGCCGGACGTTCACCTACGCGTTGTAAAAAATACTTTGATGAAAAGGGCTCTTGAAATTTTAAGGGAAAAACCTGAATTAAAGAAGTTAGAGAAGTATTTGACGGGCCCAAATGTTTTTCTTTTCACGAACATGAATCCATTTAAGCTAGCACTGCTCCTTGAAAAGGGCAAAATCCGCATGATAGCAAAGGCAGGCGACGTTGCATCTTTTGACATCATCGTTCCTGCTGGAAACACGGGACAGCCTCCGGGACCAATAATAAGCCAGCTAAACGCTGTGGGCTTGCCAACAAAGATAGAGGCGGGGAGCGTCTGGATTACCAAAGATACGTTGGTAGCCCGCAAGGGAGACGTCATCTCAGAAAGGCTTGCAAGCGTTTTGTCAAAGCTTGGAATTAAGGCTGTTGAGGCGGGACTTACATTGAAAGCTGCATACGACGAAGGCTTAATAATAGAAGGGGAACAACTTATCATAAACGTACAAGAAATTAAAAGGCAGTTTGAAAATGCTCACATAGAAGCTTTCAAACTTTCGTTAGGCGTCGCTTATCCGACGAAGGAAAACATACAAGTTTTGTTGCAGATTGCCCACCAAGAAGCTTACACCCTTTCGCTTGGCGCCGCCATTCCAACAAATGAAACCATAAAAGATCTTGTCAGAAAAGCATACATGGAAATGTTATGTTTAAGTATGAGAATCCCTAATTTTGAAGGGGGACTCAAACAAGCTTAATTAAAAAGATTAAAATATACTGAAAAGAGAGGTGAAAAGTATGGAATACATATATGCTGCAATGCTCCTTCACAAAGCTGGAAAAGCAATAAACGAGGAAAACTTAACACAGGTTTTAAAAGCCGCTGGAGTTAATGTTGACGCTGTTAGAGTCAAAGCATTAGTGGCGTGTCTAGCAGAAGTTAATATAGACGAAATCATTAAATCAGCTCCAACAATGATGACTGCGGCAGTCGCGCCTACCACCGCAACTCCGACGACGGAAGCCAAACCGAAAGAAGACGAGAAGAAAAAGAAAGAGGAAGAGGAGAAGGCCAGAGAAGAAGCAGCGCTTGAAGGCCTTGGAGCATTATTCGGCTAAAGCCAAATTTTAAGCAATAACTTTAACTACTTCCTTAAATGTTAAACAGCGTATTTATTGTTAGGGTTCGTTGATGAAACTTTGCAGCGCATGCTTGTTAGGGGTTAGATGCCGCTATGACGGAAAAAGCGCCCTCAACAAAAAAGTTGTCGAGCTGTTAAAAACTGAAACACTAATACCAGTTTGCCCCGAGCAGCTTGGCGGTCTACCAACTCCAAGAGAGCCTGCAGAAGTGATCGGGAAAAAAGTGATAACAAAATCAGGACAAGACGTTACAGAAAAATTCACGCATGGGGCAAGAGAAACCTTGAAGATAGCAAAAATTTTAGGCGTAAGAGAGGCTATTTTCAAACAAGGGAGCCCCTCATGTGGATGCGGTCGAATTTACGACGGAACTTTTTCAGGGAAAACCATAAAAGGTGATGGGGTAACAACGGCTTTACTAAAAAAGAACGGTATTAAAGTAATAACGGAAGAGGACCTATAGACTGTTAACTTTCATTTCAAAGTTTTACCGTCCTTTAAAAATTTGAGAAGTGTAACTGGCAACCAACCGCAAATAATCATCAAAGTCCCCGGAAAGGCCCTTATACCAAAATTTAGTATGAAAGCTTCAAATATTGAGAAGGAAAACGCCATTGCTGCAGCCGACAGAAACGCGGCGTTTCTTCCAAATTTTTTGCAAGTTTGCACAGCCAAGAGCCCGGCAAAAAAGAAGTCGCCTAAACCAAGGGACATATAAAGCACACCTTTTTCAGTTACAACTTGCGGAAACGTCGGCAAGATAACCATTACTGGAAGCCTCAAACCAGCTACATGGGTTGCCGCGGAAATCATAGTTCTGGTTACCAGCACTAAAACCGTGTCTGCAAAGGTGAGAAGACCGGCGAAAAATATTGAGGTTTTCCATGTAAAGAGGATTCCAAGGTAGAGGATTATTAGAACAGCGAAAATAAGTCCGTACATGTTTAACATGTATGGAAACCATATCGGCGTTCTGTTGAAGAAAATGTAGAGAGTTAAAAATAAAACGGGTGGAATTGCGGCTAAATACCAGCGTTCTTTTGTGTGCTGTCTATCCACTTCATAAATGAGGGCTATGAAGGAAAAACCGCACAAGCAATATAAGACTACCGCACCATAAGCGAATAAAACGTCACATAAAACTGAAAGAGAAAGGCTAAAGGTTGCTGCCGCAAAACTGAAAACCATGGAAACTACATAAAAAAGTTCAGCTTGAATCTTTTTTACGCCCGAGAAAATATACGTAAATGTGAAAAGAAGCAGCGAATAGGCAAGCAGGAAAATTGTCATAACAGCCGCTTGGGGCACAAATGTTATAACTGAAACAGCCACCGTAATTGCTACTACAAGCATAATGGCGTCTTTAACTTTAAATTCCCTTTCTTCAAAAGCAGCTCTAAGTTTACTTTCAGTCTTCTTATTTAGAATCACTCCTGTCATCATAACTATGAAAAGGGTTAAGGGCATCGCCACATCGAAATACATAAGCCCACTTAAATAGAAACAAACATTTAAACCTTAAAGCCCTAAAAAGCAGTTAAAAACGGCGAGAGAAGCAATAAGCGCTTCTTCGGTCCTCACAGTTTCTGTTTGCTGCCCCGGAATGGTATTAACCACAAAGTCTACAACGTCTTCCAAGTTAAAGCCTTCACGACTAACAATTTCATAAAGCCCCGCAGCTGGCGCCCCAAAGCCGACCAGCACTGTTCTAGCTTTTTCCCACTTTTCAGCAATTTTATCTTTAATCTCCGTAAAGATAGCCCCGTACCTCGACGTGGCAATTTTCAAGTCAAAGTTTCTGCTTTTAGCTAAACTGCCGAAAGACTCCTCCCAGACTGTTACCTTGTAACCCCAATAACATGGAACCTCTTCGAGGTCTACAACTTCCGCCACTATCTGTTTGTTAATGCTAACAATTTTAACGGTTACTCTTTCGCCAGGAGACAAACGCACATCGGGCACCAGCACTGGTTTTTCAACACCGACATCTACAAGGATACCGTTTCTTGTCTTTGCCAAAGTTATGCCCTCACGGTATTCACCCACCTTTAAATCGGATGCCTTTTTACCGAGAGGATGATGGGGAGTTCTCAAAGGCGGTAAAATTCCTGCATAACGCAATTCAGGCCTCAATTTAAAGATTCTTTTCCGTAAATACTGAGGGGTATCCATGTAGCGGAGCAACGTAGTTATTAAATCTACTTCAGCTTTTTGATTAACCTCGGGCAAGTCCCTATAAACTATTATTTCTTCAATTCCGAAGATTGCGGCAGCCCTTCCTATCAAGCCCACTTTTGCTGTTTTCTCCCTCAAATGCGGAGTATCAGAAACCACCGAAGCAGGGACGGCTATTGAAACCTTTTTTCGGTTCAATTTTTCACCAGCACATATTATAGGTAGTCTCGTTAAAGAAGTTAACCACACAACGAACTTGTTACATCATTATCCCTAAAAACTAAAAGGGTTAAAAACCTAAAACTAATTAAAGATGGGACAAAAATGTCGAGGATATCTGTTCTGGATGATCCAGCAAGAATTAAAGAGATAGATAGAAAAGGTATGCTTTCCTTTTGCGTTGAAGCCCCCAAACATCATGAATATGCAGTTAAAATAGCTGAAAAAGTTGAAATTAACCATCTGAAACCGAAAGCGATAATTGTGGCCGGGATGGGAGCCTCAGCCATCGGTGGGGAAATTCTGAAAGATTGGGGACAAGGAACCCTTGCGATACCCTTAGAGGTTTGTAGAGGATACACGCTTCCGGCATACGCGAACGAGGAAACCATAGCTGTTATATTAAGCTATTCCGGGGAAACTGAGGAAACTTTAAGCTGTCTCTTTAATGCCATCGAAAAGAAGTGCAACGTTTTCTGCGTAAGCTCCGACGGAACCATGCTGAAAATGGCGGAAAAATTAAAAATACCAGTTTTGCAAGTGCCAGAAGGAATACCTCCGAGGGCCGCTCTTCCATACTTGTTTACACCACTTCTGGTATTTCTGGAAAAGCTTAATTTGATTTCAAACGTAAAGGAGGAAATTTCTGAGGCGATTAAGGTATTAGAGCACGTTTGCAGCGAGAACTCACCAGAAAAACCTTTAAGGATAAACTTTTCTAAGAAGCTTGCCGTTAACCTTGAGGGAACTATTCCTCTTATTTATGGTTTCGGGTTTTACCGTTCCGTTGCTCAACGTTTTAAACAACAATTTAACGAAAATAGCAAGATTCCGGCTTTCTGGAATGTTTTTCCAGAGCTAAACCATAATGAGATTGTCGGATGGGAGAACGCGGAAAAATTGGCAAAAAGTTTCTCTGCAGTGCTTATACGCGACGAAAACGAGCCTACCGAAATAAAAAGTCACATAGCTGCAACCAAGGAAATCTTGAACGATGAAGGAATAGAGACTTACGAGGTTTGGGGTAAAGGGAGAGGAAAGCTCGCAAAGATGTTGTCCACCGTTTTAATAGGAGATTTCACAAGCGTCTATCTAGCCATATTGCGAGGTGTCGACCCGACACCGGTGAGAACAATTTCCGAGTTAAAAGAGAAGATAGCGAAAGCCGGGACAAGAAATAGAATAATCCAAAGGTTAATGGGGAAAGACTCTGGCTAAGATTTTTGGGCAATAAATTCCTCGAACATTTTTTCAGCGAGTTCCAGTGACAATAACTGCGGTGGACGTTTAAAGGCGTAAGCGCATATAGGTAGTACAGCTCCCTTCAGTTTGCGGTCTAAGGCGATTTTTACGGCTCTTATAACGTCTAACAGTGTTGACCCCGCGTTCGGAGCGTCAACCGTTGAAAGTCTCATGTCAATTTGCACTGACGCCCCGCAGAAGTACAGCCCTCTAACCCAAAAGAAGCTGTCACGTCTATTCTGAAGAAAATCAACATAATCGGTTGATCCGGCAACCACTTCAGCCTCGTAGGGTAATGCTGTCTTCACCGTCTCGGTTTTGACTGCCCGCTTTAAGTTTCTGGTTCTTTCAAGGGTGTCAAGAGATTCGGCGCCTCCGCCAACGTCAAGTTGGTAAGTTTCAGTTATACGGACTCCATGTCTGGAAAGAAGTTGTAATAAGGTCTTGTGGATGGTTGTTGCGCCTATTTGGTCGACCAAGTCGTCGCCCACGAGAGGTAAACCGGTGTCTTCATAACGTCTTGCCCATTCTGGGTTACTTGCGATAAAAGTTGGCGTTGCGTTTATAAAAGCGCACCCAGCTTTTAGAGACTGACTTGCATACCATTCAGAAGCCTTAACAGCACCGCTCGGAAGCAAGTTAACCACAATTTCAGCATCGCTTGCTTGCAACACTTGTGCGACATCGACCTCCGGCAAACTGCTTACTTGAACCAGATGCCTCGTGTATTCACCAACACCGTCCAAAACTGGCCCTTTTTGGACAACTACTCCAGTGGTCGACACGTCCACAAACTTGGGAGCGCAGTTTGGAGAAGCAAAAATAGCCTCTGCCAAATCCTTTCCAATTTTTCTGCTGTCGACATCAAATGCAGCTACAACTTGAATGTCTCTGGGGTGATATCCTCCAAGGATTAGATTCCGTAGTCCTACACATCCATCGTTTTTCTCAAACCTACTATAATACTGGAGCCCTTGGATTAGGGCGGATGCACAGTTCCCAACACCGATCAAAGCTACTTTTACCTTCGGCAAAGGGTACGCACCACTTTCGTCCTCACATATCACACACGGATTTATAAAGCTCTACGCAGTCAATACGTTAAAGTGATTATAAATGAAAACGTGGTTGGACGTTACAGTTTTACAATGCCCAAACTGTGGACGCCTCTACGCAGAAGTCTCATGGTATGTTGTCGAAATGGAGTCGGACATCCAGTGCGGAGAATGTGGCAAAGAATTTAATAGTAAAAGGAATATTGTGGATAGAGCGCTATTAGAATTTCAAATAGACGAAAACGGTAAAATTCAAAACGTGAACCTTCTAAAACATTTACAGCCACGAAATAACGCGGTACGCTATTAACCCTTCAAGTGGAACATTGTCCTCATAAATTCCAGATCTTTGAAGAACAGCCCTCCAAAGCTCCAGTCCTATGCGTTCTTCGTTTATCTGGCGCTGGCAAACTTAAAATTGTAAGCTTTTCGCCCTTCATGATTTTCAACTGCCACACATCTCCTGGTTCTCGGATTAGGAGTCATCATGTCCAGCGCTAGGGCGGCAAGTCTTCCATTTTATAGGCAACAAGCACTTCTTCGCTTTAAACTTTAAGATGCCGCCAGCGAAACTGTTAATCCCTTCAAGCTTAACATTTACGTAAGTGAAACTCTTTCTCGTTTCTTTAAAAGGGGCATAACAACGCACTCAAGTATCGCCACTCTTTTAAACCGTCTCGTCTTTTTAAGGTTTATAACTAAGGAAGCTTAAAAGAGCTTAGCCATTAAGACACTTAAAGGGGAAGCATAAAGTGAATAGCCAACAACAGGACAAGTTCACGTTGATAAACGAGTTAGCCCGCCGCAGAGGATTCTTCTGGCAGTCCTACGAAATGTACGGTGGAGTCAGCGGCTTCGTAACTTACGGTTTTTTAGGCGCAAGGCTAAAACAGAACATTGAAAAAAAGCTTAGAGAGCTTTTCGTTAACAAACTTGGAATTATGGAAATAGAAGCCCCAATAATAGCGCCAGCCAAGGTTTTTGAGGCTTCAGGCCACGTTGACCACTTTAAAGAGCCAATGGTGGAGTGCCTAAAATGTGGAAGACGCTTTAGGGCGGACCATCTTCTCCGCGAAAGCGGGAAATTAAGCGAGGCGGAAGCTGAAAAACTCAACCTAAAAGAATTAAAAGAGGCCATAGAAGGGCATAATGTACGCTGTCCAGAGTGCAAAGGAGAACTCGGAGAGCCCAAGTATTTCTTAACAATGTTTAAGACCACAATAGGCCCCTATTCAGAGGCCGTTGGTTATGGACGACCAGAAGCTGCACAAAACATATTTGTGGAGTTTAGACGATTATACGAGACCGCGCGGGAAAAATTGCCTTTTGGTGTGATGCAGATAGGTCATGCTTTGCGAAATGAAATCTCACCTAGGCAGGGTTTGATAAGACTAAGGGAGTTCACAATAGTGGATATCGAATTCTTCTTTGACCCGGAAGAGCCTAACTGCTTTCTTTTGAAAGACTTTGAAAATGAAACTTTGCGGCTAGTTTTAGCGGAAAGCCGACTTCGCGGTTCAGAAGATATCATTGAAGTCAAGGTTAAAGAGGCCTTGGAAAAAAGCTACATAAAGGTTCCATGGCAAGCGGTTTTCATGACTCTAGCAAAAAAACTGTTAATGGAGTTAGGAGTTCCCTCTGAAAAGCAACGTTTTATTGAGAAGCTTCCATGGGAACGCGCCCATTACTCCCTTCAAAGCTTTGACCAAGAGGTTTATGTTGACCGTTGGGGCTGGATTGAAGTTTCTGGACACGCCTACAGAGCAGACTACGACCTAAAACAACATATGCGTTTCAGTGGTGTGGACACGCAAGTATTCAAGGAATACGAAAGACCAGTTGAAGCAGAAAAAACTATCGTTAAGCCTCTTATGACAAAGCTTGGGCCCGTCTTTAAGGATGAAGCCCAGAAAATTGCAAAAATGCTCGAAGAAACAAAACCCGAAGAAGTCGAGGTTTCCTTTAAGGAGAAAGGGTATTACATGCTCGGAGAATACAAGATTTTGCCAGAACACGTTGAGATCAGAAAACGCAAAGTTAAGGAAAAAGGTAAACGCTTCATACCACATGTGGTTGAACCAAGTTTCGGCTCAGATAGGCTTGTTTACGTAACACTTGAGTATGCCTACCGTGTTAAAGAGGACAGGGTTATCCTTAGCTTTCCGAGAGATATAGCGCCTATACAAGTTGGAGTATACCCGTTGGTGAGTAAAGACGGTTTGCCAGAAAAGGCCATGCAAGTCTATAAAATGTTGGTTGACGAGGGCTTCATGGTGGAGTACGACGAGGCGGGCTCCATCGGAAGACGTTACGCACGGGCAGATGAGGCGGGCATACCCTTGGGCATAACCATAGACTATGAAACGATTAAAAACGACACAGTCACCATCCGGGACCGAGATACTTGGAAACAAGTCCGAAACCACATTAACGTTTTACCGGGACTTCTACACAAGTACTTCCAAAGTAAGATAAATTTTGAAGATTTAGGCGACCTTGTAAAATAGTTTTTTCGTTATCTTTTTTAACACTTTCAAAGTATTATGCCTAGAAGAACACGCACAGTTAGAGCGGTGGGGAGATGTTTGGTACTTCCAGCGGAAACAGAAGAACGTGTTAGGCGAAGAGCTCTAAACATTTGCCAAGAACACATGAGAAAAGTGTTAGATTTGACTAGAAAGGTCCCCCAGATGATCGAGTGCCTTATAAAAAATAACAAGGAAGAGGCAGAAAGTATTTACAACGAAATTAGGGCTAGCGAAGACGACGTTGACAACGCTAGGCGTCTTGTTTCAAAAGAACTGGCGGAAATAGGCGCCATACTCTTGAGCAGAGAAGACTTTTTGAGGTTCACAAACCTAGCCAGCGAAATAGCCGATTTCTCCGAAGGAATAGCGTTCCGCCTCCTTCAAATGATGAAACACAACTGGAACGTGCCGGAAGACCTAAAAAAGGATCTTTTAAAACTATCGGAAGCCGTTCTTGAAACAGTTGTAAAACTTAGGGAAACTACGCTAGTTCTGGCGTATAGCCCGGAGAAAGCCATGGAAAAAGCCAGCGAAGTTGAAACCGCCGAAAGAGAAGTTGACGAATTATACCGCACCTTAGAAATAAAGCTTCTAAACAGCAAACTTAAAATCCAAGCGCTTCTGCTTTTGAGAGATATACTGCAACTTTTAGAAGACTCCGCTGACAAGGCAGAAGACGCCGTGGAAGCGGCGCGTATTTTATCATTTATGATGTGAAGGGTGAAAGATGACGAGGAAGATACCAGTTGAATTCATAGAAAATTTTTTGGTCGTTTGGGATCCATCAGATGGTTCAGAACTCTATAAAATGGGCTTTTACGGTAAACCGTTAGGCATCTCGAAACCCAAAATCCCAGAGTTTAATGTTCCATTAATTCTAGATTTAATGGAAGGCTTGTATCTTGCTGAAAAAGGAAAGATAACAGTGTATGAAGGAGTTAACAGGCAGAAAGTGACGTTGAAAAAACTCCGACAAAAAGCAAGAACACTGTATGAGGATTTCGATGAGAAATATGCAGTTTATCGAGACTTACGCGACAGAGGGATGGTGGTAACCCCGGGAATAAAGTTTGGATGTGATTTTGCAGTCTACAAACATGGGCCAGGATTGGAGCATGCACCCTACATGGTTTCTGTGAAGAGAGATTCTTCTGAATTAACAGCCACAGAAATTGTGAAAGCTGGTAGATTAGCAACCACTGTTCGAAAGAGGTTTATAGTTGCAGTGCCAAACTTGGAGAAAGGAAATATTAGATACCTTATATTCAAGTGGTTCAAGGCCTAACTATACTTTGTGTGCGTCAAAGATTATTTTGAGAAGTTCTTCCTCTAAAGTGAGGCCATCCCTTGGGCCCTCGATAATTTCGCCTAATTTTTCGCCTTTAACATTTAAGACTAGAATGTAGGGAATCTTGTTCACGTGGAAAGTTTCAACTTCTGGTGGGGAGGGGGGAATACTCCACTTTCTGTTAGTGTTTAAAGGATCTCTCTTCAAACTGCCAAACACTCTTACCTCTAGCCCCGTTAACTCTGAAATTAAGGCTAATACTGGGATGTTTGCGACGCAGTCTTTGCACCACTCAGCTGAAAAAGCGACAACAGTATAATCTTTTGCAAAACTCTTCAACTTATTCACAACGTCAAACTTTATTTTATAAGCCTTTTTCCGCTCCAGAAATTTATCTCGAAAAGGCGCAGGTATGTTATTAATGTACTGGTGTATATCTACTGTTCTTTGCCTAATTTTAAGCAAGTCCGTTTAGACGCCCCCATAACGCGGTCTGACGTCTAAATTCTCTCGAAGAAGTGTATTAAACCTTTTAGAAAGCCTAAACCATTTATAACTAAAAGGAGCTAATGAAAAGAGTGGCTTGAGTATGAAAAGGCTTTTCGGCTACATTCGTTTGATGCGGCCTATAAACTGTTTAATGATGGGGTTTGCAGTAGTGGTCGGCGCTGTCCTAGCTGATGCAAACATCATTTTTAAGTTTTACTCGTTGAATTTGGTGTATGGCTTTTTTACTGGTTTCCTATTAACTGCGGCTTCAATGGTTATAAATGACTACTATGACCGAGAAATAGACGCTATAAACGAGCCCTCACGCCCCATCCCCAGCGGTTTGATAAAACCAAAGGAAGCCCTAGCGTTTGCTGTCCTACTAACAGTGATGGGGCTGACAGCAGCTGGTTTAAATAGCATAAAAGCTACTTTCAATTGTTTCATAATTGCAGTAATTTTTTGGTTGATCTCGGTGAGCTATGTAACTTTTGGAAAAAAGACGGGATTTCCGGGGAATCTCTTAGTGAGCGCATGTGTTTCAGCCCCCTTCCTTTATGGAAGTTTAGCTGTGACCAACACTGTGAGGAGCAACATTTGGATTTTCGTTGCAATGGTTTTCTTTTCAAACACTGGCAGAGAGATAACAAAGGGAATAGCAGACGTGGAAGGGGATAAAGCGCGCGACGTTAAAACTATCGCTGTTATTTATGGAGAAAGAAGGGCGGCAATTGCTGCGGTTATGTTTTTCCTCTTTGCAGTAGCGTTAACTCCTATACCGCCGCTTTTAAACCTTGTTTCAGTCTTGTTTATTCCAATAGTGGCTATAACAGACGGGGGGCTTATTGCGTCTTCGATGATGCTTCTGAAGAACCCAACGAGGGATAATGCTAAGAAAGTGAAAAACCAAAGTTTAGGCTGGTTTCTTGTAGGGTTGATTGCTTTCCTCGCTGGGAGTATGGGATGACAAAAAATTTTCTGGCTCCACGTGCACCGTAACATTAGTTTCTGTGAATTTTTTCTTAACTGCATCCTCAATTTTTGACGCAACATTGTGAGCCTCCTCCACCGAGACTTCACCGGTAAAACAACAGTCTATGTTTATGTAACGCCTTCCACCGGCTACATAGGTGACGACGCGCCTCACGCTTAGGCCCCCTTGCAGGGTTTTAGTCACCATATATATTATTTGCTGAATTTCTTCTTCGTTCAACTCTGGACCTCTTTGAACTTTTGAATCGAAGGGTTCTATATGCACTGTTACGTTTCCAACGTTCTCAATTTTCTGGCTAAGTTTTTGTTCAATTCTCTCGGCTAATTCATGGGCTTCATGCACTGATAAATCGGGATCCACCTGCGCATGCAATGTCAAGTAAAGTTTACCTTTTGAGTAAACAACATTCACATCATGAACGTCTTTTACACCTTCAATTTCTTTGGAAAGCTTCTCCACAAGTTTTTCTGTCAGCATCTCTTTTCCAAGGGGCTCAACGTGAATTACAACCTCGGCGACCCCCAAAATACGTTTAAGATTTTCCTCAACTTTTGAAGTCACGGCATGGGATTCCTCCAGACTCATGAAGTCTGGGACTTTTATAGCGGCCTCGACAAATATTTTGGCTCCAGCTTTTCTAACCCTTAAATTTATAACTTTTAGAACTCCATCGGTTGCTTTAATCTCGTTCCTAACTTTTTCGACTAAATCTTTGGATATTGCATCGCTTAGTTCCATTCCACTTGCTTTAACAAGCTTTACGCTGAGAAAGCCTATAATGCCGCTCAAGATAATGGAGGCCAGCGCATCGAATATTGGGAACCCAAGGGTCGCCATTCCGAACCCGAACAGCGCCACTATTGTTGACCCTAAATCTGCAAATGAATGATAAAAACCAGCCTTTGCTGTTGCACTATCCTTTCTCACTTTATGAAGAACCTTTAATCTTAAAAAGTCAACACACAATGTGTAAGCTATCGCGGCAAAACCCGCAAGAGTCCATTCTCGCACTATGTAGAGCTCTCCGTGAATAATTTTTTGAAGGGCACTCACAATCAAAAATAAGGCTGTGCCAAAGAGAATTAAACCTCCTACTAAACCTCCTAAAGGTTCGAATTTCTCATGTCCATACATGTGCTCTTCATCTGATGGCTCTAGCGAAGCTTTGGTGGCAAGCAAAAGAATAAACATTGACACGGCATCCAGCAACGCATGAGCGGCGTCGCTTATAATGGCTAAACTGCCAACAGCCAAGCCCAAGGTGAGTTCTACAATAATGACGCTTGTTATGGCGAAGGTCGAAATTTTTAAAGCCTTAAGCCTTTCCTCAACAATACGCATTATGTTCAAATAAAATCAAGAATAAAAGATTTAAGAGTTATGGAGTTCAAAGCCAAAACATTTAAAAAAAGAGGAGTGTATGTTATGTGGGTATTAACGGTGCAAGGTGAACGTTTTAACCTGGCCAAAACTTCTGGCGTTTTACAAGCGAAAATGTAGTTGCAACTTTTTACGCCAGTTTTTGAGGAGGGAGAGCTGAATGAGCATAAGCCATATTTTAGATGGAAAGCTAACCGACAACACTGTTGAAATAAAGGGATGGCTTGTCACAAAACGCTCAAGCGGCGGGGTGCAGTTCTTAATAGTTAGAGATGGAACAGGGCTGATTCAAGCGACCATCCATAAAGATGAAGTTGACGAAAAAACCTTTAAAGCTGCAGATGAATTGACCCAAGAATCCGCCATCATAATTAGGGGAATAGTGAAAGAGGATAAAAGAGCCCCTGGCGGCTACGAAATTCGAGTCAAAGATATGCAAATTGTGCACTTGGCTGAGCGAGAATATCCGCTAGCTAAAAAGGAACATGGCATAGATTTCCTCATGCAACATAGGCAGTTGTGGATTAGAAGCCCAAGGCAAGCAGCCATTTTAAGAATTAGAGCAGAGGTGGTTAAGGCTTGCAGAGATTTTCTTGACAGCCGAGGCTTTGTTTTGACAGATGCTCCAATATTTACGCCAGCAGCCGTTGAAGGAACCACGACTCTCTTTGAAGTGCCGTATTTTGGGGAAAAAGCTTACTTAACCCAGAGCGGCCAGCTTTATGTTGAGGCTACAATTGCAACTTTCGGGAAAGTCTACTGTTTTGGGCCAACGTTCAGGGCAGAGAAGTCGAAGACTCCGCGGCATTTAACAGAGTTTTGGATGGTTGAGCCTGAAATGGCTTTCTGCGGCTTTGAAGAAAACTTGAAAGTCCAAGAAGAACTGGTGTCGTATATTGTCAAGACAGTTTTAGAAAAACGCCGAAGGGAGCTTGAAACATTAAAGCGGGACATAAAGCCTTTACAGAAGGTTGAGCCTCCCTTTGAGAGGATAAGTTACACAGAAGCGATAGACACGCTGCAGAAGGCAGGTTTCCCAATAAAATGGGGCGAAGACCTTGGGGCACCTCATGAAAAGTATATTTCCCTTCGGTTTGAAAAACCTGTCTTCGTTCACAGATACCCCGCTAAGGCTAAAGCCTTTTACATGCAGCCCGACCCAGAGAACCCAGAGGTCGTTCTCTGTGCAGATTTAATGGCGCCAGAAGGCTACGGCGAAATAATCGGCGGAAGCCAACGCATTCATGACCTTAAACTTTTAGAAAAACGCATAGAAGAGTTCGGTTTGCCAAAACAAGCCTACAAGTGGTACTTAGATTTGCGAAGGTATGGTTCTGTTCCGCATTCTGGCTTTGGATTGGGAATAGAGCGGACTGTCATGTGGATTTGCAAACTAAAGCACATACGAGAAACAATACCCTTCCCAAGAACAATAACCCGCATTTATCCATAGATTAAAATAAAAATGTTGATTTAGTTTAAGTCCACTTCCAAATCTTTCTGCCGTAGAAAACCTCAGGTAGGATAAACAAGCCGGACATGGATGCCAATATTGCAATTGCCCATTCTATTGGGTCGTATAGCCAAACCGTTCCCATCAATCCAAAGTACGGAACAAGCAGTGTTGCAGCGACCGAAACTACAACAGCTATAATTAAGAATCTGTTGTTAAAGGCCTCTCTGCCCATTCTCCAAACACTGCGCCTTTCTGAGCGACAATTCCAAACCACAAACAACTCTTGCAACGTTGCCCGTATAAAAGCCATAGTTCGAGCCTGAGCCAGCTTCAATTGGCCTTCTAATGTATTTAAATCTGTGGAGCCTGGCAGCATGTAGAAACGCCAATAAAACAAACCGCCGGTCAATGCGAACTGCAGTATGAAAGTAACTATGATTGAGGCTAATCGCCCGTGTAATATTCCCTCTTTGGGATTTCTCGGAGGCCTTTTCATAATATCTTTTTCGGGAGGGTCCATTGTTAATGCAAGCGCGGGACCTCCGTCTGTGACCAAGTTTAGCCACAATATCATCGGGGCGGTTAGTGGTAGCTCTAAACCTAAGAGAGCGAATGTTCCAATCAATGCTAATTCATCGAAATTGCATCTCATTAAGAAAAAAGAGAATTTTCGTATATTGTCGTAGATTCCTCTCCCGCCTTCCACAGCTGTTACAATTGTTGCGAAATTATCGTCGGCTAGAACTATGTCGGCGGCCTCTCTTGTAACGTCAGTGCCCGTTATTCCCATAGCTATCCCTACATCTGATTGTTTAAGCGCCGGAGCGTCATTTACGCCATCACCAGTCATCGCCACTATATGACCCCTCTTTTTTAAGGCCTTCACAATTCTAAGCTTGTGTTCCGGAGACACTCTTGCATAAACCACAACTTGTTCAACTATTTTCTCGAACTCCTCGTCGCTCATTGCATCAAGTTCCGCGCCGGTGAGAACCAGATCGCTGTTGTCGCCTTCGCCGGTTTTCAATATGCCCAAGTCTTTGGCCACCGCTACGGCGGTTAGCTTGTGGTCGCCGGTAATCATTATGGTCTTTATTCCAGCTTCATCACACTTTTTAACAGCTAGTTTGGCCTCTTCTCTGGGCGGGTCAATCATGCCTAATAATCCTACAAAAACCAGATTGCTCTCCAGTTCATCAACATCAAACTTATCTGGATTTATGCGATCGAGTTCCTTGAAGGCTACTCCTAAAACGCGGAGGGCGTCTTTTGCCATTTTCTCGTTAACTTCGAGAATTTCGCGTTTTCTTTTCCCATTTAAAGTTATTATTTTCCCATCAGTTAATACGTGTGTGCACCGATTTAGGACTACTTCTGGAGCGCCCTTCATGTAAGCAAAAAATTTGCCATTAGAAGACTTGTGGATAGTTGTCATGCGCTTCCTTTCGGAAGTGAATGGCACCTCATGAATACGCGGGTACATTTTTTCCAAATTTTCCTTCAATATTCCGGCTTTAGCTGCTGCAACAATTAGTGCCCCCTCCGTTGTATCTCCAATGACGTTTTTTCCATCATAATAAGCGTTGGTGCAGAGAGTCGCCGCCCCTAACAGTAAACGTAAATCATCATCGCTTTTAACGTCTACCGGTTCTCCATTTAACAGAAATTCACCTTTAGCGTCGTATCCAACTCCCGTCACGTCAATAAGTTTACTGCCAACATAGATTTTGCGCACAGTCATTTCTCCTTTAGTCAAGGTGCCAGTTTTGTCAGAGCAAATAACGGTGGTAGCGCCTAAGGCTTCTGCCGAAGAAAGCCTTCGGAGAATAGCGTTCTTTTTGGCTAGTTCCCTCGCGCCTAATGCTAGGCAAACAGTTACTACGGCAGGTAAACCTTCCGGTACGGCAGAAACGGCTAAAGCTACTGCTGTCATAAACATGCGCAGAACATTTTCTAGACGGGTCCCTTCACGAATAACCTCGAGAATGAAGATTATAAAACAAGCAATAACTATTATGGTGGCGAGTTTCTTTGCAAAGCGCTCCAACTTTTGTTTTAAGGGTGTTTCTTCCTCCTCAACTGTTTGAACCATTTCAGCTATTTTACCGAACTCGGTGCTCATACCCGTTGCCACTACGACAGCTTTGCCCCTTCCATAAATGGTATGTGTTCCCATGAAAACCATGTTGCGCCTATCGGACACCGGTGTTTTTTCGTCGATGACGCTTGTAGATTTATCTACGGGTGTGGACTCACCCGTTAACGCGGCTTCCTCTGTTTTTAAATCTACCACCTCAAAAAGACGGGCATCAGCAGGAACACGATCTCCAGCCTCAAGAACGATTATGTCGCCAGGTACAATTTCCCTCGCAGAAATAACTGTCTCTTTTCCATCCCGAAGAACTCTGGCGCGGGGCGCCGCAAGCTTCTTCATGGCCTCTATTGCCTTTTCGGAACGATATTCTTGGACAAAGCCTACAACAGCGTTTAGTGCAACAATCGCGCCAATGGTTATTGCGTCGATATACTCTTCAAATTCTCCGCCCTTAAACCAACCGACGGCCACCGCAAAAACTATGGCTATTAAAAGCATAATCATAAAAACATCTTTGAACTGATTCAGAAATATCTGGAGCGGGGTTATCCGTTTCCTTTCTACAAGTTCGTTATAACCATATTTCTGCAACCTTTTAGAGGCCTCTGCGCTGGTTAATCCTTTCGGACTTGTTTCAAACGCTTCCATGACCTCTTGGATTTCCAAGGCATGCCAAGGTTTTGACATGAGAGCGCCTTCCCAAATTTAAGGGCTGCAACTTAAGGAGACATATAACATTTGTTTATAAAATTCTCGTTTAATATTTTCAAGACAGCTTATAAAATAAGGAGGAAAAAGTTAGAAGACAAAGAACAGAATGATTAATGGTGCAAAGACTTCGGCCACCAGCGACATCACAGTAATCATAGTGTTTAGCGAAGGCCCAGCTGTGTCTTTAAAGGGGTCTCCAACGGTGTCCCCGGTTACAGCGGCCTTGTGGGCTTCTGAACCTTTCCCGCCATGCGCACCGGCTTCAATGTATTTTTTAGCATTGTCCCAAAGCCCGCCGGCATTGGCCATGAATAAAGCAAAAATTATACCCGTAACGATGCTTCCAGCCAAGAAACCTGCTAACGCCTCTTTTCCGAGCGCTATCAGTGTTATGATGGGCATTATTATGGCCAGTAGGCATGGCAGCATGAGCTCTTTTAGGGCTCCCTTTGTGGCTATATCCACACATTTAGCGTAGTCGGGCCTAGCCTTGCCCTCCATGAGCCCCGGTATCTCCCTAAACTGGCGCCTAACCTCCTCCACCATTCTCTCTGCGTTTCTTCCGACAGCCAAAATCAACAGCGCTGAAAGTAGCGGAGGCATCATGCCGCCGATGAAGATTCCAGCAACTACTTCAGGTTTCATTAAGTCAAGTGTGGTAATGTCAACCAGATGGGCATAAGCGCCAAAAAGGGCCAGCACCGTAAGCGCTGCGGCACCTATGGCGAACCCTTTTGTTATGGCTTTTGTGGTGTTGCCAGCAGCATCCAGCTTGTCAGCAATTTCAATAACTTCCTCGCCTAACCCAGACTGTTCAGCTATGCCCTTCGCGTTATCGGATACTGGTCCATAAGCATCTGCAGATATGGTCATACCTACAGTGGCAAGCATTCCAACAGCGGATATGGCGATTCCGTAGAAGGGGTCTACTCCAAACGCGCTTGAAAGGCGCCATGCGGCTAAGGTGGCGGCACATATACCAATTATGGGTGGAACAATGCTGACGACGCCGTATGAAAAGCCAGTAAGTATGTTTATGGCCGCTCCAGTTGTTGATGCACGAGCCACTTTTTGAGCTGGACTTCTGTCTATTGACGTAAAGTAGTCGGAAGTTACCCCAATAATAACACCAGCTATGAGCCCAGCAACCGTAGGCAGAAATACTCCAAGCCAGTTATCACAGAGTCCAGAGAAATACATAACTATAAGGAGGAACGCTGCGAAAGATATCCATGTTGCAAAAGACCCCCGATTAAGCGCAGCGCCTGGGTTGCCTCTTATGCTAAGCTTCACAATAAAGGCGCCCAGCATCGCAGCGAAAAGCCCCATTGCAGCAATTATCAGCGGCAGAATGGTTAGTGAAGGTTTGCCTATTTCAGCGCCAATTAACATCGCAGCAGCAATGCTGGCAATGTAAGAGTCAACTAGATCGGCGCCCATACCGGCCACGTCGCCAACATTGTCTCCGACGTTATCTGCAATCACGGCCGGGTTCCTCGGATCATCCTCTGGGATGCCCAGTTCAACCTTTCCAACAAGGTCGGCGCTTATATCGGCGGTTTTAGTGTAAATGCCTCCGCCAGCTTTTGCAAAAAGCGCCAGAGCGCTGGCTCCAAAGCTAAAACCTAAAACAATCTTGGATGCTTTAATCTCAGTCCACCCTAGTACAACGTTAAAAATGTAGTAGAGAATGCTTATTCCAAGAAGCGCCAAACCCACAATAAACAGACCCATAACAGCGCCGCCGTAGAAGGCCACCGGAAAGGCTTTTTTCAATCCTTGTCTCGCAGCATTTGCTGTTCTAACGTTTGCTTCAACGGCAGCCATCATCCCAACGTAGGCAGCCGCTGTTGTACAAACCGAACCAAAAATATAAGCTACAGCCATGCTGACACCATGATAGACACCTAAGGGGTCACCCTCACGGAGGGCGTAGAAAGAGTATAGAACCCCCAGAACGGTGGCCATCACAACTACAAAGAACGCTAATGTTAAGTTCTGCCTTCTTAGATAAGCCTTCGCACCTTCCTTTATAGCGCCCGCAATTTCTCGCATCCTCTCGGTGCCACTGTCCCGGCCAGTAACATACTTGTATAGATAGCTGGCCAAGCCCACAGCAGCCAAACCAGCAATCGGCGTAACATAGAACCATTCCATGAGTTAACCCTCAAACTTTATTCTTTTTCACAAACCCTCTGAAATAAAGCCTCATGCTTATAAATTTACTGCAAGGAGAAGGCAAAAGCGCTTTCCAAAGTAAAAGAGTTTATCTGCGGACAGCATTTACTTTGTATGCATGGTGCGCCCCTTGAACTCTGAAGAGGTAAACCTATTACCAGAACTAGCACCTATAATAGAGGCGTTGTTCCGGCCGACGAAAATTGGGGCTTCGACCTGTTCAAGCCTTTTGTTATGGAAGGGGAGCATCGAAGGGGTACAAACTTTCACGGCAAAAACGGGTTTTACACTTGGCGGATTTGGATGTTATAAAAATGTTCATCAAAAAGTGTTAAAAACCCATCTTTAAGAGCGGGACGAAAATGTTTGCTACAGCGGTTAAATGCAGTAAATGTGGGTGGGAGTATTCGCCAAACAGTGTTTTAACAGTCTGCACAAAATGTGGTGGAGCGTTGCTTTTTAATTACGACCTAAACAAGGTTGCAGAAAAACTCTCCAAGAAAAACCTAAGGCGTAGGGCAGCGTCCTTCTGGAAATTCAGAGAACTTCTTCCAATAATTTCGCCGAGAAGAATAGTATCCCTTGGAGAACCCTACACGCCACTGTTAAAACTTCCAAAAAAGCTCACTAGCCCCTTCAAAAACGTCTATGCCAAAGACGAGGGCCGCCTTCCAACAGGAACTTTTAAGGCAAGAGGCATGGCCGTTGCGGTTTCAAAGCTTAAGGAACTGGGGGTAAGACGTTTAGCAATTCCCTCCGCCGGAAACGCTGCCGCAGCTTTAGCAGCTTACGGAGCTAAAGCAGGCATGGAAGTTCATGCTTTCATGCCAAGAAACACTCCAGAAATCCCAATAAGAGAATGCATCAATCTTGGTGCAAAAGTGTACATTGCTGGAGGTTTAATAAGCGACGCAGCCATGTTAATGAGCAAGCTTAAGGAAAAATACGGCTGGTTCGACGTTTCAACAAACAAACAACCTTATAGGTTTGAGGGTTATAAGGCCATGGCCTACGAAATAGCTGAACAGTACTGTTGGAAACCACCTGACGTCATAATATTCCCAACGGGGGGAGGTGAAGGAGTAATAGGCTTATGGAAAGGGTTTAAAGAGCTAAATGAGCTTGGATGGATAAACAAAACCCCACGTTTAATTATCGCTCAATCCGCTGGATGCGCTCCACTAGTTGAAGCTTTTCATAAGGGCAAGTATGAGATTGAAAAGCCTTGGGAGAATGCGCAAACCATTGCTGCAGGCCTTCGAGTGCCAAGCCCCTACGCAAGCTACCTAATTCTTAGGGCTATAAGGGATACCAACGGAAATGCAATAGCGGTAAGCGATGAGGAAATAATTCAAGCCATGAAAGAGCTCCTCAAAAATGGAGTATACGCGTGCCCAGAAGCAGCAGCCACATTAGCCGCTTTAAACAAAAGTCTAAAAACACACATTCTTGATTGGGACGAGAAAATACTGCTTTGTTTAACCGGCACAGCCATGAAAAACTTTGATCTATTAAGAATAGACAAAGCCAAACTCAAAATGATTTCTTAAAAAGTAAATTAGCGCCGGGGAGGGGATTCGAACCCCTGCGAGCCCAAGGGCCCACTGGCTTACCTGTCATAGCCCCTTCTGGATAGTAAGCCAGATCTCGAGGCCAGCGCGTTAACCACTCCGCCACCCCGGCCTCAAAGTGTTTAGAAGCACACTCATTTATAAAAAGGGTTTATGTTATTAGCGATGAGAAAACCACTTTTGCGTTTTACTTGCTTTATTTCCTACTCGTGTAGAATTTTTACCGCTTCATTAGCGACCTTAATGACGTTCTCTTCACCTGCAATAGGCTGAATTCGCAAGTTCATCTGTTGGCGAAAACGGTGCACACTGCCATGCTCTCATCCCGTAAGAGCTTGCCGCAGGGCAATCGGTTACGCCTAAGGATTAAGCCACGGTGAAGGCCTCATTAACAAATATAGCTATGCATGCCGGCCCAATACCGCTCAATAAAGCGGATGTAGGAAATCCTATGAAAGTTGCAATTTCTTTGGCATAACTAAGTCAGCTATGTCTACACTGTGTTCATATATTTGGTGTAACGTTGAAACAGCCGCCAAAATATGAGGCATCGCCTCAAGACTTTGTTCTTTAGCGCTTTTCTCAACGGCCCCTAAAGCTTTTCCAAGTTCATCCCTCATGTTTCGCACGGCTTCAGCCAATGCAATGTTACCCTCAAAGAAGGCATTTAAAGCGTTTTCATGTGCCTCAAAAAGCAAAGTGTGAAACTCAACTATCAGTTTTTTAAAGGGATCTGTGAGCTTCAATCCTTTTAATTCCATAACTTTAAGGGCTGTTCGCACGCATTCGTCTCCGATGTTTTCAACAAGACTCGCAGCTAGGCGGTAATCCAAGCATTCAATAGGCTGTACACCGAGTTTTTCGCTTAAGCTTGGGTTTTGGATTATAGTCCTCAAGATTCTAACGAGGAGAAAATATAGTCTGTTAACTTCTTCGTCTCTTGCAATAACGCTTTTTGCCATGTGAACATCTCCGTTAACTAATGCGTTGACGACATCTCTATGCATTCCAGCAGCAATGGCGTAGCCTCTTCGCAAAATTTTCTCCGGTGGAAAACTTGAGGGTTCAAGCAGGCATTGGAGAACCATTTTTGAATAATCCTCTTCAATAATCTCTAACCCAATTAAGTGGCTAACAGTTTTCTTAACAGTCTCCCGCATCTCAAAGCTAATATTTTCCTTCCCCTCCACTCGGATGATGTCGAAGCCTAGAAGGTATTTCCCTATGATCTCGCGACTCAAATACGGCCCTGGCCTCAAAACAATGGTACGTGGAGAGGGCGTCGCACCGTATTCAGGATCTATAAGAAGCTTACCATCACTGGTTTCGCTTACTGCCACTACTGCCCCCCTTTTCAACCCAAACCGTTCAGCCCAATCTTTAGGCAGACAAACAAAGAAAGTACCGCTTGGCGTCCGTTGAATCTTGCGGAAAGCACCCATTTCAATCGCCAGACCACATATTTTGAGGTTGAATGCCAACAAATCTAAAACGGACAAAGCTATATAAACCTAAGTGTAAGTGTTGAAATTGAAACGAAAAAGTATAATTGGTATAGACTTAGCTGGTAAAGAAACAAACCCTACGGGATTTGCTGTTTTGAAGCATAAGAAAATCGAAACCTCTTCAGTTTACACAGATGAGGAAATCCTTGATGAGATACTACGCACTAAACCAGTAATTGTGGCAATAGACGCCCCGCTTAAACCCCCAAAGAAAGGAGCTTTGAGAAGAGCGGACAGAGAACTTATCAAAAAAGGCTATCGCGTCTTTCCACCTGGATTGTCAGCCATGAAAACCCTTACAATTCGCGCTACAAAGCTAAATAAGTTAATAACAGAAAAGGGCCTAAAAACAATTGAAGTGCATCCCACCTCAACTAGAAAGGCGCTGAATATGCCCGTAAAAGACTGGAAAACAATACAGGTGATCTTCAAAGACCTTGGGTTAAAAGGCACGCTGGAAAAACGAAGGTTAACGCCCCACGAGATAGACGCCGTAACCGCCGCATTAACGGCGCATCTCCATACACAAGGGTTAACAGAAACCGTAGGCGACGACGATGAAGGGTTTATAATAATTCCAAAAAAGGGGGATTGGCGGGAAATAAGGTTATGAACACTACGCTTGAAAAGCTTCAAAAAGCGGTTGAATTGACAATAGAGGCAGGCTATCAACTTAACAAAGAGGCTTTTGACTTCCTAAGCATGATCGCTGCAACAGAAGATCCCGTAGAGGTCATAAGCAAAGCGTTGAAAAAAATAGATAGTTTCAAGAATAAGCCATTTTTCATTGAGAGAAGCTTTCTCGAAGAGTTTGTCAAAAAACCAGAAACATCCAAGGAAGCTTTCCCCCAGCCATCAGCGGAACTCGCCGAGCCTTTCACGTCTATTCATCTTGAGCAGGCCAAGCAAATTCTAGAAGGAAGGAAAGCTTTTCATGCTTATGCCAAGGAAATAGAAACAGACATTAAAATAATTGATGATCCAGGAGGCAAGTTAAGCTCAAGCGGAACCATGGAAGATTATCTGGAATATTTCCGAGATAGGTTTAAACGTATTGAAAGGCTTCTTAGGCAAAGGATAGACGTTAAAGGAGCCGCCTCTATAATCGACGCCTTGAAAGCACCGCCAAACACAAAGCTCAAAATTATTGGCATGGTCACTGAGAGAAGAGAAGCTAAGCAAAAAATTCTATTAACAATTGAAGATCTACAAGCAAGTGCCACGGTTCTTGTACCACAAAACGCGCCCAGCGACCTTTTAGACAAAGCGAGGATGCTATTATTGGATCAAGTTATCTGTTTAAGTGTTGCAAAAACTCGGGGAAACTTGCTAATTGCCGAGGATATCATTTTGCCAGATATAGCTCCGAGAGTTCAAAACAGGGCGCCATTCCCAATATATGCTGTTCTCACCTCGGACTTGCACGTAGGTAGTGCAAAGTTCCAGAGGGAGCCTTTTAACAGATTTGTTTTATGGTTGAACGGAAAATACGGAAACGAAGAAATGCGTGAAATAGCTAGCCACGTAAAATATGTTTTGATAGCTGGAGACGTTGTCGACGGAATAGGGGTTTACCCAAATCAGGTTAAGGAATTAGCCGTAAAGGACATATATGAACAGTACAGGCTCGCAGCAAAACTTGTTGAACAAATACCAGATTACATAGAAGTGATAATTATACCTGGAAACCATGACGCCCCAAGGAAAGCACTACCCCAACCCCCAATTTCAGACGCTTTTTTAGAACCTTTCCAAGAATCAAGAAAGGTTTACTCGGTTGGAAACCCATGTACAATAAGCATTCACAATGTTGACGTTCTTTTATATCACGGGCGAAGCCTAGATGACGTAGTCTCCACAGTTCCCGGAATAGATTACACTCACCCAGAAAAGGCGATGACTTTGCTTTTACAGAGTCGCCATTTAGCGCCGGTCTATGGAGGGAAAAATCCGCTTTCCCCCGAGGCTAGAGATCATTTGGTTATTGAGCGTGTTCCAGACATTTTTCACGCTGGACATATTCACACTCTTGGTTACACTAATTATAGAGGTGTTTTAATTGTTAACTCTGGATGCTGGCAGGAGCAAACAAGTTACATGCGAAGACTAGGCCTCACTCCAATGGCAAGTTTAGCGCCTGTTGTAAACTTACAAACTTTTGAAGTGAAAGTTCTCTCCTTCGCCTAAAACACATCACTTCTTGCATCATCAGTTTTTACGTACTCCTTGGGAAAGGCAACGCGGTTCATAATCAATTAGGCGCCCAAGTCTAGAGTCGCTGGAAAAAGCCTCTTTAACCAGAGTCCGCGTTACTTCTAATCGAATTTTCTTTGTCCTTCCATATCTTCCCATGCTGGTCACCTGCGCGTTTAGCAAGCCTAAGGCGTCAAGCTCATTCACTAAAGTGCTAACCCTCCGCTGTGTGAGAGGAGCGATGCCTAGTTCTCCGCATAGCTCGTTGTAAACTTCGTATATCTCACCTGTTACAGCCTTGTAACCGTTAGCCCTAACAAGATGGAAAACACTTAACATGACTAGTTTTGAGTGTAATGTGAGATTTGCCAAAGCTTCAACAACGCGATTATGTTCTATAAGCTTTTCAGCCTCTCGCACATGCTCCTCTTTTACTACGTTCGCACCCCTTCGTTCCGCAACTTCTCCGGCAACCCGAAGCAAGTCCAAGGCTCTTCTAGCGTCACCATGCTCAGCCGCAGCTAAAGCAGCACAAAGACTTAAGGCGCCTTCACTTAAAGCACCCTCACGGAACGCCATTTGAGCCCGTTCAGCTAAAATAGTTCTCAATTCGCTTGCATCGTAAGGCCTAAAAACAATTTCCTCCTCGCTGAGAGAACTTAAAACCCTTGGATCTAAAAACTCTTTAAAGCGTAGATCGTTTGATATCCCTATAATCGACACTTTACTCTGCGACAATGTTTCATTAATCCTCGTGAGTTCATATAAGAGAATATCGCTTCGTGACTTAACTAAGGCGTCCACCTCATCTAGCGCAATAAGCATTAACCTTTTTGCCGAATCCAAGCCAACTTTAAATCTTTCAAATACCTCGCCAGCAGACAAACCAGTAAAGGGCACATGAAGCTGCAGGCTATTGCAGAGTGATGCTAAAACTCGATATTCTGTCCCAGCCAATCGACAGTTCACATAACAAAAACTAACAGGAGACCCAATCTCTTTGGCTTTTGCTTCCAACCTTGTTAAGACATATTTAGTAACCGCGGTTTTACCAGTTCCAGTTTTTCCATAAACAAAAATGTTAGAACATCTTGCCCCTTTTAAAACAGGAGCAACAGCTTCCCCAACACGTTTTATCTGCTCTTCACGATGAGGCAATCTCTCAGGTAAATAATCATGGCGAAGAACCTCTCTATCCTTAAAAATACCAGCGTTACTAAAGAATTTGCTGAAAACTTCGTCAAGAACACTTGCATTACTCATTAACTTCCACCCCATTTACATGGAGTTTCAACCTATCCATCAGTAAAGATAAGGTGTGCTATACAACAAACTGAACAGTTAACAGAAAAACATTAAGGAAAATGAAGACCTTGAGGAAAAGAGAGGAGACACCCCTCAACTTCCATTGGAAACTCTGTAAAAGACAATTTCTAATCTTGATTTCTTCTAAGAGAGGAAATATACTCTGAAAGGTAAGAAAGAAACTTGAAATTAAAAAGTTTCTTGTTAAAAAATCTTGATGAAATAAAAAGAAGACTCTAGTTTGTTTAGTATGCGCGTTAAATCACAACACAATCACTTTTCCAGTGGAAATAATGGGGTATCCCCTTTTCTATAGCTATGATAAATAACAGCGTTTCCAATTTTATAAAGCCTTTAACCTTCTTCAAGAAACTTCTCTCAAATAGTGCAAGACGCCTGATGTTTACATTATGCGAATATTTTGTGAACTTTATTTGGCTCTTGTTTTTTCTTGAGATTTTTTCCCCATTTATTGCCATATTTTTGTCTCTTTATTGTGAATAAGGACCCTATTGTTTCTAATGGAAACTTGAAAAAAGCTTTTATTCTTTTATTTTTTCTTTTTCCAAGGAATCTGTGAACTCTGTAAAACAGAAATTCTGCAAAAATCTATTTTTCTGCAGTTTTACGCTTGAAATCCGCTTTATCATTTTCGTATACTTACCGTAACAGCTATAACTTGTGAAGTGTAAAGTTGTGAAGAGATGCCGGCTAGAAAAATGCGCATCGAAGTGTTCGACAGCGAAGGTAACAAATATAGCATAGCCTTTGAAGGTCAGATTACGAGAGAAAAAGCTCTTCGCTTATTTGACCTGGTAGAGCTCTTGGGTGGGGTTAGCAGCAGTAGCCCCGAAACAAGTATTCCCCTAAATGAAGTGTCAAAGTATGAAAAGGTGTTAACCGTAATTCAGAGGAATTTTCCAATTGTTTGGTTTTCATCAAAAGAGGTTCAAATGGCTTTTGAACAAGAATTTAAACAGCCAATAAGCCTTAGCACTGTTGCTACATATCTTTCTAGGATGGCAAATAAAGGTTTGCTTATACGGTCCGGTTCCTCTAACAGTCTAAAGTATAGGCTTTCCCCGAACTTTTCACAAGTAACCGTCAAACAGAAAACATCTTAAAATGACGTCTTTTTGCTTAAACGGGTTCCGTTTTAGTTTTCTTTAAAAGGTTCTCCATCTCCTTTTTCACACGGTATTTAAATGGTATTTTGCTTGAATCCCTCTCTAAATACCCTTCTTCATAAAGTTTTTTCATCAGCCTCGCGGTGTGTTCTCTGCTGAGCTTGATTTTTTCTTTTATTTCAGGAGCTGTTTTTGGGCCTTCTGCCGCTAGCATTTCCAACACGGCGAGCTCTGTTTCTGTTAAGTGGGCCAGCGCTCTTTCTCTTCTTATGGGTATGGCTGTTTCGATTCCTATTTCAGGTAGAGCTGATGTTTGTTTGCCTTTTTCTTCTATCAGATAGACTTTTGTAGCCAACTCCTTGTGTGATGCAGCCACATCACGAAGTTGTTTTTCAAGGTCCTCTAATCGAGCAAGCAGATTATTCCAGTCTTCTAATCCCTTGCCCACTTTATTCTCTAGAGCTTTCATTTTTCCTCCTAACGCTTCGACTTTACTCATTGCTTCGTTGCTTTTCGCTGATGCAATCTCAGCTTTATACGCTACTGTTTCCACACCCTCTGCGACACGCTTCAGTTCCCTGCTAAAACTTAAAATAATATAGTCGAATGCAGCTTTTGCTTTCTCACATGTGGCTTTGACCTTGTCAAGGCGCCGATAATATTCAACGGTAAAGCCTACTCCAATGGCAAAGAAAACAAAAAGTAGAATAAGTGCAACTTCCAACGTTAACCTCACCTGCGGCTAGTATTACCTTTTTTGTGACTCTGCCATGATGTATCACAAATCACATTTTCCAAGAGTATACCATTTAAATATTGCGGCACACTCTTAACTCCCATGATATCACATATCACGAACTTATAAATTACATGTTTCAAATTCTCAAAAAAGCCCTAACTAGTTTCGATTTCTTATGTTAATTGCTTTACCTTTTTATATATAGAATGTGACTTGTGATGTCACGAAAATCCTTCCGACGGTTCAGAGAGCTTTTTCAAACTGATTTCAAGTTCTTCTCTTAGCATTTTTAGGAATCTTACCTGTTCTTCTGGGCGCTCGTTTATGTTCAACATTGTTTTGCGTGCTTCCATGTATTTCTGCAACTTATTTGCTACTTCAATATATGAATCTAAAGTTGTGGTTTCAAACACTCCTAGGTATCCTAATAACAAGATCGTATAAATGGACTTTATGACGTTTTCTTTAGCTTGTTTTAATGTTCTGTTAAAGGCACCGCGACTTATTTTGGCCTTTGTTAAGCGTAACATGGCTTTTTCGTCATATTTTATTGGTTTTCCAGCTATATTTTCGGCTAAAACGTCTATTAGCAAAGTTTCAAGTTGAACTTTTGTTAAATGGCTATTTTTTGCCAGTATTTTTACAACGGGGTCTTCAAAAGACTTTTTAAGCCATTCTTGGATGACTTCCTTAAGCTTCATTTCTCTTCCCTTAGCGCCCCTTTCCAATGGATACATTTTTGTATACGGAGGGTTATTTAAAACTGCTGAATAAAGGGACTCACAAAAATCCGTTGCTAAACATAACTATTATATGCCAGATAATGTAGCCTCATGTTGAGGAAGACCTTTGGCATTACGTGGTAAGGCAGCTGAGCGGTTAAAAAACCTAAAGGTGTCTGGAATACGTCGCTTTTTTGCAGCGGCCGATGAAATTCCAAACGTTATCAATTTAAGTGTTGGAGAGCCGGACTTTGTTCCACCGAAACACATTTTAGAAGGTGGATGGCAAGCCATTGCCAAGGGAAAAACTCATTATACTTCAACTAATGGGATCCTTGAGCTTAGAGAAGCCCTAGCACAAAAAGCCTATAAGGATTATGGCCTTGAATATGACCCGGATTCCGAGGTTTTAATTACTGTTGGCGGAACTGAGGCTATTGCCCTTGCTTTACTTGCACTAGTGAATCCTGGCGATGAAGTTTTAATTCCGAATCCGGGGTTTGTTTGCTATTCGCCAAGCGCTCTCATAGCCGGCGGGGTTCCTATTTCTGTGCCTCTTTTAGAGGAAAATGGCTTTAAGCCATCTATGGATACTGTGACATCACTTATCACAGAAAAGTCACGCGTGATGATACTCAACTCACCGAATAACCCCACGGGCGCAGTTTTTTCACGTGATGAACTAGCAGCTTTTGCGAAGATCGCTGTGGAACATGACTTGATTGTTATTTCTGATGAAGTTTACGAGAAAATACTGTATGATGGTGTGAAACATTATTGCGTAGCGTCGTTTCCAGGGATGCGAGATCGCACGCTGGTTGTTAATTCCTTTTCAAAAACTTATGCTATGACAGGCCTTAGAGTTGGATATGTCTATGGGCCGAGGGAATTACTTTCCCCGATATGGCTTGTTCACCAATACCTCGTTGCTTGTGTGGACACTTTTGCACAGTATGCTGCGTTAGCAGCGCTAAAGGGGCCACAAGACTTTGTTAAAGATATGGTCAAAGAGTTTGACAGACGTAGATGTTTTGTTTTTAGAAGGCTGAACGAAATTGAAGGGTTTACTTGCACGCTTCCTAAAGGGGCGTTCTACATTTTCCCAAACATCAAAAGCTTTAAAATGTCTTCTGAAGATTTTGCGCAACTTCTCTTAAAAGAGGCGCGAGTGGCAACGGTTCCGGGCTCTACTTTCGGCTCCTATGGCGAGGGTTACATTAGAATTTCATATGCCGCTTCTTATGAACAACTGGAAGAGGCGTTAAACCGTATCGAGCGGGCTGTTAGGCAACTGAAGTCATAGCTTAGAGATTTTCTGCTTTTTCCCTTAACTTGTCAAAGATTTCTGCGCGTAAGTCTCTTAATGTTGGCACAAAAGTTTCGATTTGGCGAATTTCCGTATAATCAATTTCACCTATTACAAGGTCCTCCTCGTCGTATTTCGCTGATACAATCACCCTTCCATTGGGGGCTATCAGTCTGCTCCCTCCCCAGAATTGTAGCCCATCCTCTACGCCGACGAGGTTTACATAAGCCAGAAACACTGTGTTTTCTATAGCTCTCGCAACGGTTAAGTTTTCAAAGAAAGCTCGGCGAATAGTAGGTGAAGCTGAAATGCAAACAATCAGCTGTGATCCTTCAAGTCTTGTCAGACGGCTTACTTCGGGGAAGAAAATATCGTAGCATATAATGAGCCCTATTTTGCCGAGGTCTGTTTCGAAAACTCCCGCTTGGTAGCCTTGTCTGAAGTACCTTTTTTCTTCGAATACGCTGTGGGTTGGTAGATGCATTTTCCGATACTTTCCAATTATGCCTTTTGGTCCTACGAGAACCGCCGTGTTATATATTGTAGCTTGTGTCTTTTCACTTAATTCCGGCATTCCAAAAACTATGTGAATTCCATGTTTTCGGGCCACCTCTTCTATGGCGTTTGTGGATGGGCCAGGGATTTTTTCCGCTAACTTGTAGAGGTCGTCTCTTAGTATGTAGCCAGTTAGTGAAAGCTCTGGAAAAATCACAAGTTCTGCGCTTTGTTGCTTTGCCTTTACGGCGTATTCCTCGATTTTTTGTATATTGGCTTTTTTGTCTCCTCTTCGGCAGCTTATTTGGGATAGGGCGACTCTTACCTTTTGTTTCATATTTTGCATCCTGCCTCAGAGTTGAGTGTAGGGAAGTCTAAAGTCAAATCCAACAGTTCTATACTGGATTTTTGTTGTTAAGGGCATCCTCCTTTTATGCTCCATCATCTTCCATCGCTTTTCCACTTTTTCCACAAGCTCCTTTTCTAAGCCCAGTTGTTCCGCAATCTCTTCGTTGCTCATGAAATGTTCCAGCCCATAGAGTATGAGGTCTAAGATTTCATATTTAATGCCTATCTCCTCCTCTGCTGTTTGTCCAGGCCAAAGCATGGGCGTCGGTGGTTTATCCACGATTTCATTGGGGATCCCTATGTATCTTGCCAGTTCTCTTACTTGTGTCTTGTACAGATCCATTAGCGGTGCTATGTCCGCTGCTATATCTCCCCATTTAGTGAAATATCCTATCATTGTTTCGGATTTATCTGAGCTGCCGCAAACGATAAGGTTGAACTTGTTGGCATAATAATATAGATAAAGCATGCGCGTGCGCGCTTTTAAGTTGCCGTTGCAAAGTTTATCTTCAGGATCGAAAACTGGTATTGTTTTGTGTAGGGCTTCCAATACGGGTGTGATGTTCACCGTCTCCTTTTTTATCTCAAATTTTTTTGCGACCATTTCAGCGTGCCTCATGTCCCCTATGTTGTAGGTTTCTTTCTCTGGGAGGATAAGCCCTAAAACTTTATTTCCTCCTACCGCCATTGCTGAGAGGGCCGCCGCAGTGCTGCTGTCAACACCTCCTGAGAGGCCTATAACTATGCCCTTCGCCCCTGCCTTTTCCACGTAGTCTTTTATGAAACGGACGATCTTGGTTTTAACCTCTTCCCAATTTAAGTCTAGGGCTTTTCGAGTGAGCTTCAAGAGGAACCCTCACTGCTAATTTGGATTAGGCAAGTATTTAAGGACGAAGATGAATAATGACTAAGGGTTTAGGCCATCACCTTTGAAGGACCGAGTTGAGATATGGGGCGCAGAAGAAGAAAGGTATTGCGCATTCCCAAAAAGAAGTTGCCGAAGTTCTTTTCATGTCCTAACTGCGGCAAAGAGGCAGTTCGTGTGGAAATGTTTCGGGAGGAAGGGTGTGCGGTTGTGAGTTGTGGAAGCTGCGGAACAAGGGAGGAGTTCTCCGTAAAACAAGCTCTGGGCGAAATCGACGTGTACTGCATGTTTACCGACAAATTTTACGGCGCACTAAAAAACTCTGCAACCGTTAAAACTAAAGAGCAACCATAGGAGAGACGCGATGGTAGGCGCTGTAGAGAAGTATCTACTGGATAAGATTCGAATGGAAAAGGCGATTCACATAACCCTAATTGATCCTGAGGAAGTCACGCCACCGCAGGCCTCAGCAATTGCCGAAAAAGCGAAGGCAAGCGGAACATCAGCAATAATGGTGGGCGGCTCCACCTTTATCTCAACGAGACATCTTGATAGCGTGGTTAAAACAATTAAGCGGGCAGTCGAACTTCCCGTAATCTTGTTCCCTAACAACGTGGCCAGCATAAGCCGTTACGCAGACGCAATATGGTTTATGTCATTGTTAAACTCTGCCGATCCCTACTTTATAATAGGGGCTCAAGTTTTGGGCGCTCCTCTAGTTAGAAAATATCATTTAGAGCCTATCCCGATGGGCTACATCATTGTAGGTGAGGGAGGAACCGCCGGAATCATTGGCAAAGCTTTCCCCATCCCTTACGACAAGCCAGAATTGGCGGCGGCACACGCACTGGCGGGGCAATACTTAGGAATGCGCTTCATATACCTTGAAGCTGGTTCAGGCGCCAAGAAACCTGTGCCCCAAGAGATGATTCGGGCTGTTAAATGCTGCATAGATGTTCCGTTAATTGTTGGTGGAGGAATAAAGTCTAAGGTTCAAGCTTTGACTGCCGTGTCCGCCGGGGCAGATATCATAGTTACTGGCAACGTTGTTGAAAATGGACAAGTTGAAGACCGCGTTTCAGAGATTGTTGAAGGTATAAGACATGGCAAAACGCAAACCTGAAAGTTGCAGATTCTTGTAGAAAACGTAATGCCTCCAAACTTTGATAACGCAAGCATTTTCCTTTTCTGCGTCAGAAACCAAAATAAACCACATTTGTAGATGGGTGATGAGGGATTCATTGAACATTCCAATGAGCAACGCTTACGCATCGTATGTGAAAGGCTTAGAAAAGCAACTTGAAGAACTATACACTATATGCCGGAGAGCTCGAGTAAGAGGACGTGACCCATCTCTGGAGCCTGAATGTGAAATTGCAAGAGACATGGCGGACCTTGTTGAAGGACTCGTAGGCCCCAAAGGGGTTGCGGAAAGAATTAGGGAGCTCAGCTCAAAACTTCCCAGAGAAGAGTTAGCCTTCAAGATTGCCGAAGAAATTGTTTACGGAAAATTTGGACATATGACGCCTGAAAATGCAGCTGAACAAGCCGTGCGCACCGCTTTGGCAATACTGACTGAGGGACTTACCGCTGCGCCAGTTCAAGGCGTAGCGCAAGTTAAGATTAAGTCGAATCTTGACCATACGAAGTATTTAGCCATTTATTTTGCTGGACCAATTCGCTCTGCCGGGGGCACCGACCAAGCCTTAACCCTTGTTATCGGCGACTTCATTCGTAAACTTTTAGGGTTAGACCGTTATAAGCCCACCGATGAGGAAATCGCCCGCTTCATTGAAGAGGTTAGACTTTATGAACGCACAGTGGGCCGCTTTCAATATCACGTTTCCGACGAAGAGCTATGGAGAGCCCTTCGATGGCTTCCGGTGGAGGTTACCGGAACAGAAACTGATCCCGTTGAAGTTTCGTCACACCGCAACCTTCCAAGAATCGAAACTAACAGAGTGCGAGGCGGCGCCCTTCGAGTTGTTAATGATGGTGTCGTAGGTCGGGCCTCTAAAGTTTTGGCGATTGTGGAGAAGCTTGGAATTCAGGGCTGGGAATGGCTTAAGGATATACGCAAAATGTCTGAAAAGAAATCGGCTGGTTTTATGGACGATGTAGTTGCCGGACGACCAATTTTTTCCTTTCCGTCTAGACATGGAGGCTTCCGTTTACGCTATGGTAGGGCAAGAAATACTGGTTTAACAGCGGTTGGCGTCCACCCTGCTACAATGCTTGTTTTACAGGGGTTTATAGCTGTTGGCACACAACTCCGCCTTGAGCTTCCAGGAAAGGGCGGCATAGCTGTTCCCGTTGATCATTTGGAGCCGCCCATAGTTAAACTGCGGGACGGCTCCGTCGTCAAAGTTTCATCAGAAAACTTTGCCAGTATAAAAGATCAAATTGAGAAAATCCTGTTTTTAGGTGATATCCTAATTAGTTTTGGCGATTTTCTGTATCAAGGGAAAGGTTTAGCTCCCGCTGGGTATACAGAGGAATGGTGGGCCGCAGACCTGCAAAAAACCATCGCCGCAGACTTTAATGGGGACTTGGAAAAGGCTACTGTCCACGTTGGGATTCCTTCGGAAAGACTTCAAAACCTCATTGTTGACCCTTTCACAAATAGGCCCTCTTTTGTAGAGGCGGTAAACATAGCACTAAAAATGAAAGTGCCTCTTCACCCGCGTTTTACGCCGTTCTGGTCAAACTTGAGGTCTGTCAAAGAACTGAATCGCTTGAGGTGTTGGCTGTTAAAGTCTGAAGTGGAATATGACGGTGAACATGCTTGCCGGATTGTTGGCGAAATGGATTCCGAAGTTAAGGTGGCCCTTGAGGCAATATGTTTGCCTCACAACGTCTCGAATAACAAGATACTGCTTAGAGGCGATGAAGCAAGCGTTCTTGCCTTTTGCTTAGGGCATAAGCGGCCTCACATCGAGTTTTCCAACGGCGAAAACGTTTTAGATGCCGTCAAAAAGCTTTCCGGTGTTACTGTAAGGGATAAGGCGCCTACGTTTATAGGGGCAAGGATGGGACGCCCGGAGAAGGCGAAGAGAAGAGAAATGAAACCTCTTGTGCATGTGCTTTTCCCGGTAGGTTTAGCGGGTGGTTCTCAAAGGGATCTAGTTGAAGCTTGTAAGAATGGCAGCGTTTCTGTTGAAATTGTTAAGCTTAAGTGCCCTACATGTAATGAATACACCTTCCAGATAATATGCCCAACTTGCGGTTCAAAAACAGTCTTAGAACCAGCTTGTCCACGCTGTGGCAGGCTTCTAAATGATGGTGGCAGTTGTCCAGTTTGTAAGGTGCCCGCGGTTCCCTATGGACCGCGCACTTTTAACCTTAAAGCACTTCTTGAAGAGGCTTGTAACAGTTTAGGAATTCTTATGCCAAAGATTCTGAAGGGTGTTAAGGGCTTAACTAATGAATCAAAAATGCCTGAGATCCTTGAAAAGGGAATTTTGCGGGCAAAATACGACCTGTCCGTCTACAAAGATGGCACTATTCGTTTTGATGCAACCAACGCCCCCTTGACCCATTTTAAGCCAGCTGAGATTGGAGTTTCTGTAGAAAGGCTTGTGCAACTCGGTTACAGCCATGATATTCATGGTAATCCGTTGATGAGTTTAGATCAAATCTGCGAACTTAAAGTGCAAGATGTAGTAATACCCGTTAGATGTGCGGAATATTTCGTTCGGGTTGCAAATTTCTTAGATGAGCTTCTCGTTAAGGTTTACGGGCTCCAGCCTTACTATAACGTCAAGCGCGTCGAAGACCTTGTAGGACATTTGATTATCGGTTTGGCGCCCCACACTTCTGTGGGCATTTTAGGGCGTATTATCGGCTTCACAAACTTAAACGTGTGTTATGCCCATCCTCTTTGGCATTCTGCCAAACGTAGAGACTGCGACGGTGATGAGGACGCTCTGATGCTCGCGCTGGACACGCTGCTAAACTTTTCTAGGAAATATTTACCCGCACAGATCGGCGGTATGATGGATGCGCCCTTGCTGCTTGTACCTGTTGTTAACCCGCGAGAGGTACAAAGGCAAGCACATGATTTCGACGTTGCAAGGAGTTATCCCCTAGAGTTCTATGAAAAAACCTTAGAACGAGTTGAAGCTAAACACCTAAGCCTCCTCATCGATTTGATTGAACATAGGTTGGGAACAGAAGCACAGTTTGAAGGATACAGTTTCACGGTGCCCGTTTCCAACATCAACCTTGGCGTTGAAGAAAGTGCGTATAAACGTTTCAAAACCATGATAGAAAAACTTAATGGGCAACTTTCGCTTGCCGAGAAAATCGCGGCTGTAGACGTTAGGAAAGTTGCCCTGAAAGTTTTAGTAAAACATTTTATTCGCGATATTGCTGGAAATCTTAGGGCTTTTTCAACGCAAGGCTTCAGGTGCAAAACATGCAACAAACGTTTTCGCCGTTTACCCTTAAAGGGCAGATGCCCTCAATGTGGCGGTGAATTGTCCCTTACTGTTTACCGCGGCGGCATAGAAAAATACTTGGACGCCGCCGAACACATAATCCGCAAGTACAGCCTGCCGAAATATTATGCCCAAAGAATTGATCTCATAAAAGATGAAATCGAATCCCTTTTTAGCAGCAAAAAGCCAAGACAGATAAGCTTAATAGATTTTTCCTGAAGTGAAAACTTTTCTACTTTCACGGGGAATAAATGACTTTGATAAGCAATGCCCCGAGAGGGATATCACCCCAACGCTTTTCTTGCAGATTTTAGGAACGTTAAAATGGGCTTAAAAGCGAGAACCATAATACTGAACCTATTAGAAAAAACCTCAGCAAACACTATGGAAATTGCAAATAAAACCGGTCTACCTTACAGCGTTGTGTTACATCATCTAAAACTTCTAGAATTAAAAGGGATCGTCAAGAGAAAAGGTGGTAAACCATCTATGTGGATGCTTACAGGATTTGGTCAAAAACGTTTAGGCTGAACTTCGCGCTTAAAACGGACATTGGCAAGGTAGTTTTCCACATTTTGGACATTTGCCATCATACTTGTTAATGGCAGCTTCTTCAAGGTTCACGTTGACTATATTCGCAAGGGAGGCCAGCCATGCAATAACATCTGCAAACTCGTTCTCCAGAGCCTTTTTATCGTTGGCCTTTAATGCTTCACCCAGCTCGGCAACTTCATCCACCAGCCATTCAAAGGTCTTCTCCACGCCCCTTTGGGCGTCTCTATGAAAGTATAGGCGTCGCATCAACTCCTGAAACTCAAATATGCGCATATTTTTCCCAAATGAAATTTCTTGTCTTTTGCTTAAAACCTTAAATCATGTGTATAAGTTTTTGCTGGCCCTTTGCAATTACGTGGACCACATGGGCTCCTTTCCTCTCCAAGTGGGCGGCGATAAACCTTCTATGGCAGTATTTAGGGTTTGCTTCCATACACATTATGCATGTTCTCTTTTGAATGGCTATTTCTACAAGTTTCTTTATACCTTCTCCGAAAACTTTGGTTCTCATGTGCCTTCTATAGCCGCCTTTGCGGTACCCTCCTAACTCCTTTCCAAGCCAAACGTATTCTATTCCGTTTTCTGGAAGCCATTTTTCCATGCTTTCCCTTTTGAAGTGCTCAATTTTTGACGTTGGAAAACTGCGGACATCCACTAAGACTTGGATTTCATGTTCCTTTAAAAGTTCGAGAAAAGTGTTTATGGAACGGTTACTGTGGCCTATTGTCCAAACGGTTATTTTTTTCAACTTTGAACCTAACGGATTTTTATGTACTTGTATGCTTCTGTTGTGTTTTCGAAACAGTAATGCACTTTCTGGTAGTCTTTTCTGAACTCTGCCACGTCCGATCCAACTTTTTCAGGCGGCTCCTTGTCTATTACCACGCGTTTTATAAATTCCGCTATCTCCACCATTTCAGATTCACGCATTCCAAGTCTTGTAACTTCTGAAACGCCCAGCCTTATACCTCCAGGATGCTGAAAGTGGCGGCCTTCTTTAATGTCCCAGGGTAGGAGGTTTCGGTTTACTATTATGTTTGCGTTTTCTAATGTTTGTTCAATGGTGCCCCCGTCGCCATACTTTGTGATGTCTATCAAGATTACATGTGATTCCGTGAATCCTTTATGTTCAGCTAGAACGTTGAAACCCCTCTCATAAAGGGCTTGGGCAAGCGCCTTCGCGTTTCTAATTACCTGACGGGCGTACTCCCTACCAAACTCAAGCAGCTCAGCTGCTGCAATGGTAACGCCTGCCACTGCGTGCAAGTGGTGGTTGCTGACCATCCCAGGGAAAGTGGCACGTTTTATTTTATCAGCATATTTTTCCCAAGATAGAACCCCGCCGTGTTGTGGGCCAAAGAAGGTTTTGTGGGTGCTGAGGCTTACCACGTCGGCACCTTCCTTTAGGGGGTCTTGAAAACATTTTCCAGCTATAAGCCCCGCCACATGTGCCGCATCATAGCCCACAATTCCGCCTGCCGCGTGGATGGTGTCTGCGAGCTCTTTTACTGGATGTGGAAATGGAAATACGCTGGCTCCAAACATCACAAGCTTCGGTGGTCTTCCTTCAACTGTCAGCTTTTCTATTCGCTGTTTAGCCTTGTCTACGTCAATGTTTAATTCTTTATAATCCAGAGGAAGATACTCCACCACTAACCCATGAACCGCCCCAGCGGTGCCTCCCAACTCTTTTTTCCCCATGGTAATATGGCCGCCGCATGGTATGGACAAGGCCATCATAGTGTCGCCTGGCTCAGTAAACGCTGTATAAACAACAAGGTTTGCCACAACGCCGGAGATGGGCCTAACATCCACGAATTCTGCGTCAAAAAGTTTTTTCATTAGTTCGATGCACTTGAACTCCACTTGATCTATGAAGCGGCAGCCAGCATAAACCCGTTCTCCAGGCCAGCCCTCGGCATAGCGGTTTCCGAAATCTGTTGTCAAAGCTTCTCGAACCGCTGGGCTTGGGATATTTTCGCTTGCAATTAAGGGAAGACATTCGCGGAACCATTCATGGTGTTTCTGAAGAAGACTAAAAACCTGTTCATATTCTTCACGGGGTGTTGGCACACGAACACCTCGCCCAAACTATCCTTTTTCTTGAATAAAACCATTTTGAGCGCAACGCAACATTAATAATGAAGGAAAGCGTCATTGCAATTGGTAAAACTGTAGAGGGCTTTGATGAGCAAAAAGAAAAAGAGTGAATCCTCTCCTATGCCCGCTGCAAGCGCTGGACTACTGAGGTTCTTTGAAGAAGAAACTGAAGGAGTCAAAGTTAGACCCGAACTTTTAGTGGTAGCTGCTATCGCGTTGATCGTTGTGTGCATTTTGGCGCATATATTTTTCTAGAATTTTAACGACGGGAAGGCGTATGTAAAACTTCTATCCTTTGAACAGCATTTAAGTGAATAAATATTTCGCTGCGTTCCTCTCTGGCTGCCACCTGGGGGATTGGCTGAGCTATAGTTGCCCTCAAAATTATGGCTTCTGCGTTTGAAAGCCATATCCCTGGAGGTTCACGGGTCACTGCTGCTAGGGTCCCTTCAAAGCCATAGGCAGGGTCTAAAATAACTCGGATGCTTTTTCCAAGGTTTTTCTCTAACATGTGGAATATCGTTGGTGGTATGTTCTGTTCAGGCATGGGTTAGCAAGGCTTTAAATTAGCGGTTGAAAGATAAAACAGTTACTGTTGTCCATAACGTTTAGTGCAACCATGAGGGGGGCTAGCTTCCGCTTTTCACAGTTTCCAATTTTAAACTTTTGTAGCAGATTCTTGCCGACACTTTAATATGCTTGATACTTTTTCATAGAAAAACCGCTTGGGTGGGTGTCAATGGTCGCCAACGACTCTTTCAACCAGTATTTGGATAGAGCTGTTAGGCATTATGCCTCACTTTTCACACTGCCCTCTTATAAGAAAAGTCTTATGCTTTCCGCACTGGTTTGTTTAACGGTCGGCTTACTTTACGTTCTCGTCCTTCATCGTTCACTTTTAGGGCTAACTAGAGGGTTACTCCTTGGCGTTATGCTCGTAGCCTCCACAGTTCTTTCAAACTATTTTTTAGGGTTTTATGTTTTTAAAAAAGACCCCGTTTACGATTTGAGGCGTGTAGCTGCGTTTTCCCTTTTTTGTTGGGTTTTATGGCTATTTTTTATTTTAATGGGATGCGCTGTCTCCTTCTTTTCTGACTCAACGTGGGCTATCAGACTTTGCCTTCTAGGTTTCTCCGCCGTTTTAATCTTGCGTTTCATAGTACTTTACGTAACCTCTTCCTCCGGCGTTGGGTGTTTTTTAGTTGCATCCATAGTTCCTCCCCTTTTCTGCTTAATGCCCTTCATGGTTTTTTGGATAAATTTAGCAAATTTCTTAAGAATATCCATATTTCTGCTCTACGCCATTGGCATCGCCCTTCTCTCTAGCTTTCTGTTCATCGCTCTGCTAAATAACGTCGGCAAACAAGCAGTGGGTTTCCCCCCTCTATCTATTTTTAAGGCCTTTCTGCTGAATTGGATTGCCGACTTAAACAAGCCCTTTGAAATTTACCTTGAAAGCTTGAGCAACGAAAGCGACGTCCGCGTTTCGATTATACGGTTCGAGGGGGAAACCAACAACGTTTTTATGATAGTGCCGTCTGTTCATCCAGGGCCCTTTAAAAACATTGGGAGCAGCTTTTTACCGTCTATGCTTAAAACTGGCGTGGAACGAAAATTCGGCGGCGTTGCTTGTGTGCTACTTGGGCTACTTGGACATGAGTTTGACCTAGCTTCTCAAAACGAGAGTCAAAAAATAATTGACTACGTTGTTGAATCAGCTGTTTTTAAGGCCGAAGAGCATAACGCAACTCATTTTGTTAAAGTTAGAAACGAGTTAGCCACAACGTGTTGTCAAATTTTTGGGAAAACCGCCCTCATTACCTTTTCCTTGGCACCTAACACTACAGAGGATCTTCCGCAAGAATTGGGCTCCGCTATTCAGAGGAAAGCAGAGAAATTTAGGTTAGAGGAATGCGTGTTTGTGAACGCTCATAATAGCATAAATGGAACTCTTGATTCAAAACAGGCTTTAGAAGCCTTAGAAAGTACTGCGATGGCCTGTTTAGAAAAGGCTGTTTCCATGGAAAAGCTACCTTTCAAAATAGGCGCAGCCACTGTTATGCCAAAGGAATTCAAACTTTCAGATGGCATGGGACCCGGCGGCATAACCGTGGTTGTTGTTGAGGTTGCTGGGCGGAAAACAGCTTACGTGGTTTTTGATGGGAACAACATGGTTTCTGGTTTGCGTGAGAAGATTTTGTTGGCGTTGCAATCGATAGGCATTGATGACGGGGAGGTTTTCACGACGGATACACATTCGGTGAATGCTGTAACACTAAGTGCCCGTGGTTACCACCCTATAGGCGAGGTCATGAACCATGAAAGGTTAATAGAGTATGTAACTGAGGCGGCGCGCAATGCCCTTGCAAATTTGAGTCAAGCGAAGGTTAAGTTTAGTTATGTGCAAATTCCCAGGGTTAAGGTTATTGGACGGGAGTCTTTGGAAAAATTGTGCATGCTCCCGGACATGGTGGTTCGCCGGGCTAAACGGATAGTTGCCCCGTTGTTTATTGCAACTTCCTTGCTTTTGATGTTATTTTTGCTCTTAGTTTAGGCTAACGCTAATAAAGGCGGAGGCTTCAACCTCAAATTCTGAGAAGGGTTATAATCTTGCTTAAAGAAATTAGAATTCACGGTAGGGGTGGGCAAGGGGCGGTTACTGCCGCGCAGTTGTTGGCTCATGCTGCGCACATAGAAGGCAAACATGTGCAAGCTTTCCCCTATTTTGGGGCTGAACGCCGCGGGGCTCCTGTAAAAGCCTTTGCAAGAATAAGTGAGAACCCAATACTTCTCCACAGTCAAGTCTATAACCCAGACTATGTGGTGGTTCTGGATCCACAGCTTTACAAGATAATAGATGTGACCGAGGGGTTGAAGAGTAACGGAGTGATTGTTTTGAACGCAGCTAAGCCTCCCGACGAACTTAAGCTTGGAGGCTGGCGTGTAGCGACCGTTGATGCTACTGAAATAGCCCTCGAGCTTGGGCTTCGCATCGCTGGGCAACCTGTTGTGAACACTTCTATGGTTGGTGCCTTCGCGGGAGCGACCGATGAAGTTAGCTTGGAAAGCGTTTTGAAGGCGATAAAACTAAACTGGCGAGGAAGCGCTGGGGAAAAAAACGCCCGCGCGGCGGAGCTTGCATACGAACGTTTAATAAAAGGGTGGTAAGCGTCCATGGAGGTTTTTAAAATGGGTAAAAAGATGCCTCTGACTCCTTTGTCGGTGCCGAGTGTTGGGAGCATGGGCAAAACCGGTTCATGGCGAACTTTCCGCCCCATAATTGACTATTCAAAATGCACAAGGTGTACGCTTTGCTGGATTTACTGTCCAGACGCAGCTATAACAAGGCGCGAAGATGACTCCCCTGAAATTGATTATGACTATTGCAAGGGGTGCGGTATTTGCGCCAACGAGTGCCCGGTTAAAGCCATAACCATGATACGGGAGGAGGAATAAGGTGGCGCAAATCGTTATAGATACGGCTAACCATATAGCTGGCTACGCGGCAAAAGCTGCAAGGGTTAAAGTGGTTGCTGCTTATCCCATAACACCTCAAACCACGGTGGTTGAAAAAATTGCAGAGTTCGTGGAAAATGGAGAAATGGACGCTGAATATATTCGTGTAGAATCCGAGCACAGTGCCATGGCTGCATGTATAGGGGCAGCTGCTGCCGGTGTAAGAACTTTCACCGCAACGTCTGCTCATGGATTAGCCTTAATGCATGAAGCCCTACACTGGGCTTCTGGATCACGTTTGCCAATTGTTATGGTCGTTGTTAACCGCGCCATGGGAGCGCCTTGGAGCATATGGCCAGACCTAAGTGACTCTCTGTCGCAGAGAGACACTGGCTGGATTCAATTTTACTGCGCTGACAACCAAGAAGTTTTTGACACAATAATCCAAGCATACAAGCTTTGCGAAGACCAGAGGGTTTTCCTACCCGCCATGATTTGCCTTGAAGGCTTTATCTTATCCCATACCTACATGCCAGTGAAAATCCACGACCAAGAAGAAATCGACGCTTTTTTACCCCCTTACAAGTCGGGATGGGTTCTAGACGTAAACAACCCCCTCACCCACGCGAACCTGGTTTCGCCGGAATGGTACATGGAGTTTCGTTACATGATACACAGCGCTATGGAAAACGCGAAACGACTAATTCCCGAGATTGATAAGGAATACGGCAAACGCTTCGGCTTCCAGTACGGTGGACTTGTAGACAAGTACCGGTGTGAAGATGCGGAGCTAGTAATTTGTACAATGGGCACTATGGGAGCTGAAGCTAAAATGGCCGTGGACAACCTTAGAAAAGAAGGTTTAAAAGTTGGAGTTGCCCGCATAAGGGTTTTCCGACCTTTTCCAGTTGAGGAGATTAGAAAGATTGCAGAGCAGGCTCGCATGATTGCCACAATAGACCGCCACATCTCCTTTGGGATGGAAGGATTCCTGGCAACGGAAGTTAAGGCGTCCCTTTACCATTCGGACGATAACCCCTTGGTTGTTGGCTTCGTCGCCGGACTCGGCGGAAGAGACGTCACGTTCAAAACAATTGAAGGTATAGCCAAAAAATCCCTGAAATGGCTTGAGAAGGGAAAAGTGGAAAAGGGAACAGAGTGGGTTGATTTGAGGGTGTAAAATGTATGGTGTCAATAAAAGAGCTTCCCAAAGAAGAATACTTGCTTAAAGGGCACGCAGCCTGCGCTGGCTGTGGAGCGGCCATTGCCTTGCGCTTACTCTTTAAAGCCCTTGGGAACAAAGTTTTTCTGGTTGTTCCAGCATGCTGCACAACAGTTATTCAGGGGCCATATCCCTTCACATCCTTTGCGGTTCCTCTCCAAAACATGTTGTTTGAAGCCACGGGCGCGACGGCCTCCGGGGTTGCGGCCGCCCTTCGCATTCGCGGCTTGGAAGACATAACGGTTGTGGGGTGGGCCGGCGACGGCGGAACAGCAGACATTGGCATACAAGCTTTATCAGGAGCTGCTGAACGGGAAACAAACTTCATCTATGTATGTTATGACAACGAGGCCTACGGCAACACGGGGCTTCAACGAAGCGGGGCAACTCCCTACGGTGCATGGACAACTACGACCCCCACCGGCAAGAGGGAGAGAAAGAAAAACATGCCTTTCATTATGGCCGCTCATAGAGTGCCGTATGTTGCGACAGCATGTCCATCCTATCCCATCGACTTTGTTAACAAGCTTAGGAAAGCAAGGGAAATCAAGGGAACAAAATACATTCATGTTTTAACACCGTGCCCAACCGGCTGGCGATATGATGCAGGCAAAACTGTGGAAATTGGAAGACTGGCTGTTCAAACCGGCATATGGGCCCTTTACGAAATTGAGAACGGTAGGTTCCGACTTAATCCTCCCAGTGATCGTCTAGTCGACAAGTCGAAACGAAAACCAGTAAAGGAGTACCTAACCATGCAGGAGAGGTTCCGCCACCTCACGGACGCCGATGTTCAAAAAATTCAAAAGTGGGTAGACGAAGATTGGGCGCATTACCAAACTTTGACTTCACTAGAAAGGTGTGTCTGACTGGTGGATGCACGGAAAAATATATGAACCCCATAGAATTATGGTATAGTCTGCTGTCAACACCATTGGTAATGAAGATGGTAAGGGGAGTATAGATATGGCGGAGGAAAAGCAGAAGAAATCAGCAAAAGAAGAGAAAACAACAAAAACGGCGAAACCAGCAACGCAGGCAAATGAAAATACGGTGCTTATCGGCAAGAAGCCAGTAATGAACTATGTTCTTGCCTGCCTAACCTTCTTTAATTCTGGTGCGCAAAAAGTTATTGTAAAAGCCAGAGGGCGGGCAATCAGCAGAGCCGTCGACACTGTTGAATTACTAAGAAGAGCCTTCGTCAAAGATTTGCAAGTCAAAGAAATCATGATAGGCACGGAAGAAGTCACCCGTGGCGAAGGGCAAAAAACCAACGTTTCAACCATAGAAATAACAGTGACAAAGCCATAAAATAGAAACTTTGACAACGCACCGTAGGTCTTCAAAACAGCTACATTACTTTATGGACTTTTGTTTTAAACAGTAGAGATAATTATATAAGAGATCAGTTTCTAAATGTTGTTCTTCTGTGTTGGCGGGGCGTATGACTGCTTATCCTAAAATTGTTGTGACTCCTCCCGGACCGAAAGCTAGAGAACTTGTGAAAAGAGATGAAAGAGTTATTTCACCGTCTTATGTGCGTTTCTATCCGCTTGTTGTTGAATCTGGAGAGGGTTGCATAGTTAGGGATGTCGATGGAAACGAGTACATAGACTTCAACGCCGGACTGGCGTGCCTAAATGTTGGTCATAGGCATCCAAAGGTTGTTGAAGCCATAAAAAAGCAATGCAACCGCTTTCTTCACTATTCAAACACAGACTTCTATTATAGCGAAGTCATTGAGCTGGCAGAGAAACTTTCAGAAATCACACCTGGAAGTTTTGAGAAAAAAGTCTTTTTCGGCAATAGTGGAGCAGAGGCCATGGAGGCGGCAATAAAACTGGCAAAGTGGCACACCCGGAAACAGCTTTTTATAGGCTTCATAAATGCCTTTCATGGCAGAACAATAGGCGCCCTGTCCCTTACAGCCAGCAAACCCGCTCAAAGGAGGTACTTTTTCCCGCTCATGCCCGGTGTAATTCACGTTCCGTATCCATACTGTTACCGTTGCCCCTTCAAATTGACTTACCCGAGTTGTCACTACTGGTGTGTTGACTTTATAGACGAGTTTGTGTTGCAAAAGTATGCTCCTCCAGAGGATGTTGCAGCGATAGTTTTTGAACCTATTCAAGGCGAGGGCGGTTATGTGGTTCCACCGCCGGAATACTTTAAACGTTTAAAGAAGCTAGCTGATAAATATGATGTCCTCCTAATAGATGACGAGGTGCAATCGGGCATCGGAAGGACTGGAAAATGGTTTGCAATTGAGCATTGGGGCATCGAGCCTGATATAGTCTGCAGCGCTAAAGCCTTAGCTTCTGGACTGCCCCTCGGAGCAGCAATTTCTAAGGCAAAAATTATGGATTGGACAAGTGGGGCGCATGCGAGCACCTTTGGCGGGAATCCCCTTTCATGTGCCGCTGCCCTGGCCGTAATTGACGTTATCAAGGGGGAGCGATTGTTAGAAAATGCCACAAAACAAGGAACATATATCATTAAAAGGCTAGAAGAGCTCAAAGAGAAAAATGAAATAGTTGGCGATGTTAGAGGAAAAGGCCTGATGATAGGCATGGAGCTTGTGGCAGACAAGGAAAGCAGGAAACCTGCCCCTGAAAAGGCAAGTGCGGTCATGGTTCGCTCTTGGAAACGCGGTGTTGTGGTTGTAACATGTGGGGTCTCAACCGTTAGGTTCATGCCACCACTAACTATTACTAGGGAGCTTGTGGATGCGGCGCTTGACATAATCGAAGATGTTGTGAAAGAGGTTGAAAGAGAAAAATAGTGAAGTAAATGAGCGTCATCAAAATTCGTAGACTTCGTGCAGAAGATTACCCAGAGCTGGTCCATCTATGGCTAAGGGCTGGGCTATCCTTCAAACCAAAAGGAAGGGATAGTCACGAAGCCGTTACGAAACAGATGGAGGAAAACCCTGATTTTTTCTTGGGCGCCTTCCATGATGGAAGGCTTATAGGCGCGGTTATTGTGAGCTCTGATATGAGGAAGGGCTGGATAAACCGGCTTGCCGTTCATCCAGACTATAGACGTCGTGGTGTTGCTAAAGCGCTCGTTGCCGAGGCTGAAAAAGTGCTTAGGCAAAAGGGGATAAGAATATTTTGCGCACTGGTTGAGAATTCGAATTTGGCTTCTAAAAGACTTTTTAAGGCGTGTGGTTACGTGGAACATCGTAACATAGTTTACTTTAGCAAACGAGACAGCGATGAGGTTTAGCATTTAAACTTCCCTTTTTTCGGGTTCATGCACCAAAAACACAAGGAGTATGGTAGATGGTATTGCTAACACGGTAACCAGTATAAAGGGTAGTTGAGGAGAAACCTTCTCATATAAAAAGCCCCCTAACGCACCGCCAACTGCCATAGCAATATACGTGAAAAAATTCATAAATCCCGTTACTTTTCCGCGGTGCTCCTGTGGAACAAGATCAGCGAATAATGACTGGTACGCAGAGAATCCCAAAAGCATTGAGAATCCCGCAATTGGCATGGCTATAAAAAGGGTCGGGTAACTTCCGTATATAAAAAGGAGCATTGCCGGTGCTATCATAAGATGCGACACTATTAGAGGTTTTTTCCTCCCAGCTTTATCTATTAGCTTTCCAGCTGGAATAGCGGAAAATACCATGCAAATGAATAGAACTGTCATCACGTATCCCCACTTGATGCGGGCAATTTGAAGCGCGGGGTCTTGTTGGGGCGGCGTCCCCGGTGTTGGTGGCCCCCCGATTTGTAGCACGTAGAAAGCGTAGACTAAAAATAATGTTTGAATCATGGAGAAGGATGCACGAGTTATCATTTCAGAAAGAAATAAGAAGAACATTGAGCGGGGGACCATTTTCCAAATGTTTATTCCATCTTTTAGGGCTTTAGGGTAAGAACGGATGGCATCCTTTAAACTTAGTTTTTCCACGTTTCTCATGGTCTCTTTAAGTTTTAGTCTAACCGTTGCTGCTGCAAGATAAAGCACGACCACAATTGTGTAGGCTACGCGCATTCCAAGCTCGGGGCCAAAAGTGGCGACCAGCAGAAGGGCAACCACCGGAGCTGGGGTTGTTGAAACACTCATAATGAGGTTAAGGACAGAGAAGCCTATTCCACGTTTTTCAGGCGGTAACGAATCCGCCATCATCGCGTTTAGGGCTGGTTGGTAGAGAAGGCAAAGGTTCAGCAAAATGGCGCCAACGAGTATGAAATGCCAGCTTGGGGCGAGTGCGTAAAAAATAAAGGAAAAGGCAACGCCAAAGGTTAGCGTAGATATAAGCCACCGTCTTCCGTATTTGTCTGCCAGGTAGCCTCCTGGAAACTGAACAGACGCGAGAGTAAGCAACGATGCAAAAGATATTAGCCCAAGGATCAAGGGGCTCCCGCCAAGTTGAATAACGTAGTCCGAGTAATACGTTCCTGGCAACTCGTGGGCGAAATCCATTAAAATCCAGCTTACCACAAGTATTAGATAGTTTCCTTTGAAAAAGGAGAATTCATCTTTGAGCCTTTCTTTCAAAGACATTTCCTGTTTTCCTTAGAAATCAGAGGGTTTTGCTATCACTTCCCTTATTTTCAAGTCAAAGAACCTGCCGGTGTTGGCGGGTTTTATGCGTAGTGCTGTATCGGCACCTCTGCCAGTTCCAGCAATAGCTACAACGTCTTTGTCTACTGGTATTAAGCCCGCATCAGCAGCCATCAATGTGATTTCAACGCACACTTTGGTTCCTTCACCCATGAGCCTTAGAGTGTTTGCAATCAATTCAAGTGGTTGAAGGGTTCCGTAATCTTTACGGATAGCTCGTTCCACACTGCTTAAAGCATGGGTTCCCGTGAAAATTTTAGCCCCGTTTCGAACCATTTCCTCCCTAAACTCTTCCTTTAACTCTGTTTCTCCAGGTTTTTGAAAACCGAAACAGTGGGTTACCACTACGAGGTTGCAACCTTTCAGAATTCTTGACGCTTTGGCACCAGTTTCGCCGGTTGTAGAAGCAACTACAACATCTTTTATTCCTTCTGTTTCCACGTAGTTTTTAACAATTTTGAGCAAAACATCTGTGTTTTGCTTTCCCGCCTCTTGGAAATATGTGATCTTTTTCTCTGTAAAACTCATTTCTGTCACCCACCTCTGTTAATTCTCTGTAAAGGCTTTTTTAACGGTTTTCTTTTCAACTCTGTGCCACACACTTGGCATATTTTTGACTTGTAGTCCGCTGAATATTTTTTTCGGCACGCAGGGCAATATCTCATCCATTTTAGTGGTTGGCGTATCCCAAATGTTGCCAGCGAAGCAAAATCCATGCCTAAGTGTCTAGCTACGTTTTGCATGGAATAATCATCTGTGGCGATGAGAGGTACGTATCCCTGTGTTTTTAGTTGGAGGGCTAAAGCCAAAACTTGTAGATCCGTTTCCGAAAGGGAGAAGGAATCGCCAACAGCGCTGGCTGAAACCTTGACTTTTTCAATGAAAAAATCATCAGGCGCCTTTACTTTCAATTTTCCCTTCTCCACAGCCATTTTAAGTCTCACCCAAGCCATGGGGCTTCCTATAAATTCTTCCTTAACCATTGGCACAGTGTACTGCTCCTCGCTTATTGAAAATGGGTCAAAGCCAGCTACAAAAGCTGAAGTATCCAACACCACTACTTTCTTTTTAGATTTTTCCGTCAGATTTTCCTCCAACCTTGGGGAAAAGGAGTCTGTTTCTCAGACGACTGTAAAAGTTTTTTCGAAATCTTATAAATGTAGTCTCGTTTTTGGAGCGGGTAACCGTTATGTGTATATCTGGAGCTTCCATGAAAGCTCTATATGCACCGTCCACAACGACTAAAACTTTTTTCGGCCTAAGAATTTCCATAATGATTTTGGATTCCGTTGGGAAGATTATTGAACGCAGCACGCTTAATGAGCATATAGGCGTCAAAACAAAGGCCTCAATTGATGGATCCAAAACTGGCCCCCCAGCTGAGAGCGAATACCCCGTGGAGCCCGTCGGCGTGGCTATTATTACACCGTCCGCTTGGCAATCCAGAACGTGTTCTTCGTCTTTCAAAATTTTGGCGTACATCAATTTTACGGGTTCATCAACTGTTATTAGGACCTCGTTTAGGGCGTCTGGAAACTTCTTATCCCCCGCGGATGCGGAGAGTTTTACGCATTTCTCTGTTACAAAGTCGCCTTTCAAACACTTATCAATGGCTGTAAACGCGTCTTTAGGCGGAACTTCTGTTAGAAAACCTCGAACCCCCATGTTTATCGACAGTATTGGAGGCTCTGGTTTAGGAATTGCGACGCATGCTCTTAGGATTGTTCCGTCTCCGCCTATTGTGATTATAAGGTCTGTCTTCATGTCTTCAAGTGAACAGAAATTCCAATTCCCTTTCAGTTTGTTCTTCAAGGTTTCCTCAACGTAGACGTCTAATCCTTTTTTGGCCAAATATCCCGCTGTTTCTTCTGCTAATTTTGTGGCTTTCCTTTTGTCGAAGCGGGCTACGATGCCAACGCTTTTGAACATTTTCTCCACTTTTCCAAAGATAACCGTAAATTCGCTACCTTAACTTATATATGGGTGTTGTTTAAAATTGCTGTGGTGAAACGATACAGCTGGTGATGATGTGAGCAAACCGGTTGATGTCGGAAGTCTCCGTGAGGGTGGATATATAATTGTGGATGGGGAGCCGTGCCGTATAGTTGAGATTGCAAAATCAAAGCCTGGAAAACATGGTTCTGCTAAGGCAAGGATAGTCGCCATAGGAGTTTTTGACGGCGTAAAAAGAAGCATAGTCAAACCTGTTGACGCCACCGCAGAGGTGCCGATAATTGAAAAGAGAAGCGGACAAGTTTTCGCTATAACGCCCTCCAGCGTGCAAATAATGGACTTAGAAACCTACGAGTATTTAGATGCGCCTTTTCCAGAAGAGGAAGATTTGAAAGCGAAGTTGGCGCCCGGCGTTGAAATTGAGTATTGGCGGATACTGGGCAAAGTAAAAATCGTCAGAACTAAGTAGGCAAATTAGAGAATTCAGCCCGGGGCTAAAGGGTGGAGAAGCATTACGATATGCTTGTTATTGGAATGAACTTTACTTCCACCATTCCCACTCAAGTTTTTTGAAGCTTACATATAGAATTAGGAGGATTACTCCCCAGCTTAGGGCTATGGTTGCAACTTCCAGAATAACGTGCGCCCCGCCTAGGTATGTGTAAACTGCCCAGGCGCTTAGCCCGCATAAGCCCACTAATATTAATAGGAATGTTGCACATTGTATTGCTCTTTCCGCTGTCAAAGACTTTCACCGCTTTTAAGCCTAAATTTAGGAAGCCTTTAATGTTTAAGATTTTTCATAAGCCTTATTTGTCTGCGTATCCACCTTAAATTTGAAGCCGATGACGCGAGAAGAGCCGTCTGAGCAGTGATGACCTCTTAGGAGAGCTGAGGCTTCATTCGATTGGAATTTCATATTCATGTTTTCTTGGTAGTCGAATTTCCAAGATACCCCTCTTGAAACGGATTTCAATGCGGTCCATGTAGACAGGCACAGGAATCCTTGTCCGACACTGAAATCTTTGAAATTCACCTCTATGGTGGGTTATGCCAAAATCATCAAAGCTAACTTTTCGCCTCATTTTTGCTGAAACTTCAATGGTGTCCTTACTGATGGGTTTAACTTGCACAGTGTTCTCTTCCGCATAAGGTAAATCCACAGTCACTATAACTTCGTCGCTGGTTACTATTATATCGCGGAGGGGTTCTATGGTGCATGTTCGGCAGTTCCAGCTCGGCCTTTCCAAAAGGGTTTCTCTAACTCTTTCAGCCCAAGCTTCAAGGCCTTCAAAGTACTCGTCTATCAAATCGAAGATTGAACGTCTTCTTCTAAGATTTTCCTCCGACATTTAGCCGCCTCCTATTTTAAGTAATGTAGAGGGGGATATCATACTCTTGCGTCTTCCGCATTTTCGCTAATTCTTGCTGGGTTCTTTTCATCATGTCCCTTGCCTTCAAACGAATTTCTTCTCCTTTTTCTAGAAGCTTCGAAACATCAACTTTCAAGCCGGTGAAGTTTTCTAACTGTTCAAGGACTTTCGCGGCGGCTTCTGGGTCGGGGTACTGAAAGAAACACTGCGCTAACAGCGTTAGGGCTGGCAGTCCGATGGTTGCACAGTATTGCAACATCACTGCTTGAGGACCCACCATATAGCCCTCCCGCAATATTTCTATACCTTTATCCTGAGCCATTTTCAGCATATCTGGGTTTGAGGCTGCAGCGAAAACCTTTAACTCTTCAAGGTCTTGCCTATCTTGGACTGGTATGCCGCTTATGGAAATCATCATTTTAACCTCTCTGTTCTTTCCCCAGTCAATCAAAGCGTGCATGATCGGGTATATCAACTCCCCTTGTAAGGCGGTTTCCGAAACCGCCAGAAGAATTCGCTTGTCTCCAAAGATCCTTACTGGCGAGTGGGGTAACCCTTCGTGTAGGACAATTATTGGTGGCAGAAGCCTCGAATCTATGTAGGCGACCTCCTCCAAGCCAAGTTCTGAAATCAGGTGGGATGCAGCTATGACGCCCACTAATCCCACGTCTGGAAAGCCGAAAAGCATAACGGCTCCCTTGGGTATCTCTTTCCTTTCGATAATTCTGATTTCTTCATTCAAAGTTTTCATCCTCTTCTCACAAGTTTTTGGTGTTATAGAAGTAAAAACCTTGCGGAAAATGCGCTACAAATTTGCCGCTTCTGTTGGCATTATGAACTCATCTATCTTAGCCAGAATCTTCTCTATTTGGAAGTGAGCCTTCATTTCCCTTTGCCAGTCTTTCGGGAGTTTTCGTTTAAATCGGCCAGCCGCCCGCCTATCCATGATGACTATTACTCCTCTGTCCTCTGGGCTTCGCTGAAGGCGGCCCGCTGACTGAGCTAACGCGTTTAGGCACGGTATTGTGTTGGCGTATTCCATGGCTTTTTCTCCAAATTTTTCCTTAAAAAACTTGTACAATGCTTTTTGTAGTTCTGTTTTCTTGGGGTATGGCAAACCCACGATGATGACGGCTGAGAGCATGCTCTTGCCTTCCATGGTCATGTCGACGCCCTCGCTTATTTTCCCGCGGGCAACGCCGAAGACTGCGCATTTTCCGTTTTTCTGCAGAAACTCCAGCACGTCCGTTATTCTTGTTCGTTTTTCCTCAACAAGCATTGGCATGTCAAGCCTTACAAGTTTAGCAATGTCTTGCATGACCTCATAGGAAGGGAAGTAAACGGCAACTCTGCCCCTGACTCTCTGGATTATTTGGTTTAGGTGTGCAGCAATGCGCTTCCATTGGATTTCGTTTCGTTTCTCAAACTTTGTTGTAACCGCCTTATCAACAAGAATAAGTCTGTTTTCGGATGGAAATGGACTTGGCAGTTCAAGGCTTCGGCAGCGGGCCCCATCCAGCCCTAACACGTCTATGTAGTAGTTCATGTTCCACAAGGTTCCAGACATGAGGATAGCGGAGCGCAAATCGTTGATGACGCTTGCAGCCAGAGAAGGGTCGAGGCATCGGATTCCAAGGCGCACTCGTTTTTTCCCGTTTCTGTCAACTTCCACCTTAACATATTTGGCGTAACTTGAACCCGTTAGGCTAACCCAGTCGGCTAGGAACTCCATGCAACGGGAAAGATAGGAGACTGGGGTTTTTCCCATTTCACTCCTTTTCAAGCGGACAACTTCGCCTTTGTCGGCGAGTTCTTGGATGATCTCCAAAAGCCCTTCATGATTTATGTCAAGCTTTTTAGCCAAAGCCTCGATGAGGGTTTCTCCTTCAATGATGTGTTCCACATCCAGCCCATAGTTTTTGAATACCTTTTTTCCAAATTCAATCATGACGGTGTATAATGCGTCAAGAAATTCATAGTCATCAATATCGAAGGCTTTGGACTCTTTTTTGGCTATGCGCACAGACCTTGAGGATAGTTCGTCAGAAAATATGCCCGCCGCATAATATGGTAGGCTGTGGGCTTCATCGAAGACGCAGTTAACCTCCTTGATGCGGACACCAGCCCTTCCTAAAACGGAGCCGCGTATGGCGTCAACTAGTATGTAGTTGTAGTTGCCGATGATGATGTCTGCGTAGCGGGCTAACATTCTTGTAACCTCGTAGGGGCATAGTCCCTCGTCGTGGCAAACCTCGTAAACCTCGTCTGGCAAGGCTGGGCCAACTTTCTTGATTTTGCCGATTAGGTTGCGGGCTTGCCAGCTGGGTTTTCGTCCATCATAGGCCTTTTCAAAATACTCGCAGGTTTTGCCGAAGATTCCCTCCTTCAAGCCCCTACAATAGTAGAGGAAATCCCTATACCGTATGTCCTTTAGCTTAGGGTCTTCAAAGGCGTGGGGGCACATTTCCTTCTTGCTTTTGAAGATTGAGGCTACGAAGTCTACGCCACAGTGTTCCTTTACATTTTTCAGCTCTCTGGAATAGATTTCCAGCTGATTTTTCGTTCTTGTTAAGGCTATAAGCCTTCCCAAGGAGGGGTTAAGCCTTTTCGCTGCAAAATATGCCGTCAAAACTGAAATAGATTTTCCTGTGCCACAAGGCGAACAGAGCAACCCTATTTTTCCGTCTCGCATAACCTTGTAAGCGAATTTTGTTGCGTTAAGTTGGTATGGGCGAAATTCCGCATAAGGGAAAAACTCCTTAACTAGTCCCTCAAAATGGTTTTCGCTTTTCTGCTCCGCTACAGTATTGTGGCCGACGTTCCTTACAAGTAGGGTTCCGCAGTTCAAACAGAAGCGGCTCTTCAAGTATTCTTGAGCGGAGTAGTTTTTGCCGCATCGGCGGCAGACGTAGCGGATGCTTTCCATCTTGAGTTTTTCACTCACCTTTTCAATGCGTTTCCGTCTTTAAAGAGGTTTACCATGTTTAGGTTTAAGTGCTGGCTTAAACTAATTTTGAACGAGAGGTGCCCCCGTTTGTTTGAGCAGTTTAAACCAACAATTTTTGCAGACGTCCGCGAGAGCATGGACGTTAAAGACTATTTGAGGGAGTTTGGCTGCGAGGTTGTTGAGAAAATCCTCGCGCCGGCCGACTACGTGGTGGCTGAAAACTATGCCGTTGAAAGAAAGGAGATCCATGACTTTTTCCGCTCAGTTTTTGACGGCAGACTCTTTGAGCAAGCGGAGAGATTGGCGGAAACCTATGAAAGCTCCTGCCTTGTGGTGGAAGGCGATTTTGTAAACGCCGTAAAACATGTGCAAACACCCCAGGCTTTTTGGGGCGCCCTCGCCAAAGTTGTGGCAGAACACAGCATTTCCTTGGTTTTTACACCGAATGAGGCGCATACTGCCATGTTTCTTTACGCGTTGGCCAAGAAACTTCAAGGGGAGGAAGGGCGAAAAATTGTGGTGAAGCACAAACCCAAAACGTATACGCTGAGGCAGAGACAACTTCTGGCAGTGCAAAGCTTGCCAAAGGTAGGTCCAGAAAGGGCGGAGATGCTTCTAAAGCGTTTTGGAAGCGTCAGAAGAGTCTTCCAAGCCACGAAAAGAGAGCTTTTGTCCGTTAAAGGCTTAGGCGAAAAGACTGCCCAAACCATCACAGATTTTTTAGATACAAAATATCCGGGGCTTGAGGAAGTTTAGCCGAGCTTTCTGAGCGGTCTTTAAACACATTTTTAAATGGGTAAGCAGTTTTTAACACGGAGAACATCATGGCTTTAGAGAGGCTTGGCGCTTCGCTTCATGAGGCTTTACGAAAGCTTTTCCGAGTTGCCGTTGTGGACGAAGCTGCCGTTAAGGAGCTAATCCGCGATGTGCAACGCGCTTTACTACAGGCGGACGTGAACGTTCAGCTTGTTTTGGAAATTTCTAAACGCATAGAGGAAAGAGCCTTAAAGGAAAAAGTTCCGCCGGGCATTTCCCGCCGCGAACACGTCATCAAAGTTGTTTATGAAGAGTTGACGCGTTTCCTCGGAGAAAAGCCTGCATCACTGAAGGTGGAACCCGGCAAGAGGAAGGTTTTGATGCTTGTTGGCATTCAAGGTTCAGGCAAAACTACAGCTGCCGCCAAGCTTGCCAGATACTTCCAGAAGAGAGGCTTAAAACCAGCCTTGATTTGCGCCGACACCTATCGCCCCGGCGCCTTTGACCAGCTCCAGCAGCTAGCCAACAGAATAAACGTGCCAGTCTACGGCGACCCGCGGGGTAAGGACCCCGTGAAAATAGCCCTTGATGGTTTGAAACAGTTCAGCGACAAGGACATCGTGATTGTAGATACCGCGGGGCGCCACAAAGAGGAACAAGAGCTTATAAAAGAGATGAAGATGCTTGAGGAGAAGATTAAACCTGACGAGGTTATGCTAGTTATCGACGGCACCATCGGACAGCAAGCCCTTGTGCAGGCTAAAGCCTTCCATGAGGCAACATCCATAGGCTCCATACTCTTAACAAAGCTTGATGGTTCAGCAAGAGGCGGCGGTGCTTTGTCGGCTGTTGTGGCTACGGGCGCACCCATTAAGTTCATCAGCACCGGCGAAAAAATAGAGGACATAGAGCCCTTTGTTCCATCCCGTTTTGTCGGTAGACTTCTTGGCATGGGTGACATTGAAACTCTCATAGAAAAGGTACGGGAAGCCGAGGTCAAAGTTCCAGAAAAAAGGGCTAAAGCCATTTTGAGCGGCAAGTTCACCCTAACCGACATGTATGAGCAGTTTGAAGCCATGCGGAAAATGGGGCCTTTTCAGAAAATTTTGAAAATGCTGCCCGGCATGTCCTACAATGTTCCAGAGGAAATGCTTGAACAGGCGGAGGACAAGATGGAAAAGTGGCGCGCTATAATCCAGTCCATGACTCCTGAGGAAAGGGAAAACCCGAAAATTCTTAACGCTTCACGCGTCCGACGGGTGGCGCGGGGCGCTGGGGTAAGCGAAAAGGATGTTAAGGAGTTATTGAAGCAGTATGTTGTGATGCGGAAAATGCTGAAAACCTTACGGAGAAAGAAACGTTTGCCCCTCTTTGGAAAGGGCTTACCCTTCGACGTTGGATAACCAGAAAACCGCATTCTTTGGACGGGCGAGTTCTGTGAGTGTTTTGGAAAAAGCCCTTCAAATGCTTGAAAGCCATCCGCTCTGCGACCACTGTCTGGGTAGACAGTTCGCTTTCCTAGCGTACGGAATAGAAAACGAGGAAAAGGGAAAAATGCTTAAAACCATGCTTTTAATGGAGGCTCAAGCACAGGCTTTTGAAAAAAAGATGGAAAGCATCCGTATTCTCAAGACTCTTGCAACTAATGGCTTTTTTAAACTGGCTGAAGAGACCTTACGTAAAATGGGGAAGCGACCACCCAAAAAGGCTGCGAAAGTCTGTTTTTTATGTGAAGGCTGTTTTGAAACAGTTGACGAGTTAGCTAAAAGGGCTGTTGAAAAACTGGGCGAATACGAGTTTAGCACCTTCATGGTGGGTGTCGAGCTACCCGTTGATGTGGAAGAGCGGGAAGACGAGTTTAAAGCAAGGTTTGACGTGGAATACGGCGAAAACATGCGGCTAGAACTTGGAAAACTTTTATCCAGAAAAATCGCCCAACACAGCGGCAAAAAACTGGACCACCATAGACCCGATATCGTTGTGTTGCTAAACCCCAAAACCGGAGAGGTTCGCCTCCAAATTAACCCTCTCTACATCGCTGGACGTTACAAAAAACTTGTGAGGGGGATCCCCCAATCAAAATGGATTTGTACGCGATGCAGGGGCAACGGATGCGAAAAATGCAACTGGACTGGAAAAATGTATCCAGAATCCGTAGAGGAATTAATAAGCCCTCCCTTCTTAGAAGCGACCCGCGGCGTAAAAGTGTCTTTTCATGCATCTGGAAGGGAGGATGTGGATGCACGCATGCTTGGAAAAGGTAGACCTTTTGTCATAGAAATTTCACAGCCTAAAAAGCGCTTCCTAGACCTCAAAAAACTCGAGGAGGCCGTGAACGCTTATGCCGAAGGCAAAGTAGAAGTCTCCGATCTACGAGTTGTCGATAAGAGCTTCATAGGGAAAATTAAGAAAGGAGAAGCCGTCCAGAAAGAGTACCGCGTAATCGTGGAATTCGAGAAGGAAGTATTCGACGAAGACTTGAAGATGCTGGAGCAAAAGCTGACCGGCGTGATAGTCAAACAGCGGACCCCCTTACGTGTTTTGCATAGGCGTGCGGATTTAACGCGGGAAAAGTACATATATGAGGTGAAAGTAAAGAGATTGTCGCCCAATAAGGCTGAAATAAGGGTTCGTTGTCAAGGTGGACTATACGTAAAAGAGCTGGTGTCAGGAGATGAAGGCCGCACAACTCCAAGCGTTTCAGAAATTCTCGGCCAAAAAGCGAAGCCTATAAAGCTTGACGTTTTAAACGTAATTATGTAGGTTGGAGGAGATGACATGCGAAAGTCAAAAGGATATCGATCAAAAACACGAAAACTTCTCAAAAAGAAGCCCAGAGAACGTGGAAAAATAAAACTTGGTAGACTGCTACGTGACTACCAACTCGGCAACAGCGTAGTGATAAAAATAGATCCAAGCGTTCAAAGGGGCATGCCTCATCGGCGCTACCATGGAAGAATTGGTACAGTGGTCGGCAAACGTGGAAAAAGCTACATTGTAAGTGTTACTCAAGGGGATGCTGTTAAAGAAATCATCGTTAGACCCGAACATTTAGAGCCCTACGGGGGTAACTGAATTTTGGAAAAAGCTGAAATGGGAAAGACTAGGGAAAAAAATCTAACGATCCCATGTGTCAAGAAGATCCTAGAGGAGCTTGGAGAAGAGAATCTTGATCAATTTCAAAGGCGTGTGCTTGATTACGCATCCAAATTCTCTAAAGTGGACGCTAAAACCGCTGAGATGCTGGTGGAGAAACTTGTAGGAGAGTATGGCTTAGACGAGGCTGAAGCCGTTCAAATTGTAAATTGCATGCCGTCTAGTGTGGAAGAACTGCGAGTTTTCCTTGGAGGCGGGCGCAAAATAATTGAGGCTTCGAAATTAGAAGCTATGGTTAAACTTTTAAATGAACATAGATTGAAATAATTCTTCGCAATCCCTATTTCTAGCAGAAGGAATAAAATTAGGAGATGAAAAAAGGGCGAAGGAAATGGAGAAGAGGTACGAAGAGTACGCCTACGTCCTAGATTTTCTCCCCCATGGCCGTCCCGGAGTTCGCGTTATGGGAAGGGCTGGTTACAGGGCGGGGGCTCTTGTTCAGCTTGTTGGTGAAGAATTTTTCACGCTTTTAGAAGCTCTTGTTAAGGAAGGGGTAACCCTTAAGCCTCACGATCGTGTTTACGTGGGGAAGGAGGCTAGAGAAGAAATCACTTACATCATTGGGCGGATCGGTTATGACGAGTTGACGGCGGCCGCTAAAATGGAGCTTCCAACTGTTGTTAGCCGTATAGTGTTAAACCGCGAGAAATGGTTTGTTAACTTCTTTAATACAGCTCAAGCCATTACTCCTCGAATGCACGCCCTTGAACTAATTCCTGGCATTGGTAAAAAATACATGTGGCAGGTTATTAGGGAACGTGAAAGGAAACCTTTTGAGAGTTTTGAGGATCTTCAAAATCGCACTCAGATACCCAACCCTGTTAAGCTTCTTACAAAGAGGGTTTTGGAAGAACTTGCCGGAGAGAGCAAATATCGTCTTTTCACTAGGGCACGTTAAGCTGCGTTTGTGGGGACTGTTGGGGCTTTCATGAGTCTCTTAGAGGAAACGAAGTTTCTCCTTCGAAGGTATCGAATACGGCCGAAGAAACGCTTAGGACAGCATTTTACAATTGATTCCTCATTCTTCCAGCGAATGGCTGAGTACGCGTCTCTTACACGCGAAGACATAGCTCTAGACGTTGGGGCTGGTTTAGGGTTTTTAACACGCTTTTTAGCTGGAAAATGTAAGGAAGTCTTGGCGGTTGAGGCGGATTCGAGGCTTGCTTCGATTTTGAGGGAAATCCTAAAGGCTTTTCCCAATGTGTTAGTACTTGAGGGTGACTTGTTCAAGGTTCAACTTCCTTGGTTCAACAAAGTTGTTGCAATACCTCCATACGGGATTTCTTCCATGCTCGTTCGGTGGCTCTTTGATAAACGCGTTGACTGTGCAGTCCTTGTTTTTCAGAAGGAGTTTGCCTACCGTCTTGTAGCGCCTATCGGAAGCAAGGACTACGGCTGGTTAACGGTTTTAACATACTACCATTTTGATGTTGAGCTTCTCGACGAAATACCAAGGTGGACGTTTTTCCCTCAACCCAAGGTTGATTCGGTGATCGTTCAGTTTAAGCCCCGACGCCCCCCGTTCCATGTTAAAAATGAGAAGACTTTCACGCAGCTTGTGCAAACACTGTTTACCCAGCGAAATAAGAAAGTGAAAAATGCTATTCAAGCTTTCATTAAAAGGGGTCAAGCCAAGCTGACGGATTGTTCAATTCCATTTCAAGGAAGGCGAGTCAGAGAGTTGGCTCCGGAAGATTTTGGTGTGTTAGCTGATGTCATCGCAAGCTAAAAAGGTGTTTTATGCTGATTACGTTTTTTATGTTTGGCGGGAGGTATATGAGCCCGCCGAAGACTCTTTCCTTTTTGCGGAAAACTTAACGGTGCATTCAGGCGAATATGTCTTAGATATGGGCACGGGTTGCGGTATTTTGGGCATTATTGCGTCGGAAAAAGCATCGCGGGTGGTCGCCGTGGACATAAATCCCTTTGCTGTGAGATGTGCCAAAGAAAATGCCAAGTTAAATGGTGTCTCCGACAAAATGTTCTTCATTCAAGGAGACCTTTTTACACCGCTAAAGGCTGAAGAAAAGTTTGACTTAATTCTCTTTAACGCTCCCTACTTGCCATCTGAACCCAGTGAAGTTGGAACATGGATTGACTTAGCATGGTCCGGCGGGGCAGATGGAAGGGCTGTTATAGACCGTTTTTTGCGGAACTTCCCAGAACATTTGAAGGCAAATGGGCGGGTTCTGCTGGAACAGTCCACCATCACCAATGTGGATAAAACTCTTCAAGTGTTGGAGGATTATGGCTTTAAGGCGAAGGTTATTGCAAAACGCGACTTTCCACTCTTTGAAACTATTGTGCTTATTGAAGCAAAAAGGTAATCAAGCCTTAAAAAGCTTTTATTGGCGTTTAACCTTTCTCCGTTGAGGCCTTTTCCCCTTCTCCACTTTATAGAATTTAGTTGAAAAAGTATATAACTTGAAGTTTTTACTATTGCTAGGAAACTGTTGTGGAGTGCGTGTGAAATGTGCATAATTGGGAAGGATAAGTTGAAGGAGCTTATTGAAAATTACAAGTGTGTATACCCCTATGACCACAACCTCCTTGACGGAGACAGCTATGTATTGACAGTTAAAGATGAAACAACATTACACTACCTTGAGCATAAAAACCTAATATCCTATGAAATAGTGTTTATTCCGCCAAACTATGTTGCGCATCTGACGGCCAAAAGCAAATACGGGCGAATGGGCTTGTCCTTCTTAAACGCGGCGAAAGTTCACAGCGGTTTCGTCGGCAGACTTGCTCTTGAAATCGTAAACCTAAGCAACGACCGCAATCCAATAACCATAAAACGGGGGGACCCCTTCATGCATATAGAGTTCATAAAAAGGGAAGGTGCACCGGCGCCCTATATTGGTGAGTATCAGTTCCAATATCTTACAGATGAAGAGGTACAAATGTATATCCCAATATTGAAGAGAGTTTTCCCTAACTATGATGAACTCGCAAAAATATGGTTTAAGAACAAGCCTCCACTGCCATAGCCTTTCCAATTTTTATTTTACCAGCTGTTTATATTGCGATAAGAATTCAGGATCAGTAATGCTAATCAATAGTAACCGTTAATTCAACAAAGTGTTTAAATAAGCTGCTTGTATGTGGTATTTGAGAGGAATGTTTAATGCGCGCGCGCAACTACAGAGAGGTTAAAGGGCAACCCTACACTAGGCGGGAATTTGTTAAGGGTTTTCCGCAACCGAAAATCACAAAATTCACCATGGGGGACCCTAACGCCAAATTCGAGTATGAAGCTAGGCTTATAGCCCTAGAAAGAGCCCAGATCAGACACAACGCCTTAGAGGCGGCTCGGGTGGCGACGAACCGTCTTTTGATGGATAAGCTTTCAAACAACTATTTCTTGCAAGTGCACCCCTACCCCCACGTGATTCTGAGGGAGAACAAAATGATTTTCGGGGCCCATGCAGACCGTTTGCAAGATGGTATGCGAAAAGCCTTTGGAAAACCAATTGGCACAGCGGCCCGAGTGGAGCCTAACCAAACGGTTATTACTGTTAGAGTTAACGCCAACGGCGTTGAGGTTGCAAAAGAAGCCTTGAAACGAGGAGCCGCCAAACTTCCGATACCGTGCAGAATTGTTATTGAAAAAGCCGAAGTTAAAGAGGCGAAAACTCCATGAAACCAGATCTGGTAGTGTGGTTTAAAAATCTTAGAAAAACCGATATACCCCTCGTCGGCGGTAAAAACGCAAACCTTGGTGAAATGCTGAGCGCAGGTATCCCGGTTCCCCAAGGTTTCGCTGTAACAGCTAACGCCTACAGAAAATTCATAGAAGAAACAGGCATCGCTGGCGAAATTTACAGGATAATTAAGGAGTCGGTGAAGGATTTAAGTGATCCTAAACAGTACGAGGATGCGTCGAGAAAAATCCGCGCTTTGATTGAGTCCACGCCGATGCCTAAGGATATAGAATATGCGATAAGAGAAGCTTATCGTGAACTTTGCAGAAGACTAAACGTGGAGAATGTTGCAGTTGCTGTTAGGTCAAGCGCCACCGCTGAAGACTTGCCGGACGCCTCCTTTGCTGGACAGCAAGAAACATACCTAAATGTGGTTGGCGAGAACGAAGTTATCGAAAAAACCGTCAAATGCTGGTCAAGCCTTTTCACAACCCGCGCCATATTCTATAGAACTCAAAAGGGCTTCGCTCATGAAAAGGTCTTCATAAGTGTCGGGATCCAGAAAATGGTTAACGCCCGAGCTGCCGGCGTCATGTTTTCGATAAATCCCGTAACCGGAGATCCCAACCAAATAGTTATTGAGGGCAACTTCGGCTTAGGCGAGTCTGTTGTTTCCGGCGCGGTCACCCCAGATGAATTTGTTGTGGACAAGAGAACCATGAAAATTATCGGCAAACGTATTGCCACAAAGAAGGTTATGTACACCCTGGACCCTGTTGCCGGAAAAACGGTTCACGTTGACGTCCCCGTTGAGAAGCAGAACCAGCCTTGCCTATCAGACGAGGAGGTTCTTAAGCTTGCCGAGTTAGCTATAAAAATTGAACAGCACTATGGAAAACCCCAAGACATTGAGTGGGCGGTTGACAGCGACTTGAGCTTTCCCCAAAACATTTTCATTGTCCAGTCGAGGCCGGAGACTGTTTGGAGTCAAAAGATGGCTGAGCTTACAGAAAAGAAGGTTGAAGCCGGCTTAGCCCAGCCACTTGAAGAATTAAAAGTTGTTGTTAAGGGTATACCCGCCGGCAAGAGGGGCATAGGCTTCGGAGTGGCGAGAGTTGTTTTGAATCCACAAGATGCTGCGAAGGTCATGCAGAAAGGCGACATTCTTGTGACAGATATGACTAACCCCGACTATGTTCCGTTCATGAAGCTTGCTAGCGCCATAGTGACCGACAAGGGAGGTATAACATGTCATGCGGCTATAGTGAGTCGCGAGCTTGGTATACCCTGTGTAGTTGGAACTGAAAACGCCACGAAGCTTATGGTCACTGGAAAAGAGTACACCGTTGACGCCAGAAGCGGTGTTGTTTATGAAGGCATAATGTCCACAGTAACGGAGGCGGCATCTGCTCCTGCGTTCAGCGGATTTGCCCTTTCAGGAGCTGGGGGCGCATCTGTTCAGTATGTCCCCGTAACTGCTACAAAAATTTACATGAACTTGGGGGTCCCCGAGAAAATCGAGGAGTATAAGCACTTGCCCTTTGAAGGCATTGGACTTATGCGCATAGAGTTTATCCTAGCCAGCTATATTGGGGAACATCCGCTCTACCTTATTGAAATTGGGCAAAGCCAGAAGTTTGTCAACAAGCTTGCTGAGGGAATAGCCACTGTTGCCAGAGCTATCCAGCCCCGTCCCGTTGTTGTGCGGTTCAGCGACTTCAAAACCAACGAGTACCGCGAGTTAAAAGGCGGCGAAAAATACGAAATTTTTGAGGCAAACCCCATGCTTGGCTGGCGGGGTTGTAGTCGCTACATAAGCCCATGGTATGAAAAGGCCTTTCGCCTAGAATGCCAAGCCATTAGGAAGTGCCGAGAAGAATGGGGTCTAAAAAACGTCTGGGTCATGCTTCCAGTAGTGCGCACAATATGGGAGGCTAAAAAGGTTTTAGAGATTATGCGTGAAGAGGGACTGGAGCGGTCAAAGGACTTCCAAGTCTGGTTTATGGCTGAAACACCTTCAATAGCTATATTAGCTGACGTGTTTTCAAAGCTCTGTGACGGTTTCTCCATAGGCTCTAATGACATGACTCAAGGCATATTGATGATCGACAGAGACTCGGAGCGCCTAGGACAAATGGGATATTTTGACGAGCGAGACCCTGCCGTGAAACGTATAATCGCGCACCTCATACGGGTGGCTCATGAAAACGGCTGCACAGTTTCTATATGCGGCGAGGCTCCGTCAAACCTTCCGGACTTTACCGAATTCCTTGTGAGAGCCGGCATAGATAGTATTTCAGTGAATCCAGACGCTGTTATCACAACAAAACAGCTCGTGGCGAGCATAGAGCAGAAAATAATTCTCGAAAAGCTTGCAGAACAACATGAACGGGCACTAGGCCGCCAAGTTAGAAAGCCGAAGAGTGACTGGGAATGGGCGCCGCAATGGAATGAAACCTAAAAATAGCCCCAGCATTTTTAATTTTTGAAATCTTCGTGTTTCTGTATTTGATCGGAGGTTTCATCTTGAAACCGTTTGACTTTGAAGAGGAAAGGCTGAAACAGGAAATCGTGAAATATGAAGCAAAACGTGTTTTAATACAGCTTCCAGACGGCTTAAAAGTCGAAGGGCCGCGGCTTGCAAGAATTGTGGAAAAAGCTGGAGCGCTACCTATAATTTCTGCAGATCCGTGTTATGGCGGGTGCGACTTGGCGACCGCCGAGGCTGAGAGCTTAGGCGTAGATTTGCTCGTCCATTACGGGCATGCAAAGCTTTTAAAGTATGAGAAGGTGCCGACAATCTACATTGAAGCCCGTGCAACTTTAGATATCTCCGAAGCTGTCGAGAAAGCGTTGCCTTTAATTGAACCTTGGCGTAAAGTCGGGTTGGCCACCACGGTTCAACATGTGCAAGTCCTTGACGAGGCAAAAGAGATGCTTGTGCGTGCAGGAAAAACCGTTATAGTCGGCGACGCTGGCCGTTTAAGCTACCCTGGGCAAGTTATAGGCTGCGACTATAGCAATGCCAAGTCGATAATAGACGATGTTGAAGGCTTCCTCTTTATAGGGGGCGGGCGCTTCCATGCCCTGGGTTTGGCGCTTTCAACACTAAAGCCCACGGTGGTTGCTGACCCTTTCGAGAAAATAGCGTATACAGTCAATGAAGAGGCTGAACGAATTCAAAGGCAAAGGTGGGCAAGTATACAAGAAGCGCAAAAGGCGAGGACTTTCGGTGTGTTGGTTGGGCTTAAGCCTGGACAGAAAAGGCTTGAAGAAGCTTTGGTTTTCGGAGAGAAGCTTAAAAAAGGCGGTAAAGATGCTTTTCTCTTTGCTGTTAGAGAAATAACGCCAGAGATGGTTATGAATTTCCCTACTGTAGACGCTTACGTAAACGTGGCATGCCCCCGCATATCCCTTGACGAGCCTTCCAAATTCAACAAGCCAATACTCACGCCTAATGAAGCTCTCGTGGTTTTAGGAGAACTTTCGTGGAAAGAACTTTGCAGAAGAGGGTTCCTCTAAAAACGTTTAAGAATTTAACGCTTGGAAAGGTTTATTGACTTGTTTACATATTCCTTAACCCTTATAGTGATGCCATGATGGGTTCGCATCCCCAGAAACGCGACAGCGGTCAAATAGTGTTGCCAGGCGAGCCTTTAGGAGTTATTGAAGAGTTCATTCCAGATATTGGCACATACGTTAAGGACGGCGTTATTTACTCGAAGGTTATTGGGAGAGCGCTTATAGACTATTTCAACAAGCGGGTTTCCGTCTTTCCGCTTGTTCGCAGCACGAGGGTACCAAAAACTGGAACTATTGTGGTGGGGCAAACTTCAAATGTCCAAACGCAGATGGCCTCCCTTCGAATTTTCAAAGTCGGCAAGCATTTCCTTTCTGGGTTTTTCACTGGTCTACTTCACGTTGCTGATGTGCATTTACGTTTTGTGGACTCTATGTTTGATGTTTGTAAACCCGGTGACATAGTTAGGGCTAGGGTTATAAGCGAACAGAATAGAACATACCACCTAACCACTAAAGACAAGAGTTTAGGCGTAATTTACGCCTTCTGTTCTCAGTGTGGAGACGTATTACAGCTGAGAGGACGTGGTGGTTTACAGTGTCCGCGTTGTGGAAACGTTGAAAAGCGTAAGACGGCAATAGACTACGGTAAGGGAATAATTTAGAGTTGGTTGGTGTTAGGGTTGAAGGTTAATGTGTTAAAAATCACCCAGAACGAGCTTAAAATCGAAGTTGAAGGAGTAGGACATACGCTTTGCAACCTTTTACAGAAGGAGCTCTTGGAGGACAAAGACGTAGACTTGGCGGGTTATGACATTCCCCATCCGCTAGCGTCCAACCCCGTTATCTATGTTCGGACAAAAGGCCAAACAACTCCAAAAGAAGCTCTGCTTAGGGCTGTAATGAAACTTCTCGAAGTGGGTGAGGAGTTCGGCAAAGAATTAGAAAAAGCTCTTAAAACGTGATTTTCTCCTTTATTGTCGAGAGAAGCTCAGCAAGACCTTCCATAAGGTCCTTAGCTTCACGTAGGGTTGCCACACAATCTTGTAGTGTTACGTATTTTTTAAGCCAAGCGTAGACGATAAGGGCCTCCGCTGCGTCGGCCATCATGTGCCTCGAAACTCTGGACGGCATGTACTCTCTTAAACCAGCCTTTCGAACAGCCCTTGCAAGAACGGTGCCCCTGACTTTGGCACCTGAAGGCTGCCTCTTCTTTTCTGATAACGCTAGCGAGTAGGCGAAGTTTATGAAGGCGTCGCCTAAAGCTGCCAGCTTGTGGTCCATCAAAACTTCCGTAAGCCCGCTGTAATTTTTCACAAAGGAAAAGGAGACCCTATGGTCTTCGAAATCCAATTCTCCACGACCCTCGTGGTTTTAAACGCTTTAATTTATATTTGAGTAGCGATTTCTTATGCATGTCGGCTGCGGGTTTAGACATGGTCAACGAAAAAGTTAGAAGTTTCGGGAGTTTGATTTTTTCTGAGGAAGCGCTGCGGCGATATCTTTCCAGCTTGTATGGTGGCGATGTGGAGATTTGCAGTGTTTGGAGACTTGGCTGTGAAAAGGCTGAAGGCTTTAAAGATTTAAAGGGTTTTGGCTACGGGTTTCCATACGTCATTGAGTTCCGATTTAGAGGCGAAGTTAAGCGAGTGGTTTTGGAGACGATGAGGCCTGAAGGTTTTGGTCATGATTTTGTTTCTGATAGGGCGCAGATTTTGCTTTGGCAACATTCAACCTTTAACAAGCTTCCCAAACATGTGCGTTCTATTGATGTAGGTGCCTTCACCGTCGATGGCAAGGGCTTGAAGTCCCTTGGAGACTGTGGCGAGTTTTTCCTTTTAACTGAGTATGTAGAGGGAACCCTGTATCACGTTGACCTAGACCGTATTAAAGCGACTGGCGAAATGACAAGCCTAGATGAAAAACGATGCATAGCGCTTTCGGACTATCTTGTCCAGATTCACAGCACGAAAAAGGAGGCGCCGTGGCTTTATGTACGAAGGGCCAGAGAACTTGTTGGACATGGCGAATGCATTATGGGGCTACTGGACAGCTACCCGTCAGAGCTGGATTTCGTTTACGAGAGCGACTTAATAGACATTGAACGGGACTGTGTTGTTTGGCGATGGCGCCTTAAACGTAAAGCCTATAGGTTAAGTCAAGTGCACGGCGACTTTCACCCATGGAACATCATGTTCCGCGAAGACACAGATTTCACAGTTCTAGACCGCAGTAGAGGCGAGTGGGGCGAACCAGCCGACGACGTGGCAGCCATAACCATAAACTACATTTTCTATTCACTGCAGAAGTATGGCGAGTTGGCTGGAGTTTTCGAACGGCTGTTTAGGCTTTTCTGGGAAAATTATTTACTAAAAACTAACGACTGGGAAATTTTAGAAGTGATTCAGCCCTTCTATGCTTGGCGTGGTTTGGTGATAGCTTCCCCTCTATGGTATCCAAACCTAAGTCGCGACGTCAGAGTGAAACTGTTAAACTTTGTGCATAACGTTTTACACCGTGAAAAGTTCGATTTAGACGCCGTAAACACCTACATACAACCCAGCTAAGCCGCATGGTGTCTTGTTTGGGTGAAAAGACATCTATTTGGAGAAAATGCTCGTCGCTGTGGGTTATCCTAAAAAGGGCTGTTAAAGAAATTTTAAAATGGTATGGCGATGGCGACCTTGAAGGGGATTTACGTCTTAGCCGTTCTAATAAGCCGAGACAAAACCGTTGAAATAGGTTCTCTTGGTTCGGTTTCCTTTCCTAGGGGAATGTATGCCTATGTAGGCTCAGCTCAAAAAAATTTGGAAAAGCGCTTGAAGAGACATGTTGAGAAGACAGCGAAGAGAAAGTTTTGGCACATTGACTATCTACTCGCTGAGAACTCTACAAAAGTTGTGAAAATCTATTTTAAAGAGGTAGGAAAGGCCGAAGAATGTTTCACGGCGCAAACTCTAGCCAAATTTGGTTTTCCAGTGGAGGGTTTTGGATGTTCAGACTGCCAGTGTGAAAGTCACCTTTTCCTTTTCGGGGGCCTCAGCCAGATGGAGGATGTTTGTTTAAAACTTGGGTTTAAACCCTTTCCATTATCTTGCCAGCGAGTCGCTGCACTGGGAAACATCTGAAGACTGGAGGATTTCCCTTCTTTTTACAACTTCTTCAAAGCTTATGTAGTCTCCGCCCACAATTTTAAGTTTCGCCTCAACCTTTCTGTCTCCCACTTCTATGATGTTGTAAGAGTTTAAGAAGAAACCCCGCAGTCTCTCGCATGAAACGCTTCCAGCGTGAATCACCTGCATGTCTTCTATACGCCACCTCCAAGGTCTATGGCGATGCCCACATAGGACTAAGTCCGCTTTAGCCTTTACAAGGCTTCTTAAAACGTCGCCCGCGTCCACGATGGTAATCTGGTCTGCACCAGTGTCTGGCACAGGGATTATGTGATGGTGTATGGCCACAATCTTCAAGCGGTCCTTGTAGTTTTCTAGGGTGTTTTCAAGCCAAAGGTTTTGTCTATGTCCAACCTCCCCGTCATCCCTGTCTGGGCGGGCGCTGCTCAACACAATTATTACGGCGTCATCTATTTCGGTGACTTGGTTGAATGGGAAAAACTGTTTGAAAAGGAGATAACCAGTAGACTTGTAGTCATGGTTTCCACTAATATAAATGACGTTTTTCGCCTTCAACCGTTTAAACTCGTCAGCTGCCATCCTAAACTCAGAAAGGATGCCGTTCTCCGTTATGTCACCCGTCACCACCACAGCATCCGGAGCCAGGGCGTTGATTTCGTCCACCGCTGTGCGAAAACTTCCATGGTTAAACATGGGCCCGCAGTGGACGTCTGAAATTTGAACGATGAGCATGACAACCCCTTCAAGCCTAAGGTGGAATGATAATTAATAAAAGTTATTCAAACCTTTCAACAATATTCTCAGTAGAACCCTCTGTCCGGATGCTGCCTAAATTGCGCGACGGCTGGTGCGTATGGATTACAGGGTTACCTGGAAGTGGCAAATCCACGGTAGCAGAGACCCTGATCAAGTTTCTGCTCCAAAAAGGAATTCGCGCCCAGATGCTGTCTTCCGATGAGCTGCGCAAGGTTCTAACTCCGAAACCCACATATTCGCCGGAAGAACGCGACATTGTTTATGCAACACTGGTTTATGTCGCGAAACTACTTACCAAAAACGACGTCAACGTTGTGATTGACGCCACCGGCAATTTAAGACGTTACAGAAACAATGCAAGACAACAAATTCCAAAGTTCATGGAAGTCTACCTGGAGTGCCCCCTCGAAGTTTGTATTGAACGCGAATCAAAGAGAATCGAAACTCGCCACGCTCCGGAACAGATATACAAAAAAGCTCTAGAGGGAAAAGCGTCAACAGTGCCAGGTGTAGGACAACCCTACGAGCCACCCATCAACCCGGAAGTCGCCATAAACACAGCCCTATGCTCGCCGGAGCAGGCGGTTCAAAAAATTGTAGAGGCTATTTTGGAAAAGTGGTATGCGTGAGATCTAAAGATGGTGACTTTCAGATGAGGACAATAGCGAAATTTGGCATAGCTTTTAACGGTAACGTTTATAACCTTAAGGTTTATTCCTAGAAGACGCGAAGCGGGGTAACAATGGGCCATCGGAAGCATCATGCTCCCAAACATGGTTCGCTAGCTTATTTGCCTAGGAAACGGGCTAAAAGCGTATTGGCCCGAATACGGTACTGGCCTGAAATAAAAGCTGACACGCCTAAACTTTTAGGTTTTGTTGGTTTCAAAGCTGGAATGACCTACGCCGTGGTGGTTGAAGATAGGAAACGCTCTCCAAACTTTGGAAAGGAGGTTGTCCGCCCCGTCACAGTTATCGAAACCCCACCCCTTCTTATATGTGGGATAAGAGCCTACACAAAAACGCCCTATGGGCTGCGCTCTCTTACAGAGGCATGGATGGAAAACCCGCCAAACTACCTTGAAAGGGTTTTAACGCTTCCAGAAAAATTTAACACAGCTGAAAACCTAAAAAAGATAGAAGAAAACCTTGAAAAAGTTTCCAAAATCAGGTTAATAGCCATAACTCAACCAAAACAGACAGGAATTTCGAAGAAAAAGCCAGAAGTAGCCGAAATAGAAATCGGCGGAGGCACAATCCAGCAGCAATTCGAATACGCAAAGAGCCTTCTGGGGAAAACAGTAGGGCCCGCCGAAGTTTTCAAGGAAGGACAACACGTGGACGTTATAGCCGTTACCACTGGGAAAGGCTTCCAAGGACCGGTAAAACGTTGGGGAATAAAAATTCTCCAACATAAAAGCAGAAAAGCAAAACGGAAACCTGCTACTCTTGGCCCGTGGAACCCTCATCGAGTGCTTTACTCTGTCCCCCGCGCTGGGCAAATGGGCTTCCACCAAAGAACAGAATACAATAAGCGTATACTGAAAATAGGCAAGGACGGAAAAGAAATCACTCCGAAAGGAGGCTTCATAAGATACGGCATAGTTCGCGGGCCATACATTCTACTGGAGGGAAGCGTACCTGGACCCGAAAAACGTCCAATAAAGCTGCGTTACCCAGTTCGGCCACCCAAAGAGGCTCCAGAAGCGCCTCCACAAATCACGTATATCTCGCTGGAATCTCCACAGGGCAAATGAGGGGCTTGAAAGCCTATGGCCAGAACAGTGAAGGTCTTTGACCTTGACGGAAAACCCGTTGAAAAAATAAAGCTTCCGCCGATTTTTGAAACGCCCATAAGGCCCGACGTTATCAAACGGGCTGTGCTGGCTATTCAGTCCACCCGTTTCCAACCTAAAGGCAGAGATCCCATGGCTGGCAAAAGAACAACAGCTGAATCAAGAGGCGTCGGTTTGGGATTGGCTAGAATACCCCGCATTAAAGGCCCGACGGCCAGAGCCGCCTTTGCCCCTGGAACGGTAGGCGGAAGACTTGCCCACCCGCCGACGCCCGAAAAAAAGATTGTTAAAAAGATTCCGAAAAAAGAGAAGCGTTTAGCGCTTTTCTCGGCTATAGCTGCCACAGCCTCAAAGGAAATTGTGGCTTCCCGTGGACACGCCCTTGAAGGGGTTCCGCAGATCCCTTTGGTGGTTGTGGATGAGCTTGAAGGCTTAAAGAAAACCAAGGATGTGGAGGAAGCCCTCATTAAGCTAGGCGTCTTAGCCGACCTTTACAGAGTTAGGGAAAGCGCAAAGGTTAGGGCTGGAAAGGGAAAACTTCGTGGGAGGAGAACAAAACAAGCGGTCGGACCGTTAATCGTGGTGGCTAAAGATAATGGGGTGGGGGAAGCCGCCAGAAACATACCAGGCGTGGATGTTGTTCTAGCTAAAGATTTGAATGCTGAAGTCCTTGCGCCCGGCACACATCCCGGCAGACTAACGGTATGGACTAAGGGCGCAATAGAAATCCTGGATAAAATGTACTGCAGGGGTGAAGCAGCCTAATGGACCCTTATGATGTTATCCTATACCCCTTAATGACGGAATCCGCGAGCCTCATGGTTGAAAGGGAAAACAAGCTGGTCTTCATTGTGAGCCTCAAGGCAACAAAGGCCGACGTGAAAAGGGCTGTCGAGCAACTATATGAAGTTAAAGTGGATAAAGTAAATATTGTTATAACTCCTGATGGGAGAAAAAAGGCTTTTGTTAAACTTAGCCCGGAACATAGGGCTTCAGACGTAGCCATTAAACTGGGTATACTATAGTAGCATTAAAGGTGATTAAAAATGGGAAAAAGGATCCGTGTCCAAAGACGTGGGCGCGGCGGGCCAACCTTCAAGGCAGCTACCCATAAAAGGGTGGCCCCTGCATGTTACCCGCCGCCGCCAAAGAATATCTATGAGACTGTTGTCAGGGGCGTTGTGGAGGAAATTGTTCACGATCCAGGCAGAGGCGCCCCATTAGCCCTAATAAGATTTGAGAACGGCCAAGAATGCTATGTTGTTGCGTCTGAGGGCATTTTCATTGGACAACCGGTGGAGATGGGCGGCAACGCCCGCGTGGACGTTGGAAACATTATGCCCGTAGGCAAAATTCCAGAAGGCACCTTAGTATGCAATATAGAGCTTAAACCCGGCGATGGTGGTAAAATCGCGAAATCTTCCGGAGCCTACGCCACAATTGTGGCGCACACTCCTCAAGGCACCATGATAAAGCTGCCTTCGGGCAAGACAAAATACATTAGCGACCAATGCCTCGCCACAATAGGTGTTGTTTCAGGAGCCGGTAGAACAGAAAAACCCTTCCTTAAAGCCGGCGCAAAATACCACCTAATGCGGGCCAGGGGCCGCAAATATCCACGGACAAGGGGGAGAGCCATGGTTGCGGCTGTTCACCCGTATGGAAGTAGCAAAAGAAGTGCGAGAAAAGTCACAACAGTTTCGCGGAACGCACCGCCTGGACAAAAGGTTGGGCTTATTGCAGCTAGGGGCGCTGGACGGCGGAAGAAACGCGTGAAAGAAGAGGGCGAGTGAACCCAGAAAGTTTATAGCTTCTCTATCCAATTAAAGGTTGGGATAAAATATATGCCAAGGGAATTCATGTACCGTGGCTTCACCCTTGAACAGTTAATGGGCATGTCTATGGACGAGTTTATACTGTTACTCCCAGCTAGGCAGAGAAGGAGCCTTCAGAGGGGTCTTTCTCCAGAGCAGAGGACCCTCTTAGAAAAAGTAAGAACGGCGAAAGAGGCCATGCGCAAAGGACAAAACGTCACAATAAAGACGCATGCCCGCGACATGGTTATACTGCCTGAAATGGTTGGCTTAACAATCCTTGTCCACAACGGCAAAGAATTCGTCCCCGTAGAGGTAAAACCAGAGATGATTGGTCATTATTTGGGCGAGTTTGCCATAACCAACAAGCCAGTTAAACATGGCACACCGGGCATAGGGGCGTCCCGATCCTCAATGTATGTGCCCCTTAAGTAACTTCGCCCCCGTTCTGATCTAAAATCTAGACTTGATTCCCAAACCAATCCATTTCTACGGTGGGATAAAATGTGCATAGAATAAAGGTTTTATTAGTTACTATTCTGTTGTCAATTGGCGCGATTAGAATTTCAGAAAATAGCTCAAGGCTTTTTAAGCAGTGTAATCTACACCGGAGGGTTTCTTTTCCGCATTTTCTTTGATAGGTGGAATCTGCGGTAGGGGAATGGGCGGCGGAACGTTTAGCGTTCTTGAAACAATAACGCTTTCCACGAAAACAACATTTGAAATTGACTGGATAAGCACGGGGGGTGGAGGCTTTTTCTCCCTATACTCCTCATAAATTTTCCCTATTTCGTCTTTAGTGCCAGCCACGTAGGCTCTTCCTTTTAGGCTTATCTGGGCTACTGAAGGGTTATAATTGACTGTTAATACGAAAGGGACTTCAAGCATTTCATCCGACTTTTTCTCAATCTCCACAAGGTTAAGGTTGGTGTTTATTTGTATCGGTGGAATTGGTTTTCTAATATCCCAGAAACGCTCTCCAGAAACTTGAGTTATTAAGACGTTAACCCTAATCATTTCAACCATCATAAATTAGAAGCGCACGGTGTAATTTAAGCGTGTTTATATCGCGTGAAACCACAATGCCCACAAGTGTATCTATCGCCGTGGTCAGCCATGAAATATCCTTGCCCGCAGCGCTCGCATGTGGGGCGTTGTCTAACAACTTTATCCCTTTCAACCTTGTATAGTGTGTAAACGCCCTTTTCTTTTTTCCTCTTTTTTTCGGTTTTCCCCTTTTTTGGAGTGGCAGCTTCCTCTTTTTCCGTCATTTTACTCTTTCCCTTCCTCCTTTGGTTTTTCCGGCGGCACGTTTCTATCTACAATGTATTTTGGTTCAACGAGTTTTGCTTGCTCAACGGATTCGTAAACGTTTGCCAGCCCAAAAGCTATGCGAGTTCCAGTTTTAGTTTCCAGCTTTTTAATGAAGATCAAGTTTGCATCCCTTTTTAATTCTCTTGCAAGGGCATTCTTTACTTCAAGTCTTGACGGAGTGCTGCCCGTTTGGCTGTGTTCTATCTGAAAGATTACTTCTTTACGCTTTAACAACCTGTTATCTTTTTCCGTCAGTATTTTAATTTCCATCTATTTTCCCTGTTGATGTTTGACTTGATACGATTTTCTCTTTATTTAGTCTTTCGCACAATGCCGCATTTCGTTTAAGATCTTGGCTACCTCAGCTTTTTTCTGCATTGTGGCTTTGACTGCAACCAAGCCTTCATGGGGCTGCCCATAAACGATTATGGAGTTTTCAGGAGCGTATTGGATGGCTATCAGCGCTAAAAGGTCCTCTTCTCCGTCAACTATTATCTTCACAGTGCAAGGTGTTTTGAACGCTTTCTGTACTGCTTCTAACGCTTCAAAGGTTATGGTTCCCGGCGGGTTTTTAACGTGTTTTTCTTCGTCTGCCTCAATTTCAATGGGTTCAATGTTGAACCGCATAACCTTATTGTCCACAATTAAAAGCTTTGGGTGAATTTGTTTGTTCACAAGATTTTTTGAAACAACGTCTCCAACAGAAACCACACAAGGCGGGTTTTCCTTCTCAACCAAACTCTTCAACTTCTCTATGGTTTCCTGGGAAGGGCCGCATATTAATTCGCCCAAGGGTTTCTTAAGTTTCCTTCGAAGTTTCGTGGGCAAGCGGTAAGCTATGCTCATCTACCTAACCTTTAACGCGTAGTGGCCTTTTTCCTTTATCTTCATTGCTTTTGCAATGGCTGAACCGTCGGGGTCAAATATTATTACGAGTCCGCTGAAATCATCGCTGAGACTGGGCGATCTACATCGTGGACAAACATTGCCATCTGTTATAAAGTGGCATGAAGTGCAGGCTTTTTCGTTCATCTTTCACCACTTTTCTCTTCTTTTTTCTCCTTTTTTCCCGTAGGTTCCTTTATTTTTCTCAAGTCTTCCTCTATCCACTCAAGCTTACCTAAGAAGGGCTGTCTAGCCGTCACGCCTATCTTTGCCGAACCGCCAGCCCTTGCCAAGGAGACGGCGGTGATTCGAACACGAACTTTATCGCCTACCATAAGTTTTCTGTTAGTTTCCTTGCCCAACAAAACGCCTTGTTTCTCATCGTAAGAAATAAAATCATCCATCAACTGCGAAACATGAAGTAATGCGTCAACGGGGCCTATGCGTACAAAAGCTCCGAAGTCAGCAATTTCAACAACTTCCCCCTCGATTATCTCTTGAAGGGTCGGATAAAACGTTAGGAGTGAAAAAGTTACTCTGTGATAAGTAGCTCCATCTCCGGGGATTATTTTTCCAACAGGGCTTACTTTCACGTTTATTGCGGCTATAACGTAGCCTAATGTTTCGTCAACAATTCCTTCGTATTTTGCTTTAACCTGTTGATATCCAACAGTGTCCAAAGGCTTTCCAAAGGTTTCCGGAGGTATGCGAATTGTGTCCTCCATATTTATTAGCTTGAACAAGGGCTACACCCTTCCATCGATTTCTAGCCGCGACTTTTGTCTCACATAAATAACTGGCACATTTATATCTCTTAACCTCTTTCGAAGCGTTCTGTCATTGGTGAAAACGGGGCATTTCCATTCACTAGCTACCTTCACAATGACGTCGTCGGGAGAACCTCCACCTTCCCCGTCAAACTCGACTATCGTACACTTCTCCGCTAGTTTCAAGGCGTAAACAGCCTTCTTTCGATTTTTTAATGATCCTTTAGCTGCGATTTTTTCTAACTCCTTTTTGACAGACTGCAACAAAACTGGTTCAAAATTCCTGTTCAATAAAGTTCTTAGTTCTTCGAATATGTCAATTTTAAATTGGAGAGGAACAAACAGGGCGTTTGAGTCAAGTATAACTTTTAGTTTTTCCCTTTTTGAAGTGGTTTCCGTTGGCATTATTTTATCATTCCGTATCCTATTAGTCTCCATCTTCCCGCGATTTTTCTGCTGATGGCAACCCTTGAACCGGCTAACGCGCATACAGGCCTTGTAAGCTTAAGCGTGGTTGTCTCGTTTTTCACCGAGACAACTTTTCCAACAGTGATGGCGGCGCCCACGTGTAGCAGTAGGGTTTCGTCTTTGCTTATGTTTTCAACTTTCGACAACTCTTTTGTTCCCACAGCTCGCTCAAGAATATATGTTTCCAAGTTTAACTCCGTCAGAACCGGTGGGAGCTGCCCTATTTTTCCTACAATGTTTCCAGTTAATCCGTCAGCCTTGGAAAGCGACGGGTCTAAAAGGGTGCCAACACCAACTAATCCTCCGCAGCGGGCTTCCTTGACGTTTCTACCACCCGCATGCAAACTGATAATCTTGGTTGTAAGCGGTTTGTAGAAGTTTTTCCCTTCTTCTTCAACACTTATACCGGGGCGGAGTTCAATTTCGTCATTAACTGTAAATTTTCCTTGCAGAATTGTGCCGCCCAAAACGCCGCCCTCCAACTGCTCGACTGGTGTGCCTGGTTTATTTACATCGAACGATCGGACGACATACATTAAAGGCGGCTTTGTTTCATCTCTTTTTGGTGTTGGAATAAATTCTTCCATCGCTTGGATTAAAGTGTCTATGTTCACGGAGTGCTGGGCGGAGACGGGAATTATTGGCGCGTTCTCAGCTATGGTGCCTTTCACGAAGTTTTTAATTTCCTCGTAGCTTTTCCGCGCCCTTTCTTCATTGACTATGTCGATTTTGTTTTGGGCTATAATGATGTTTCTTATTCCAATGATCTCGGCTGCAGCCAAGTGTTCCCTTGTCTGTGGTTGAGGACATGGCTCATCTGCAGCTATTACCAGTATGGCGCCGTCCATTATTGCAGCGCCGGACAACATGGTTGCCATTAGGGCTTCATGTCCGGGAGCATCTACAAAGCTTACAGCTCTTATGAAGGTTGTTTCGGAACCACAGTGGGGACAAACTGGGTTTTTCGAGTAGTTTCTGGGCGGCTCGCATTTGGGACACTTGTAAACGGGCATGTCAGCATAGCCAAGCTTTATCGTTATACCCCTTCTCAGTTCTTCGCTGTGTCTAGCCGCCCAAACTCCAGTTAATGCTTGCACTAAAGTTGTTTTGCCATGGTCCACGTGCCCAATGGTGCCAATGTTTATTTCCGGCTGCCTCGGCAAAGCCACAGTTTTTTCCCCATTCATTCTCTACTTTCCTTCTATAATTTAGTTGCCATTGAAGGATGTCGCCGAGCAAGTTAATAAACGTTGAGCGCGTCAATCCAAAGTCTTAAAAACTTCTAAACAAAAAGCTCAGCAACGGCGCTCTAAATGGGCTACATATACCTCTACACGGGCACTGGGGGCGGAAAAACAACAAATGCTTTGGGGTTAGCGCTTCGCTCCGTTGGGCATAAACGAAAAGTTGTGATAATCCAGTTTTTAAAGTGGTGGAAAAACACCGGCGAATATAAAATTCGAAAACTACTAGCGCCTTACTATGAAATCTACCAGTTTGGCAGAAAAGGATGGCATGGTCTAAGCAATTTGGGCGAAGAAGACAAAAAACTGGCTAAAAAGCCTTGAAATTCGCTGAAAAAGTAATTAAAAAGAAAAAGCCCCATCTACTGGTTTTGGACGAAATCAACCTGGCGTTACACTGCAAACTTTTAGACGTAAAAGAAGTCCTAGAATTTCTGGACAAAGTTCCCAAGAGAACAGATGTCGTATTAACCGGCAGGTTCGCTCCTCAAGAGTTGATCGACAAGGCTGATTTCGTGAATGAAATAGTTGACGTTAAACATCCAGAAGAAATGGTTACAACCAAAGGAATACAGTATTAGCCTTCAGAAGACTCCGCCTTTTTGGCTTGAGGTTTCTCAACAATCTTAACGTTTAACTGGACAATTTCGTCAGTTATCACGTTTCCACGAACCATTTTACGCCGCCGTTGGCCCTTTTGTTCTGGGTTGAAGCCGACTCCACCGCTTAAAACAACTTTTCTACGCACTCCCCCATGGACATTCGGCCTCATAGGAAAACCGTCTTTGTCGGAACCGCCAGTTATCTGCACTTTATATCCCGATAAACCAAATATCGCCCCGTCAATGGTGTCCCCTATTTTTTTCCCGATAAGAGGGGCTGCTCGGGCATCTTCCAATTCGACGGTTTTTGAGGTTCCCTCTTCCGGATCTGAAATTATCACTTTGAACTTAACCATTTAAATCGCTACTCCGAGATGAGTATGAAAGTTTTAGCATCCTAGCTATTAAGGTTATTGAATGGTCTTCCTACAAATAAGCAACCCTTGCTTGGATAAAAATGAGGATAATGTTGAATAAAATCCTTCTTACTCTACGTGGACTCTGTAAACGTCTATGTCTTCTCGCATTTCCGGTGTTAGTTCAAGGAACTCTCTCACTGAACGTTCAACGTCCTTCGACTGTGTAACGTAGCGTCCCACAACAACTATGTCTGCCCCTTTTTCCAAGGCTTCTTTTGCCGTTTCTGGAGTTATGCCTCCAGCCACGGCTATGAGGAACCTTTTGTCTTTAAAGGCTTGCTTTAATTCTTGGATAAGCTCTAACCCTATCGTTCTACCTGTTTCCTCATCTATCCCTCGATGAATTATCACAATGTCCGGGAAATCTTTAAGCGTTTTAAGCTTCCTAACAGGGTCTCCAACATTGAGCATATCTACAGCGGCGTAAATCCCAAGCCTTTTTGCCTCATAAATAAAAGCGTCAAGGGTTTCCGTTGGCGCCAAACCAGCAGCTATTACTCCGTCAGCTGTTTCTTCGTAGGCTATATCCACCTCAACCTTTCCAACGTCAAGCGTTTTCAGGTCTGCAATAATAAATATGTCTTTAGCTACCTCCCGGAGGTCGCCTATAACTTTGGTTCCGTAACGCTTGATAAGCGGAGTGCCAGCCTCCAATATTATCCTGTCGCTTCTCGGAGTTTGCATTATAATTTTCTTAGTTCTTTCCAAGTCGGGTATATCCAGGGAAATTTGTAGGTATGGTGGCCTCCAAAGCCGTGGCACCCTGTAACCAAGCATCGGATGTTTGGCTCTGTCTTTATCGTAGAACACTTTTTCCAACGGTGGATATTTCGCCATAGCCCTTTTCAAAGCCAGCTTTGTTGCGCTATAATTGTAATGGTATATCCTCCTGTAGTCGCTGGCTTTTGGATGAACAAAGACGCTGCAAACTACAACCCAATCATCCACTTTATCCTTCGGAATTATGCCTTCTTCCACAGCATCCGCAATAGCCTTAGCAACAGCCGCTTGCGCCGGCCCAAAAACCTTGTTTGCATCCTCCATGTTCCTAACAGTGACCTTTGGCACAATCAACGTGTGAGGCTTGGGTGGAAGATTAGGCCTAATGACCGCCAAAAGCGGCGTGTGGCCCATGGAAAGATGAGCCAAGCCATTTGCGAAGGCTTCCCCCACAGGGCCATCCTTGTCGCCTATTAGCAAGTCTACATGAGCAACTTCGTTTCCCTCTCCGACAAGGGCTTCACCTATAAGATACGTGTATCCCTTAAAGGGCTGTCGAGCTTCCGACACCAATGACGCAGAAACTCCTTCCGTGGCCTTTTCAAAATCGACATTAAACTCTTTAAGCCAAGAATAAAGAGTATCCCTGTGGATTCCCAACATTTTGGCCGTGCCTGAAACTGTTGGTTTAGCAAGTTTACCCGACAATAGACTTCGCGCTTCAATCTCTTTTTTTGCAGCTTCCGCCAATATTCTGAGGAATTCTTCCCTAGACTCAGGCTTTTTAATATCTTTCTCCGACATTTCAACAACACTAAAGTCATTTCTATCAAAAGAACTATTTAAATTTGTCGGATGTTATTTAAATTAACCGACAAAATTCTTAGAATATCGACACATACCTACATAATTATTTGAGATTTGAGTCTTCAACAATTTTTGGGTGAACCAGTTGCCGACAGTGTGGACAGTGCACTAATGCTTTGTCTCCGACAGCTTTCCACCTTTTTTTGCAGAAGGAGCATTCATACCATACGGTTTTTCCCGGTACAACAAACCATTGGCGGCTCAAAAGCCATAGGATGAAACCCAAAATGAGCGTTATGTCTCCGAAAACAACAAGGTATATGAGTTTAAACTTGATCAAGCCTACGACATTTACGTTCTCTGTCCAAAGAAGCGATAAAAACGTTGAAAATGGGTTTTGGCTTGCGGAAAGTTGGGGATAGGTTTTCCAAAATGCTCCTAAAAGCGCCGTTGCCCCAGCTAAACATAAGAATAGGCTGAACATATAAACTGACTTTTGTTTGCGAAGAACCCTCCTCATTTCTAATCCTTACCCTTTCTCCTTAAATCTTCGTTATGGATGCTATAGCGCTTCAGCCACTCGCATTTCCAACTCTGAACACTACCTCCGCGGTAATCTCTTTCAGAAGGTCCTCCCACATCGAACACCTTTAAATAAACGTCTCTTAATGTGCAACGCTTAATAAAATTTGTTAACTTAAAATAAACAACCACGGAAATGGTGCTCCGGCCGGGATTTGAACCCGGGTCCGCGGCTCGAGAGGCCGCTATACTTGACCGGACTATACTACCGGAGCTTTAACGTCGTTATATTTAGTATTTCAAGGGAGGCTTCTATTAATTTGTTTCTTGTGGCGTTAGTGCGGCCGCCGGGATTTGAACCCGGGTCGCCGGCTCGGGAGGCCGATGTCCTGCCAGGCTAGACTACGGCCGCAACGGCGAAAGGAAGATAGTGAACCTAAACTTTTAATCGTTACTCCATAAACTGTGTCTTTTTCCTT
>JANXDU010000018.1 GCA_025059195.1 Candidatus Bathyarchaeota archaeon
CCTCAAAAATTGAAGTTTGCGTTTTACTGGGCGGCTAGCTGCGGCGGATGCGAAATCGCTGTTCTGGATGTCAACGAGAAAATTTTGGATGTTATAGCTAAGGCGGACATAGTTTTTTGGCCCGTTGCCATAGATGTTAAATACAAAGATGTGGAAAACATGTCCGATAAAAGCATAGACGTGTGCTTCTTTAATGGTGCCATCCGGAACAGTGAACAGGAATATTTAGCGAAACTATTGAGGCGGAAGTCAAAGGTTCTTGTGGCTTTTGGCTCATGCGCCTGCGACGGGAGCGTTGTCGGTTTAGGCAACCTTTGGAACCGTGAAAAAATCTTTGAAAGAGCCTACTTTGAAACGTCTTCAACGAAAAATCCCGAGCGCATAACACCTCAAACCAGTTTTAAGGTGCCGCAGGGCGAGCTTGAGCTTCCAGAGTTCTACGACACGGTCAAAACTTTGGCGCAAACAGTGGACGTGGACTACTTTATATCTGGCTGTCCACCTCCGGTTCCAAGGATTATTGACGCCTTAGAAGCCATTTTTAGCGGAAAGCTTCCACCGAAAGGTGCAAACCTCCTCTTCAACAAGTCCGTGTGCGACGAGTGTCCAAGAGAGAGGAAAGACCGTAAAATCCCTCAATTAAGGCGAATTTACGAGATAGAAGACGACTTCAAAACATGCTTCTTAGAGCAAAGCGTAATATGCATGGGTCCGGCCACCAGAGGCGGATGCAGCGCTCAATGTTTAAAGGCGAATATGCCGTGCACTGGATGCGGAGGACCCGCACCACGTGTAACCGACCAAGGCGCCGCCATGATCGGTGCCTTTGCCTCTATAGCCGTAGACCCAAAGGTTATAGAGCAAGTTGTGGATCCGGTTGGGACCTTTTACAAGTATTCTTTGGCCAACTCACTTCTGCGGAGGAGGGTGGTGCGATGAGGGAGGTGGTTATAAACCCTATTACAAGGCTTGAAGGCCACGGGAAAATAACCATATTCCTAAACGAGGAAGGCGACGTGGACGAGGCTTACCTTCAAGTTCCAGAACTAAGAGGCTTCGAGAAGTTCTGTGAAGGCCGCAGAGCCGAAGACCTCCCCATAATAACGCCCCGCATTTGCGGTGTCTGTCCCGTCGCCCACCACATGGCAAGTGCCAAAGCCTTGGACGCAGCCTTTAACGTGGAGCCGCCGGAACCGGCCAAAAAACTCCGCGAACTCATGTATTGTGGCTACTATCTTTACGACCACACCCTACACTTCTATTACCTTGGAGGCCCAGACTTTGTCGTTGGACCAGATGCACCGCCTGAGAAGCGCAACGTTTTAGGCGTTATTGAAAAGGCTGGCCTCGAAATTGGCAAAGAAGTCATAAAGCATAGGGCTTACGGCCAAAAAATAACAGAGATTTTAGGTGGCAAGGCAACTCACCCCGTGAGCGCGTGTATTCCAGGCGGTTTTTCGAGACCCATAACGGAGGAGGAACGTCAAGAAATCGAGCGCATGGTTAGAAGCCTCCTTGAATTCGCCAAGTTTTCGCTGAAGCTTTTCGACGACATCGTGTTGAAAAACCCAAGCTATGTGAGCCTTGTTAAAAGCGAGGCGTACACCCTTAAAACCTACTACATGGGATTGGTGGACAAAAACAACAAGGTAAACTTTTACGATGGAAACGTCCGTGTAGTGGACCCGGCCGGACGGGAGTTCATCAAATTCTCGCCCAAAGAATACTTAGACGTGGTAGAGGAACGCGTGGAGCCATGGACCTACGTGAAACTTCCATACCTAAAGAAGGTGGGCTGGAAAGGCTTTGTGGGCGGTTTGGAAAGCGGCGTTTACCGTGTTGGGCCTCTTGGAAGGCTTAACGCGGCGGACGGCATGGCGACACCCCTTGCTCAAGAGGAATATGAGCGCATGTATGCAACACTGGGCGGAAAACCAGTCCATTACACGTTGGCTTACCATTGGGCCAGACTCATCGAGCTTTTGTATGCAGCTGAACGCGCCCTTGAGCTCGTAACAGACCCAGAAATTACAAGCAAAAACATCCGCGGCAAGCCTGACAAGCCCGGCGAAGGTGTTGGCATAGTTGAGGCTGCCCGTGGAACCCTTATTCATCATTACCAGTTAGACGAGAACGCTCTAGCTAAAAAAGTCAATTTAATCGTGGCCACCACGCATAACGTGCCGGGCATATGCATGTCAATTAGGGACGCGGCAAAAGGCCTAGTCAAAAAGGGAAAGGTTACGGACGGCGTATTAAACATGATTGAGATGGCCTTCCGGGCTTATGACCCATGTTTTGCATGTGCAACCCACTTCGCTGGGGGCCAAATGCCCCTAGAAGTGGAAATTTACGACAGTGAAGGGAGGCTTATTCAAAAAATTAAGAGGTGAAAAACGTGGAAGAAGTTAAGGTTGGCGTATTCCTATCTGACTGCGGTGGGCAAATAGCCAAAATCCTGGACTTTGAAGCCTTAACAAAATTTGTTAAGGATGTCTCGGGGGTTGTGCTCGTTGCTCGGGGAAGCGAGTTCTGGAGGGGTCAAGGCCTCCAAGCAATAGTGGACGCTGTTAAATCCAAGAAGATAAACCGCGTCGTTGTGGCAGAAACTATTCCAAAAATAAGCGAAGTAGCCATTGCAAAAGCCGTGGAGGAAGCTGGGCTTAACCCGCATTTAATGGAAGTTGTAGACCTTAAAAACCATTGTGCATGGCCCCACATAGACACGCCTGAAGAGGCTACGGAAAAGGCTAAGGCAATGCTTCTGGCAGCCATTGAAAAAGCTAAGCTTCTCGAGCCAATAGGTAAAGCTGAGTTTCCAGCTGTCAAGGCCGTCCTCGTCATCGGCGGCGGAGCAGCTGGAATGCAAGCGGCTGAAGACTTGGCTGAAATGGGTTTCAAAGTTTACCTTGTCGAAAAAGAGCCGTTTTTGGGCGGTTTAGCAGCTAAAGCTGTGCGGTTCTTTCCAACAGACGACTGCGCCATATGTATTCAGTCTCCAGCAAGCCTTACAACAGTCACGCAGACTTCGAGGAAGTGTGTTTACCGCTCCGGCTTGTCGGAGATTCCAAACCTAAACGTTTTGACAAACACTAAAATTGTGAAAGTCGAAGGCAGCCCGGGCAACTTTAAAGTGACGGTTGAACGGAAACCCCGCTACGTGGACGAGAAAAAGTGCGTGGCTTGCGACCTTTGCACAAGCGTCTGTCCAGTGGAGGTGCCAGACGAGTATAACGCTAAGCTCTCAAAACGTAAAGCTATTTACGTAAACAAGCTGCTGGTTTATCCGCCAGCTTACGTTATAGACGCTAAAGCCTGTAAGTTCCATGAATGCGCTAAATGCTTTCAAGTCTGTCCAACAAAAGCCGTTAACCTAGACCAAAAACCCGAACACGTGACGCTTAATGTTGGCGGTATTATTGTGGCCACGGGCTTCCGCGAATACGACCCAAGCGTCATCAAAGAATACCACTACGGCGAGTATCCAGACGTGATAACCCATCTGGAACTGGCGAGGATGCTTGACGCTTTCGGCCCCACAAGCGGTGTGCCAGTTAAGCCCTCCGACGGCAAACCAGCTAAACGCATAGTGTTCGTGCAATGCGTCGGCTCGAGGGACCGCCGTTGGAACCCCTATTGCTCGAGCATTTGCTGCATGATTTCACTGAAACATGCCACCATGATTAAGGAGGCTTTTCCAGACGCAGATGTAACCATATGCTACATAGACATTCGCACAACGGGCCGTGAACACGAATACTACTATGAAAGGGCTCGCGAAATGGGCGTCAAATTCGTTAAGGGAAGGCCCTCCGAAATAATCCATGACCCAGCTACAAACACGCTTGTTGTTGAGGTTGAAGATGAGCTTTTGCGAAGACTTTTGGAGCTTGAAGCAGACCTGGTGGTTTTGGCCACGGCTATGGTTCCATCCGAAGACGCAAAAGAGCTGGCGCAAATTTTGGACATCGAACTTGACCAAGACGGCTTCTTTAAAGAGTATAACGCCAAACTAAGGCCGACGGAAACAAAGCGGAGAGGCATATTCATATGCGGAGGCGCAGTTTTCCCCAAAGACGTGCCAACGGCTTCGCTTCACGCTCACTCTGCAGCTGTCAAGGCAGCTAAGTTCCTAATGAACGGAAAAATTGTAAAGGACTTAAAGGTCGCCGTCGTCAACCAAGACTACTGCGGAAACTGCCAATTCTGCCCGGTAACATGTCCTTACGGCGCCATAATCCTAGAGCCCAAAGGAGACGGCCACTTCACCGCCAAGGTTTCAGAGCTTCTCTGTGAGGGTTGCGGTGTCTGCGTCGGCACATGCCCCGTGGGCGCCATAGAGCTTAGCCACTTGAAGTCAAGCCAAATATCTGCCCAGATAAAGGCGCTGCTATCCGTCAATGGCACTTCCAAGCCGCTTGTGTTAGTATTCAGTTGTTCTGAATGTGGCCATGCAGCTGTGGATTCTTCTGGAATGGCTATGATGAGCTATCCAGCCAACGTGCGGGTGCTGCGGGTTCCATGCACCGGCGTGATTCAAGTTCAACATATACTTGAAGCCTTCAAGGCTGGAGCCCAAGGCGTTATGGTTGTTGGCTGCAAGCCCGACGGGTGTCACTACGAAGTTGGAAGCCAAAAAGCCAAACAAAGAGTGGAGATGGCGAAGATGCTGCTTCAAGCCTATGGAATAGAACCCGAAAGGCTTGAAATGTTAAACCTAGTCTTCATCGAAGGCGACAAGTTCGCCGAAGCCGCCAAAACCATGTCCGAGAAAGTGGAGAAACTAGGCCCACTACAGCTCTCCTAGAAAACGGAAAACTTTAAAGGAGGAGGAAAATGACTGAGGAAAAACCCCTCGATTTTGCAAGGGAGATAACTGGCAGACTTGGCGGAGAAACCATAACCCGCTGTTACCAATGCGGCACATGTGCCAGCGCATGCCCCGTTACAAAAACAACCGAACGCTATAACCCCCGCCAAGTGATAAGGCTGGCTTTGCTTGGACAAAGAAACGACGTTCTCAAAGGCGACGCCATCTGGCTTTGCGCTTCATGCTACAACTGCCAAGAACGGTGTCCCCAAAAAGTCGAAGTCGCAGATGTAATATACGCCCTAAGAAACATGGCCATCCGAGGAGGCAACATACCCGCCATATACACGGAGTTTGCGGCGGCCCTTATGAACGAGGGACGCCTAGCCCCCATGTCAAAATTCCTCGAAAAGAAAAGAGCAGAGTATGGATTGCCGCCGCTTAAACCAGCAAACACAGAAGCCCTCAAAAAGATTTTGGCGGCGACAGGCTTCGACAAAATAATGTTCAGAAAGGAAGGCGCAACATAATGACAGGTTACGCTCTATTTTTGGGCTGCACAATACCTGCCCGCCAACCCCACTATGAACTGGCAGCGAGAAAAGCCCTAACAAAACTCGGAATAGAGCTTGTGGACATGGAAGGCGCAACGTGCTGTGCACCACCCCCCATTCAGTCTATAGATTTAGAAACAAGCCTCGCATTAGCCGCCTACAACATATGTCTAGCAGAAGAGGCAGACCTAAACATCCTCACGCTATGCACTGGGTGTTTCGAATCGTTAACCATTGCAAACCGCATTCTAAAGGGAAAGCGGGAGCTTCGCGAAAAAATAAACAAGATTTTGTCCAACGTGGGAAAAGAGTTCAAAGGCACAAAAGAGGTTAGGCATTACCTACAAGTTCTAATGGACGATGTAGGCGTAAACCGCCTAAAACAAAACGTCGTGAAACCATTAAACGGGCTTAAGGTAGCTGCATTCCCCGGATGCCACCTACTAAGGCCAAGCGAACTGCTACGCCTTGACGACCCGGAACGTCCCCGCATCTTTGACATGTTGATAGAAACGGTAGGCGCCAAAAGTATACCCTACAAGAACAAACTGCGATGTTGCGGTGGGCTCCTCAGAGGCTACGCGGATGATGTAGCTCTAGCCATAGCGAGAGACAAAATCGCAAACGCTTACAACGCTGGAGCGGACTGCATTTCAACGCTCTGCCCCTTCTGCTTCCTAACCCTAGACCTAGGACAAATGCTGATAAAAACCGCTTACAAGGAAGAATACAACATGCCAATAATCCATTATGCCGAATTATTAAGCTTAAGCCTAGGCGTAGCGCCCAAAGAGCTAGCCCTAGACTTCCATAAGATGAAAGTGGACAAAGTTTTGGAGAAAATAGGCTGATGAAGGCGTGGCACTTTCCCTTTCCTTTAGCCCTTGTTAGAAAGTGTTAAAAGCTGGTGGCGGCATTAGCCTTTTGAGGTGTCTTCATGAAGACCACAGCCCTTAAAGAGCATAAGTGTTTCTGCTGCGGCGGAGTTATCAAAAGAGGCGAAGAATGTTTTGTGTTCATCGTTAACCCCGAGAATCCAAGCAAAAACGAGTTTGACGTGATATACACTTGTGCGAAATGCGCCGAAGAAGAGGCTTGCCGAAGAAGGATTAGACAAAAAGGCGTAACAGTTTAGCCTAATTTTTATAGTTTAAAAGTGTTCTGATTTTTGGAATTTCAACCTCTAATGCTTTGTTGTTGTTGCATCGCATAACCATGTTCTCAACCTGCAACTCCTCAACCGGAAGGTTAAGCTTCCAGCAAACGTCCTCAATACAGATCTGCAAGCCATCATCAACCTTGTTAACGGTTATCCTATGATCTAGGCAGCGACATTGCATCAAAACCTTGACATAATTTTCATCCTCGAAAACATCTATCAAGGGCTCTTCAATGTGTGGAAGCGGGATAAAATGCTTAAAGGTTGGGCTTTCAAATTTTTCTTCAAACATGTACTTCCTTTTCAAAAGCTTTTCCATAGGCTCTAAGGGGTTTCCTTCACCCACTTTTTCTTCTTCTTTGAGGCTTTCCACCAACTTCTTAGCTAGGACTTTGCAGAAGACGTCAATATTCCGCAAGGCTTCTTCAAAATCATCACTCATGACGTCTTCCCATAAATAGAAATGTGCATTGGTCTATTTAACTTTGTTTGTTTTAAGCATAGCTGAATCCTATTTTTGCTTTACAAATTATTTCTTTTCAATTGTCAAAGGTAAAGTTCTAACATGCTTTACTGCTCGAACCACGTTGCCCGCATACCTGCTCGGGTCTTCTAATGCTCTGTTTATGGCAATTTCAGCTATTGTTGCGCCCTTGTCGGCAATTTTACTTAGGCATGACAAAATAGACCTTATGTAAGGGATTTCCGGGGCTTCCCGCACAAGTCTGTTTGACTCTATTTCCAAGGTTTTCCGAAGTTCCAGAAGCTGGTTTGCAACTTTTAGTTCCCTTGCAAAGAGGCACTCAATAGACTTTTGAAGGATTGTTTGGGTTAACTCGCTTAGGTGGAATATCCTATTAACAAAGTCTTCATGTAGCCTGTTTCTGTAAACCTCCATTTCAAGAACCTCTCTGGCTAAGTCTTCAGAATAGTCTGCAACCAACTCCAAATATTGAAGGATAAGTCTAGCTGCTGGTATGAAAATCACATCCACCATTCCGACCTCTTCGGCTATGGCTGGCTTAACCTGAGCAGACAAAAGAAGCCGCACCGCCAAATAATAGATCTTGTCTGCTTCGTCCTCGCGGGCTATCGCCTCTTCGACGAGATCATAGTTTTTATCTTTGAAACCCAGCATTGCCTCGGAAAGTATTGTTGAAGCTATAAGGGCGAGCCTTCGGATGAGCATATCAAGCTTAAACTTTGTGGAGTCGATAGAGCATTGCAGGAGAACGTTTTTAGGGGTTTCCTCAAGAATACCTAAGCCTATAAGTTTTTGAACTATTCTTCGCACTTCGTCCACGTGGTTTTTCCCTATTCGGTTTGCGGAAATCACGCGTATGACGTCGCGTCCAAGGATGTAGCTTCCAACAATAATCCTTTCAAGCATGCCTGGCTCGTCGCATGCATCAGCGTTCACGATGTATTCGTCGGCTTCTTCTCGTTGAGCCACGTGTCGAGGCATAATTTTTAGTGAACCATCTCTTTCCGGGATTAGGAATAGTATGTCTTTTGGTTTTATGCCTTGTTCTTTAGTCCATTCATTGGGCAAGGAAACGGTCAGCGTTGAGTGTCCTACTCTTTGAACTCTTCTAATTTCCATGGGGTTTCCCTATTTATAGTATTTATATTGGCAGATTTATTTATTCTATATTTTCTATTTACGTTAGATATATATTTTTCGCTTTGCTCTATATATCACGCAGATGTAAAGGAGGTTGATATGAAATGTCTGAATGGAAAACCGTAAGCATAAGGCAAGAGCTGATAAAAGAAATCGAAAAAATCCTCAGAACAGGGCGATACCGCAGCATTTCAGAGTTCGTCTCAGAAGCCATAAGGCTCCGCCTAGAAGAACTCATGCGGGCTGAGGGAATTTCAACCGCCAAACGTGAAGAGCTTTTAGCTATTCCAGAGCAGCTGCTGTACACGCCGAAGCACACGTGGGCGCAAATAACTCCCGAAGGAAACATCCGCGTGGGCGTTTCAGACTACGCTCAGAGACATCTCAGGGGCGTAGCCAACGTCATGACAGAGCCCGTGGGCAAAGAAGTGGCCAAAATGGAGCCTTTCGGTGTAGTTGAAACTTGGATGTTTATGTTTGATCTTTATTCACCTGTAAGTGGCAAAATTGTTAAGGTTAACGAGAAGTTGAAGGATAAGCCTTACCTGGTGAATGAGGATCCCTATGGTGAGGGCTGGATAGTAGAGATCAAGCCAAAGAACTCTCTGACGCTTGAGGAGGAACTCAAAAGCCTTCTAAGCCCCAGGGAATACAACAAATGGGTCAGCAAGCTTGAAGGTAGACTTCGCGAATAACCCCCTTTCCCCATTTTTTGTAAAGTTTAATTTGGAAATTTTGAATCATAATTATGTTAAACTTAGCTTGGATGACTTAATATATTGGGTTGAACACTCAAATATGCTTCTAAGAAGGGTTGGATCAAGATTGACGGAAAAGGCCAGAAAGTTACCGCCTTGTCGAGCGGCTTGCCCAGCGCACGTCAACGTCCAAGCTTATGTCGCCTTAATTCAAAGGGGTATGTTTAAAGAGGCCGTTGAGGTTATAAGGCGAGATTTGCCGTTCCCAGCCATTTGTGGAAGAGTGTGCTTCAGCCCGTGTGAAGACGCGTGCGCGAGGGTTAACCTTGACCAAGCAGTGGCTGTGCGCGCCTTAAAAAGGCTTGTAGCGGACATTGAACGCGAACAGGGAAGGGTTGTTGCTCAGCCATTGCCCAAAAAGTACAATGAAAAAGTTGCCATAATTGGTGCTGGGCCGGCAGGCTTGACGGCAGCCTATGAACTCGCAAAACTGGGTTACCCTGTAACAGTTTTTGAGCGGATGGCTGAACCCGGTGGAATGATGCGATATTGCATACCGGATTTCCGCCTTGAAAAGTTTGTTGTGGCAAATGAAATTGCCTACATAGAAGATTTGGGTGTTGAAATCAAGACTGGAGTAGAATTCGGCAAAGACATAACCGTTGAAAGCCTTAGGAAAGACGGTTATAAGGCGATTTTCATCGCTATTGGAACGCAGCTTGGAATGAAGCTAAACGTGCCCGGCGAAGACTTAGAAGGCGTAATAAATGCTGTAGACTTTTTGAGAGCCGTTGCGCTTGGAAAGAAAATAGCCGTTGGCGAGAGAGTAGCGGTTATAGGCGGTGGCAACACAGCCATCGACGCTGCAAGAACCGCCAAAAAACTTGGCGCAAAAGAGGTTATGATTCTATATAGAAGGTCCCGCGAGGAGATGCCGGCGCTTCCCCATGAGGTGGAGCTGGCTGAAAAGGATGGTGTTAAGTTCTATTTCTTGGTGGCTCCGAAGCAGATTATAGGCGAAAACGGAAGGGTTAAGGCCGTTGAATGTTTAAGAATGCGGCTCGGCGAACCCGACGAAACTGGAAGGAGGCGCCCAATACCCATAGCCTTTTCAGAGCATCAATACGAAGTGGATATGGTTATTCCGGCTCTTGGGCAGGTTGTTGAAACTTCCGTTTTGCCGCCTGAACTATTGAGCAAGGACAAGCGCGGTCCACCGTTGCAAGTCGATCCATTGACGCTTGAAACTGATATTTCAGGGGTCTTTGCTGGCGGGGATGTTGCCACTGGACCAGCAAGCATCATTGAGGCTGTTGGCGCAGGAAAGCGGGCAGCGGTGTCTATCCACCGCTATTTGAGGGGTGAGGACCTACGAAAGGATAGGGATGAGGAGAGAATCGAAGAGACTACTTGGGTTAAGGATTGGCGGCTGCTGGAAAAGAAGGAGCGCAGGTATGAGCCGCCCGTTGAGAAGCCTCACCTAAGCTTTGAGGAAGCGAAGGCTTATCTTGAAAAGCTGAAGAGTCAAGCTAGATTCGAAGCCTTCCGCTGTTTGGGCTGCGGTCCGTGCGCTGAATGCCTCGCGGGCATGGAGCTTTGTGAGGGCGACAAGGCTGTTGTTGATGAGGGTAAATGTGTGGGCTGCAATGTCTGCGCCATTATTTGTCCAGTGGGCGCCATCAAAAAGAACGAGAGAGGAGTAGCTCAGGTTAACGAGGAGCTATGCAAAGGCTGCGGGTTATGTGCAGCACGTTGCCCTGAACGAGCCATATCCATGCAGAAGCTTTCCAACGAGCAGATATTGGCCATGGTCTTAACAGCCTTGGAGAGGTGATGATGAATGAGTCCAGATGCTCATCCTCCAAGAATTGTTTGTTTCATGTGTAATTGGGCTTTCTGTGAAGAGGAGATGCGTATACCCTATAACGTTGACATCATTCGCGTCATGTGTGTTGGAAGGATGGACCCCGTCCTTGTCTTGGAGACTTTTATTAATGGCGCGGAAGGAGTGATGCTGGTTGGATGCAAGCCCTCGGACTGCCACTTTGTCGATGGAAACCTCCACGCGCAGCGTGCGGTTAAAATGTTGAAGAAGCTTCTGGCGCTGACTGGACTGGAGCCTGAACGGCTAAAGCTTCTGCTCATTTCACCCTTAGAGGATAGAGACTTCAGCCACTACGCCAAAGAATTCACCGAAGAGGTTTGGAAGCTTGGAAACTCTCCACTAAGCAAGGAGGAAATTGTAGCCAATCTTGCAGCAGCTAAAGAGGCGGTTTCAGCCTTTAGGCTGCGTGTTTTGCTGGGAAGAGAGGAAGAGCTAACAGAGTTCATGAATGCTTATGGAGAAAAAATTCCCGAGGAAGAGTTTGAGGCGTTGCTTGACGGCATTGTTAAGGCGGAGTTTATCCGATACAAAATCCACTATTTGACGAGGGTTAAGCCCCGCTCTGTTAAGGAGCTTGCCCAAATCCTTGGAATAAGACCCTCTGCCGTTTTGAGGCATATAACGAACATGCGGCGGAAAGGCATGATAACCCTCGACAAGGTTGAAGGCTACACACCCCTATACAAGGCTTTGGAGGTGCGATAAAATGGCGAATGAAAAAGTCGGCGCGGTTCTCGTCGTGGGCGGCGGTGTCGCCGGAATCCAAGCCGCTCTGGACTTGGCCGATTCAGGCTTTAAAGTGTATATGGTTGACGATTCGCCCAGCATTGGCGGCGTCATGGCTCAGCTTGACAAAACTTTTCCGACAAACGACTGTTCCATGTGTATTTTGGCGCCTAAGCTTGTGGCCGCTGGAAGGCATCCCAACATTTCGCTTATTACGAACAGCGAAGTATTGGGCTTGAATGGCGATGCTGGAAACTTCGAAGTAAAGATTCGAAAGAGAAGCCGCTACATAAACGAAGATAAATGCAACGGCTGCGGGCTCTGCGCACAAAAATGTCCCGTTGAAGCCATAGACACCTACAACAAGGGCTTAACGGACAGAAGCGTCGTGTACGTGGAGTTTCCACAAGCAGTTCCATTACGCTTCAAAATAGACCGGGAAAAATGCATAGGCTGCAGGACATGCCAAGAAGTCTGTAAGGCTAACGCCGTCGAATATGACCAGAAAGACAGCGAAATAACCCTAAAAGTTGGCGCGGTAATTCTGGCACCTGGCTTTGAACCCTTCGACGCGAGGCTCAAAAGCGAGTATGGTTATGAACGGTATGCAAACGTTGTCACAAGCATAGAGTTTGAGCGTATATTGAGCGCTTCCGGCCCTTATGGTGGAATTGTTTTAAGGCCTTCTGACGGCGAGATTCCACGCAAAATTGCTTTTGTCCAGTGTGTAGGCTCTCGGGATGCTCAGCTTGGAAACCTTTATTGTTCAGCTGCGTGTTGCATGTACAGCATTAAGGAGGCAATAATCGCCAAAGAACACGTGCCAACAAAGCTGGACTGTACAATTTTCTACATGGATATTAGGGCTTATGGCAAGGAATTTGACGCCTACTACAAGCGTGCTCAAGAAGAGTATGGTATACGTTTCGTGCGTTCAAGGGTTGCAAGCATAACGGAGGATCCAGCAACCGGCAACCTGTTCGTCCATTACGTGGGTGAAGATGAAACTCCAAGAGTTGAAGAGTTTGACATGGTTATACTTTCCACGGGCATGCAGCCGCCGAAAAACGTGGAAAAACTGGCTAAAGCCTTGGGAATAAAGCTTAACAAATATCGATTCTGCGAAACAAGCACCTTCACGCCTCTGGAAACTTCAAAGTCTGGCGTATATGTTTGCGGCGCGTTCAGCTCACCCAAAGATATTCCGGAAAGCGTTGCCCAAGCAAGTGGCGCAGCGGCCAAAGCCATGGCAACAATCGCTCCGGAACGGGGCAAACTTGTTGCTGTTAAAGAATATCCGCCTGAACGGGATGTAAGCCAAGAGGAGCCCCGCATAGGCGTCTTCATTTGCCATTGTGGTATAAACATTGGCGGCATTGTGCGGGTTCCAGAAGTTGTGGAATACGCTAAAACTCTTCCAAACGTTGTTTACGCCGAAGAAAACCTTTACACATGCTCTGACGACACCCAGAAGCGGATAAGAGAGAAGATTAAGGAATACAACCTAAACCGCGTCGTTGTGGCTTCATGCACACCTCGAACCCATGAGCCGCTCTTCCGCGAAACAGTACGGGAGGCGGGCTTAAACCCATACTTGTTTGAGATGGCAAACATTCGAGACCAGTGCAGCTGGGTGCACATGCACGAGCCAGACGAAGCAACAGAAAAAGCAAAAGACCTTGTCCGCTCTATTGTTGCCAAAGCAAGACTATTGAAGCCGCTTAAAAACCCCACAGTGAACGTTACACCAGTAGCCCTCATCATCGGCGGCGGAGTTTCCGGAATGACTGCAGCCTTAGAGCTGGCGAATCAAGGGTTTGAAGTTCACCTTGTGGAACGCGAGAAAGAGCTTGGCGGACACTTGAGGAAAATCCATTACATGTTGGAAGGCGAAGATCCGCAGGAACACCTACAGAGGCTCGTTAAGGCAGTTATGGAAAACAAGCTAATCCACGTTTACTTAGGCGCTGAAGTTGTTGACGTAAACGGTTTCGTGGGGAACTTCAAATCAAAGATAAGATTGAACGGTGGCGAAGAAAAACAAGTCGAACACGGCGTTGTTATTGTTGCCACTGGTGCGGTTGAATATAAGCCGAAAGAGTACTTGTATGGTTTGGATCCCCGCGTTTTGACCCAGCACGAGTTAGAGGAGAAAATTGCCAAGGGCGAGTTTAACGCCAAAAAAGTGGTTATGATTCAGTGTGTGGGCGCCCGAAACGAGGAGCGCCCCAACTGTGCGAGGATATGCTGCGGGCAAGCCATTAAAAACGCCTTGAAAATTAAGGAGCTAAATCCAGACGCTGAAGTTTTCGTCCTCTACAAGGATGTTAGAAGCTACGGCTTCATGGAGGAGTATTACCGCGAAGCCGCCGGCAAAGGCGTGCTCTTCATAAACTATTCAGACGGGATGAAACCAAAAGTGTCCAATGAAAACGGAAGATTGAAAGTGGCTTTTTATGAACCAGTGCTGAAGCAAGAGATTCAAATCGAACCAGACCTCGTTGTCTTAAGCGCCGCGACCATTCCAAACCCGGACAATAAACGCATAGCTGAAATGCTTAAGGTGCCATTAACAAAGGATGGCTTCTTCTTGGAGGCGCACATGAAGCTTCGTCCAGTGGACTTCCAGACGGACGGCGTTTTCCTTTGCGGTATGGCGCACTCGCCGAAGTTCATTGATGAAAGCATCGCTCAAGCGTGTGCAGCCGCCGCCAGAGCAGCTACAATACTGTCGAAGAAAGCCCTTGAAATGGAGGGAATTGTGGCAAACGTAGATGAAGATTTATGTAGTGGATGTAGAATTTGTGAATTTCTATGTCCCTACGGCGCGATTGAAATGATTGAAAAAGAGGGCAAAACAGTTGCACACGTGATTGAAGCCCTCTGTAAGGGCTGCGGAGTATGCGGCACGGCGTGCCCAACGAAAGCCATAATTCTAGGACACTTTACAACCGAGGAGATTCTAGCTCAGGTTAGGGCGATCTTGCGGGAGATGGAGGTGGCAGCCAAATGAGCGAATCCCAAAAGGATTTTGAACCAAAAATTGTCGGCTTCCTATGCAACTGGTGCGCTTATGCGGGCGCGGACTTGGCTGGCGTAAGCCGCATCCAATATCCACCAAACATCCGTGTTATCCGTGTCATGTGCAGCGGTAGAATAGATCCAGCTTTCATCCTTGAAGCCCTTAAGAATGGTGCAGATGGCGTTTTAGTGGCCGGCTGCCACTTGCCATCCGACTGCCACTATTTAAGCGGTAATTTCAAGGCTCTGCGAAGGGTAATGTTATTAAAGAAGGTGCTTAAAGATTTTGGGGTTGAACCCGAACGTGTACGGCTGGAATGGGTCTCCGCCAGCGAGGGAGACAAATTCGCAGCCGTAGTGCGCGACATGGTTGAACAGATCAAGAAGCTTGGTCCAAACCCGTTGAAAATGGAGGCGAAAGAATGAGCGAAACAAGAAGCGAAGCCCGCGAATACGCTCCGCCAGTGATTAAAGCCGAGGAGCTTGACCCGAAATTCAAGTATAAAATAAGCAAGATGCCCGGTGCAGAAAAGATAATGGCTTGTTTCCAATGTGGCACCTGCACGGCTGACTGTCCCATCGCCAGATTCAGCGAGTTTTACAGACCACGCCGCATAGCCCGCATGGTTCAGCTGGGCTTGAAAGACAGGCTTCTGTCGGATAAGGCTTTGTGGCTTTGCTCCGCATGCTTCACGTGCGTGGACCACTGCCCCCAAGATGTGGAAATAGCTGGAATAGTTCGCGTTCTGCGGAACATGGCGGTAGCCGAAAAGAATGTTCTACCCCTGGTTTACAAGGAGTTAGCCACAAACTTGATGAAAAGCGGCTTCGTCTACGAGATTCCAGAAACGCGGCTTCAGAAGCGGGTTGAGCAGGGACTACCTCCACTGCCTAAGCCCAACGTGAGCCAAGTTGTTAAAATTTTTGAGGTTACTGGTTCTGCCCGTTTACTTGAAAAGGTTCAAACTGTCGCTAAGGTGGAAAGTAGATGAGCAACCCCAAATATCTGCTGTTCCCGGGCTGTGTAATACCCTACAGGCTTTCAAGCTATGAGATTTCCGCCAGAAAAGTGCTTGCTAAGCTTGGTGTGGAAATAGTGGAGATGCCCGAATATAACTGCTGTGGCTACCCCATGGACGTTATAAACCATGATTTAATGTTAACGTTAGCTGCGAGAAACCTATGCATAGCTGAAAAAGTGGGTTTACCCATAATGGCGCTTTGCAATGGATGCTTCTGCAGCCTAAATGAAACCAACAAAATCCTAAAAGAAGACAAGAAACTTCGGGAAAAAATCAACGGCTACTTGAAAGAGGTTGGAATGGAGTTTAAAGGCACAACAGAAGTTAAACATCTAGTCTACGTTCTTTCGGAGGATGTGGGTTTCGAGAAAATAAAAAACTCTGTCATAAGACCTTTGGCTGGCGTTCGCGTAGCCCAGCACAGTGGATGCCACGTTTTAAGGCCTCGCAAATATGTGGGACGAGACGATCCGGAGAACCCGACAACCCTTAAAGAATTGGTTAGGTTGACTGGTGCCGAATGCCTAGACTACATGGATGAAAGCGCATGTTGTGGAAACCCGATTATAGGTGTTAACGAAGACGTTCCATTCCAGATGGCTAAGGAGAAACTTGAACACGTGCGGGCTGTGGGCGCCCAAGCGCTTATAACCGTCTGCCCCTTCTGTCATATAATGTTTGACTTAAACCAGCCCCGCATTGAAAGAGCTTTTAACGAAAAATTCAATTTACCAGTTCTCCATTACCCACAACTTTTGGGGTTAGCCATGGGCTTTTCGCCAGATGAACTAGCTTTAAACGAGCTTAGAGTTAAACCCACAGAACTGTTAAACCTAATTAAGTTTTAGGTAGGTGAAAAAGGGTATGGCAAAACAGAAATTGAAGTTTGCATTTTACTGGGCGGCTAGCTGCGGCGGATGCGAAATCGCTGTCTTAGACATCGACGAAAAAATCTTGGACGTGGCGCAGATCGCCGACATCGTGTTTTGGCCTGTTGCCATGGACGTCAAGTACAAAGACGTGGAAAACATGCCTGACAAGTATATTGACGTGTGCTTCTTTAATGGAGGAATCCGCAACAGCGAACAAGAGTATTTGGCGAAACTTTTGAGGCAGAAGTCGAAGATCCTGATCGCCTACGGCGCGTGTGCTCATCTCGGCGGCGTGCCTGGACTGGCAAACCTCCACAACAGGAAGGAAATATTCGAAAAAGTCTACGCCCAAACGTTCTCAACCTATAACCCAAACGGGACATTCCCCCAGCCCAGAATGCAAGTGAAAGAAGGTGTGCTGGAGATTCCCGAGTTCTACGACACTGTGCGAACCCTTGACCAAACAGTGGACGTTGATTACTATGTTCCAGGGTGCCCCCCGGCTGTTGAACGAACAATATTCGCTTTAGAAGCCATAGCTAAAGGCGAACTGCCTCCAAAAGGCTCAGTGCTGGCGCCGTTAAAATCCGTCTGCGATGAATGCCCCAAAAAGAAGGAAAACAAGAAGATAACGCGGATATACCGCGTCTACGAAAAGACTCCTGATCCAGAAAAATGTCTGCTGGAGCAAGGAATAATATGCATGGGTCCGGCCACCAGAGGCGGATGCAGCGCCAGATGTTTAAAGGCGGATATGCCATGCACTGGTTGCGGTGGGCCTTGTCCAAATGCGCCAGAACAGGGCGCTGCCATGATCAGCGCTTTGGCTTCCATCCTCGGCTTGGAGGAAGAAAAAGAGAAGTACACTGAAGAAGAAGTTGAAAAGTTGATTGATCAGATAAAGGATCCCGTTGGAACCTTCTACATGTATGGTTTACCAGCCTCAATTTTGAGGAGGAAGGTGATGCGCCCATGAAGGAAATTATTATAGATCCAATCACAAGGCTCGAAGGCCACGGCAAAATATCCATATTTTTGAACGACGCTGGCGAAGTGGAAAATGCCTACCTACAGATCCCTGAACTGCGCGGCTTTGAAAAGTTCTGTATTGGACGCAAAGCCGAAGACATGCCCCTATTAACAAGCCGGATTTGCGGCGTCTGTCCAGTTGCCCACCACATGGCTGGAACAAAAGCCTTGGACGCAGCCTTTAACGTGGAACCACCGTCCGCTGCCAAAAAACTCCGCGAACTCATGTATTGTGGCTACTATCTCTACGACCACACCCTACACTTCTATTACCTTGGAGGCCCAGACTTTGTCGTTGGACCAGATGCACCACCTGAAAAACGTAACATTTTAGGCGTCATTGAGAAGGCTGGATTGGATATTGCCAAAGAAGTTATCAAGCATAGGGCTTACGGTCAACGAATAACGGAAATTATCGGCGGAAAGGCAACCCATCCAGTTTGCGGACTGCCCGGTGGCGTTTCCAAGCCCCTAAGCGAGGAGAACAGGCAAGAGATTGAGAAAATGGTGAAATCCTCCGTCGAGTTTGCAAAGCTTTCGTTAAAGCTTTTCCACAACATTGTTTTGGGAAACAGCAAATACGTTGAACTGATTAAAAGCGACGCATACACGCTGCGCACTTATTACATGGGATTGGTAGACGAACACAACAGGGTGAACTTTTACGACGGCAAAATCCGCGTCGTAGACCCCTATGGAAAAGAGTTCGTGAAGTTTGAGGCTAAAGACTATTTAGAGCACATCGCAGAACACGTTGAGCCATGGACCTACGTGAAACAGCCATTCCTCAAAAAAGTGGGATGGAAGGGATTCGTAGACGGACCGGACAGCGGAATTTACCGTGTCGGCCCTCTTGGAAGGCTTAACGCGGCGGACGGCATGGCAACTCCACTAGCTCAAGAAGAGTATGAGCTTATGTACAAGACTTTAGGCGGAAAACCTGTTCACCATACGTTGGCTTATCACTGGGCTAGACTGATCGAGCTTTTGTATGCAGCTGAAAGGGCTCTGGAGCTTGTTAAGGATCCGGAAATAACGAGCACTAACGTGCGGAACAAGCCGGGTGAACCGGGTGAAGGCGTTGGTGTTGTGGAGGCGGCCAGAGGCACGCTGATCCATCATTATGTTTTAGACGAGAAAGCTTTGGTCAAGGATGTCAACTTGGTTGTGGCTACCGTGAATAATGCGCCTTCTATTAACATATCTGTGCGGAACGCCGCCAAGGGTTTGATTCACGGCGGAAAAGTTGATCAAGGCTTGCTTAACATGGTGGAGATGGCTTTTAGAGCTTATGACCCGTGCTTTGGATGCGCCACCCACTTTGCTTTTGGACAGATGCCGTTAACCGTGGAGATCTACGACAGCATGGGGAAGCTTATTAAAACAGTGCGAAGGTAGACCCTTTTCTATTTTTTCCTTATTTTTCTTGGAGATCCTTTTAATGGCGGAGACTTCTTCTGCCGAGAAAAAGTTGAAAGGTTGGCTTTCCGGTGCCGAACGGGTTGTGGTTGCTGGAGTGGGGAACCCTATTCGTATGGATGATTTTGTCGGCGTAAAGGTTGTTAGGGATCTGTGTGGGAAAGTTTCGGAGAATGTTTTGCTTGTTGAGTGTGAGACTGTTCCGGAGAGTTTTCTCCAGCGGATTGTGGATTTTCAGCCTTCTCACGTTTTGATTGTGGATGCAGCAGTTATGGGTTTGGAGCCTGGCGAGTACCGTTTTGTCCAGTCGGAGCATTTGCGGGTTTTTCCAGCTATTTCGACTCACATGTTGCCTTTGCGGGTTTTCTGTGACTATTTGGCTGGGGTTATGGGAGCCAAAGTTGGGCTTCTTCTGGTTGAGCCTAAAAACGTGGATTTTGGGGAAGGCTTGTCAGAGGAGGTTGAGGCTGCCAGCCGCCGAATTGTTAATTTTTTAGTTGAGGTTCTTCCATAAAAAGTTAATTTTGTTGTTGAAGGTGGACTGCAAATTTGGTGGTTTCTAGGTTTTGTATTGGTATTTTATGTTGTTGTCTATTATGTAAAAGGTGTGCTGGTTGGCTTCTGTTGCGTGGAGGATGGGTTTTGCTAGGATTTCAGCTATTTTCGCTAGGTCTTCTAGGGTTTTAACCTCTATTGTGGTTTGGGTTGTGGGTGGTTTTTGGGCGGTTTCTGCTATTAGGTCTTTGTGGGGTGCAGTTAGCTTTTCTATGGGTTTTTGGGTGGTTTTTGGTTTAGTCTTGCTGTGGAGGTATGTGGAGAAGGCCAGTCCGGTTAAGGCTACAGCTGTTAGGCCATAAGCCAAATATCGTTGGTTTACCGTTTCTGGACGGGTTATTGTTTGGTTTTGGGTTATTTTTCCGGTTTTTGAGTGTTGGAGGGGTTCTAGGTTTGTTGTTTCGCCTTTTTCTGTGCGTTGGAACGTGATGGTTAGGGTTGGTGTGAAGGTTTGGTGGATTTGTCCAGCTAACGTGTTTGCTTGGACCGTGAATGTTGGCGTGATTTCTAGGGTGTATGCGGTGGTTGACGTTCCTGTTTCGGCGTCTAATTTGTTTTTGATTTGGTCTAATGTTGCCTTAACTATTGGCGGGAGTGTTATCTGGATTTGTTTTTGGTTTGTGGTTTTGGAGGGTTCTGTGTGGATTGTGTAGGTCCATGCGGTGGTTTTTATGGTTTGGGTTATGGTGTAGTTTATTTGGGTTTCCGCTGGTAGGTCTGCCTCAAAATTGTAGGTTAGGGTTAGGTTGATTTGGCGGGTTAGCCTCGTATAGATTGGGGTTTGGTCTTCTGGTTTTAGAATGGTTTTGTTGTTGTAGATTATGTTTGGTGTTTGGAGTATAGCGGTGTAGTCGTAGGTGGCTGTGCTTGTGTAGGTGCATAAAGTCTGCGTTTCCGTTTCTTCTGTTGGGGTTTGGTGGACTGCGTAGACTGTTATGATGGAGAGTATTGTTAAAATTGCGAAGGAGGTTAGGAGAATTGTTGTGGTTTTTGGTTCTTTCATGTTTCGGCGCGTCCTTCCCTTTTATGATTTGGCTTCATCCCTAAAATGTTTTGTTTCCTTTAGGGAAAAAGGGGATGGTTGGCTGGGTTTATCCTCCTAGGTTGTTGAAGCCTTCGCACATGTTTTTCCAGTATTCGTATTGTTTTGTCCAACCGTTGAGGATGGCGTTTTCTGAGCCTTGGATTATTTGTTGGGCTGTCATGCCTTTGTATGTGTAGCCTTCAGCGTAGCCCGCCACCTGGTTTAGCCATAGAGCCAACAGTTGAGCCTTCAATTTGTCTAGCATGGTTGGGCGTTTTGGCATTTCAAGAATGTCGTAGGCTTGGGTGAATTTTTGTCTGCGGTTTCCTGTGAACTCGAAGACTTGGGATTGGCTGCTTATTTGGTTTAGGTAGCCTTCAAGGGTTTCAGCCCCTATCTGGGGTTTGCCGGGCTTGCCTAGGTATGGGGCGAACTGGTTTTTCCAGAATCCTATGGTGCGTGGGTAAGCATAGGGCTTGCATTTGGCGCTTATCCTTATCTCGAATTCGTATTGCCATTTTTGGCGGGCTGGTTGGAGGATGTGGACTTTTGTTGTGCCCTTTATGGTTTGGCATGGTCCAAGCACTGTGCCAGTGTGGTCTGTGGTTGTGATTTGTAGGGCTTCTGGGTTGGGGTTTAGTATTGTTACGCTTGTGAATTGAGCTGGGCGGTTGCCTACGTTTTTTATCGTGTAGTTTATGTGGGCTGTGTAGGATGGGTAGGCGTTTTTTATCACGATTTTTATGGTGTCTTTGTCGTAGGTTATGCGGGCGGTTACGGTGGCTACGTCTTTTTCTATTTCGTTGTCCCATGCGACGGTTTTTGTGAAGATTAGGTCGCATTTGCTGTAGCAGTCTATTCGGAATCCGCCGTTCCAGCATGCGTAGCTATAGCCTATTAGGCTTAGGGCGGTTATGGCGAGAATGAGGGAGGCTAAAATTTTTGTTTTCATGGTTTTGCCTCCTTAGCCGATGGTGCGGGTTATGGTGTATTTTATGGTGATGGTTTCTGTCCAAGACTGGAAGGTGGCGGTGTAGGTTACCGTTATCTCGATGGCGGTGTCGACTGGTATTAGTTCGGTGAGCATGGTTATGTTTTGCCATGTTATTAGGATTTTTTGGGCTGGGAGTTCTGGCGGTGATGAGGCGCCGCCTGATGGCGGCAGGGTTGGCGAGTTATCCCATTTTTCAGGTGGGACTGTAGCGTAGGGTCCGTAGTAGAGGGTTTGGGTTTGGAAGCGGTTTTGGGTGTCGTTGGTCTGGGTTGTTTGGGTGATTGTTACTGGAGTTGTGCCAGTATTGTTTATGATTATTCCTGTCCATAGGGTTTTGTTTTGGGAGTTCATCGTGCCTCTTAGCCATAGCTTGTGGGTTGTTTGTTCGATGACTTGTAGGGTTGTGTTGTGGGCTTGTAGGGTGATTTGGACTTTCGCTGAGTTTAGGGTTCCTTGGATTTGAAGGGTTTCCTGCCATTTTGTGTAGGCGTATCCTGTTATTGCTAATGTTAATAATAGAACTGCGAAGACTGTTAGGATTTTTTTATGCATTTTTTCCCTCCTTTTTTGTTGTCTTGTGATAAGCGAGTAAGAGGGACGTGTATGCGGTTAGGGTGAGAAGGGCTGTTATAGGAAGCCCGTTTATGAGGGCGGCTGGTGCATGCTGGGTTAGGGCTGTTGGAAGGGTCTGGGCGATGAAGGTGTAGGCGGCTGTGGCGGCTTCTTTTAGGGTTATGCTTACCCAGCCCAGTTTGGGGATGGTGAATATTACTTTGCCTTTTACTTGGTTTTCGTTTATTGGGTCGTCTGGGGCGTTGTTGGCGTCGCCTTGGGTTATGAACCATGTTGTTCCGCCTGACTCGTATTTATCTATGACTCGGTGGATGATTGGGGGTTCTCCGCTTGCCCTATAGTATTGGATTATGTCGCCTACTCGAATGGCTTTTGCCGGCGTGGAGAGGACTATGGCTATGTCGCCTACATTTAGCGTGGGGGTCATGCTTCCGCTGGCTATTATGGTTGGCGTGAAGCCCAATAAGCCTGTTGTGCTCCAGACGGCGATTACGGCTATTAGGGCTATAACTGTCCAGTGGGTGGCTTGTTTTTCGCCTTTTCTTGTCAGGTGGAGGCGGGTTTGGCGGCGGTGTTTGGCGGTTGGCAGCGGTTTTACGGCGGCGTCTAGGAGTAGGAAGCCTACCGTGGCGCCTATCACGGTTAGTATGGAGCTTGTTTGCCATGGGAGGTTTGGCAGTATGGGGCTGAACCATGTGAAGAAGGTTGGAACTGCCATATACGCCAAGTTTGCGGGTAAAGCGCCCAAATAGGCGAAGTAGGTGGCTAGGAGGCTTGTGGCTAGGGTTGGTATGAATGTGCGTATTAGGAATTCTGCTATGGCGAGCGGCGATGTTAAGCCTTGGTATTGGGGGACCGTCGCCTTTAAAAGTGCGTAGAATAAGCCCGTGAGGAGAATGGCGGTTGTTGGTTTGTGTTTGCTTGCTGTTTGGGCGAGGTAAGCCCGCGAGATTTCAGTTGCAAGGAAAGGTGCAAGCAAAAATGGGAAGTATATGGCTATGGCTCTGGGCGTCCAGACAAGGCTGTTTCTGCCGAAGCCCATGAAAAAAGCCATGAAAACGGATAAGGAGACTTGGAATATGGCGATTATTGTGGCAAGTTGGATTAGGGTTTTATCCGTTTTTAGTAGGTTGGTTTGGGAGTTTTTAGCTGTCAAAAGTGTTAATGGGATTACGGTTGCCCATAAGAGGGTGTCCACAATAAAAATTAGTTCACCCCTAAAGGCATAGGGGACTATTAGATTTGTGAGTAGGTAAACGGTTAAGATTAGGGCGGGAATTGTTAATTCGGGTTTCATATTACTTATTCCAGTGAATGTTTTTGAGTGAGATTAAAACTAAAAGGGGGGAGATGGGTTTAATGTTTGGCTTTTGCCGTTTACTCGTTCCAGTTCACCATTATAATGGTGGCTGTGAACTTGAGTTTTGTGTTTTCTGGGCAAGGTTGCAATACGTGTATGTCGAAGCTGATGTCTACTCGTCCACATGGGTCTACTTGTTGTCCGAAGTTGTTGCCCCAGTATAGTTCAATGTCTGCTTTTTTGTCGCCGTTTAGGTCTAATGTTAAGTAGCTTGGTTTTGTAATTGATTTGGTTTCGTATGGTGTTGTGAAGTTTACGCGTACTATTTTCCATGGTATTGTTCCGCAGTTGTGTATCCAGAAGGCCATGTGTTCATAGTAGCATGGATACACGTTGTTTAATTCCACAACAAGCGTGTCATTGCAACCGTCTTTATTAGTGTCAATGAAGTATGCGTTGCTACTGCCTATGTCCTTGTTTATTTGGCGGACATTGTTAAAGCCTTCGTCGCATGTCCAGTCCTTTCCTGTGTCTGTTCGTGTTACAATTCCCCAGAAGCGTGCGCACAGGTTTCCCGTTTTCACTTCGCCGGTGAGCCATAGGTTTTCGTACCAGTGGGCGTAGCTGAAGCCTACGATGGCTAAGGCTATTAGAGTGATGGCTAATATTGCGGGCAGTGCGGTTTTAGACTTTTTTAGGAGCGCCATAGGTTATCACCTGCTTGTCTGCTATGGGACGGCGTTCCACTCCACAAAGGTCAAGTCAATGCGTATTGTTAGGTAAGCGTTTTCGGGAGCATTTTGTGTGAAGTGTATATAGAAGTTTAGGCATAGGCTTTTGTCTGGGTCAATCTGGTTGGGGTTGCCAACAAGTTTTGTTTTGAGCTCTATGCCTTCTTTCCACCAGCCATCTGGTTTGCCTTCAATGCTTATGCTGGAAGTCCATAGTTTCGCTGGGATTGTTCCACAGTTGGTAACGTCAAGGGTGCCGTTAATCCATAGGCTTGGATAAGCATTCCAAACCCAAACCTTTAAGCCTTCATAGCAGCCATCGCCATCACCATCGACAAATTCGTGTTTAACGATGGCTACTGGATCATCCACTTTGCCGTCGCCGTCCAAGTCTTTTAGGTTGCCAGGCCAAACGTCGTAGTCTAGCGACCATTCTAAGCATAGGCTTCCCGTATTCACTTCGCCGGTGAGCCATAAGTATTCATACCAGTGGGCATAGGCGAATCCCGCTATGCCAAGCGCCAACATTAAAATTGCAAATGTTGCAGCCAACTTCTTAGTGTCCATTTTACCGCATCACTCTCCTTTCTCCATTTGGGTATATTTAACGTGCCCCACCCTCGGCACGGGTTAGGCCGCGCGGCCCAACCATTATATACAGCCGGCCATAAAGCCTAACCAGCAATAATGTGTGATTACCCATCCATATAAACCCCCATGAAACAAAAGTCTAGAACAAAAGACTAGAAAAATAAAAGGAGAGTTAGGAAGCTCGAAAGAAATGTTTCCCCGCTACACCGCTTGAACCACATTAAGCGTTATCTTAAAGCTAACGGAGGCCCCCTCAAACCCGCTCTCAGCCGCTGCATCCATTTCCAGATAAGCGTAAACGGCATACCAATCGCCCGGCGCAAAAACAACCTGCGGCACACCATGACTAGCATAATCCAACTCATAACCATTCCAAGCCCTCAAAGTATTCTTGAAATAGACAACATTGTTCCAGCCCGTAGCCCACTTGTTCGGTGCATCCACATTTACGCCTGGAATGCCAAAGTAAATCACACTCGTAAGGTTGCCAGTATCAGAGGTCACGTCAATCCTCATAGACTTGATTTTAACCGGCAAACTGCCAGTGTTCTTTATGGCTAAGCCCAATATGCCCTTAGCCCCAGCATAAAAGTTCCCCACCGTAACCGTCGCCTCATAAACATAGTTTGGGCCCCGATAGCCACTAACAGAAACCCCCTGAGGAACAAGGAAACCATGCATACAAAGGCGGCCCTGCTCGTCGACAAGCCACTCTACCGCCACGGTGCCAGTGCTAACCGTCGTATACACGTATGTCTTCTCCATGAATAAGGCGTAGCTAACGCTGACGCCGAGCAAAGCCACCATCAAAATTGCAAATACGTTAACAGCCCTCACTTTACTCCCTCCCCCTCACTCCTCTTGGGTATATTTAACGTGCCCCACCCTCGGCACGGGCCAGACGGCGGCTCTCCACCTCAACTGGACGCCACCATCCAACCAAATCAGTTTATCTCAAATTTCCCATAAAAATCTTAATGGAAAAAAAACTTCTAGTAGAAAATGTCCCCAAAACTTAAAACCATACCAAAAGTCTAGCCTAAAAGACCTTAACCCTTTATAAGCAACGAAACCTTAACCATTTTCAAGCCCTCCGGAAGGTTAAACCTTTGTCCACGAAACTGGAGAAACTGCTAATGCTTCTCAACGACAACCAATGGCACAGCATAAACCAAGTTGCAGAAACCCTCGAAATCCCACCAGAAAAAGCCCAAAAAATAGTAGAAATCCTAACGGAAGCCGACATGATTCAACACAACTCCGCCACAAACCAAGTAAAACTAAACCAAAACTGGAAAACCCTCATCATAAACCAAAGGGAAACACCCTCAGAACAAGAGCCAACACCAGCCACAGCCATAGCCACCATAATAATCCCACCCCAGAAAACATTAACCATCCAACAAACCCGCATAACAAACCTAACAGACACCAGCTTAGAACTGGAAATCCGAATAAACAAAAAACTAAACGAAATAGCAATAAACAAAATCAACTAAACAGACAAAAACTCGCCAGCCTTCTCCAAAATTTTAAGAAGCTCCCGCCCCTTCTCCGTAGTCCTATACAAAACAAAGCCTTCTCCCGGGTTGCCGCCAACCTGCTCCAACAAACCAGCATCCAACAACTCCTTCAAATAACGGTTAAACCGCCCAAAATTCAAGTTGCAACGATACATAAGCCTAGTTTTGTTAGCGCCATCCAAAGCTTCCCTCAAAATCTCCCCAATAACCTCAACCCGACTACGCCTACGCCTCCCCCCACACCAGCCCATAGCAAACCACAAACTCAACAAACACTAATACAAGAACATAAATGTAAACGTTTTCAAACAAAATAGAAAGGATGGAAAAGAAGGCGCCTAAGCCGATGGCGCCGCCTTCAAGACTTCCTGGAAAAGCTTCTTAGTAGCCGTTATACGAGCCTTCTGCGCTAACACATCCGCCGTCACAAGGTCTAAGGCTTCCTCTGGACACCACTTAACACACTGAGGACCGTCAGGCTTATCCTTACACAAGTCACAGACAAAAACAACCTTCTTATCCGGATGGAGCATAATCGCCCCGTAATCACAAGCCTCGATACACCATCCGCAACCGTTGCACTTATCCTCATCCACCAAAATCGTGCCATTCTCCTCAGACTGCGTCAGCGCGTCTCTGGGGCAAGCAGCCACACACGGCGGATCCTCACAAAGCCTACAAGTAATGGAAACGTTGACCAACGGATTAAGCCTAACAACCCTAATCCTCGACTTCAAAGGATTAAAAGCCTTCTCCTTAGTCCAAGCGCAAATATACTCGCATATCTGGCAGCCGACACACTTTTCCGGATCAACCGAAACAAACCTTCTCTCATGAATCTTAACCATTCCCATCGCCTCCATCAAGCTTTGCGGATCCTCGCCTCCACAATCGGGATCAAGTCGTCCATGCCCAACGCCTTAAGCTTCTCGGGCGTAGGTATGCCATCCCTAGTCCAGCCCCGCACCTCATAATAGTCGTCCAACATCAACTCAAGCTCTTCCTTACGGACATAAGCGCCCTTAGAAGGCCCCTCATCTGGAATCGGCACATTCATAACCTTCCACGGCAAAGTGTCGTCCTTGCGGCTTAAACCCTCCCGCACATTGATAACCCTGGCAAGATTGTTTATGCGTTCACCTTTCAAGCGCATCTCCTCAGGCGTCGTTTCCCAGCCAGTGACCAAAGTGTAAACTTTGGCTAAGTCCTCAAACTCCTTATAATACGTGCCTCTGGAGAACTTGCAAATAATCAGCGAATCAATAACCGTATAGACATCCTCAATATCTTTGACGTATTTGGCCCTTCCCTTCTCGTATGTCAGCCTATTAAACTTGCCCTTAACGTCGAAGGCGTAAGCCCCATGCCTATTGTGGTCGGCGCCACGGAAGGAAACCGCGAAACCCAAAGCCGCCGTCTTCAAACAGCGCAGGTCATAACCCGTAACCTCAAGGCCTTTAATGTGTTGGGCAAGCTTCTCAGCGCCTTTGCCGATTTTTTCAGCCGCAAGCCTTACGCCTTCAGCCAAAATGTTGCCTATGCCCTCCCGCTTGCCAATCTTCTCAATGAGCTTCACCATAGCCTCATGATTGCCAAAACGGGCCTCAATGCCGTCCATGTCCTTGACCGTTAAAATGCCGTTCTCAAAACAGTCCATAGCAAAACCAACAATCACACCAGCACTAATAGAGTCTATACCATAATAATTACAGAGCTCACTGCCCTTGATAATGGCATCAAGACGGTCAACTCCACAGTAGGGGCCCATAGCCCACAAAGGCTCATATTCAACCCTCGCCATAGCCCCTTTATACGGGCCCTCGTTAACAACGCACACATGCTCGCAGCGCATGGCACAGGAGCTGCAGCCGATGATTTTAGCCACAAACCGTTCATTTAAGTATTCGCCGCTCACCTTTTCAGCAGCCTCAAAATGCGCATTGTTGTAGTTGCGGGTCGGCATACAGTGCAGAGCATTATGCACCAAAACGTTTTCCGGAGTGCCCAAAGTCCTATACTTCTTCGTGGCGGGACCCTTCATCCTCTCATGAAACTCTTTAACAAACTCCAGAAACTCATCGGGCTTCGCCACTGCCACGTCTTTTGTTCCTCGAACAGCAACAGCCTTCAAATTCTTTGAACCCATAACAGCACCGAGGCCGCATCTTCCAGCAGCCCTAGACTTTTCGTTCATTATGCACGCTATCCGCACAAGCTTCTCTCCAGCAGGTCCAATGGCGGCCACACGAATATAGTAGTCGCCCAACTCCTCCTTAATCACGTCTTCTGTTTCAGCTGGTGATCTACCCCATAAATGCGAGGCATCCAAAATCTGAACAGAATCGTCGTCAATCCAAACATATACAGGCTTCTCAGCCCTCCCATGGAATATGACACCGTCATACCCAGCCCGTTTAAGCTCTGTGCCAAAACTGCCATGGGATTTCGCTTCAGCTACGCCATAGGTTTGCGGAGACTTCGCCACAAAAGCGTGGCCATTGCCTCCCGTAGGCCAAATGGTGCCAGAAGTCGGCCCCGTTGTCAAAACCAGCGGGTTTTCTGGACTGAAGGGGTCAACACCAGCCTTTGAATAGTCAACCCACAACCGCATCCCAAGCCCTATGCCGCCAATGTATTTTTTAGCGTACTCTTCGTTTAACGGCTCCACACGGGTTTTTCCAGTCGTTAAGTCAACGTGAAGGATTCTGCCAGCATATCCGTACAATCGTATTCCTCCATGCCTCAAGTAAGAAGTAAAATACCTATATGATTCATATATTAAGGTATCTGTCTACTTTCGCCAAAACTCCATCTATAACTTTTGCTAATCCCGCAAGACGACAGAAACATTTAAAGGAAAAAGCCCTTTTGATTTTGCTGATAGCCATGGAAGAAGCCTTCAGAAACTTCAAAACCAAATACGAACGCTTCTTGAAAGGCCATGAAGACCCCTCAGCTCTCAGAAGGGAAGCAGAAAAACTTTTAGTTGAGGCAAAGGCCAAAGGCAACCTAGACATCGCCGAGGAACTTAAAGAAATCCTCATAGAGCTAACAATATCCTCTGAAGGGATGAAATGCAACTGCCACATGTCAAGCAGATGCCCATGTTAGAGAAAAAGCGCCTACAAAACCTCCATCAAAATTTCTAGAACATCCCTAACGGCTATTTTATCCTCCACCTCTAAGACTTTCACAGCGTCTTCAAGCGTTGTCACACAGAAGGGACAAGCCACAGCAATAACGTCCACTCCAAGCTCCAAGGCTTCTTTTACACGGTTTACGCAGGGCCTTTTCTCAGGTTCGGCTTCTTCTGTCCAGACCCTTCCAGCTCCGCCCCCACAGCAGAAGCCAGCCTCCCTTACCCGCTTCATTTCAATGAATTCCAAGCCTCTTATTGACTGAAGGATGCGTCTCGGCTCCTCATAGATTTGGTTTCGCTTCCCCAAAAAGCACGGATCATGATACGCAACCCGCTTTGGATAAGGCTTTGATGGTTTGAGTTTGCCTTTATCTATGGCTTCCGCCAAAAACTGCGTGTAATGCTGAACGTTCAACCCCAAATCTTTGTAAAGCTTCTCGTTTTTGAAGGTGTTGTAGCAGTGGGGTGAAACCGTTAAAATGCGGTCTGCGTTAAACTTTTGGAAAACAGCCATGTTGTGTTCTGCAAGCATTTCAAACAAGCCTTTCTCACCCATGCGCAGTATATGGTCTCCACAGCACCATTCCTCCTCACCTAAAGTGGCATAGTCGACACCAAACCTGTCTAACATGGCTGCCATGGCTCTGGCAAGCTCCCGGTTACGCACGTCGTAGGCTGCTGAGCAACAAACGAAATAGAGTACATCTGCCTTCGCCACCTTTGGGTAGGCCTTAACGTTTAAGCCCTCAGCCCAAGCCATCCTTTTGCTCTGATGAGTCCCCATGGGGTTATGGTATTTCATAACGCTTTCCAACACGTCCTTAACTGTTCTTGGAATGGCGCCCATCTCCACCAGTAGGCTGCGGTCTTCGACCACGGAGTTTGCGCAATTAACAAGCTTTGGACAGAAAAGCGTGCATGAGTTACAAGAAGTGCAAAGCCACACGTTGTCAGCCATGGCCTTAAGCCTTTCGCTTAATCCCTCATCCCTTGAATCGATGATAAACCGGTAGTTAGCCGTCAAAGCTGAAGGCCCGAGGAACTTTTCATCTATGGCTGCTGGACAAGCAGAATGACAAATCGAACACTTAGTGCAAAGCGTCAAATCCCAGTATCTCTTTAAGGCTTCAGGAGACTGAGTGAACTCTTCGGGCCTTTTGAAGGCCTCAGAGGTCTTAACCAGCACGTTTTTTATTTTCCTAAAGTTTTTAAAGAAGGGCTGAATGTCCACAACTAAATCCTTTATAACTGGAAGATTGGACAGCGGCTCAATGGTCACCGTGTCAGTGTTGAGGTCTAAAACTTGCGTGTAGCATGCCAACATGGGCTTGCCGTTAACGTTTACAGCGCAGCTTCCGCAGATTCCCATTCTACATGAATGTCTAAAAGTAAGAGTTTCATCCAGATTCTCCTTAACATAATTGAGCGCATCGAGAATGGTTGTTCCACGGAGAACCGGCACCTTGTAAGTGGACGTGTAATACTTTTTCGCTTCTGGGTCGTATCGGCGAATTTGAAATTCAACAACCTTAACAACCTCACCGTTCACAAGCACCCCTCCCCTAATATTTCCGCGCGGCCGGCTGCCACTTTGTAATCGTAACAGGAATATAATCAAGCCTCGGGCCATCCGCGGTGTGGTAGGCCAACGTGTGCACAAGCCATTTTTCGTCGTCGCGGTTTGGATAGTCGAGCCTTGAATGGGCTCCGCGTGACTCAGTCCTTGCAAGAGCGCTTACTGTTGTGACTTCAGCCAAATCCAACATGAAGTCAAGCTGCAAGGCGGCTACAAAGCCAGTGTTAAAAGTTTTTCCCTTATCCTCAACCCTTATGTGTTTGAACCTCTCTTTAAGGTTTCTAATCCCTTTCAAGGCTTCTTTCATATCTTCGCCCGTACGGAAAATCCAAACCTTTGTGTTCATAAGCTTTCGCATTTCGTCTCTAAGTTGGGGAACCCTTTCGCCGCCCTCGCTTCCAAGAATCCCGTCGAAGACTCGCTTTTCCTCGGCTAAAGCCTTCTCCATCGGAAATTCATGGAAGCTCGTGGACATGGCGTATTTAGCTGCCTCCTCGCCGGCGACAGCCCCGAAGACTAGGCATTCAGCCGTTGAGTTTGTTCCAAGCCTGTTGGCGCCGTGCAAACTCAAACATGAGCATTCGCCAGCCGCATACAACCCTCTAATAGGCGTTTCAGCCTTAACGTTGGCCTTGATTCCCCCCATGGAGTAGTGGGCTGCCGGCCTTATTGGAATAAGCTCCTTAACCGGATCTACTCCAGCAAGTTTTATGGCAACCTCCCGTATTAGGGGCAGCCTTTCGTTGATTTTCTCCTCGCCCAAGTGCCTAAGATCCAAGGCAATATACGGCCCATAAGGCCCTTGGAAGGCTCTTCCCTCAAGGATTTCGGTTTGTTCAGCCCTTGAAACAACATCGCGGGGCGCTAACTCCATCATTGCTGGCGCGTAACGTTTCATAAAACGTTCGCCTTGAGCGTTTATTAGGTAGCCGCCCTCGCCTCGGGCGCCTTCAGTTATTAAAACGCCCGAAGGCACAAGCCCCGTGGGATGGAATTGGACGAACTCCATGTCTTCTAATGGTGCGCCGGCCCTGTAGGCCATGGCCATGCCGTCGCCGGTTGTGGTGTGAGAGAATGTGGTAAACTCGTATATGCGTTCATGTCCACCCGTCGCCATTACAACGGCCTTGGTTTGGAAAGCGTGCATTTCACCTGTTTTAAGCTCTATGGCTGTTAAACCCCTTGCAGTGTTGTCTTCAACAATTATGGATGTGGCAAACCACTCGTCGTAAAACTTCACGTTTGGATAGGTTATGGCTTTGCCGTAAAGCGTGTGCATTTCGTGGAACCCCGTCATGTCAGCTGCGAAGCAGGCTCTCGGGTAAGAGTGGCCGCCGAAAGGCCTCTGGTCAATTTTGCCGTCAAGTGTGCGGCTCCAAGGACATCCCCAATGCTCCATTAGAACAATTTCCTTGGGCGCTTGTCTGACGAAGAATTCCACAACATCTTGGTCTGCCAAGAAGTCTGCACCTTTCACGGTGTCAAAGGCGTGTAGGTCAAAGGAGTCTTTTTCTCGCATAACGGCGGCAGTTCCGCCTTGCGCACAAACGGAGTGCGACCTCAAAGGATGAAGCTTAGAGATCACTGCTATGTCAAGCTTGTTGCTTCTTTCCGCGGCTGCAACAGCTGCCCGGAGACCAGCCAACCCCGCGCCGACAATGACTATGTCGTGGGCATGTTTCTCCATCAGCATTTCCCTTCTCTTTGAAGAATAACCTAGATTCCACCTCAACGTTTATATTTTTTGTCAATGCGAACGATGGCTAATCACTGTAAACCCGCAGAAAATCCTAGACGGGCGCGGCAGTTGAATTTAAAAGGTTAAAGGCTGGTTAATGAATGCTGTTGCTAAATCTAGCCGCCAAGGAAAAAACGGACAATAAATGGACGGCTTCTCCATTTATCCTTTAAAATTCTTAATCCGTATGCCACCAGCACCATAAAAAGTGAAACCGTAATATAGATGAGAAGAAAGGTTTCAAGGTTCACATGGGACCACGTGGCCGCCACTACATAGTGGAGCAGGGAGAGGTGCAGAATATACATGAAAAGCGGTGCTTCTCCCAAAACTTGCAGCGGTTTATAGAGGATGAAGGAAGGTTTGTAATCCACTATAGGCAGCAGTGTCAACATTACCCCAACAGCGCTTACCACGTATCCAATTGATGGCCAAGGGTATAGGTGGAACGTGAGCCCCCAAAGGAGGCTACCGAAGGTTAGGGTGATGCTTCCCAGAAAAGCAAGCCTTTTCCGCCTTATAGTGGGCGAGTTGAAACCCCAGCGTAAGAAGGCAAGATTCACTCCCAATAAAGAGAAGCCAAGCCATGGAAAAACGGGGAACCAACCGTCAACAATAAAGCGGTGAACTAAGTGGTCAGCGTGTTTGAGGGTCTCTTGAAGCAAGGGGTGCAAAAGGAAAAAGACGATAACCGTGATCCAACGGGATAAGGCGTTCAAATGGGAGAAAAGGTAGGCTATGGGCAAGGAAACTCCAATAAGGTAGAGAATCTGGAAAAACATGAAAGGATAACCGCCCAACATAAAGACTTCGATAAGCAAACCAACAATTATCAGCAAGACTCCCCGAGCTAAGAAATACTTTAGCCTATGCTCCCTTGTTTGAGCTGTAAAAACAACCATCATCCCGGATATCATAATAAAGAACGGAGCGGCCCAAGCATTACAAAGAACAAGCCAAAAGGGATAATATTCTAGGAACAATACCGTGGGTAAATTACCGCACACCATCATGAGAACAGCTAATCCCCGCAGAACATCTATAGTTAAATCTCTTTTCCTTTCCGGAAACACTAGCCCCTCCTTTGTTGTTCAAGTTTATTAAAGCAATTAGGATTTTACAAAACTTTTCCAACGCTTATTTTGTAGGAGGCTCTGTAAAATGAGGATTATGTTCCGTGTTTGTGAACTAAAAACTTTAATAATAAGGTACCACCGCATTCTACACTCCAGTGAAGGGGAGCACATCAATGTTTATGGGTGTTGAACATGTCGGCGTGGCTGTTAAATGCTTGGACGAGGCCCTAAGGATTTACCGGGACGTGTTAGGATTCAGGCTTTTAAGCATCCACGTTTTAACGGAACGAAAGGTGAAAGCAGCATTCCTTTCCACGGGCGGCGAAACCCATATAGAGCTTTTAGAGCCCTTGGACAGCGACAGCCCCGTGGCGAAATTTCTTGAGAGTCGAGGGGAGGGGATACACCACATCGCCATAAAAGTATACGACATTGAAAAGACATTGGAAGAATTCAAAAAGAAGGGCGTGTTTCTTGTCGACGAAAAGCCTAGAATCGGCGCTGAAGGGAAGAAAATAGCTTTTGTCCACCCGAAAAGCACGAAAGGCGTACTTCTTGAGCTTGTGATGAAATGAAAATGTGTCGAGGGTTTTCTCTTTAAAAGGTTGGTTTCGCTTGCACTCTGTGAAAAACGCCTTGCTGATTCAAGTTTTTCATTCTTTTGCAAGCGGAGTTTTAGGCGTGGTCATACCTTTGATGATGAAGGAACGAAACATAGAAGTTGTTTTAATAGGCTTTGTTTTCGCATCCATGCCCTTAATAATGCAGTTTGGAAGAATGTTCTTCGCGACGCTCTCAGACTTTTTTGGAAGAAAACCCTTCTTCATAGCCAACGGTTTTCTCGGCACCGTTTCAAGCCTAGTTTACTGTTTCGCCTACACGCCGATGGAGTTTCTCTTCGGCAAAATAGCGGAAGGAACAAAAGAAGGGGCTATATGGGCTGTGAACAGAGCCTACCTCCTTGAAAGAAGCCGTGGAGACTGGAGAACCCTAGTAATCCTAAGAACCACGGTTTATTTGGCCTATGCCACGGGAAGTTTGGCAGCTGGTTTTCTGATGGTTTCCATTTTTTACGAGGGAACGCTGCTTTTATGCGCCTTTTTAGGCGTTCTTGGGGTTCTTTTTTCCATAACGCTTGTAGACGATAAGAAAGGGGAATTTGATATGCAGCAAGCCTTACGTTTTCTTGATTTTAGAAAGAAAAATCGGAAATTCAAAATCTTTCTTTTCCTCTTTTTCATGATGGGCTTATCCTTCGGCTTCCGCTCCGGATACGTTATACCCTACTTCCTCAGCGCTTCCGGCTTTTCCGCCGAAACGGTTGGACTAATCGTTGGCGTTATGATTTTGCTGGCAGGGTTATTCTCCTACCTCTTTTCAAAGTGTTCCCGCGTAAAAGAACTCATTTTAATAAGCGGAACCGCCTATTCAGTTCTCTTGACCCTTCTCGGTTTTTCCCCTCCAGCCCTCACCGCAGTGCTCGTTATACTTGTAGGCATTGTTGAGGGGATGAACAGCATAGGCCAGGAAGGCATTCTCTCAAAAATATGCGACAAAGAGTCTTATGGGACGGATATAGGCTTACTCATGATGGGCCTTCATATAGGCGAGGCTGGCAGCCTAGCTTTAAGCGGCGTTTTAATTGCCAAGGGAGGTTTCGCTGCCTCCTTCATACCAGCAGCAGCCCTATACTCAGCTTTCTACATGGGCACGTTCATGTTATATGAGGAAAAATAACATGGCTCCGACTATAAAAGTGGATAAGGTTCAAGAAAACCTAAAAACAAAACTTTTCGGAAAATACATGTTTTTCAGCCGTGAAGTCGGCTCAACGAACGATTGGGCTAAAGAACTGGCGGAGCTTGACGCTCCAGAGGGCACAGTAGCTATTGCGGAAACTCAAACTGCCGGACGGGGGAGACTTGGCAGAAAATGGCACTCGCCGAAAGGCGGGTTATGGTTTTCCATAATCCTAAAACCAAATCTAAAGCCGACAGAAACGGTCAAGCTTGTGTTTCTGGCAAGTCTAGCCGTAGCAGAAACTATTCGTGAACTATACAGTTTGAAGGCTGAAACCAAGTGGCCCAACGACGTTATCGTGGACGGACGCAAAGTTTGCGGCATCCTCTTAGAAATGAAAACGGTCGGCGAAAGAGTGATTTACGCAGTTATAGGGGTAGGCATAAACGTTAACATTGATATCGAAAAAGAGTTTCCGCGGGAGCTTTGGGAAAAAGCAACGTCGCTGGAGGTGGTGTTAGGCAAGAAAATAGTCTTAGAAACTTTTTTTAAGGCGTTGCTAGAAAAAATGGAAAGTCTCTACCAAGTGTTTTTAGAGGGTGGCTTCAGTCCGGTTCTGGCTAAATGGAAAGCCTACGCTTCTTTTTTAGGCTGCGAGGTGGAAGTTTCCAGCGGAGACGAAAAGTTTGAAGGGGTAGCCCTCGACGTTAATGGCGGTGGCGCGTTAGTTTTGAAACTTAAAGACGACACGGTGAAGCATGTCTTCGCTGGAGACCTTTCTCTAAAGATAAAAGGATGCTGAAAGGAAAGTTAGGTTTTCTTTCCCGTTATTTGGAAACCTCGTCTCTCCAGCTGTTCTAGTAATATTCTCGGGTCTGGGAACCATTGCCCCCATTTTCTGCAAATATGTTCAGTCCAACTATAGTTTTCGTAGGTGTAAGGATCCGGGCGCCCGTTTTCCAACGGAATCTTCGCGTTCAACCGCCTGTAGTAGTCTTGGGCTAAGTAGCCTTCATCCATGACCCGCATAGCCTCGGAAACCATTTCATCTGTCAGTTCTCGGTATTTGCCCTCAAAAAGCGTAAACTCCATAGGGTATCTGGGTCTTGGCGGGGGGTTTTCGTCCGGATAACCCATAACAAGCTGCACCAGCGGAAAGACCCGTTTTGGCAATTCGTATTGTTGGGCTATTTTTTCTGCGTGTAGCATGGCGCTTCCAAGGAAGCAGCTTCCCAAGCCTAAGCTTCTGGCGGCTATAACCATGTTTTCCGCCATCAAGGCGGCGTCCTGAATTCCGAAAAACAATAGCACCAAATCGTTTGTGACCATTTCCCAGCCTCGCTTCTCCATGATTCTCTCAAACTTGTAATAGTCCACGCAGATGGTGAACAACAGTGGCGCCTTGTAGGGGTGGCGTTCCCTATCCCGCGAAAGTATTATGCTGTAGGCTTGCGAAGCGAAAGGCGCCTGCTGTCCAGCCCTAACAATGGTGCGAATGACTTCTTCCGGCGGCATGTCCGCCTTATACTTGCGGATTGACTTGTGGTTAAGCAAAGTTTCTATGACAGGGTTTACTAAAGCCATGGCATACTTCCTCCAGTTTTCGCTAGAACTAAGTTGCTAAGGGCACATATAATTTTCTTGACGTATATTCTAAATACTGATTGTGCCTACATACTTTAGTGACTGAGGGTTTCCCTGTATGGTAGAAGTTAAAGAGCCTACCGTCGAAGAGAAGATTAAGCGTTTGCGGGAAATGCGGGAACAAGCCAAACTTGGCGGCGGACTTAAACGCATAGAGGAACAACATGCCAAGGGCAAGTTAACAGCCAGAGAACGCCTAGACCTTTTGTTAGACCCGGGCAGCTTCAACGAGCTTGACCCTTTTGTCGTCCACCAATGCACGGAGTTCGGCATGGCTGAACGTAAATACTTGGGCGACGGTGTTGTAACCGGCTACGGCACAGTAGACGGGCGTCTCGTCTTCGTTTTCTCGCAAGATTTTACCGTTTTCGGCGGGTCCCTTGGCGAGATGTTCGCCAAAAAGGTTTGTAAGCTCATGGACTTAGCCATGAAAACAGGCGCGCCAGTCATAGGTTTAAACGACTCCGGCGGGGCGCGTATCCAGGAGGGCGTTGCAAGCCTCGCTGGTTATGGCGACATATTCTTCCGCAACGTGATGGCCTCCGGCGTGATTCCACAGATATCCGCCATTATGGGTCCTTGCGCCGGCGGCGCCGTTTATTCGCCAGCCCTAACAGACTTCATCGTTATGGTGGACAAGACAAGCTATATGTTCATTACGGGACCGGATGTTGTTAAGGCGGTGCTGGGGCAGGAGGTCACTTTTGAAGAGTTAGGTGGGGCCATGGTGCACAGCCAAACAAGCGGCGTAGCCCACTTTATAGCCAAAGACGAGGAGCAATGCATCCAAATAATTAAGAAGCTTTTAAGCTATTTGCCAAGCAACTACCTTGAAGATCCGCCTTATGTGGAGACGGGCGACGACCCAAACCGCACGGACGAAAACTTGCCGCGAATAATGCCAGATGACCCCGACAAACCCTACGATGTTGAGGAAATAATCCACAGCGTCGTAGACAACGGCGAATTCTTGGAAGTGCAACCTCTTTGGGCGCCAAACATAGTCATAGGCTTCGCAAGGCTAAACGGGCACGTGGTTGGCATAGTAGCCAACCAGCCTGCCTACTATGCTGGGGCTTTAGACATAAACTCGTCAGTTAAAGCCGGAAGGTTCGTGCGGTTCTGCGACTGCTTCAACATACCCATAATAACCTTCGTGGACGTGCCGGGCTTTTTACCGGGCATAGAGCAAGAACACGGCGGCATAATCCGCCACGGCTCAAAACTGCTTTTCGCCTATTGTGAGGCAACGGTTCCAAAAATAACGGTTATACTGCGAAAAGCTTACGGCGGAGCCTACGACGTCATGGGAAGCAAGCACTCTGGCGGAGACATAAACTATGCCTGGCCAACAGCTGAAATCGCCGTCATGGGACCCCAAGGAGCCATAAACATAATTTTCCGGAAAGAAATAGCTGAAGCTCCAGACCCAGAGCATAAACGTCTAGAGCTTGTTAGCGAATACCGTCGGAAGTTTGCCAATCCCTATGTAGCTGCGCAGAAAGGCTACATAGACGAGGTCATCGAGCCGGCGGAAACGCGCCCAAAACTGGTAAGCGCCCTTGAAATGCTAATGACGAAACGGGAGCCTAGACCATCCAAAAAGCATGACAACATCCCATTATAGATAAATAAGCGACCTCCAAAGTTTTAATTCTACTGCCCCCGTCGAAGTGAAGGATTTGGACGCCAAACCCGTTAAAATTACAGACACGACTTTTCGCGACGCCCATCAGTCTTTGATGGCGACGCGGATGCGCACCGAATCTATGCTTCCCATAGCCGAGAAAATGGACATGGTTGGCTTTTTCTCCATGGAGGTTTGGGGCGGCGCCACCTTTGATGTTTGCATCCGTTATTTGATTGAAGACCCTTGGGAAAGGCTTCGCCAGTTAAAAAGCCGCATAAAACGCACGCCATTGCAGATGCTTTTAAGAGGACAGAATGTTGTTGGCTATAAAAATTATCCAGATGACGTTGTCGTTAAGTTTGTGGAGAAGGCGGCGGAAAACGGCATAGACATATTTCGCGTTTTTGATGCGTTGAACGATGTTCGCAACATGGAGGTCGCCATAAAAACCGTTAAAAAAGTTGGCAAGCATGCGCAGGGCACCATATGCTACACTATAAGCCCTGTCCACACAACAGGGTACTACGTAAAAGTTGCCAAGAAACTGGCGGAGATCGGCTGCGACTCTATATGTATAAAAGACATGGCGGGAATGCTTGCACCTCAGCCAGCCTACGAACTCATAACATCCTTAAAACAAGAGGTGGGCCTGCCCGTGCATTTGCATTGCCACTGCACCAGCGGGATGGCCATGATGACTTATCTGAGGGCATGTGAAGCCGATGTGGACATTTTGGACACAGCTTTCTCACCTTTTGCGTGGGGCACATCCCAGCCCCCTGTGGAATCCGTAGTTGCCGCTTTAAAGGGCACACCTTACGATTCGGGCTTGGATATAGGTCTTCTCCAAGAGATCGCCCAATATTTTTGGGAGCTTAGGGAGAAATACTATGACCCCCTTGGGCTTATTGACCCTAAAGCTGAAAGGGTTGACCCTTCCATAATGGTTCACCAGATCCCCGGCGGGATGTTCTCAAATCTCCTTGAACAGTTGAGGGAGCAAAACGCCGTTCATAGACTCAGAGAGGTTCTTGAAGAAGTGCCGAAGGTTAGAAGGGAGCTTGGTTATCCGCCGCTTGTTACGCCTACAAGCCAAATCGTGGGCACCCAAGCTGTTCTAAATGTCTTGTCGGGTAAACGCTACCACGTTGTGCCAAAAGAGGTTAAAGACTATGTTAAGGGGTTTTATGGGCAACCTCCAGCCCCCATAGACGAGGAAGTTAAAAGGCTTATCATAGGCGACGAAAAACCCATAACATGTCGACCCGCAGACCTTCTTGAGCCAGCCTTGGGCAAGATTCCAGAAAATGTTAAGCCCTACATTGAAAGCGAAGAGGATATACTCACATACACGTTGTTCCCAACAATAGCCGTTGAATTCTTTAAAAAGCGAAAAGCGAAAAGGGAAGAAGCCAAAGCCGAAGTGTCTCTGGAAAAACTGGCCGAGCTGGAACGGGTAGCGGCTATTTCAGCAGCGGTCGCTATCTATACAATAAGCCAAAGTGAAGTGAAGGCTTTAACCTTGCAGAAAACCAAACGCGAAATTTCACCATGGGTTTTGGCTTGGCGGCAAAGCCTAGCCGAGCATGGTGCATGAGCATGCCGACTTACGAGATTTTAGTAGACGGTAAACCCAAAAAAGTTGAAGTTTCAAAAACTGGAAATAAAGTTTTCACAGTTAATGTTAATGGTGAAACTTTCACCGTGGAGGTTCCAGAGGGCAAGCTTGTTTTTGGAAAAGAGACCCAAATAAACATCGGTAACAAGGTTTATGGCGTAATGCTGCAAGGAACCAGCAAAACAAAACCCTTCACCATAAAGGTTGAAGAAGCCTCCTTTAAAGTAGAGTTGAAAACGGCGACGCCCATGCAAAAAATTGCGTCAACAGCTGAACAAGCTATCCAAGCTCTGAAAGAGAAGGCTACAAAACCTAAACAAGTGGGTTTAGGGGTTGTCACTGCGCCGATGACGGGCAAAATAATATCCATAAAAGTTGGGAAGGGCGAACATGTTAAGGCTGGGCAGGTTTTATGCATATTGGAAGCCATGAAAATGGAAAACGAGATCACAGCACCGACGGCTGGAACTGTTCGGGAAATCTTTGTTTATGAGGGCGCATCCGTGAACGAGGGCGACCCGCTGTTTATTATCGACTAGAATATGGATGGAGGCTTGTACTCGCCGAAAATTTCGCGGAGAACATCGCATATCTCCCCTAATGTTGCGTATTCCTTTACAGCTTGAATTATGTAAGGCATTAGGTTTTCATCCTCTCTTTCGGCAGCATTACGCAGCTTATCTAGAGCTTCTCCGACTTTAGCGTTGTTTCTCTGACGTTTCACTTCGTTTAGACGTTTTACAAGCTTTTTTTCGATTTCCGGGTCTATCCGTAAAATCTTTATGGGCGTTTTCTCCTCGCTTACGAACTCGTTTACGCCGACTATTATACGCTTCCTGCTTTCAACCTCCTTCTGGTAGCGGTAGGCGCTCTCTATTATTTCCCGTTGCATGAACCCCTTCTCTATGGCTGCCACGGCACCGCCCAATTCATCTATCCGCCTTATGTATTCGGCTGCGTTTTCCTCAATTTGATCTGTCAAATACTCCACGTAATATGAGCCTCCAAGGGGGTCTATGGTGTCTGCAACACCGCTTTCGTAGGCAATTATCTGCTGGGTTCTAAGTGCAATGGTGACCGCTTGCTCGCTTGGCAAGCATAAAGCTTCGTCAAAAGAGTTTGTGTGAAGCGACTGGGTTCCGCCTAAAACCGCTGCAAGGGCTTGCAGTGTTACGCGGATAATGTTATTTAGGGGCTGCTGCGCTGTAAGTGAAACCCCAGAGGTCTGCGTGTGGAAACGTAGCATCCAAGAAGCTGGATTCTTAGCCCTGAAACGTTCCCTCATGATACGCGCCCAAAGGCGGCGGGCAGCCCTAAACTTGGCGGCTTCCTCAAAAAGGTTGTTGTGGGCTGCGAAAAAGAACGAAAGTCCGCTGGCAAACTGGTCTACGTCTAAGCCGCGTTCTATGGCTGCTTGGACATAAGCAATGGCATTTGCAAAAGTAAAAGCTACTTCCTGAACGGCTGTGGCGCCTGCCTCGCGGATGTGATAACCGCTTACACTAATAGGGTTCCACTTAGGCAAATGTCTAGCACAATACTCAAAAATGTCGGTAACTAAACGCATGGAGGGTTTTGGAGGGAAAATGTACATGCCTCTGGCAACATACTCCTTTAAAATGTCGTTTTGCACGGTGCCGTCAAGAATGTACTGGGGAACCCCTTGTTTTTCGCCGACAACAACATACATGGCAAGCAAAACCGCCGCCGGCGCATTAATAGTCATAGAAGTCGTAATTTTGTCCAAGGGGATGCCGTCAAAAACCGTTTCCATATCCCGCAAAGTGCTCACACTAACGCCAGCCTTGCCAACTTCTCCCCTCGCCAAGGGATGATCACAGTCGTAGCCCACCTGTGTCGGAAAGTCGAAGGCAACGCTTAACCCAGTCTGCCCCTGGCTTAGCAGATATTTGAAGCGTTGGTTTGTCTGTTCAGCCGTGCCGAAACCAGCATACTGCCGCATAGTCCAAAAACGCGCTCGATACATGGTGGGATAAACGCCCCGCGTGAAGGGATACTTACCCGGGAAACCCAGATCCCCAATATAATCAAAATCGGCGACCTCCGCCGGAGTGTAAAGACGGCTTACAGGTATGTCTGAACTTGTTAAAAATTCACCTCTTTCAGGAAGCCGCTCAACACTCTTAGCCACCGTTTCCCTTTCCCATATCTCCTTTTCACGGCGAATCTTCTCTAAGGCTTCGCTTTCAAACAAATGTCACACCCAAAAGTACAACGCTGGAAGCGCATATAAATCATTATTCATACAAGTTTACCGTTTAAGTTAATAACTAAACCAACTGGGCGGAAGCGGATCAATCCAAAAGCGTGAATGTAGGGTTATAAGTGGCTTTTTTGGCGGCTGGTTGCAATATTAAACCGTGACGCTACCCGTTATAGCTGTTGTTTTGGTAGCAAGTTTATCTTAGCTTCGCACAGAACTTCGAATAGCGGAAACGTGAAAACTGTTGAAAATCATAAACGACATGCAGAAATGGCGCGGGGTGCGGGATTTGAACCCGCGCGGCCCAAACGGACCACAGGCTTAGCAGGCCTGCCCCCTACCAGGCTAGGGCAACCCCGCAATTATCCCCTAACTTTTTTATTTGCAGCTTTTCTAATTGTTTATTTGTTTAGGTCTTTTTCTATTAGTTTTGCTATTGCATCTGCTATCTTTTCTTTTTCTTGGCATTGTATTTGTTCGAAGAGTTCTATAAGTTTATTTATGAGGTGGTCATACTTTTTGTGTGCTAGTTTAGGAACCATTCTGCGAAGCCGTGGGCTAGTAGTTTTCGACGCGTTTTCTTGGATTCTAGTCTAACTGATTTTTGAAAAGTGGATAATCTCGTCAAATGTGAAGCCGGCCTCGAGATGCGAGCAACAGCCAGGTGCATAATAGCCCGCCAGCCCCTCAAGGGTTATAAAGCTTCCTCTATGCGTGGGTGAAGTAATGGCATTATGGCTTTCGCTGCATGTATCAATGGAATAAAAGCTTTGTTTCAGGCGATGTCTTTAAAATTCAAATTTGTAGGGGATTCCTTCCTTCTCGAGGAGCTTGGCTATCTCCTTCTTTTTTTGCCTAAAAAACTTGCTTGTCATGGCATGTTCAAGATGGTGTCGCCTATAAATCCAGTCTGCATAATGGTAGTTCATTTTGTCCACCAGTACATAGTCCGTCTTGCCGACAACCTCCCTAACCAAGCCTTCAGCCTTCGGCAGCAGAGGCGCAATCATAACACATGTTTTCACGCCGGCGGAATGCAGCTTTTCCAAAACTTCTAGGCGCTCCCTTATGGACGGGGCTTTCGGCTCGAAGATTTGCCGGATTCCCTCGTCGGCGGTGGTGATGGTTAGGGTGACTTCAACGTTGCCATAACCTTTTATGAGGTCTATATCGCGTAGTACAAGGGTGGATTTCGTTTGTATGGTGACTGGCCAACCCCTTTTTAGCAGGATTTCGAGGCACTTTCTTGTTAAGTTGTATCGTTTCTCCAGAGGCTGGTATGGGTCGCAGAGGCCGCTAACCCAAACCCTCCCAACTTTTTTGCGGCGGGTTTCTTGTTGGAGCAGTGTGGGAGCGTTGATTTTTACGTCTACAAATTCGCCCCAAGGCTCCATGTAGCCTGTAAACCTCTTAACATAGCGTGCATAACAGTAGGCGCATCCATGCTCGCATCCTACATATGGGTTGACAACATAGTCTAAAACCTTCGACTTAGACAGAACGCTTTTGGCGTAAACTTCCCTGACAATCATGCTTTTACAGCCGCTTTTAAGATTTCACCACGTGCTTGTGATAGTTGCTGTAGAGGGCGGCCACTGGATTATGGCCCAAAAGCCTGTCCTTGACTATTAAGGTTGTAACGGGAGCCTTTGAGTGTATTGTGAAAAGCATATCGTGGCCTACGCATAAGCCCACGATGACGTTTATTTCTGTTTCAGCCTCGTTTAAAAGCTGAGCTTGAACAATGGGGTTGCAGGCGGCTTCAAACTGGAAGGCTGCGCCAATCTTGTGGTCTTCGGCTGCACCGAGTTCCGTTTTATCCACAGCGCCACACTTGCAGCAAACCGATGCAACTGTAAAGCCAGCCTCTTTAAGGAACGCCACAGTTCTAGCCGCTTCGTCCCGAAGCCCAACGCAGAAGGCCAATCCAAGCTTTTTGGCGTCTACCAGTTTAGCGAACTCTATAAGCTCCTTTATTCTTGGGAGGACGCCCATCAAAACGCCCCTAACAACTTGGTAGGCCTTCTTCTCTGTAATGGTGGCTGGAACATAGATTCGCTTTACATGGTCTTCTCCATACTTTGTTATGGCTGATTGAATGGTTTCTTTCATGTTTTTCATGGGGCAGAAGCTTGGAAGTACTGTATCGTCAATTTTTTCTAGCGGCACACGGCTGCAGTGAAAACTTGAGCATTCAGCACATTGAGGATAAACCTTCATACATAATCCCTTTAAGCCTCATATTACATGCTTACTTCTCACAGACAAAAATAAAAAGGGTTCTGCAAAAAGCGCCCTAAATGGGCTGCAGTCTCTACTCTATCCCCCACTTTTTCGTTAACTTCACTATAAGGAAGACCACGAAGGCTACGAGAAGGAATGTTATCAAGGCGCCTATAAAGTGGCCGATGCGGAAAGGCCCCAATGCAAAGGCTTCCCATTCTATGCCGGGCAGTATTAAAGTTATTATTGGCATGATTAGGTCGTTTACAAGGGCTTGGACCAACGCGCCCAAGTACAAGCCGAGGATGAAGGCTACAGCCATTCCCATAACTTTGTATTTGGATATGAAATCCATAAACTCGTTCCAAAAGCCTTTTGGCGGTGGCGGTGGTGGAGGCGGCGGTTTAGGCTCCAATAACGCCTTTATCTCCTTTAAAACTTGCAGTATTTCCTCATCTTTAGGTTTAGGTTTCGACATTTGTTCACCGCTTATTTTTATACCTCTTGTAGATTTAACACTTGCCGTATGGAGGTTTTCGAAAGTTTTAACAGCTTAGAAGAACAAATAATGTTTGTTGAGCTCTGGGGAAGGCTTCGATGAGCTACAGGGAGCGGTTCTCTTTACGGACTTTATTTTTGGCGCTCGTTATTGTGGTGGTGGGCGTGCTGCTTATGTTGCATGGTTCAAACATGCTTTCTGAAATGAACCCATTAGCCATTTTCGTTATTGGTTTGGCTGCCGTCCTCATTTTTTCTGGAATAACCCTCATCGTTGTGGGTGTGGCTGGTTTGGCTTCTGTTTAGGGTCAATATTGATTTCGCTTTCACAACTCAGATTAAGCAACCTCTGAAGCTGAATCTAAAGCGGAGGTCAAGAGTTGGCACCGTCCCCTAAAAAATTTGCCGGAATTGTTGCCGGGCTTGTAGTAATGGTTTTTGTTGCATATTTGGTGATCACGTACCCGCGGGTTTTAGTTTGCTTCTCCGTCTCCTTCACCGTCGGCGCCGACATTAAACGTGTAGAGTTTGAGGTTCCGTTTATCCATAAGCAGGTAAAGGTGGAGGTTCGCGTCCAAAGCGGCAACGCCTTATGGGCTGCCAGCATTCTGGATGGCGAAACTGTCGTTTGGAGACATGCCGCTACGCAGAGCGGACAGACAACCTACGCAAGCGACTGGATAAAGCTGGCGGGTGGACGGTACAATTTCACCTTTGCAACGGCGAGTTTGGGCTCTTTAGAGGCGGAGGTCAAAATAATGTCTAAGGGCGGGTTCTGGTAAGAGCTTTAAGACCTTCCTTTTATAAGCCATGAGCCGTCGCATGTGGCGGTATTCAACCCCTTCAAGCCTTCACGGCACGTGGCAAACTTTAACCCATATTTTTTGGCTAGTTTCGCCAAGTTCTCCAAAAGCCTAATCCTCAAGCCCTTCGGCAGATATAGATACCGTGCCATCTTTTCGCCTTTCTCGAAGTATAATGGTTTCAATTTTTCGGCTATTTTAGGCATGGCTAGGCTTAGCCGTTGCCAGTTGTCCATTTTCACCTTGTAGGTTGAAGCTGTAATGTGTCGAACACCTATCTCAGCTGCAGCCCTAACTAAAAACTCCGGATTCTCGTTCACATATGGGATTATGGGGTCTATACGTATCACCACCGGTATGCCCTCCGCCGCAAGCCGTTCAGCGGTTTTGAGGCGTTCCTCTGGCGGCGGCGCATACGGCTCAAGAGCTTTGGCTGTCTCCGCATCATCAGTTGTTATTGTTAAAGCCACCATGGAAGACGCCCGCTTTAAGAGGTCCATGTCCCGCAAAACAATGTTTGACTTGGTTATTATTTGGATTTGACAGTTGCACTCCGCCAAAATCTGAAGGCAGCGCCTAGTCAACCCAGCCTCCGCTTCAACCGTTGGATAAGGATCCGAAGAATTCGATATCGATATTAATTCACCTTTAAGTTTGATGGCTTCCCGCCTCAGTCTTAGCAGTAAATCTTTTTTGGGGCGGCACTCAAAAAACCGTGGAACGTAGCTGGAAGCATAACAGTAGACACATCGGTGGTCGCAGCCCGTGTAAGGGTTAAAAGTTAACTTAGGCGGGCAAGTGCAAAGGCTTGAGTGCCAAGGATCAAACCGCACCAGCAGACTCAAAGTTGGACAACTCCATAAATTGTTTACTGAAAGCCTTGTATAAGCGCTTGCTTCTGGGCGGAACCGTCTTACCCACGCTCTGGAATCTAGAATAAAGCACCTATACGAGAAAGCATGGAGGTACTGGTTGCTATAGCCTTTAACACAAAATATTTTAATGGTTAATAGTAAACAATATTACGAGGAGGTCCAAATGCCGAAAGCCTTTGTATTAATCAACACGGAAATCGGCTCAGAAGCCGACGTTTTGAGGGACCTAAAGAAAATTGAAGGCGTTGAGGAAGCCTTTGCCGTTTACGGAGTATACGATATAATCTGCAGAGTCGGCGCCGAATCCATGGACAAGCTGAAAGAGATTGTAACTTGGCGTATAAGAAGGCTCGACAAAGTTAGGTCAACCCTCACTATGATAATAGTTGAGGAATCGCCGAAATAGCCTATCTTCCTCTCTTTATTTCACAGCGTTAAGCAACTCCTCAGCGGCGCATTATTTTTAGCCTAAAGGGAGTTAATGCTCTCTAGGCTGTTATGAATGACCTTGCAGCACATGCACATAGGCTTTGACGACACTGATTCGCCACAAAAAGGCTGCACAACCTATATTGCGGCCCTTTTAGTGGAGAAACTAGAAAAGTTTGAAGTCGAGTTTACGGACTACCCGAACCTTGTTAGGTTAAATCCGAACGTCCCGTGGAAAACCAGGGGAAACGGCGCCCTCTGTTTAAGAGTTAAATGCGACGCAACGGTTGCCGACGAAATCAAGGAAGTTGTCATAGACACTGTGGAGGAAAACTCTGATTTAAACTGCGAAGGCACCGACCCCGGCATAGTTTTCTTTCCAGGGGCGAAAATCCCGAAGGAGGTTCAATTTTTCGCCAAAAGGGCAATAACTGGAATTGTGGATTTAAAGACAGCCCTTAAACTTCTAAAGAAGTTTAAAGCTGAGGCTGTAGGCTTCAAAACTGGCCGTGGCATAATAGGTGGTTTAGCGGCTGTTGGCGAAACACTACAAAAAGACCACACTTACGAAATAATTGCCTACCGCTTTCCAGAGAATTATGGTACTGAAAGGAAGATAGATAAAACGTCAATTGTTAATATGGACCAAGCCACAGCGCCTTACACCTTTAACAATATTGACCCAGAAACTGGCAGAGTTCTAATAACGCCCCGCGGACCGGATCCCATCCTTCTTGGTATAAGGGGTGAAACCGCGGAAATTGTAAAGAAAGCTTTCACACTTGTAAAGCCGCTTGAACCCGTGGAACGCTGGGTTATTTTCCGTACAAACCATGGCACAGACGTCCATTTAAAACGCGTTAAGCAATTAAGCCAGATAAAGCCCTATCATCCAGTGATAGTTAGAGGAACCGTTGCGTCAGACCCTAAGTTGGTCCCTAGAAGACACGTTGTCTTTGTCATTGAGGACCGGTCAGCTCGTGTCGACTGCGCCGCCTACGCGGCCACTGGCATATTAAGGAAAATAGCGGGCGAGTTGATTGCCGGAGACTATGTGGAAGTCTACGGAGGGGTTCGTCCGCCATCAAAAAATCGTCCGTTAACTATAAACCTCGAAAAACTACGCGTGTTGAAACTTGCCCAAAAAATTGTTTATCGCAACCCCATCTGCCCAACTTGTGGAAAACGTTTAGAATCCATGGGTAAAGGTAAGGGTTTCAGATGCAAGAGATGTGGGTCACGTTTTCCAAACATGGGCAAAGTCGCCGTCAAAATCAAGCGAAATTTAAAGAGGGGGTTGTATATCACTTCGCCGCGGTCCCAGCGGCACCTCACAAAACCTCTTACACGTTATGGAATGGAAAAACGCTGTCATACACCAGTGGAATTGATTGAAGGGTGGCATTTTCCATGACAAGCCTTATTTTTTCGTTTTCTTTGAGTTTGAAAACTTGTAAGATGGTTCGGCTAAGCTCCTTGCCGCTTTCAACGCTACCGGAAAAGCCCTTTTTCGTTTCCATGCTTTGTTATGCTATTAGGTTTTGTAGCCAATAAGCTTTAAAATAATGTTGCAAAATGCTTGATATATGGAGAGTGCCGATGAGCGAGTTTTTGTCTCCAATCATTTACGAGCTGGGTTTGGGGGGTATAGGCGGCTTTATAATTGGGTTTGCCGTTAAAAAGTTAAGCAAGCTTGCAATCTTTTTATTAGGCTTGTTCACTGCTTTCCTGGTTTACCTCGGCTTAAAGGGGGTTCTAAGCTTAAACTATGAAGCGCTTTTCAGTTTTTTAAGTGGCCTCTTAGGAACGGTTAGCCACGCTTTTTCCTGGCTTATCCACACTGTAGCTTTGCTGCCCTTTGCAGCAAGTTTTGTTGCTGGCTTTTTTATAGGCCTTAAGCTCGGATAGTAAAATGGTTTAAATGTTGGCGGCTCCTTTATCCATTGAAAGCGTGGGGGCGTTTGAAGCCTTGGAAAAGTTTCCAGCCGAAGAATACGCTCTCCCCTTCTTTAAGGAGAAAGGCTACGTTAGAAAGTTTTGCCCAAAATGTGAAACATACTTTTGGACTTTAAACCCCGGGCAAGAAACGTGCGGCGAAGCAAGGGTTGAAGGTTGCGCCACCTACACTTTCATAGGGGATCCCCCCACAAGGAGAAGTTATACGCTGCGTGAGATGCGGGAAACATTCTTGTCCTTCTTCGAAAGGCACGGTCACACGCGCATTAAACCTTATCCCGTTGTTGCCAGGTGGAGAGACGACATCTATTTGACACATGCAAGCATAATAGATTTTCAACCATACGTCACCGAAGGGATTGCGCCGCCTCCAGCAAACCCTTTAGTTATAGCCCAGCCCTGTATCCGTTTGGTTGATATAACCAATACTGGGCCAACTTTTGGAAAGTATTTGACAATATTTGAGATGGGTGGACATCATGCGTTTAACTATCCGGATAAGGAAGTTTACTGGAAAGACCAAACAGTGCGGTATCATCACGCCTTTACCACGGAAGAGCTCGGCATAAAACCTGAAGAAATAACTTACAAGGAAGAAGTATGGTCTGGCGGCGGAAACGCTGGCCCATGCCTTGAATGTGTTGTGCGAGGCTTGGAGGTGGCAACGCTCGTCTTTATGCAATACAAAGTTGTCGGCGACCAACTCATCAAGCTGCCGATAAGAACCGTTGACACCGGTTATGGTATAGAACGTTATGCGTGGCTTTCGCAAGGGACTCCCAGCGCTTTTCACACCATTTATGGAGAGTTGTTGGACAAGATCATGGAGATGGCTGGAATACAGGTTGACAAGGATTTGCTTGAAAAGGTTGCAAAAGTTTCCGCCTTCATAAATTTAGAAAAAACCGCTGGTTTGATGGATGCTAGACGGAAAGTAGCCGCGATTGTAGGCGTGGATGCCTACGCGTTGGATAGGGTTTTATCTCCCGTAGAAAATGCCTTTGCCGTTGCGGATCATACAAAATGTTTGAGTTTTATACTTTCTGAAGGCGTTGTTCCGTCAAACATTCAAGAGGGCTATTTGGCTAGGCTTCTGTTTAGGAGAATTTACCGCCTTTTAAGATCGCTTGGAATTCCCAATAGGCTTTACGATATCTTTGATATGCAGATTCGCTATTGGTCTTCTGATTATCCGCATCTTCTTGAAATGCGAGATGATATAATAGAGATGCTCCATGTGGAGGAGGAGAAGTTTAAAGAAACCATATCGAGGGGAGATAGCCTCGTAAAACGTATAACTGGAGAATTAAAGTCTAAAGGTATTAAGCAGGTTCCCATCGAAACCCTAATCGAGCTTTACGATTCTCATGGTCTACCGCCGGAAATCGTTAAGGAAACGGCGGAAGCCGAAGGCTTGAATGTTGAAATTCCAGAAAACTTCTACAGTTTAGTCGCCGAAAAACACATGCAAACTACAAAACCCTCTGAGGAAGTTGGATATGAAAAATGGATTGAAAGTGAAGTGGCTGGTCTCCCGGAAACGGAAGCCCTCTATTACAAAGATCAATACATGACAAGTTTTGAGGCAAAAGTTCTCAAAGTGTTTAAGGGCCAATACGTTGTCCTTGATAGGACATGTTTCTATCCGGAGGGTGGAGGGCAACCGGCGGACACCGGTTTTTTGATGTTTGATGGTGAAAAAGCCGAAGTTGTTGATGTTCAAAAAATCGGTAAAGTCATAGTCCATAATGTTGTTGGAGAAAAACTTCCAAGGGAAGGTAGCACAGTTCAAGGCTTCATCAACTGGGATAGGCGGTATGCGTTAATGAAAAGCCACACGGCGACCCACGTTATTAATGCTGCTGCAAGGCGTGTTTTGGGACAGCACGTCTGGCAGTTCGGCACCCAAAAAGGGGTTGAAAGTTCAAGGCTTGACATCTCCCATTACCGCCGCCTCACAAGAGAAGAAGTGCAGAAAATAGAGATTTTAGCCAACGAAGCCATCTTCCGTAACATTCCAGTTGAAATTTCATGGATGCCAAGAACAGAGGCCGAAAACCTTTACGGCTTTAGGCTTTACCAGGGAGGCGCTGTCCCTGGAAGAGAGCTCCGTGTTGTCAAAATTGGAGACTGGGAAGTTGAGGCATGCGCCGGAACGCATGTGCAAAGCACTGGTGAAATAGGCTTCATTAAAATAATTCACTCTGAAAGAATCCAGGACGGCGTTGAACGTCTCGAATATTCTGTCGGGATAAACGCTTTGAAGGCGATCCAGAAGAATGAGGAACTCCTTTGGCGGCTCTCGGAGATTTTGAACGCTCCTTTGGAGAAGCTGGATAAAACCGCTGAGAAACTTGTTAAAGATTTGAAAGAGGCAAACGCTGAAAGGAGGAGGCTGGTTAAGGAAATAGCGAAATTAGAAAGCCTCGGCGTAGGCGTGAAAACGGAGGCGGAAGCCATCCGTCAAATAGGCGACATTAAACTGGTCATTCGTGATTTCAAAGACAACATCGATGTTAACCGCATGGTTCAAACAGCCAATGAAATAATCAAAAAGGACGAAGGAGCTGTTGCTGTTTTCTACGGTGCAGACGGAAAAACTGCGAGGATAATGGTTATGGCTGGGCGAAGGGCTGTCGAAAGAGGCGTAAACGCTGGTGAAATAGCCAAAGAAGCCTCAAAAACAATAGGCGGGGGAGGAGGGGGAAAGCCAAACTTCGCTCAAGGCGGCGGGCCTTTAACAGAAAAATTGCAAGAGGCTGTTGAGAAAGCTGAGGAAATTTTGAAGAAGCAAATTAAGAACGGGTGAACATCCCTTATCGTAATTTTAGTAGAATACTATGTTCTGAACCAGCATTTTTAAGCAAAAATTATATGAAACTAAAACTTGAACAAAATCTCCTAACGATTAGGAGAGAGGGGCATTTGGACATTATAGTTTGTGTTAAACATGTTCCAGAAACAGCGGAAGCGGAACTGAAAATAGATGCAACTGGCAAGGGTATAGAGAAGGCTGGTTTGGTTTTTGACATAAACGAGTGGGACGATTACGCTCTGGAAGAGGCTGTGCGGATAAAAGAGAAGTTCGGTGGAACAGTGACAGCCATAACTGTTGGCGCTGAAGATTCTGACAGTACTCTGCGAAAGTGTTTGGCCCGCGGCGCAGATAAAGCAATACGTCTAACCGATCCAAAGTTCATAGGTTCAGACGCGTATGCCACAGCCAAAATTCTTTACAGCGTTATTAAAAACATGCATTTCGACTTGATCCTAACAGGCGCCCAAGCTGGCGACGACGGAAGCGCAGTTGTCGGCCCAGTTTTAGCGGAGCTTCTGGGCATTCCCCATGCTACAATGGTGAAGAAGATTGAGTGGGGTGAAGGCAAGGCTATTGTTAACCGTGAGCTTGAAGGCGGCCTCGAAGAAAGGTTGGAGGTTAAGCTTCCAGCGCTTTTTACTGTGCAAACGGGGATAAACGAGCCCCGTTACGTTTCAATCATGGGGATTCGCAGGGCTATGCAGAAAGAAATTAAGGTTATGGGGTTAGCAGACATAGGCTTAAATGAAAACGAGGTGGGCGAAGCTGGCTCATGGCTGTTTATAGAGAAACTTTATGTTCCTCCAGTAGAGAAACAAGCCGAGTTTTTAACTGGTAGTCCAGATGAAATAGCCTCCAAGATTGTTGAAATTCTGAAATCGAGGGGGCTAGTGTAAAATGGCTGAAATATTCGTGCTAGCTGAACACAGACAAGGTCAGCTAAGAGACATAACCTTTGAAATGCTGACAAAAGCCAGAGAAACAGCTGAAAAAGCAAACGCTGACTTAACTGCGGTTTTGCTGGGCAAAAATATTAAGGAACACGCAAAAATCCTATCAGAGTACTCAAAAAAGGTTCTGCTTGTCGAGGATGATAAACTTGAAAACTTCAACTCAGACGCATACCAAAAGGTTCTTACATACCTAATAAAAGAGCACAAGCCAACATTAACAATCATCGGGCACACTTCCTACGGAGTGGAGCTTGCTCCAAGATTAGCGGCCGCCTTAAACATTCCTTTGGCTACAGACTGCCTAGACTTTGGCTTTGAAGGTGAAAGGTTCACAGTAACACGGCAGATGTATGGTGGAAAAGTGAACGTAAAGGCTGCGCTTCGAAAAGCTGAAAGCTACATGGTTACCGTGCGGCAAGCAGCCTTCCAAGCCCAAAAACCACTAGTTCCGCTAAATGGGCAAGTAGAGGAGATCAAGGCGCCCCTGACAGAAGAGATAACCTCTAAACGTTTTCTAGAATACGTTTTGCCCCCGCCAGGAGGCGTGGACATAACAGCTGCCAGCGTGTTAGTTGGCATCGGAAGAGGCGTAAAAGACCAGAGCAACATACCCTTAATGGAAGAGTTGGCGAAATCCCTTGGCGGAGTATTAGCGTGCTCCCGTCCAATAGTGGATAAGGGCTGGCTTCCAAGCGACAGACAAGTAGGCACTTCAGGCAAAACTGTGAAACCAAAACTTTACATTGCGCTGGGAATTAGCGGAGCCTTTCAACACGTTTTAGGAATGAAAAACTCTGACCTAATAATAGCCGTAAACAAGGATCCAAAAGCTCCCATATTCAGCTTTTCAGACTACGGCGTGGTTGAAGATCTCTTCAAAATAGTGCCCGCCTTGAAAAACAAGATTAACGAGTCAAAAGCCCAGAAAACGCCATAACTCCATGGGTGGCGGGGCGACATGAATTTTAAATTAACTGATGAGCAGATGGAAATAAAGCGGGCAGCCCGGGAGTTTGCGGAGAAAGAGTTCACACCGGAGCTTGCGTTAGAATACGACCGCAAGGAAGAGTTTCCACTAGAGCTTTATAGAAAAGCTGCAAAACTGGGCTTTACAAGCATGCGCATACCTGAAGAGTATGGGGGGCAAGGCTACGGCGTCCTAGAGGAATGCCTGGTGGTTGAGGAGTTTTGCCGTGTGGATCCTGGGTTGGGGGTGGCTGTTTCCCTTGGAAACCTTATGGTCCCAGACGTTTTGCTCAAGCATGGCACTGAGAAACAGAAGGAAAAGTATATTCCACCTTTGGCGAAAGGCGAAAAAATCGCTGCTGCCGCCTTCACAGAACCCGAGCATGGAAGCGATATAACACGCCTAGACACAACAGCCGTTAAAGTCGGAAACGAATGGGTTATAAACGGTTCGAAACAGTTCATAACAAACGCCTCAATAGCTGACACTTTTATAATATTGTGCCAAACAGACCCCAATGCAATGCCGCCGCACCGTGGACAAAGCCTATTTCTCGTGGAGAAAAACACTTCGGGCCTTGAAGCGACAAAACTTCAGGGTAAAATGGGAATACGGCCATGCGTGACTGGTTCACTGGCCCTCAGCGACCTTCACGTGCCCGAAGAGAACCTGGTCGGCGAACTTAACAAGGGCTTTTACTACGCTCTTGAACTCTTTGATGGAACACGGATAACAGTGGCGGCTCAAGCCGTCGGAATAGCTCAAGGAGCCTTTGAAAAGGCGCTTGCTTATGCTAAAACCCGCAAACAATTTGGACAACCCATAATCAACTTTCAAGGGGTATCCTTCAAGTTGGCTGAGATGTCAATGAAAATCGAGGCGGCTCGTTTGTTGACTTATAAGGCGGCTTGGATATATGACCACGAAAAGCCAAGTCCCGCTGCCACTTCAATGGCAAAGGCTTACGCAAGCCGCATCGCTATGGAGGTAACAGACGAAGCTATACAGATTTTCGGCGGATATGGCTATTTGGCAGATTATCATGTGGAACGCTTCCACCGGTGCGCCAAGATAACCGAGATATATGAGGGCACAAGCGAAATCCAGAAACTAACTATAGTAAACTTCCTACAAAAACAGCCATAATTTTCTCCAATTTCCAATGCAAAACCGCATTTTCCGTTTTTACTGGAAAGTTTTATACATTTTGAACCTATAAATTCTGATTTGGAGGAATATTGTTTGACTGAAAAATTGAAAAAGGCAGCTGTCATTGGCTCTGGAGTTATGGGGCATGGTATAACGCAGCTTTTGGCAACAAGCGGCCTCGAAGTGGCAATGGTGGACATAAGCGATGAACTTCTCCAAAAGGCTATGGAGAAGATTAAATGGAGCCTTGGCAAGTTTGTGGAAAAGAGACGTATAAGGCAAGAGGACGCAGAAGCGGCACTTGCAAGAATAAAGACGACAACAAGCTATGAAGAGGCGGCCAAGGACGTAGACATCGCCATTGAGGCGGTCCCTGAAAACCTTGAATTAAAGAAAAAAGTTTTCGCTAAACTTGACAGCGCAGCCCCACCCCACGCGATTTTAGCCTCCAACACTTCTACTCTGAGCATAAGCGAAATGGGAAACGCCACGAACAGGCCTGACAAGGTGGCTGGAATGCACTTTTTTAATCCACCGCAGTTGATGGCGCTTGTGGAGGTGATTAAAGGCGAAAAAACAAGCCAGGAAACAATAAACATGTTGGTGGAGCTGGCTAAAAAGCTTGGAAAAACCCCTGTTGTTGTGAAGAAGGATGTGCGGGGCTTCATAGTTAATAGGGTTTTAGGTGCAGTTTTTAACGAGGCTTTCTGGGCTTTCCACCGGGGAGAGGCAACAAAAGAGGGGATAGACGCTTCAGTGAAGTATGGTGGAGGCTTCCCAATGGGATGGTTTGAGTTAGCCGATTTCGTTGGTTTGGACATAGCCTACGAGGTTGGAAAAATACTCTATGAAGCCTATGGGGAACGCTTCAAGCCCTGTGCAGAAGTCATAGAACCGCTGGTTAAAGCCGGAAAGCTTGGACAAAAAACAGGCGTCGGCTTCTATGATTGGACTAAGGGGCGCCCAAGAATCCCCTTCAACCTAATGGAGGAGTACGACGTTGAGAGGTCTTGGGCTGTGGCCATAAACGAGGCTGCCTGGCTGATACATGAAGACGCAGCAACCCCCGTGGACATAGACACCGGAATGAAGCTTGGCACATACTGGCCGTCTGGTCCATGTGAGTATGCGGATAGAGCGGGTATAGATGCCGTCTTAAACAAGTTGAAGGAACTTTATGCCAAATACAACATGGAGCTGTACAAGCCATGTCCCTTGCTGGAGGATTATGTTGGCAAGGGCCGGCTTGGCAAGAAAACTGGAAGGGGGTTCTATTAGATGAAGTTCGAACTAACTGAGGAACAGGTTGGGATAAAAAACGCCGTGAGAGAGTTCTGCGAAAAAGAGTTTAAACCCGAACTAGCCTTAGAGCTGGACCGCAAAGAAGAGTTCCCCATGGAGCTTTATAGGAAGGCTGCGAAGCTTGGCTTTACAAGCATGTTCTTCCCGGCGGAGTATGGGGGGCAAGGCTACGGGCTTCTTGAGACATGCCTCGTGATAGAGGAAATGTGTCGAGCAGACTCGTCGCTTGGCGTGGCAATTTCAAGCGGGAACTTCGGCAGCGAGCTTATTCTAGCTTATGGCAGCAAAGAACAGAAGGAGAAGTATTTGCCACCCATCTGCAAGGGCGACTACATTTCCGCTGCCGCCTTCACGGAGCCCAACGTAAGCGGGAGCGATATAACCCGCATGGAGACAACGGCCACCAAATACGGGAATGAATGGTGGATAAACGGCACAAAAACCTTCATAACAAACGCCACGATAGCTGACTTCATCATAGTCTTAACGCAGACGGATACCAAAGTTAGGCCCACATACCGAGGCGAAACACTGTTTGTGGTTGACAAAGGCGTGCCTGGGCTGGAGACGACGAAACTTCACAACAAAATGGGTATAAGGTGCTCCGTGACGGGCGAGGTTCGGTTTGACAACGTTAAAGTTACAGACTGGCACATCGTCGGCGAGCTTAACAGAGGCTTCTACCACTCTATGGAATTCTTTGACAAAACAAGGGTTGGCGTCGCTGCCCAAGCCGTGGGCATGGCTCAAGGTGCGTGGGAAATAGCCTTCAAATACGCGAAACAGCGGGAAGCCTTTGGACAGCCAATAATACAGCATGAGGCTATAGGCTGCACTTTGGCTGAATTAGCCACAAAAATCGAGGCTGCAAGGCTCCTAACATACAAAGCCGCCTGGCTTGTAGACGCTGGAAAAATGGACCCTATGGCAACGGCTATGGCTAAACAGTTTGCAAGCCGCGTGGCAATGGAAGCCACAGACTTCGCCATTCAAACGTTGGGCGGATATGGCTATTTGGGCGAGTACCGTGTTGAAAGATACCACAGAGACGCAAAAATAACCGAAATATATGAGGGCACAAGCGAGATTCAAAAGCTAACGGTGCTCAAGTACCTTCTAAGGAAGTTCTGAAAGTCTGCAAAGAGTAATATATGACCTGCCTGCGAGAATGGTCTCGGGTGAAATGTTATGAGTAAAGCGTATGAAACCATAAAATTGGAGAGAGAAGACAGCATTTTGTGGCTGATCCTAAACCGTCCACATAGGCTTAATGCTTTCAACGACGTCTTAATGGAGGAGCTTGCAGACGCTTTGGATACTGCTGAAAAAGACCCCTCCGTAAGGTGTGTGGTGGTAACAGGCGAGGGCGACAGAGCCTTCAGCGCCGGCGCCGATGTAACAATGTTTCCAAAAGCGACACCCGTCAAGGCTGAGGAATTCTCTAGGCTTGGGCAGAAAGTCTTCAGCAAAATAGAGGAAATGTCAAAGCCCGTTATAGCCGCCATAAACGGTTTCGCCTTAGGCGGGGGCTTGGAACTCGCGTTGGCGTGCGACTTTAGAATAGCTGCGGAACATGCTGAGTTAGGGAGCCCTGAAATAAACTTAGGCCTTATACCGGGTTGGGGTGGAACCCAGAGGCTTGTTAGAATTGTTGGTTTGGCGAAGGCTAAAGAGATGGTTATGCTGGGAATTCGGCTTAAAGCCGAAGAAGCGCTCAAAATAGGCTTAGTTCACAAAGTTGTACATTACGAGAAACTTAGGGATGAGGTTCGAGAAATAGCCAAAAAACTAAGTGAAGGCCCGCCGGTGGCTTTGAAGTATGCGAAGTTCGCCTTAAACTTTGGAACTCAAGTGCCTTTAGAAGCGGGACTGCGCATGGAATCTGGGCTGATGGCTTTAACTTTCTCAACTGAGGACTTAAAGGAAGGCGTAGAAGCCTTCATGTCAAGGCGGAAACCCGAATTCAAGGGGAAATAACCCCCAACTTTTTTGTAAAGTTTGCGCGAAAATATGGAAGTGGCGTTATGAGAAAAGTGGCAATCATAGGCGTTGGAAGCTCGAAATTCGGTGTCAGAAACGACGTGAACGTGGCGGAGTTGGCCTTCGAAGCTTTTAAACCTTCAGTTGAAGATGCTGGAATAACGCCAAAGGACATAGAATTCGTAGCCGTGGGCTCCACCGGTGCGGGAGCATGGTATGAAGAACTTCTCCCCGCAGTGGTTTCAGCCGAATACTGTGGTTTAACTGGCGCAGGGCTTATGCGTTGTGAAGCTGCATGTGCCAGTGGAAGCGCTGCTTTTACAGCGGCCTATTGGACCGTGGCGAGTGGGCAAGCGGAAATCGCCTTAGCCTTGGGCGTTGAGAAGATGAGGGAGATCGATACGCCAACAATGATGGAGTGGATTGGAAGAGCCGGCTATTATCTGTGGGAGTTTCATAACTTCGGCTTGACTTTTCCCGCTTATTACGCTTTATACGCAACAGCTCACATGGCGAAGTTTGGAACAACGGAGGAAGATTTGGCATTGGTTGCCGTTAAAAACCACAAGTACGCTTCAATGAACCCGATAGCCCACCTCCGGAACAAAATAACTGTTGACGATGTTCTATCTTCGATGGTTATTGCCGCCCCCCTAAAACTTTTTGACTGCTGTCCAGTAACTGATGGCGCAGCCTCAATAATTCTTGCTTCAGAAGAAAAAGTAAGAGAGCTTAAAATTGACACGCCGGTTTGGGTCGCCGGAATAGGCTATGCTTCTGGAACCGCAAATTTGAGCAAAAGGCTTGATTATGTTGGGTTGGAGGCAGCTGTTTCAGCCTCCCAGATGGCTTATAGAATAGCCAAGACTTCACCAGACCAGATTGATGTAGCAGTGGTTCACGACTGTTTCACGATAGCCGAAATAATGGCGTATGAAGACCTCGGCTTCTGTAAAAAGGGCGAAGGCGCCAAACTAATCCGAGAAGGCCAAACTGAGATAGGTGGAAAAATTCCCGTAAACGTTGACGGCGGATTGAAAGCGAAAGGCCACCCCATAGGAGCGACAGGTTGCTCCATGATATATGAGCTGACAAAACAATTGAGGGAAGAGACGGTTGAAAGGGAACGGCAAGCCCCCATGAAAAATTATGCGGCGCTAGCTCACAACGTTGGCGGAACCGGTCACTACTGTTACGTTACAATTTTGAGGAGGTGACTAAATGGCAGCGATGCCCTCAATAAAATCTAGGGAAATAAAAATCGTGCAGGACATACCGGTGAGCAAAACTTTGCCCTTCTGGGAGGGACTTAAACAAGGGAAAGTGTTAGCTACAAGATGTGTAAACTGCGGGAAACTCCATTTCCCACCAGTTGCAGACTGTTCGCAATGTCTAGCTTCCAATATGGAGTGGTTTGAACTCAGCGGTGAGGCGACGATTGAAACATTTACACACGTTGTTGTTAGGCCGGCAACCTTTCAGCATGAAAAGCCCTACACCGTGGCTATTGGCAGACTAAAGGAGGGGTTGCGGGTGCTTGCATGGTTGACAGGCTTCAAACTTTCGGAAATAAAGGTGGGCATGAAAGCCAAGCTTGTAGCAAAAATTACCCCAGAAGGAAACCCAACCTACGAGTTCACTAGACCTGAATAGGCGGTCAACGAGCTTCATTTATGGAAAGTATTATTACCTTCAACCCATGTCTATCTAACTAGTAGGGTTTGTTATGTCGTCTAAAAGGAGAAAAAGAGTAAAAGCTGAAGAGGAAGGAGAAAAGTCTGCAGAAAAACCATGGTACAAGTTTTATCTTCCAGGCGTCAGAAAACACATCGACTACCCTGAAGTGCCTCTCCACGAGTTTCTGAGAGCTTCGGCTCAGAAGCATCCGGATAGGACGGCTCTAATTTACTTTGATGGAAAAATGACTTACAAAGAGCTGGACGTCCTTACAGATAGGTTTGCAACAGCTTTGGCGGATCTCGGAGTTAAAAAGGGAGACAGGGTTGCCTTATTCCTGCCCAACACTCCCCTGTTCGTGATTTCATATTATGGTGCATTAAAGGCGGGCGCTGTTGTAACCGCTATCAGCCCCCTCTACAGGGAGCGGGAGGTTGAGCATCAGCTAAACGATTCGGAAGCCGAAACCATAGTCGTGCTTGACCTGCTATATCCCATCGTTGAGAAAGTTTGGGAGAAAACAAAGCTTCGAAACGTTATTGTTGGAGGCTTAAAAGACTATATGCCTTCATTTAAAGCTGTTCTTGGATCCTTACTTAGAAAGATCCCTTCACGCAGTGTGGAGCGCAGAGCAAACCTCTACTTCTTTAAAGAGTTGATGGGAAAATATGAGGCTAAACCGCCAAAAGTTGATGTGAATCCCAAAGAAGATTTAGCCGCCTTACAATACACTGGCGGCACAACCGGCATTTCAAAGGGGGCCATGTTAACTCACATGAACCTTGTTTCAAACGCTGTCATGTGCAAGGAGTGGCTGCAAGCCAATGAAGCCGAGGAAGTTGTTTTAACAGTGCTTCCACTATTCCACATTTATGGCATGACAACAAGCATGAACGCCCCCATACTCTTCGCAGGAACTATGGTTCTTCTACCACGGTTTGATCCCACGGCGGTTTTAAAAGCCATCCACAAGTATAGAATAACGGTTTTTTGCGGCGCGCCCACCATGTACGCTATGCTACTCGCCCAACCAGACATTAAAAAATACGACTTAACCTCGGTTAAGTTCTGCATATCCGGTGCAGCGCCTCTCCCGCCGGAAGTTCAGAAGAAGTTTATGGAGGTTACCGGCGGCGTTCTGGTTGAAGGGTATGGGCTCACAGAATCATCGCCTGTCACTCATGCTAATCCGCTTGATAGAACCATGAAAAACGTGAAGATAGGCTCCATAGGGATACCGTGGCCCGACACTGACGCTAAAATAGTTGACATTGAAACGGGTGAGAAGGAGCTTCCACCCGGAGAAATCGGCGAACTGATAGTTAAGGGGCCCCAAGTTATGAAGGGTTATTGGAAGATGCCTGAGGAAACCGCCGCTGTTCTTAGGAATGGTTGGCTCTACACGGGCGACATTGGAAAAATGGATGAGGACGGCTACTTCTATATAACGGACCGCAAAAAGGACCTCATTAAATACAAGGGTTACAGCGTCTATCCAAGAGAGCTTGAGGACGTCTTGTATGAACATCCAGCTGTGAAATTATGTGGCGTGATTGGTAAACCGGATCCAGTCGCGGGCGAGATTCCAAAGGCCTTCGTAGTGCTGAAGGAGGGGATGACCGCCACAGAAGAGGAGCTCATGAAGTTTGTCAACGAGAAGGTTGCTTCCTATAAGGCGATTAGGGAGCTTGAAATCAGAAAAGAGCTGCCTTTAAGCGCCGTTGGCAAGGTTCTCCGTCGAGTCTTACGTGAAGAAGAACTGAAAAAGATGGCTGCTAAAGCCTAATCTGCCATTCCCATTTTATTTTTTGGGGTTAGATCGGTTCGTTTAGGCGTTTACCGGTTTTTGCAGTCCACTCGTCAACGGGTATGGCGAACTGTTTTTCGACAGAGGCTCTATGAAAGCTGTTGTAGGTGCAGAAGGGCACCACTCTACCATCTGGTGTGGCGTAATGAATGACACATTTTTGAACTCGGTCTAAATCAAAGTTCCAAATGTCCATGAAGTGCATTATCCCTATCATGACGATTCTCCGCATGAATTTTCCAAGGGCCTCATAGCTTCCCTTGGTTATAACGTCTTTGAGCAAGCCTCTAACCAGCGGCGATTTCACCATGGGCAGAAACTCTAACATTTTAATTTTCGCCGCCGTCTTTTTGCCCTTCACGCCAGCATAGTAAATGTTCCAAAAAGTTTCGGCAAACTTATCCACGTCCACGTATTGAGTTATGGGCTTGTAGGCGCCGTCCTCTTCAACAATTATGAAGGTTGCAGCCCCACACATGGGATGCATTGTGAACTCTGGATAAACACGGTTTTTAAGGATTTCCATTCCCTTTGATATTGGTAGAGGCCAGTTGACCGGGCGCCAATCCCATCGAGTGATTTTTCCATCCGTCTGTTCCTCTATCAGTTTGATGGTGTCCGGCACGGTTATGCGCATTTTCCGCATTTCTTCTCGGCGAGCCCTTCCAGCCATAGATATGGGTTGGATGTTGACACATCTGACGACATCGTGGTTTTCGACGGCGTATCGAATTATATCTCCCAAGTCCTTGTCATTAACGCCTTTTGCCAGCGTTACAACCAAAACTATAGAGTCTAAGCCGATTTTTCTGGCGTTTTCCACAACCCTCTGCTTTATCTGGATGAGGTCTGTTCTCCCCCTTGTTTTCTTGTATATTTCCTCTCTTAGACCGTCAAATTGAAGGTACAGCGTGCTTACTCCAGCGTCCAATAGCTTTTTGAAGTATTCTATGTCTTCTGCGAGGCGTAAACCGTTTGTGTTAACCTCCACGTGGGTTATTCCAGCCTTTTTGGCTTCCGCGACAAGGGCTGGCAAATCATTTCTTATTGTGGGTTCGCCGCCGCTGAACTGAAGGGCGTTACAAGCCCACGGCTTGTTGCTTCTAAGAAGCTTAATCATATCCACAATCTGTTCGTAGCTAGGCTCGTAAACATAGTTCACCGCTCCTGCATAGGCGAAACAAACCGGACAAGCCATGTTGCACCTGTTTGTGACATCTATTATGCCCAGAACAGTGTGAGATTTGTGCTGGGAGCATAATCCGCAGTCGTAAGGGCAGCCTTCAACCGGCTTCGTGTGAGGGTTCTCCAGTCCAGTTCCATCGTATTTTGCGCTGTGCCAGTCTCTGTGGAACCATTTATAGAGCTCAGCATCCCCCCAGTAAACGTCTTCAAACTTTCCGTGTTCTGGGCATTTTTTCTCTAGGTAGATTAGACCGTCTTCTTCGTAAATTTTCATGGGGATTCTGCTTAGGCATTCCGGGCATACGCTTGTTGAGTAGCGCTCAAATTTCGCCGCTTCCTTGCTTCCAGCCATTCCTATCCCTAACTTTAATGTTAAATTGGCTATGGTGTCGGAGGCTATATTAAAATTTCCATAACTTTAATATGGTGAAAAGGGTTATTCTTTTCCATGAGCGAGAAAGTAAAAATCCTTCTGCGGAAGGTTGGGCTAACAGATTACGAGGTAAACGCCTACCTCGTTCTTCTGGAGAAGGGCGCCCTAACAGCCAAGCAAATAAGCTATGGAGCGCAAATTCCCTTTTCAAAGGTTTACCAAGTCCTTAACGGTTTGGAGAAGAAGGGCTGGATAGAAGTCACCCGAAAAAGGCCCAGTAAATACTTTCCAAAAGCTCCCGAGGCAGCCTTAAAATCGGCTAAAGCCGCCATGGAAAGCGAGTGGATTCAGGTTGAAAAAACCGTGGCTGACGAGTTAACGCCCCTTTACGAGAGGATTAAAACCAAGGAGAAGTATGACATATGGATTCTGAGAGGCTTGCCCAACATCGCTTCAAAGTTCAAGGAGATGATTAAAAATTGTCGAAAGGAACTGCTAGTGGCCTTTCCCTCCGTCAAAGAAGATTTCATTATGGATTTTCTCCTGCTCATCCGTTCTTCCATCATAGAGAAAGCGCAAGTGCGCTTCATGGTTTCAAAGGGTTTAAGCGAAAACATCCACAGAGCTTTTTCAAAGATCGGCGAGGTAAGACTCAGAGATAAAATGTTCGGCGGCGGCGCTATCTCCGACGGCGTGGAGGTGCTGCTGCTTTTCAGCGACGATAGGGGCGAGGTAACAGCCATATGGTCTGATCATCCAGGCTTGGCTGGGCTCGCCAAAGATTATTTCAACTACCTCTGGAAGGAGTCAAAAAGTGAACCTTAAAATCTAAGGCTCTCCTAATGTTTAAAAACTAACCGAGAGATGGCGTTGGGTGCGGGTAAAAGTTAGGGTTACCGGCATCATTCAAGGCGTGGGTTTTCGTCCGTTCATCTACCGCATGGCCGTGAAAAACGGCTTGAAGGGTTATGTCCGCAACATGGGCGATGCGGGTGTAGAAATTCTCCTCGAGGGCGAAGAAAACGCCATCAACAACTTTTTAAAATGCTTGAAGAAGGAAAAACCGCCTTTGGCGCAGATCCATGAAATAATAACAACCAAGCTTGGAGGAGAATATGAATACACAGACTTTAGGATTGTTAGGAGCTCTGAAGAGGCAGAGCTTTCGGGTTCCGTCATCCCTCCAGATGTTGCCATATGTAGTGAATGCCTAAGAGAACTTAGAGACAAGCGCAATCCAAGATATAACTACTTTTTTATCACATGCACGGATTGTGGCCCCCGCTTTACAGTTATTGAATGCCTTCCCTATGATAGGGAAAACACGACTATGCGGGATTTTACCATGTGCAGTTTCTGCAAGAGCGAATACACTGATCCATTGAACAGACGTTTTCACGCTCAAACTGTGGCTTGTCCAAAATGTGGTCCCAAAGCCTATTTGACGACGAGTAGCGGCGAAACCCTTCAGTGTAGGGACCCGATACGGGAGGCTGGCAAGCTGGTTTCTGAAGGCTTTGTTGTGGCGGTTAAGGGTTATGGTGGTTTCCATGTGGCGGCATCCGCGCTTAAAGACGATCCCCTAATGAGGCTTAGAAGGGTTAAGCATAGGCGGCAGAAGCCTTTCGCCATCATGGCGCGAAGCCTGGAGGCTGTTAAATCCTTTGCAGAAGTAACCCCTAAAGAGGCTGAACTTTTAACCTCCCACATGCGTCCGATAGTGCTAATAAAGAAAAATGCCGACTACTATCTTTCAGAGCTTGTGGCCCCGGGCTTGCATAATGTGGGTGTTATGCTTCCCTACACGGGCTTGCACTACATGCTCTTCGACGTTGTCGATGACCCTGCGTTCGTGATGACAAGCGCCAACCCGCCGAGCCAGCCCATAGTTAAAGACGACGATGAAGCTTTGAAAACGCTTGGCAACATCGTTGACTATTTCCTATTCCATAATAGACGGATCGCCCACCGATGCGACGACTCCGTTGTGCGGGTGCACGGCGAAAGACAGGTTTTTATTAGGCGTTCGAGGGGTTATGCTCCGGCGCCTGTCATGCTACATGAGAAAGCCTCAAAATGTGTTTTAGCTTTGGGCGGCGAGCTGAATAATACTGTGTGTATTTTAGATGGAAACAAGGCTTTCATCTCCCAGCACGTTGGCGACGTTGAAAATGTGGAAACCCGCGAGTTTGTCAGGAACGCCGCTGAGCACCTAGCCCACCTAACCAACAGCAAAGTTGACGTCGTTGCATGCGACTTACATCCAAAATTTACGACGACAAGGCTTGCCCATGATTTGGCAGTTCAAAACGGTTGGCAGCTTATCCAAGTTCAACATCACTTTGCCCACATAGCCGCGTTAATGGCTGAACACAGCGTTGACGAAATTGTGGGCGTATGCTGCGACGGCTACGGTTATGGAGTTAACGGCGAAGCATGGGGCGGCGAAATAATTTTCGCTTCGCGCAACTCCTCTGAAATAAAACGTGTCGCCCACCTTGAGAAACAGCCCATGATTGGCGGGGACCTGGCAACCCGCTATCCACTTAGGATGGCGGCTGGAATCCTTCAGAAGAGGCTGAACGTTGAGGACTGGCTTATGCAGAATAAGCGGTTTTTCCCCCATGGTGAAGGTGAAGTTCGCCTAATCCTCCAGCAGTTAAGGAAGGGACTAGGTGTGATTGAAACGACAAGCTGCGGAAGGGTCTTAGACGCAGTTGCAGCCGTTCTTGGCTTGTGTTATGAACGCACTTATGAAGGTGAACCAGCCATGAAGCTTGAATCTGCAGCCATAAACGGCAAAGACGTTCTCCAGCTAAAGCCCAAAATTGAGAGCGATTTTCTAGAAACGACAAACCTGCTTCTTGAAATATTTGAGGGGCGAGAGAGACACGCGGTGACTGATTTAGCTTTTTCCGCCCACGCATATTTGGCTGGGGGCTTAGCTGAGCTTGCCATTGAAAAAGCCTTAGAAAACGGCGTCAAAGCAGTCGGCTTTTCAGGGGGCGCTGCATGCAACGAAATACTCACTAAGCTTATGCGGGAAACCGTGGAGGCCGCTGGCTTGGTTTTTCTCGTCCACGAGGCTGTTCCGCCAGGCGACGGCGGCTTATCCTTTGGGCAAGCTGTTTATGTTGGACTTTTCCATTTCTAAACGCAACCATTTTATTGAGGGATGTCCTTTTTCCAAAGAGGAACCATGTGTTTGGCTATTCCGGCGAAGGTTGTCAAAATCCAAGACAGCAAAGCCCAAGTGGACTTTGGAGAGGGCGTGCTAAGGGAGGTTGACGTTTCCCTCGTGGAGGTAAAAGTTGGCGAATACGTTTTGGTGCACGCTGGATACGCCATTCAAGTTTTAAGCCAAGAAGAAGCTGAAGAAACGCTGCGTCTATGGCGCGAGCTTCTGGAAGCCGAAAACCTATCGGAAACAAAATAGACGTTGTGCCCAAAATGTTTGGACATTTAAGGTTCAGAGATCCAAGTTTGGCTAAACGCGTAGCTGAAAAGATACGCGAAACAGCGCCGAAAAGGGATGCTGTAAAAATTTGCCATGTCTGTGGCACCCACGAGTGGACCATAACTCACCATGGCTTACGGAGCATGCTGCCTCCAACCGTCGAGGTTATAGCTGGACCGGGCTGTCCAGTGTGCGTTACACCGGCTTCTGAGGTGGATGAGGCTGTTGCCCTAGCCCTAAAAGGAGTTGTTGTGGCCTGCTTTGGGGACGTTCTACGGGTTCCAGGCTCTGATAAGTCCCTTTTAGATGCTAGGGCTGAAGGCGCCGACGTTAGAGTTGTTTACAGCGCCATGGATGCTGTTCGCATGGCTGAAAAAGAGCCAGACAAAGAGTTTGCCTTCTTTGCCATCGGCTTTGAAACCACAGCCCCCTCGACAGCCCTCGAGGTTCTGCGAAAACCGCCGAAAAACTTGAGTTTTCTGGTTTCTCACCGTCTTATTCCGCCAGCCATGGAGCTTCTGCTTGGAATAGGCGACCTTCACATAGACGGTTTTATCGCTCCGGGACACGTGAGCACCGTCATAGGTTTGAAAGCCTACGAGATTTTTCCAAAAGCCTACCACATGCCCACCGTGGTGGCTGGTTTCGAGCCCCTAGACGTTTTATTCGCCGTCTACATGATTCTGAAACAGCTTAAAGAGGGCGTTGCAAAGCTGGAGAACGAGTATGTGCGGGCTGTAAGCTGGGAAGGCAACACCAAAGCCCAAGAGATAATGCACAAGGCTTTTAACGTTGTGGACAGCCAATGGCGCGGCCTTGGAAAACTGCCATCCTCAACCCTCAAACTAAAAGAGGAGCTAGCCGTTTTCGACGCAAGAGAAAAGTATGGAGTCCATATCACCCGTGGCAGAGACCTACCACCCGGATGCCAATGCCACCTCGTAATGATTGGAAAAATCAAGCCCAAGGAATGCCCCCTTTTCATGAAGGCTTGTACACCGCAGAAACCAGTGGGCGCGTGCATGGTAAGCATAGAGGGAACATGCCGAATCTGGGCAAAATCCTCCTTTATGTAAAACTTTTTATTTAAACTGAAGCATATCAAGAATCACTCGGCGAGGTTTGAAAAGTGAGCTTTGAATCAAACAGAATTTTGGGCGGTATTGGCGCATTACTAATGGTTATAAGTGCTCTCGGCGTTTTAACATGGGCTTACCTCTTGTTTCTACTACTTGTCGGGGCTATTTTAGTTCTAATCGCCTTGAAAGGTTTCGCAGATCACTACCAAGATGGGGGAATTTTCAACAACGCCCTCTATGGGTTTATTTCGGTGATCGTCGGTTTGGTGACAACTATCGCCGTGTTTATGATGCTAGTTCTGCAGGTGCTGGCTACCATAGAAGTTGATTGGACTAACCCTATGGAAATTCAACAATACTTTATGAATAACATGAACGTTGTTTGGCAGATTGCTGGAACCGCCATCGGAGCCTTCTTAGTATTTTACATTTCGGTGGTTCTCTCAGCAGTTTTGTTTAGAAAGGCTTTGGACACGCTTTCCACACGATCTGGTGAGAAAATGTTTGGAACGGCTGGCATGGTTTTGCTTATAGGCGCGTTGCTGACGGTGGTTTTGATAGGCTTAATAGTCATCTGGATTTCATGGATACTTCTCGCTGTAGGCTTTTTCTCCATAAAAGCAGCACAACCGCCAACTCAGCCAGCCACGGTTCAACCTCCACCGCAACCTTCTTCGTCTTAACGAAACCCCCATTTTCTTTTCATTGGTTAAAGCTTAAACATTGGAAAAGTCAAACTGTTATGGAGGCACATATACAATGAGCGGAGAAAACGACCGAACCTATTCGGGTAAATGCGTTGACTGCGGTTCTCCTCTAGTTTTGTATGAGATGGATTTTGAAAAAAGCCGTCGAGTTATGCAGTGCACCCGATGCGGATTGTTTCACTTTTACAAGAAGGACTTTTTTGGAAGATGGAAACTCGCCAAAGTGGGTAGAGTTTCGGACTTGTGGAGAAAATCCAAATAGCCCTTTTAGCAGATTCTTGGAACGGGGTCTCCGACGGGTCTTGGAATTATTCTTTTGCCGCCAACCACAGTTTGCATGGCAACCCCTGTAAACTCTTTTGTGGCTTCGCCTATTATTTCTGCTTCCTTCCCCTCATCCGTCGTCCTTAAAAGTTCTAAAAATTCCTCGGCTTTCTCTTTCACCACGCCCATGACTATCTTTCCCTCGTTTCCGACTTCAAGAGGATCTAACCCAAGCATTTCGCAAGCTGCCCTAACGTCGTTTCTCATCGGAATTTTATCTTCGTAGATTAGGATGCCTACGTTGGATTTTTCACTGAACTCGTTAAGGGCGTCGGCTAAACCTCCCCGAGTAGGGTCTTTCATAGCGGTTATGCCTCCCACCTCGCCGAGCAACCGTTGAATTAGACGGTTTAAAGGTTTCACATCCGATTTTATGCCGCTTCCGAAGCTTAAGCCTTCTTGGGCAGATAAAACTGCCAAACCATGGTCGCCGATAGTTCCAGACAAGACTATTTTGTCTCCGGGTTTAAGGTTGGAGTCTAAAATCCACCGCGCCTTGAAGTCGCTTCTGAACCGTTTAACCACATTCAGATTTTTTTCCAAGGCTTCAGTTCTCTTGCCAATTCCTGAAACGTTTATTACGCAGCCGCCTAAGCTGCCTTTTTCAACAACTTTTGTGTCACCTGTGATTATGCCTACACCTGCCTCTTGGCACGTCTGCCTCATGCTTGCTAAAATTCTTTCAAAATCGGATAGGGTAAGTCCCTCTTCAAGTATGAAGCCGCATGCCAAAGCATATGGTTCGGCTCCTAAAACCGCTATGTCGTTGACGGTGCCGGAAACAGCTAAACGTCCAATATCTCCGCCGGGAAAGAATATGGGTTTCACGGCGTGGGAGTCGCTTTTCAAGACGATGTCGCCGATGACCGCCGCGTCGTCCAAAGCCTCTAACGGGATCTCTGCGCCGCTAAAACCGCTAAAATACTTTACAATGTAGTTTTTAACGAGGTCGTGCATGACGGTTCCGCCGGCGCCATGGAGCATGGTTATAACGCCTTCAGCGTTCAAGCCGTTTCACCACTTTTAACCTTGAACATTAGAGTTGTGGTTAAACATAAACGAATCGCAACATTTTGACTTTGAATCAAGCCAATAGTGTCTCTCCCCCTATAGTTTTCTGCGATGTTTTGGCTTTTATCTGGTTAAAGTGCGCTTTAATGCTTCCAGACAGTCTGAAACAACTCAAACCTAATGGAAAACCATATAAATCGCCATGTAGCTGTTCAATTGCACAGTTGGAGAGTCTATCAAGTGCCAGAGTGGGGATACTCAATACCTGAAGAAGCGTTGGATCCGGAGAAAACGGTTAAGGCAAGCGGGCGAGAGGTTAGGGTATCCCATAAATCAGCCCGCGAGATATGCAAAACCATTAAGGGAATGAACCTTAACGAGGCTAAAAGGTTTCTACGGGACGTCATAGCCAAAAAGAGAGCCGTTCCCTTCACACGGTTTAAGAAGAAGGCGGGACACCGCCACGGCTTGGAAAAGGCTTACGCTGGCCGATATCCCGTCAAAGCAGCAAAACAAGTTCTAAAAATTCTTGAAGGAGCAGAAGCCAACGCTGAAAACAAAGGATTGGACACAGAAAGGCTAAAAATTATTCACGCGTCCGCCTACCCGGGGATGAAGATTAAGCGGTATATGCCCAGAGCCTTTGGAAGGGCTACCCCAAAATTTGAAACCTTAACCCATATTGAGCTGGTCTTGGAAGAGCAGCCGGAAACAATCACGGAGGAAGCTTAAATGGCCGTTGTGAAACATTTTATATCCAAGTCCAAGAAAAGGGCTGAAATAGACGAGTTTTTGCAGAAAAAGCTTGAAAAGGCCGGGTATGGCGGGGTGAACATCGCGGAAACCCCCCTTGGCACTCACATAGTCATTTACGCCATGCGTCCTGGCCTTGTAATAGGGCGAAGCGGCGAAACCATAAGGGAGCTTGCCCAAATCCTCGAAGAGAAGTTCGGCGTTTCAAACCCGCAGATTTCAGTTTCCGAAATAGAGGTTCCAGAGTTAAACCCGTATATCGTGGCTACAAGGATAGCCTCAGCTCTAGAAAGGGGCGTGCACTTTAGACGTGCAGGCTTCTGGGCGTTAAATCAAGTTATGGAGGCTGGCGCTTTAGGCGCGGAGATCATCATTAGTGGGAAACTACGAACTGAAAGGGCGCGGTATGAAAAATTTAAGGCTGGATATTTGCCCAAATGTGGAGATCCGGCGATAAAGTATATGCGGAAAGCTGAAGTTCACGTGCAGTTAAAGCCAGGCATTTATGGCGTTAAGGTTAGAATAATGCCTCCGGACGCAAAGTTCCCAGATAAAATCGAGATAGTGGAGGTGCCTCCGACAGAAGTGGAGGGGGCGTCAGCTGAAGCCAAACCAGAAAAAGAAGCTGAAAACCTCGAAGAAACGAGCGGGGAAGAGGAGGCTGTCGAGTAAATGCCGATAATCAGAGTTAAAGAGATAAGAGAAATGTCCCCTGAAGAGCGGGCTAAAAAACTTAACGAGTTTAGAACAGAGCTGCTCAGACTTAAAACCATGATTAAGGCCGGCGGCACCGTGGAAAACCCGGCAAGGATAAGGGAGCTGCGGAAAGCAATTGCTAGAATATTAACCATCGAAAACGAGCAAAGGCGTGAAGCAAAGAAAACAAAGACCCCGGAGGAGGGGAGGGGCGACTGATGAAGGTAACGCCTGACATAATCCGCTACGAGTTTATAGGAACTGAGGTTAAGGTTGCGAAAAGCAAAAATCCAAGCTGTGTGGGGATACGGGGCAAAATTCTCGATGAGACGCGAAACACGTTCATAGTGCTCCACGATGGCGAGAGAAAAATGATTGTGAAAAACACGGCGATTTTCCACTTCAAATTTTCCGACGGCACCGTCGTTGAGATTGACGGTAAACTCCTTGTTGGGCGACCGGAAGACCGTCTTAAAAAACGGATTAGGAGGTTATGGTGATGGCGCTGAACTTTAAAAAGCCGAAGAAAACATGCACTGACCGAAACTGTCCTTTTCATGGAAGCCTTCCCATAAGGGGACGCATACTGGAAGGTGTTGTTGTCAGCGCCAAAATGGATAAAACGGTTATAGTGAGGCATGATTATCTTAAATATGTTCCAAAGTTTATGAGATATGAAAGGCGACACAGCCGAATACCTGCCCACAACCCGCCGTGCATAGCCGCTAAAGAAGGAGACCGCGTCACGATAGCTGAATGTCGACCGATAAGTAAAACGGTCTCCTTTGTGGTTGCTGAAAAGAAAGAGGAGGCCAAGTAAAATGGCTGCGAAGGCAAAGACGCGGGGCTTGGTTGCAAAAGGAGTAATTGGGCAAAGGCCAAAACTTTCACGAGGACTACCCGTAGGCGCAATGTTAAAATGCGCGGATAATACGGGAGCGAGGGAACTACGCCTAATACAAGTCATGGGCTACAAGGGAAGACTGGGTCGTTTACCTTCCGCCGCTGTAGGCGACCGTGTAACAGTTTCTGTTAAGCATGGGACGCCAGACATGCGCAGAAAAATTTTCCAAGCAGTGATAGTTCGGCAGAAAATGCCCTTCCGAAGAGCTGATGGCGTTTGGGTTCAGTTTGAAGATAACGCTGCTGTAATAATAACTCCAGAAGGCGAGATGAAAGGCTCTGAAATCCGTGGGCCTGTGGCAAAGGAGGCGGCTGAAAGATGGCCGAGAATAGCCAGCGCGGCCAGCATAATAATATAACATAATTAAGGTGAAAGCCATGCAAGCAGCGGCTAAAACATCTAGACCGTCAAAACAGAGGAGTAGGCTATTCCAAGCCTCGGATCACATACGTTATAAACATTTTGCGGCTCCCTTGTCGCCAGAGCTTAGAAAAATCTACACCACACGAAGCCTTCCCCTAAGAGCCGGTGACACCGTCCGTGTTATGCGGGGCGACCGCAAAGGCTTTGAGGGAAAAGTCTCCCGCATTGATAGAAAAAAATACCGCCTCTACGTTGAAGGTTTAACCAGGGAAAAAGTTGACGGAACAACGGTTTTCATTCCAGTTCACCCTTCAAAAGTCATGATAACAAAGCTTAACCTTGACGATAAATGGCGGAAGAAAATTTTGGAAAGGAGAAAGAAGGCTAAAGAAGCAGGCGAAGTCGCTGAAAAAGCCGTTGAAAAAACGGAGGAAGGGCTTGTAAAAGAAGAGAAACCGGTAGAGGAAAAAGCTGCTGAGGAGCTCCCTCCAACAGTGAAGGAGGCAAAGCCGAAGCGGAGAAAAACAGCGGCGAGGAAGAGAACAGCGGAGAAACCAGAAGCGAAAGAAACAAGAGCTAAAACCAGAACACGGAAACGAAAATCTAAGGAGGAGTCTGAAAGTGGGTAAAAAAGGAGGCTCAACCGTTCTAAAACGTAAGCCGGCACCAAAAGTTTGGCCTATTCATAGGAAAGAGTTCGTTTGGGCTGTAAGGCCTACACCGGGTCCCCATTCGCTTGAAAAATGCTTACCCATAACCATAATGTTGCGCGACATTCTCGGAGTTGCAAAAACGAGAAGAGAAGCTAAAATAATCGCTTCTCAAGGAAAGGTTTACGTTGATGGAAAAGTTAGACGGGAAGACAGGTTTCCAGTCGGACTCATGGACATAGTCTCTATACCTGAAATGGACCACCATTTCCGCGTGCTGCCTTCTCATAAGGGCTTCATTCTTCATCCAATAACCAAAGAGGAAACATCCTTCAAACTTTGCAGAATAGAAAACAAAACAACTGTTAAAAACGGGCACATACAGCTAAACCTTCACGACGGCTCAAACGTAATTATAAAAGTGGCAGACCCAAAGAATCCTCAAGAAGACGTCTACAACACTTTTGACACCGTTCAGTTAAGCCTTCCAGATCGACAGATCATTGGACACATAAAACTGAAAGAGAAAGACTTTGCTTTGATCACGGGAGGAAAAAACATGGGAAAGTACGGCAAAATCATTGAGATTGAAGAAGCAAAGGGAAAGAAACGCAAAGACGCCATAGTGACCATAGAAGACGATAAAGGAAACCGCTACCAGACGATTTTAACCTTTGTATTTGTCATAGGCGAGGAACGCCCCTTAATATCTTTACCGGAGGCTTCATAGAATGTCTGAAGACGAGATACGGAAAAAATGGGAAGAAAACCCGATGCTTAAACCGAGAATAGAAAAGGTTGTTGTAAACATAAGCGTTGGAAAATCCGGAGAGCCTCTTGAAAAAGCCTCAAAAGTTTTGGAAACCTTGACAGGCCAAACTCCATGTAAAAGAAAGGCAAAGAAAACTATAAGAGACTTCGGAATCAGAAGGGGCGAACCAATGGCGTGCATCGTAACTCTTAGAAAGAATAGGGCCGTAGAATTCTTAAAGAGGGTTTTACACGCTGTTGATTATAAGCTTCCAAAAAGCTGTTTTGACAATTATGGAAACTTCGCCTTCGGCATAAAGGAGCATATAGAAATCCCCGGAGTTAAATATGACCCTGAAATCGGCATCTTCGGCATGGATGTCTGCGTTTCACTGAGCCGCCCAGGTTGGCGTGTTAAAAATAGGCAAAGGGCAAGGGCGAAGATAGGTTCCAAGCATGTTCTAACCCCTGAGGAGGCTATGGTCTTTGTTAAAGACACGTTGGGGGTTGAAATAGTCTAATAGGTGGTAAAGATTATGGCTAAAAAGAAACCTAAGAAAGAGAGGAAATACGGCAAAGGCGCAAGGCCGTGCGTGAGATGCGGCTCTTATGGGCCGATTATTAGGCGTTATAATTTATATTTGTGTAGACATTGTTTTAGGGAAGTGGCCAAAAAATTAGGTTTCCAGAAGTATGAATGAGGAAAGGGCTATGGACGTGTTGGCAAACGGTTTGACAACAATACTGAACAACGAGTTGCGCAACAAACGGGAGTGCGTGATCAGCCCAGCCTCTAAACTTTTGGGTAAAGTTCTAAGAGTTATGCAGTTGCACGGTTACCTCGGCGAATTTGAGTTTATAGATGATGGACGAACTGGAAAATTCAAAGTTCAGCTTTTAGGCAGAATAAACAAATGCGGGGCTATAAAACCCCGTTTTGCAGTTGGTGTTAATGAAATCGAAGATTGGGAGAAAAAGTTTTTGCCATCCAGAGAAGTGGGGCTACTGATTATTTCAACCCCGGAGGGAGTTCTTTCCCATAGAGAGGCTAAAGAAAAAGGGGTCGGAGGTAGACTCTTAGCCTTCGTGTACTAACTAAGAGGGGCTGCAAATGCGGGCTGTGGAGGTTTCAAAAGTCCTTGAAATTCCAGACGACGTAGAGATCATGCTAGAGGGTAAAAAAGTAACAGTCAAGGGCGCGCTTGGATCCCTCACCAGAGACTTTTCCTACGCCCCAATCTCCATGGAGCTTAAGGGCAAAAGCCTCAAGATATGGGCCAACTGGCCCCGCAAAAAGGAAAGCGCCTTGGTTGGCACCGTTTACGCGCATATCAAAAACATGATTACTGGTGTTAAGAAGGGCTTCACTTATAAGCTGAAAATAGTTTTTTCTCACTTTCCAATTTCAGTTAAAGTTCAAGGCGGCATGGTTTTAATAGAAAATTTCACTGGTGAAAGAAACCCGAGAAAAGCGAAGATCATCGGCGGCGCCAAAGTCAAAATTTCAGGTGATGATGTGATAGTTCAAGGAATAAACCTTGAAGACGTCAGCCAAACAGCGGCAAACATAGAACAAGCCACTAAAGTGAAAAGGAAGGATCCACGAGTTTTCTTGGACGGCGTATACCTTTACGAACGTAGGGAGGGAATGGACTAACATGGGTGAGCCGAAAACCGCAACTTTGGAAAAAGCCTTGCGTGTAAGGGCTAAGATAAAAAAGAAAAAGCCAGACTTTGTAAGGCAGGAAAGCTGGCGGTACAGCCGTTTAAAGGAGAACTGGCGGAAACCGAAGGGCATAGACAATAAAATGCGGAGGAAAATCAAAGGCTGGCCTCAGACCGTAGACATCGGATACAGAGGGCCAAAAGCTGCTAGGGGCCTGCATCCGTCGGGTTATGAGGAAATTTTGGTTCACAATGTTGAAGACCTTGGGAAAGTGAATCCCAAAAATCAAGCGGTCCGAATCGCCCACACTGTTGGCCAGAAGAAGAGAATGCAAATTCTTCTGGAGGCTAAGAAAAGGAAAATAATCGTTTTGAACCTTGGCGAAGCCAAAAAGGGAGTTGAGGAAGGGTTAAAGGAAGAAAAAGAAGCCGAGAAAGAAGTTAAAGAGGAACAGGCAGAAGAAGAGAAAGTTGCCGAAAAACCAAAAACTAAACGAAAAAGAACCGAAAAAAGCAGCGAGAAAGAGAAAGCAGGGAGGGAAGCGCCATGACAAGCCTGAGGAGCCAGCGGCGTTTGGCAGCCAAAATATTGAAAGTCGGCGTTGAAAGGGTTTGGATAGACCCGAACAGAGTAGAAGATGTAGAGGCAGCTATAACCCGTGAAGAAATTAGAAAGTTAATCCATGAAGGCGTGATCAAACCCTTAAAAGAAAAGGGAGTTAGCCGCGCGAGAGCAAAGCTGATTCATGAAAAGAAGAAGAAAGGCTTAAGGCGTGGCTTGGGGAGCAGAAGTGGAACGGCTAAAGCCAGAGTTTCCAAAAAAGAGGCTTGGATGAACAAAGTTAGAACGTTGCGGAAGAGGCTCCGTGAGTTAAAAGCCGAAAAAATAATCACTGAAACTACTTATCGAAAGCTGTACACCCTGGTGAAAAGCGGGGAGTTCGCGTCTGTTGCAGACATGGAACGCTACATAAAAGCGCATGACTTATGGAGGAAACGTTAATGGCAAGGGACGCACGTTATTGTGTGCCATACCGCCGGAGAAGGGAGGGGAAAACTAATTACAGAAAGCGGAAGGCGCTAATAGTTTCTGGAAAGCCGAGGCTCGTGGTTCGTGGTTCACTAAAAAACATTGTGGTTCAAATGATTGCTTCTAAACCCGCGGGCGACACGGTTTTAGCTTCAGCTCACAGCAGAGAGCTCCTAAAAAAGTATGGATGGAAAGCTCCAAGGGGTAATATTCCAACAGCCTATTTAACGGGGCTCCTCTGCGGGTTAAAGGCTAAAGCAAAGGGTGTAACAGAGGCTGTCTTGGACATTGGACTACATTCTCCGACGAAGGGTGCAAAGGTTTTCGCCGCTTTGAAAGGAGTTTTGGATGCAGGTTTAGCCGTCCCTTGTAGTGAAGAGAAGCTACCAGACGAAAATAGGATAAGGGGCTTGCATATCGTCCAGTATGCTAAAACATTATCCGCTGAAGGTGAAAAGTATATGGCGGCATTTTCCAAGTATCTAGAAAACAAGATTCCGCCGGAGCAGCTTCCAGAACACTTTGCGGAAGTAAAGAAGGCGGTGGTTGCCGCCTTTAAGGGTGGAGGTGAAAGTCGTGGCGGATAAACCCGGCAGTCTAGAACAGTGGGTGCCGAGAACCCACCTTGGAAAACTTGTTCAAGAGGGCAAAATAACCTCTATCGAAGAGGTTTTTATGGAAGGCCTGCCCATTCGGGAACCCCATATCGTTGACGCTTTGCTTCCCGACCTCCAAGAGGAGGTTATAAACATTAACCTTGTTCAAAAGCAAACGGACGCTGGGGAAAGGTCAAGGTTCAAGGCCATAGTTGCTGTCGGAAACAGGGATGGTTACCTTGGACTTGGTGCTGGAAAGGCAAGCCAAGTGCGGACAGCTATAGAGAAAGCGGCTGCGAACGCTAGGCTCAATATAACTCCAATCAGGCGGGGATGTGGAAGTTGGGAATGTGGGTGTGGAAAACTCCATTCAGTTCCATTTCAAGTAGAGGGAAAATGCGGCGGCGTTAGAGTTGTCATAATACCCGGGCCTAGAGGTTTAGGGCTTGTTGCCAGCGAAGTGGCCAAGGTCATTCTTGGACTGGCTGGAATAAAGGACTGTTGGACCAGAAGCTACGGTTCAACAAGAACTGTGCCGTCTTTTGCTTACGCTGTTTTTGACGCCTTAAAAAAGACTTACAGCCTAATAACTCCTGTGGACTGGGTGAGATAGTTGTCGGATCAACCGCAAGAACGTAAATGCATAGCCGCCGTAAGAATTCGTGGCGTCATAAGCGCGCCTTTGGAGGTCAGAGAAACCCTCCGCATTTTAAACCTAGAACGAAACAACTACGCAGTTTTGATTGACAATCGTCCATCCTTTATCGGAATGCTTAAAACCGCCCAAAACTTCGTCACGTGGGGCGAGGTTTCAAAAGAAACCATAGTAGCCTTACTGAAAAAAAGGGGGAGGCTGGTGGGAGGTAAAAAGTTGACAGATGAATACGTACAAAAGCTTGGTTTTAAATCGCTGGAGGAGCTGGCGGAGGCAATCTTCGCCTGCAAAGTTGAGTACTGGAAACTTCCAGCTGTACAGCCTTATTTTAGGTTGCATCCGCCGACAAAAGGTTTCAGGGGCAAAATAAAGAAAGGCTATGGCATGGGCGGCGAGCTTGGATATAGGGGCGAGAAAATTAACGACTTGTTAAAGCGGATGGTTTAGACTTTTCCCTAGATGTTTTGGGCGATACCTTTTATAGCCGGTTTACAGATGCCATTATGCTATAAGGGAGAAAGTTTAGAATGAAGTGGCGAAGGAGCGATAGAAGGCCTAAATGGTTTAAAGCCGTCAAAAGGTTGGACGAAGCTGAAGGTATAAAACGTTTAAAACCCTTCAGATTTAGAGAGTTGAGCCTCAAAGCAAACCACTACACTTACCCCTACAAACGGTTAAAAATTAGCGGGGAAACAATTTCCAAATTGAAGGAGCCTAAACCCTTATTGGATGTTTTCAACGAGGAAGACTGCATAATTGTTGTCGCAGAGCTTAAAGGCTTTAAACGGGAGAACATAAAACTCAACGTGGAGAAACAGAGCCTAACCCTTTCAGCAATAAGCCAAAACCGCAAGTACCATAAACGTTTAAATCTGCCGGAGACTGTTATTCCAGAATCCATGCAAACAACCTATAAGAATGGAGTGTTGGAAATAAGGCTTAAGAAAGCCCTCAGAGAAAGCGCCATAAGCAAACTGGCGGGTTAAACGATGCCCCACAAGCTTAGGAAAATCCGAAAAAAGCGTGGCTCCAGAACATGCGGCTACGGGAGGGTAGGTCAGCACAGAAAATCTGGCTCAAAGGGTTATAGGCGGGCAGGTCGCCATAAGCATGGGTGGACCTACGTCATAAAGTATGAGCCTGAATACTTCGGCAAGAAAGGGTTTACATCTCCTCAAAGCCTTAAACGGATGGTTAAAGCCATAAACGTTGGGGAACTGGAAGAAATGTTGGAGAAATTCCAGCCTAAAGAGGAAGAGGGCAAAACCTTTGTGGACTTAGAAAAGTTTGGAATAACAAAGCTTCTTGGGGCTGGAAAGGTCTCAAAGCCCCTCGTGGTGAAGGTGGCTTCATGCTCCAAGGCTGCGGCTGAGAAAATAAGGGAGGCAGGAGGGCAAGTTTTGGCAGAATCCCCAGAAGAATCTGAGGAGTAGCGAGTCGGCTTATGGCTGGAAGATTCCTGAACCTCTTCAAGCCCCTTGCAAGGTTTATCCCAGAAGTTAAGGCTCCAGAGCGGAGAGTAAGCTTTAACGAGAAGCTTTTCTGGACCGCCATAGCCCTCATAATATACCTTGTCATGGCAAGCGACGCCTGCCGCCTCTATGGAATCCAAAGAGAGGAGGAGTTTGCCCCGTTAAGGATAATTTTTGCCTCGAGCCGCGGCACCCTCATGGAGCTTGGCATAGGTCCAATAGTGACCGCCGGCCTGATCCTGCAGCTTTTGGTGGGCTCAGCTATGATTGAATGCGACATGTCAAAGCCTGAAGACCGAGCCCTGTTCACGACGGCAAGCAAGGTCCTTGCAATAATCTTAACTGGTGTGCAAGCTTCAGCCTACATAATCAGTGGCATGTACGGCCAACTGCTAGGTGCAACAGCCGTCATCGTTTTCCTACAGTTGCTGGCCGCCGGAATAATTGTCATGCTTTTAGATGAACTTATCCAGAAGGGTTGGGGTTTCGGCAGCGGAATAAGCCTCTTCATAATGGCTGGCGTAGCCCAACAAATATTTATGGAATGTTTTAACCCTTCGCCGCCCGTTGACGAATATGGAAGCGCGGGAATCCTTGTCGCGCTGGTGCAGACGATACTAAGCGGAAAACCCGTGACCGGCCTGCTGCTTAGGCGAAACTTTCCATCGTTAATAGGATTAATAGCGACGATAGCGGCTTTTCTGATTATAATATATATGGAAGGTGTTAGGGTGGAGTTGCCGCTGTCGTATGCTGGTTACCGCGGTTTCAGAAGCCGTTACCCAATCAAGTTGTTGTATGTTTCAAATCTTCCAGTGATTTTCGCTTCAGCCCTCTTCGCCAACATATACTTCTTCTCATACCTTTTATGGTACAACTTTAGCCGACCTCAGGGAGGAAACTTTTGGACAGACTTGTTGGGCTGGTATAAACTGGAGGAAAACCAATATGTACCAGCTGGAGGGCTGGTCTACTATGTGACTTCTCCAGGTAACCTTTCAAACGTTATAACCGAACCCTTACGGGCTTTTGGCTACCTGACGATTCTCGTGGTTTTTTGTGTCATTTTCTCGCTTACATGGCTTGAGGTTGGCGGGTTAGGGCCTTCCACGGTTGCAAAGCAGCTTGTTAACGCCGGCATGCAGATTCCGGGGTACAGGCGTTCCGGAAAGGCTGTTGAACAAATTCTTAAGCGCTACATTCCGGCTGTAACCGTCCTTGGCGGGATAATAGTGGGACTCATTGCCGGTTTGTCCGATTTCTTCGGAGTTTTTGGCTCCGGCGTTGGAATTCTCCTCTCTGTAGGCATAATATACCAGTACTATGAGATTCTTGTGCGGGAAAGAGTTGCTGAAATGTATCCTGCCTTCAGAAAAATATTTGGAGGCTAAGGGGATGCTGCCCATGACACCTCCCGGGTCAACGCTTTTCTTTTTCTCACTGGCCGCTATAGTCACTTTCCTAATGACTCTTGCAAACCGCCTTTTTATAAACCCTGAAAAGCTTAAGGAGTGGAGGAGAGAAATCTCCGACTATTATAGGCAGCTGCGGGAGGCTCAAAAAAGCGGGGACAAAAAGCAGTTGGAGAAACTTATGAAAAAACAGCAGTATATTTTGCAGCTTAACGCCAAAATTTCATGGCAATCCACCAAAGTGATGTTTATTTTCCTTGTTCCACTGTGGATTGTCTGGGTCTTTCTTGGAGGAATATACGGGGGAGCCGATATTGCCTTTTTTCCGGGCTTGGGATGGCATTTGCATGTTCCGTTGCTTCCGTGGCCCATAACCTCTCTATTTTGGTGGTATATGTTGTGTTCCTTCTTTTTCAGCACGTTATTCTCCCACATATTCGGCTTGGTTAGCGTGGAGTGATGGATATGCCGCGTCCAGCCCTACGGACCAGAAGTCGAAAACGGGTTTCCAAAGCCCTGCCCGGAGGACGAAGGAGTGTACACTTTAAACGTGAAATTCCTGGCAGAGCCACTTGCAGCATTTGCGGTAACCCGCTAGCCGGAACCCCTAGGCTGCTTCCATCAGAGGTTGGGAAACTCAACCGTTCAAAGAGAAGGGTTTCGAGAATTTACGGTGGGCAGCTCTGCTCAAACTGCTTAAAAAAGGCTTTGAAGCAGGCGGTTAGAGCTGCTATTGCTCCTGGTTGGGCTAAGTAAAATGGCCAGAGAGCCTATAATCATCTGCGTATGCGGAATGGCTGGCAGTGGAAAAAGCACTGTGGCGAAGAAGCTTGCCGAAAGATACGGCTTAAAATATTACTCTGGAGGAGACGCCTTAAGGGCTTTAGCTATAGAAAAAGGCTACAAACCCCTCGAAAAGGGCTGGTGGGAAAGCCAAGAGGGCTTAGCCTTCCTAGAAAATAGGGGTAAAAATCCAGAGTTTGACAGGACCGTAGATGAAAAGCTTTTGAAGGTAGCCGAGCAAGGCAACGTCATACTGGACAGTTGGACTATGCCGTGGCTTCTGAAAAAGGGTTTTAAGATATGGCTGGAGGCTTCGCCTCGGAAAAGGGCTGAAAGAGTCGCTAAAAGAGACGGCATAAGCGTCAAAAAAGCTTTAGAGGCTTTAAAAAGCAAGGAGGAAAAGACAAAGGCTATTTACAAAAGGCTTTACGGGTTCAGCTTAGGAGAGGATTTCACTCCCTTCCACTTAATATTAGATACGGATAACCTAACGGCAGAAGAAGTTTTTCAAACGTTAATTTCCGTTTTAGACAGAATGGTCTTTAACAAGTAGTGCCGTCTCCTCGCAATTTTTAAAAACAAACTGAAAACATTTTCTATAAGATTCATCTATTTGCAGTCTAAATCCTTGGCTAGCTTAAAGGGGGAGGCTGACTTTGAAGTCCATGACCTTAGGGTTAGCCGTAGGAGCCTTCATAATCATTTTTTCCTATTTTTTGCGGTTTGCCGACGAGGTTTTTCAAGCAGTGTTCGTTTTTAACCTCCTTTTTGTGTGCATGTTTTTCCCGCTGAATGGTTCGTTAAGAAGAAAAATGGCTGCCCTCCTTGTTGGAAACTTTATCTGTTTCACGTGGAACACGTTGTTCTTCATGTTTGTCAACGCCGTTTCAACTTATGCAGGCGGCGGTTTTACCGCTTTACTTGCCTTTATAAGCCCGTTTCTGAATTTGCTTTGGTTTGTGTCTTTCTGGTCTACAAGCCTAACGTTTTTGGCGGAGCCTGAAAGTGGGAAGTGGTGACGGATAGTGTTGATCGGAGTTCTGGAAGCGTTGTTTCTTCTTTTTACCGCCGCTATGACTGCCTATCTTGTTCGCCACTACATTTTTACTATAACAGTGCTTAAAACCAGTCAAGGGCGAAAAACGCGGCTCAATTTTTGGGGCATAGGCTATCGGCCGACTGTTTCAGTTTTAATACCGGCCCGCAACGAAGAACGCGTTATTGGGAGACTTCTCCAAAGGATGACTGAGTTAACCTATCCCAAGGATAGACTGCAAGTAATAGTTATCGATGACGCTTCAAAAGACGATACTGGAAAAATAGCCGAGCAATACTCCAAAGCCTACAATTACGTGAGTGTAATTCACCGCGGCGAACATGAAGGTGGACGTGGAAAGGCTTCAGCTCTCAACGCTGGGCTAAAACATGCTACTGGCGAAATAGTGTTGTGTTTTGATGCAGACTACTACCCCCAAAGGGACATCGTGGAAAAGCTTGCAAAAGAGTTCATAGACCCTAAAGTCGGAGCCGTTCAAGGTAGAGTTGTGGTTCTGAACGAGCCGCAGAACATTGTTACACGGCTTGTTTCGCTGGAGAGAATAGGCGGATACCGTGTCGACCAAGAAGCCCGTGATAGGCTTGGACTAATAACCCAGTTCGGCGGCACCGTCGGCGGCTTTCGTCGCAAGCTTTTGGAAGAACTTGGCGGGTGGGATGAGCGGATGCTTGCAGAGGACACGGATCTGACCTTCAGGGTTTACCTTGCAGGCTACAAGGTTAAGTATGTTTTAGACGCTGAATGCTACGAGGAAGCCGTGGAAAACTGGCGAGCCTATTGGAGACAAAGGTACCGGTGGGCTAAGGGACATATGCAGTGTGCCTTTAAACATTCCATAAGCCTTTTGAAAAGCGACAAGCTTACATTTGTCCAAAAAGTTGATGGGCTGCTTTTGTTGAACGTTTACTTCATGCCGATTATGGTTCTTCTTTCATGGATTGTGGGCATTCCGCTCCTTGTTTTGAAATTCTCTCAGTGGCTCGCTCCATTCTGGGTTGCTGTTTCCATCTCCCTATACAGTGCTGTCGGAAATTTCGCACCTTTCTATGAAGTGGGCGTGGGGGCGCACCTAGACGGCAGAACGAGAGCCCAGCGGCTCATCCCCTTTTTAGTGTTCACCTTTCTGTATAACATTCCAATATGTACAAAAGCTTTCATCGACCTTCTTTTCTCAAAAATTGTTGGAAAGAACTGCCATCGTTGGGATAAGACGACGCATTCTGGAAATGGAAATTGTTATATTGCGTTTATGGAAAAACACTAAGAAAAGATGATTCCGACTCCGAATCCGCTTTCAACGATAACGCTATTATCCTTCGGCATATTATCCTTCATCATCTTCATGCTTATGCCATCCATAATTGAGCTCAAAAAACCGAAAGATCCGGGACCTAGAGTGATTAGGGATTTCGACTATGTGGTGCTCCATGATTTAGAAGCGAAATTCAGCTCTGTAAAGGACGAGAATCCTGCAGACAAAATGTCTAAAATCGAAAACTTAGCCATAAAAGAGGTTGCGGCCGTCCTAACCTTTCTGCCAAGTATAGAATAGTTAGTTTGTGGAAAAAGCAAAACTTATAATAAACCGTATTGTGAAACTGCAAAAGCTGGAACCTCATGGTGATTTAATTATCCTATGAGGGCTTATGATGGGCGACTTTGTTTCCGTTATAGTTACGACCTTTAATGAGGAGGGATACATCGAGAAATGTTTACTTTCGTTGCGCGCCCAGTCTTATCGCGACAAGGAGATAATAGTTGTAGATTCAGAATCAACTGACAGAACCGTGGAAATAGCGAAAAAATACGCTGATAAATTAATCGTTAAAAAATGCTCGATTCCAGCTGGTAGAAATATCGGAGCAAAAGAAAGCAGAGGCAACGTCCTATTGTTTGTTGACGCTGATGTAATGCTTAATCCAACTTGGATAGATACGGCTCTCCCCTATTTGGAGGACGAAAACGTCGTCGCCGTTTATGGTGAATTGTTTCCAGTGGAGAAAAGTGTTAAAGACAAGCTGATTTTCTGCATTTTTGGGTTCACCAATTTTTTCTCTAGAACCGTTGCAAGAAAAACGTTGTATGCAAAATTGGGAACCGCTGTTCTAATAAAGAAATGGGCTTTGGAGAAAATCGGTTACTTCTCTGAAGGGGTTTGCGTTGATGACGTTGACTGCTCTTTAAGATTGAATAGGGTCGGCAGAATTAAGTTTGTTAAACAAGCATGGGGTTATGTGTCAACCCGAAGATTCAGAAGGACGGGTTACTTGAAACTCTCCTTGATTTGGCTTATCAGCGGCAATGCTTACTTTCTCTTTAAGAAACCATTTATTCTAAAAAAATATACGAAAAATTTTCCATAACAAAAAGGGTTTAGAAGCCTTTTAAAGTATAGCTCCGCCTTTAGAAGTGGTTATCAGAAACGATATTTAAGCGCCTTTCCAACATTAAGTTAAAGGTGAACCTCCCCCTTAGATAATTCATAAGTTAATAATGTTGGGAGAGTCTAAATTGACGGCATTCCTTGAATGCAGCGTTTGCGGTTCAAAATTTGACGGTTTTCCCCCAAAATGCTCCTGCGAAAACTGCGGAGGCCTCCTAGAGTATAAATATGATTATGAAAGATTTAAAACCGCAAGGTTTACGGGACGGTTTTCTTTTTGGCGTTACAGACAATTTATGCCCGAAGTTAAAAATGCAGTTTCTATGGGAGAAGGTGGAACACCCATTCATAAGGCGCAGAGATTGACTAAGGTGATTGAATTTGGGGATTTTTACTTCAAAGATGAAACACGAAATCCAACGAACTCCTTCAGCGATAGATGCGCAACGCTTTTGGTTTCAAACGCCTTAGACTTGGGCTACAGATCTGTTGTCTGCGCCACCAACGGAAACCTTGGGGCTTCTTTGGCGGCTTACTGTGCGAAGTTTGAACTTGCCTGTCATGTCGTGGTCCCCAAGAGTGTAGATGTTGGAAAACTTGCCCAAATGCTAATTTACGACGCTGTAGTTGAGGAGTATGGCGACATAGTTGACAAAGCTCTGGAAAGAGCTATGGAAATCGCAGAGGAGACAGGCTGGTACCAAGGCTCTGTGGAATTAAACCCCCTAGGGGTGGAGGCCCTTAAAACGATAGCTTATGAGGTTTTTGAACAAATAGGAGTTCCAGAATGGTTTATAGTTCCTATGGGAAGTGGTGGAACACTGTACGCTATGTGGAAAGGATTTAAAGAGCTTGAAATTGCTGGTAAAACAAGCAAGTTGCCGAAAATAGTTGGCGTTCAAGCTGAAGGGTGCCCGCCCATAGTTAATGCCTATTTAAGAAAGACTCAAAAGCCTTTCTTGAAAATGAAGCCATCAACCCACGCCCTCGCGATTTTAGTCAAAAACCCAACCTATGGAGGTTTAGCGCTTAACGCCATAAAAGAATCGAAAGGTTTGGCGTTGGCTGTTTCTGACGAGGAAATATTCTTGGCGGAGAGGGAAATGGCAAAGTTTGAAGGAATTTTCGCTGAACCGGCAAGCGCTGCCACATACGCCGCCGCCAAAAAACTTGCAAATCAAGGGTTAATAGGCAAAATGGATAAAATTGTGTGTTTAATAACTGGAAGCGGGCTTAAGGCAACAGATGTTCTACAAGCTTTGACAAAAAAGAGGAAAATGGCGGTTGTTGGCCTGGAGCTGAGCACTAAGGAAAAAATACTGAAAATTCTAAGCGAAAGGGATGCCTACGGTTATGAATTATGGAAAGAGCTTGGAAAGGTCATGACAAGGGCTGCGGTTTATCAGCATCTAAACGAGCTTTCAAGTAGGGGCCTCATCACAAGCTACGAAAGAGACGGGCGGAAGTTTTTCAAGATTACAAAACGTGGAGAAAAAGTTCTTCAAGCGTTTGATGACTTAAAACTTTTGTTGTGAACCGTCGTTAAAATGCAATAGGTTAAAATAGTTAAGTTGTGACTATACCATTCTCTGAGGACTCTGCCATGACAAAGCCAAACCTGACTAGACAAGTGGGAGCAACAAGCGTTTTTACAGCCCTTGTTTGTGTTGCCACAATAAGCTTTACGGTTTATGTTCCAAGCACGAAGGGTTACTTCAACATTGGCGAAACAATGATTTACACAGCGGCCATACTTTTCGGTCCCTTTGTAGGCGCCTTTTCCGGTGGTGTTGGCTCTATGCTTGCCGACACCATATTGGGCTACTATTACTATGCCCCGGCAACCCTTGTCATCAAGGCCTTTGAAGGGTTTATCGTTGGTTTTCTAAGTAAGAAGGGGCAATTTCTCGCCAAGGCGTACACCAAACGTGAATTACGGTTGTTTGCTGTTAAAATGGGCGTTCTCGTAGGATCGCTTGTTGGCCTCGTTGGTTTCATTTACTATAGCGGTTTTGTTGAACTTTATTCTGTCGCATTTTCTATGGAGAATCCGGCTTTAACCTTTTTTATACCGGCGGAGCTCTGGTTTGGAGTAGGTGTGCTTGCAGTTTTAATGATTGCGGTTTTTGTTTTTATCTCTGAGCCTGAATATGGCTTCACAATTATTTCATGCATTTTTGGAGGGCTATCAATGGTTTTGGGCTACTTCCTTTACCAACAGTTTTTCCTGGGCGTTTTCGCCATCGCTGAGGTTCCAGTAAATATCGGGCAAATGGCCATCGGGTTAATTGTTGCAATCCCCTTAGTAAGGGTTGTTAAGCGTGCGTTGCCGCAACTTAAAAGCTAGAGGGAGGGAAGTTGAAATTACCTACGGGAAAAGTTCCTGTTGAAGTGTTGAAAGAGATAGTCTTCAAAAATCTGGGAGTAAAACGGCGAGAGGTTATATTAGGGCCTTCCGCTGGTTTTGATGGTGCGGTGATAGACCTTGACGACAAATCGCTGATTGTTTCTACGGATCCAATAACAGGAGCCGTTGAGCGGATAGGATGGCTTGCCGTTAATGTTAACGCCAACGATGTTGCGACTTTTGGCGTTGAACCCGCATTTTTCGCTTCATGTATCCTCCTACCAGAAAACGCTGATAAGCGGATGTTGAAAACCATATGTTCACAAATCGATTTGGCTTCAAAAAACCTTGGAATGGCCATTATTGGAGGGCACTGCGAAGTCACCCCTGACCTCACCAACCCAATAGTTATAGGCTGCGCCATGGGAATAGCCAATAAAGGGAAGTATGTAACAGCGGGAGGAGCAAAACCCGGTGACAAATTGATATTAACGAAAAGTGCTGGAGTCGAGGGAACTGCTATCCTTGCCACAGAGCGTTATGATCTGCTTTCAAAAAATGGTTTCCCAGAAAAACTGTTAAAGTCGGCGCAGAAGTTTTTCGGAAAAATAAGCGTCGTGAAAGAAGCCGTCATCGCTTTTAAAACCAACGGTGTAAACGCTATGCATGATCCCACTGAGGGCGGTGTTTTAGGCGGCATCCATGAGATGGCTGACGCGTCAAACCTCGGCGTAAAAGTTTTTGAAGAGAAGATTCCAATAGCAAAGGAAACCGTTGAAATCTGCCGCTTTTTCGAAATAGACCCGTTGCAGTTCATCAGTTCTGGCGCTCTTCTCATAGCCTCAAAAAATGAGTTCACAGAGAAAATTGTCGAAGAACTAAAGAAAAATGACGTAGAGGCTTCTGTAATAGGGGAATTTCTCGCCCCCAAAAAACGGCGTATCCTAGTCCGGAAAAACGGCGCCGTTGAGGCTCTTCCGCGGCCGGAAAGCGATCACTTGTGGCTTGCTCTAGCAAAATACAGATAAATCAAATCAACAACAACCAGCCTTAAGAAATCGAAAAGGGATAAACATGCCCTCTTCAAACCTTGGAAAGGTTTTCATAACCGGCGGAGCGGGTTTCATTGGAAGCCACTTGACTAACAGACTCTGTGCAGAACACGTTGATGTGATTGTTTTCGACAACCTAAGTGCGGGTCGAATGGAGAACATTGAAAAATGGCTGGACGCGCCGAACTTCAAGTTCGTTTTAGGCGACCTCCTGTTTCCAGAAAAAATTTTAGAGTCTTTAGACAACTGTGAAACGGTTTTTCACTTTGCAGCAAACCCTGAAGTCAAAATAAGCTCAGAAAACCCCCAAGTTCATTACGAGCAGAACGTGCTTGCAACCTTCAACCTTTTGGAGGCCGTTCGAAGAACAGAAAGTGTTAAAACCATAGTTTTTGCCTCCTCCTCTGCAGTTTACGGAGACGCTGAAGAAATTCCAACACCAGAGGACTATGCCCCCTTAAAACCCATTTCGGTTTATGGCGCCTCTAAACTGGCTTCCGAAGCCCTTATAATAAGCTACGCCTACAACTACGGCTTTAAAACAATAATTTACAGGCTTGCAAACATAGTTGGCTCCAGAGCACGCCACGGGATAATCTACGATTTCGTAAGAAAGTTAAAGGAAAACCCTGAGAGGCTTGAAATACTGGGCGATGGAAGTCAAAAGAAATCCTATCTACATGTCGAGGACTGCATAGACGCAATCTTATTTGGCATAAACGTAAATCGTGGAAATGCGGAAATTTTTAATGTCGGTTCAGAAGACCAAATAACCGTCAAAGAAATAGCAGATATTGTCTGTAGAAAAATGAGGCTGAAGGGTGTTCAGTATATGTTCACAGGCGGAGTTGATGGTGGAAGAGGGTGGAAGGGAGACGTAAAATTTATGCTTTTAAGCATTAACAAACTTAAAAAGTTGGGTTGGAAGCCCAAACTAAACAGCCGCCAAGCGGTGGAGAGGGCTGTAGAAGAAATAATAAAGGGCGGATAACCTGAAGGAGTGGCCTTGAAAAGGGAAAATGAAGCTAACCCAAAAGTTTCGATAATAGTTCCTGTAAAAAACGGGGCGCAAAAAATAAAGGATCTCTTAGACTCTCTGATGCACGTTGACTATGACAGAGACAAGCTTGAGATAATAGTTGTGGACGGCTGTTCCACCGACAACACGAGGGACATAGTCTCCCGATATCCCGTTAAACTTCTGACAGAAGAAAAGCCTGGAGTTAATGTAGCCAGAAACAAAGGCATAAAAAACAGCACAGGAGAAATCATAGCCTTCACAGACCATGACTGTGTTGTTCCAAGGGATTGGGTTAAAAAAATAGTCGAAAACCTCAGAGACCCTGAAGTTGGATGTGTCGGCGGGCAAATTTTGAGGTATAATGACGATTTTTTGGCTAGATATGCTGACGAAAGTATAATCCCAGTAATGCGGATTTTTAAAAAGAAAACCGTGCTTAATAGGATAAGCTCTCCAATGTATTATCCGGTTGGATGCAACTTTGCTGTTAAAAGGGAAGCTGTTGAAAAAACTGGATTTTTCGATGAAAGGTTTGAATATGGCTTTGACGAGCTGGAGTTCGCTGAAAGAGTTTGTGAAAAAGGGTATAAAATTCTGCTCACACCCGAAATCACCGTTAAGCATAAACACCGCTCAACATTGCCGGCGCTTTTGAAGCAAGCTTTCCGCTACGGGCAAGGAGGCGGCTTACTCCCTAAAGTCAAAGGAGTGAACAGCACGCTTTCCAAATGGGTCTTACTAAGCATAACCGGTTTCACCTTATGGTTTTTCGTAATATTATCCCTAATCCTCTACACGTTTTTAACCTGGTCCATGGATGTTCTGGCCACGTTGCTTGCGATTTTGTTTTTCCCACTTTTTGGGCTTATGGCTGTATACACTTACAGAACGTTCCGTATGGGAGATGGATTATATAAGAGGATACTGGCCTACCCATTCATAGACATAGCAAGGTCTCTGGCTTTTGTGGCGGGAGGAGTGCAGCGTTTGCTTAAACCTGCTGAACAGACATGTCCCTAAAGGCTTTCACCTCGAAAGCTGAGCATTAAAATAGGAAAACCTAAATTGCATTTCCAGATACTGTAAGTGATGCGAGTTGATTGGTGATGGCGGAAAAGGAAGACCCTGTTAAACTACATAAGGATGGCAACACCCTTTACGAGCTTGGCAAGTATGAAGAGGCAAAAGAAAATTTCTTACGGGCGTCAGAACTTTACCTGAAAGCGAACAACTTCTTCGACGCCTCTTACTCGCTTTTCAAGGCTGGCGAATGCGCTTTCATGCTTAAAGCCTACGATAAAGCCATTGAATATTTTCAGAAGTCTGCAGACCTATCCTTCAATAAGGGCTTTGAGCGATTCGGAGTAACCGCACTAGAATATGCAAGGGACTGTTACAAGGCGTTGGCCCAAAAGGAGAAGGTTGCGGAGCTGGAAAAGAAGATTAAGGAAATTAAAGCGCGGCTGGAGGAATCTTTCTAAATCCTCTTTTCTCTTAATGCAAACTATTTAACAACCTCTGCAAATCCCTAGAATTATAGAAAGGGTAGGCTATGCCCACACCCTTCAAGGCTCTTGCGGAATTGTGTGAAAAACTGGAGGGCATAAGAAAACGCGTCTCCATGATCAGCTCCGTTTCTGAGTTCTTAAAAAGCCTAGAACCCGAAGAGGTTGAACCTGCGGTTTCCATGATTCTTGGACAGCCCTTTCCAAAGTGGAGCCAGCGAACTTTAGAAGTGAGCTGGGCTACGCTCAGCGAGATAATTAGACGCATAACGGGAGTAGACTGGAAAATTTTTATGGAGGCCTTTAGCAAAACTGGCGATATAGGCGCCGCGACGAGAATGGTTTTTGAAAGCAGCAAAATCAAAAGGCAAACACCATTGTTTGAAAAGGCCTTAACTATAACAGAGGTTAGACGCAGTTTTGAAGCCATAGCGGAGGCTGTTGGCGCTGGTTCTAGAGAGAAAAAAGAGCGTTTAACAGAGGCTCTGTTGAGTTCATCCTCCCCGCTTGAGGCTAAATATATAGTTAAAATTATTGTTGGGGAGATGCGGACAGGTTTCCACGAGGGTTTGATGGAGCAGGCAATTTCAGAGGCATTTCATGTTCCGTTGGATGTTGTTCAAAGGGCCAGCATGGTTCTGGGCGACGTAGGCGCCGTTGCGGCCGTGGCGAAAACTGAAGGTAAAGATGGATTATTAAAAGTTAGTTTTAAAGTTTTCAGACCTGTTAAGCTCATGTTGGCGCAAATGGCCAGCAACGTGGCTGAAGCCCTAAAGGAACACGGTGGAAAAACAGCCTTCGAGTATAAGCTTGACGGGGCCAGGGTGCAAATTCACAAACAAGGCGAAACGATTAGGATTTATAGCCGCAGACTAACCGACGTGACGGAAAGCCTACCAGAAATAGCTGAAACTGTAAAAAGGAACGTGGAGGCTGAAGAGGCCATTTTGGAGGGGGAAGTAATAGCCGTAAACGGCGAAGGCCACCCGCTCCCCTTTCAACATTTAATGCGCCGGTTTAAACGGATTCACGAAATTGAAGGTATGGCTGAAGCCATCCCTGTGAAGCTTTATCTTTTCGACGTTCTCTACTTGAACGGGCAAAGTCTAATAGCTCTTCCATACCTCCGGCGAAGACAGATTCTAGCGGAAAGGGTAGGCGAAATTCCATTAACAAAGCAGATTATAACGGATAGCGTGGAAGAAGCGGAAAACTTTCTTAAAGAAGCCACGAGCTCTGGCCATGAAGGACTCATAGCCAAAAAAGTTGACAGCGACTATGTTCCTGGGATTCGTGGGAAACGTTGGCTTAAGATAAAGCCAATCCTTGAACCCCTTGACTTGGTGATTGTAGCCGCAGAATATGGTTATGGAAGAAGACGCGAGTGGCTTTCAGATTACCATTTAGCGGCGCGTGACGCTGAAACAGGGGAATTTCTGACGGTGGGTAAGACTTTCAAGGGTTTAACCGACATGGAGATCATTGAAATGACGAAGCGGTTAAAGGCGCTGGCCATAAAAGAAGAGCCTCGAAGAGTTTTCGTAGCTCCAAAAATAGTTGTCGAAGTAGCCTATAACGAAATCCAAAAAAGTCCAAAATACAAGTGCGGCATGGCGCTGCGGTTTGCGAGGATAACTCGCATAAGAGAAGATAAAGCCCCCGAGGAAGCGGACACCATACAACGGGTCAAAGAAATCTACAAAAGCCAATTTTCTAAAAAGGGTAATATACAGCTTAAAAACAGCAGATAAAATTGAAGGCTGGTTTAAATGGCAAAATCTAGAAAACCGCCAATTTCCTATAGCGAATTTTACAGTCGCCAACTGGTCTTAAAAGAGCTCGGTCCCTCAGGTCAGGAAAAACTTGCGAAAGCAAAAGTTGCCGTTGTGGGGTTAGGTGGGCTTGGCACTGTTTCATCACTTTATTTGGCTTTGGCGGGTGTAGGTTATCTGCGTCTCATAGACCAAGATACTGTTGAACCCCACAACCTTCACAGGCAAGTTTTGTACACTCCGAGGGATTTAGACTATCCTAAGGCTGAGGTTTCGGCGAAAAGACTCGTGGAAGTAAACCCGTACATAAAGGTTGAAGCTGTTCCGGAAAACGTGAACGCCAACAACGTTGAAAAGCTTTTGGGCGGCGTTAACTGTGTTGTCGACGGTTTGGACAATATGCGAACCCGCTACCTAGTTAACCGTGCATGTGTAAAGCTGAAGATTCCCTACATTTTCGGAGCGGCAATAGGCGTTGAAGGCAACCTTTCAGTTTTCACCCCCCCGGAAACACCATGCCTAGAATGCGTTTTACCCAACATTGACGATAGTACCCTGCCTACATGTCACGTCAGAGGTGTGCTCGGTGCGACTCCAGGAATAATAGGCACAATGCAAGCCATGGAAACCATAAAACTGCTAGCTGGAATAGGCACGCCACTAAAAGGCAAACTCCTGATATGCGACTTCAACGATATGTATTTCACCACCATAGAGATCCCAAAAAGGCCAAACTGTCCCACATGCCAAGGCGAAACAGCAGCGCAGAAAACTCAAGAAAAACTTGTCTGGCTCTGTGGACACGACACAGTCAACATAAACCCAGAAAAACCCACAAAACTAAGCCTAGAAGCCATCTACACAAAAATAAAGGAAAAATTCAAAGTCCGCATAAAAACGTCCACAGCCATAGTCTTCAACCACAAAAACCACGAGATAACATTATTCAGCACAGGCCGTATGCTAATAAAAAACGTGCCAAACGAAAAAACAGCCGCGAAAATCTACAACGAAATCAAACAAAAAATAGGCTTAAACTAACAACATTTATTACCACAAACAACTCTAGACATTATTAACCCTAGACCAGTAAATGCCGGGGTGGCCGAGCGGTTCAGGCGGCTGCCTGCAGAGCAGCTATACGTGGGTTCAACTCCCACCCCCGGCTTTCTGGAACAAACCCTCAGCCTTTCCAAGATGAACCCTCGGCTCTTAGAGGGCTCATTTAGGCTTCCTGAAAAATTTAGCCCCATTATGCTCGCAGACATATTCAAATCCAGCCTCTATTAGTTGGGCTATCTCCTCATTTGTCGTTGCAACTTTGCAAATATAATCGTCCTCCCTCTTAAAGTCCACAAGCTGAGTGTATATCAGCGTATTCTTGATATTCTTGTGTCCAAGCAGCCTCATCACATAAAGGATGTCTTTTGTTTTATAGTATTCCATCGTGGCCTTCCAGTGGCGGAATGTGTGGAAGGTAATCTGCAAAAGCCTCGGGTTTCCAAGTTTTTCAGCAGCCCTTCTCCTTTGCCGTGCATATTGTCTCGCAAAGCCTCTAATTGGGTATCCTCCGAATATTAGTTGGGATTTTTTAGGTAGCGAGTTAAGCATAGCTGCAAGTTTATGGGATATTCTTAGTATTCTCGGATTGCTGCCCTTTTCAGGCGTCACCCTAACATTTAGATTTATTAGGTCGAGATCTGTCCATTTAAGGTTCCAGGCCTCTCCAGCCCTCATTCCAGTTTCTTTAAGAAGTTGTAGGAAAGTCGCCGTCTTTTTTCCACAGCTTGCAATCAGCTGATCCAATTCCTCCTCGGTTGGTATGAACGGCAGCTTTTGAGTTCTGCGATATTTTGGCGGATCCCATTTTCCACCAATCATCAATAAGAAACTGCTGTAGGCTTCTACGGCGAGTTCTTTTCTTCCATCGCTCCAAAATTCCTGTTTTGATATAGTTTGTTTCACAGAATCTGGATCAAAAAGATCTGCTCCAAGCTTTAGTAGACGTTTTAACAGTTTAACTCGTCCCTCAATCGTGGCCTTTGAATAGCCATTTTTTAGTAGCCAAAGGCTATATTCAACGACTTTTGCAATAGCTTCCGGATAATGATTGAACGAAAGCGCTGTGGCTCCCGCGGCCTGCTTTTCGTTTTCTTTTTCCACTGTGGCCAAGGTTTGCACCGCCCTGCCAAGGGCGGTGGAATCTCGCCCACAAGGCTCATTGTTCCCTTGGCATTTATAGTCTAAGCTGTTTTCGGGATTTAAGCTGAATGGATGATTCTTCCATTGAGTGGGGAGCCTTTTGTGGTTTGGGTCTGTGAAGCGGTAGCCGCAGTTTCTACATAGCCAACGCTGGACTTTGGTGTTGTCCGCTAGCATTCTTAATCCGTCTCTCCATATTTTTGTTGAGCCACATTGGGGACAATGGGTCATATTTTTCAACCGTTAAGCGTGTTTAAACCAGAAAAAGGAGGGGAGTGGAATGGCGTCGTGGAGGCTTTTTGGCATTGGCGCCAGCAACGGCATTCCATGCATATCACGGCTGAAGGCGCTAGAAAGTTTCCGTAGCAGCTGGGCTTTCGTTCAACGCTTCCAGCAGCGCCTTCTTCTGCTCTAACGGTAGGGCCTTCACCTTCGCGATTAAGTCGGCGTCTAAAGGGCTGTTGGATTGCCGATCTACCGGAAGCTTCTGCTGTGGCTCGCGGTAGGGGATACCGAAAATAACCTGCCTCTGCTCGCCCCGCACCGTCTGCGTTTCAATTTTGACTTTGACTTTCTTGCCCCTCCATAATGTGCTGTCGTCGCCAAACGCGTCTAGTAGGCGATCCCAAGTAGTGCTGTTGAAACCCCAAGTGTAAAGCTCGCCAGTCCGCAACAACCTAACAACAGCATAGCCCCGCGGCCTCTCGAAACGACTGTCCTCAGCACTACGCACATAAGGCTCATCAACAATCTCTACAAGGTCGTCCTGCTTGACATGGTGAGGCTTCAGAAAAGGCGGCCTTCCCATCCTAGGCAGTTTCACCATCCAGCTTTTTCACCTCCTTCAAGCTTGTTTTGTCACGTCGACGTGACCGTGAACGCCCACGCAAATCGGGCTTAAGGCGGAAAGGCCGAACATCCTGCAAAAGCCGCTCTTGAATTTCCGCTATTTCATGAGCAATCTGCTCCCGCCTAGCCGCAATCTTACGGAAAACCCGCTCCTCTTTAGGGTTGAGGGCTTTTAATGGACGTTGAGCGTCTTGAATATGCGTTAAAGATCTTCCAGGCTCACGCAAAACCTTAGCAACATAGCTGGGCAAGTAGCTGCCGCTTCTCAACATGGCATTACAAACACGACGCAACCGAGCCTCCTCCCGCAACAAAACATCTAAACGCGCCTCAAACCTCAACAACTCAACATCACAACCACCCAAAAAACTCTGAACAGCCAAATTCACCACACGATTAAAACTAACACCACGCTCCCGACAAAACCGCACCAACAAAGGATACAAATCCTTCCAAAAATACACAGCCCTATGCATAGACTCCCACACCTACAGCGTCTATGCTAAAATGTAGCACGTCTAAAAGTCGCTTAACAGATCTTTCTGCACGGCGTTTTCGCTGAACACAGCTTAAAACAAGCTTATCAGCAGATGTGCTACATTTTTGTTTAGAAGCGGAAGAGGCAGCCTTGTATGGGCATTGGTTGTCTCCATGTTTGCAGTTTGTGTAGCCTTTGTTGTCTACAGTTTGGTGAGGGCAGTTTTTCATGGTTTTATTGCCTACCGTGCTTATCGTTGGATGTGTAACTGGAGTAGTTGACGTGTACGCACAAGTTCGTCCGCGATGAAGCATAAAATGCAATTTGAGAAGTTTATATCTGACGTGTCGCACCAATTTTGGCATTTCTTGCAGAAGATCATTTTGTAAAGCATAATTGGAGGTGGTGGGATTCTTTTTGATTGTTGAGAAACATTTGCCTCAGTCGTGTCTTTCATCCCCCTTAGTTTTCAGGAATAGGCGTATCCTTGAAGGGTTCTGCCGGGCTTATTCCAAGCGATTTTAATTTTTCCCTTACCGCTTCGCGTATGAACTCAACTTTCGTATAGTGCCAATACTTTGCGACTACAACGTTTACGGCTTCGTCTAGTGCTTTGGGAACTTGTATGTTCCATGTTGCAGTTTTTCTCTTTAACATGCTATTAAACTCCCACATTTTACGAAAAAAATTTAAAGCTGTCCAAGTAATAGAAGTTATTGAGTCAATTTCTGTCCAACAATGTTCAGGATGTGGACAGAAATATGTACAAAAGAATCCCCAACCTCCATTATGCAAGAAATGCAAGGAACACCCGCTTCCTTCTTAAAAGGAAAATCATCAAAAGTTTGAGGCAACGCCCTCTAACTAAAGCCGAACTTAAAATCGTTTGCAATGTTCAACCTCACCAGAGAAGGAGCTTCGATAGGGCTTTGAAGGACCTTCATAACCTCGATATTATCAGAATGGACAAGAGGACGCAAAAGATATACGCCTACGGGCATGAGCCTCCTGAGACGGTCCAATTTACTGTTCATACGGAGAACCTTGATGTCACTATTCCAGCGAAAAAAGAACAAGCGGCAAAGGTAGTCGAAAAAGACCCGCTCATTAAACGAAATAAAGAAGCCAGAATTGTCCTTGCGGAAACAGGGTTGCTAGAAAATTCAAATAGACAATGAAATAAGACAGCGTCACCGGTAACATAACAATTCCTCCTTCGTTTTTTGGGTTTATTTATAGAAACCTTTATCAAGACACCTAAATTCAGACAGCGAATCATTATCAACAACCGTTCCAAGCGATCCTAAGTTGTGGTTTATTTCTGTTAGCTGCAACTAACAGAAATCATATATTTAACCTATAAGCCTAAAACCCTTCACATCTTGGATTGTTATACTTTTGAAAAACTAAAACTTTATCCTCCAAGCTAAGCCAACTCAGATGTCGAGCCTTGTTTTATAAAAACATAATTAACGGAAGAAGTGTAAAAAGGATTATTGAACCTAAGCGTAATTTTTATAATCATCATGAAGACTAAATAATTAAGTTAGCATTAGGATCGTGGAAGTGGATAATATGTTGAGGGACCACCTTTGGAAATCAATGAAAGTTCTTGTGTGTGGTGGTGCGAGTTTCATTGGTAGTCATCTTGTTGATAAGCTTGTAGAGCTTGAGGCGGAAGTGACTGTTTTGGATAATTTCAGCAGCGGCA
>JANXDU010000033.1 GCA_025059195.1 Candidatus Bathyarchaeota archaeon
CTCAGAGATAATCGATGAATCGGCAGACGAGCTTACAATTCAAATTCTAATAAAACATCCCGAGTTCCCTGTGGATAAAGCTATTAGAAGAATGGCGGTGTTAGCTCTTTCTGCGGATCGGGACTCTTTGCTTGCTGTGGAAAGAATGGATCATGGTATAATTCAGCATGTTTTAAGCACTTGCAGCGATGTGAATCGGCTAAACTTGTACGTGGTTCGTCAGCTGAAGTTCGGCATAGAGCAAAACTTGTTCAGGGAACTTGGCTTCAGAACCCCTAAAGAATTTTTAGCCTACAGGATTATGGCCAATGATATAAAGAGTATAGCGGAAAACGCAAAGAACGTCGTAAACACAGTTGCAGCCTTCAAAAAACACATTGAAAATGAGACCCTCTTCCTTAAGGAGATTATAGATACAGAAGTTTACTACCAAATCCTCGACTTCAACTCCATGGCTCATGGGATGTTTGAGGAATCTCTAAAAGCCGCGTTTAAGTGGGATTATAAGCAAGCCGATAAACTGTTTCCTCAAATAGAGTCGCTTGAAACCTTGGGAATGCAGCTCGCAACAATCCTCTATAGTAAAAAGTTGGATCCAAATGCGTCCTCAATTCTTTGGATGGTTTTAGACGGAACAAAGCGAATTCTAGAGTATGGTAGGGATATTGCGGAAGTAACACTTAATAAAGCTGTTGAAGATATATGTTCCATCTATAGGCCGTAATTTTTAGTACAAGATGGATACATCATCCAAGGGACGCGCCTTACCCAACGGCTTTTGGAAAAGAACCTAAAACTTTCATAAATAAAGTTTTATCTCGTAACTCTCTCAAAGCGTCAGTGCACTTCGGTTCAATCCGGTGGCCCTCAAAGTCGAGGTAGAATACGTACTCCCATGGTTTTTTCCTCGTTGGCCTAGACTCTATTTTTGTCAGATTGATCCCCCTTTTGGCAAATACACTTAAAGCCTCATAAAGGGCTCCAGGAGCATGTTTGACTGCGAAGATTATTGATGTTTTATCGTTGCCGCTTGGTGGCATATCCTCCTTCGATACTATCACAAACCGAGTATAATTTTCTGGGTGGTTGGCTATGCCTCTTGCTAGAACCTTCATTCCATAAATTTCTGCGGATTTTTCGCTGGCTATTGCCGCCTCTCCTATCCATCCTCTTTCCTTAATAATTTTGACGCTGCCGGCGGTGTCGTAAGTTGGTATTACCTCGCACTTCAGTTTTTCCAAAAACTCTGAGCATTGGGCTAGGGCTTGCGGATGCGAGTAAACCCTCTTTATGCTGCCCAAATCAGAGTTTGGATTTCCTATGAGGCAGTGATCTATCTTAACGACAACCTCTCCGCAGATCATGAGGGTGTGCGTTAATAATAAGTCATAAACTTGGTTTACGCTGCCTTCAATCGAGTTTTCTATTGGGAGAACGCCATAATCCACTATTCCCGAATAAACCTTACTAAAAACCTCTTGGAAGGTTTTGCAAGGGATTGGTTGAACTATAACGCCAAAGTGTTTGTAAACAGCTACTTCGCTGTAAGCTCCGGTTTCCCCTTGAAAAGCAACCTTTAGAAGCCTTTCTCCCATAAACAACCACTTAGCATGGTTTTTCCTTAAAAACCGCTCCCTCTTCAGCCGATCCGACTAGGCACGTGTATCTCTGAATGTATCCTGAACAGATTTTTAGCGGCTTAGGTTTCCAGTGTGCAAAGCGTTCTCTGATAATTTCGTCGTCTAATTTTACGTTTATCTTCCTTTTAGGTAAATCAATTTCAATGAGATCTCCATTTTCTAGTATTGCTATTGGTCCCCCCTCCGCTGCCTCCGGTGAAATGTGGCCTACACACAGCCCTCTACTAGCCCCGGAAAATCTTCCATCGGTTATCAAAGCGACCGATTCGACTAAACCCATGCCGGCTATCATCGCCGTGGGCGAAAGCATTTCCCTCATTCCTGGCCCTCCCTTTGGCCCCTCATATCTGATCACAATGACGTCGCCTTCAACTATTTTTCCGTCTAAAAGGGCTGTAACAGCCTCTTCCTCTGAATTATAAACTTTAGCCGGTCCGGTGTGACGAAGCATTTTACTTGGGACAGCGCTCAACTTTGCTACGGCCCCTTTTGGGGCCAAGTTTCCATACAATATTGCTAATCCGCCTTCGCTGTGCACTGGGTTGTGAAGAGGCCTTATCACTTCACGGTTATCTATCGTCGCGTCTTTAATGTTTTCCCAGACAGTTTTTCCAGTAACTGTTACCACGTCTAGATGTAGAAACTGCTTTAACTCTTTCATCAAAGCTGGAACTCCGCCAGCTTCGTCTAGTTCTCGAAGGTCATGTGGCCCTGAAGGTCTCATGTCGCATAGGTGTGGAATCTTCCTTCCATAATCGTCAAACATGCTTAGGGGAAGGTCTACTCCAGCTTCTTTCGCTATAGCCCTCAAGTGTAGCACTGTGTTTGTTGATCCACCTAGGGCCAGGTCCACTATAATCGCATTTTCAAAAGCTTCTTTTGTCATGATATCTCTTGGCTTAATATTTTTGCGGACTAGTTCGACGATTTTCTCTCCGCTTTCCTTGGCAATCCTCAACTTAGCTGAAGAAACCGCGAGGGCTGTTGCGCATCCTGGAAGCGACATGCCCAGTGCTTCGGTTATGCATGCCATGGTGTTTGCAGTGTACATTCCATTACATGAACCGCACCCGGGGAAGGCCTTGTCCTCAATCATTTTAAGCTCGTCTAGAGTTAGCTTTCCAGCCTTAACTTCGCCTATGGCTTCGAAGATAGTTGTCACGTCCACTGTTCTCCCCTTTAGTCTGCCCGAAAGCATGGGGCCCCCTGTTAAAACTATTGAGGGAATGTTTAGTCTCGCTGTAGCCATAAGCATGCCGGGTGTTATTTTGTCGCAGTTTGTTATCAAAACCATTCCGTCAAACTGGTTTGCTTGAACCATCACCTCCACGGAGTCGGCGATCAATTCACGTGACGGAAGCGAATAGTGCATTCCCAAATGCCCCATGGTCAGACCGTCGCAAATTGCAATTGTATTAAATTCGAAAGGCACGCCTCCCGCTGATCGGACGCCTTGCTTAACGTATTCCGCTAGTTGGCGAAGATGCATGTGGCCTGGAACAATCTCTGAGTGGCTGTTAACCACGGCTATGAACGGCTTCTCTAAGTCGTTTTCAGTCAATCCTAAACATTTCAGTATGGCCCTATGAGGGGATCGAGTTAGCCCCTTTTTTATGACGTCGCTCCTCATTTTCCCACCGCTTTACGCTCGCATTTGAACATTGTTGATTCTAAATGAGAAAAGCTTTAATATATACGTGTGCCATTTTTGTGGACGAGGTTCCGAAAATGGGGTATAGCTTTATCATTAAGTAACTTCGCGGAGAAAATTCGATTTTTCGACACCACTTTAAGGGATGGAGAACAAACCCCTGGGGTTTCCTTAACTCCCAAAGACAAACTAGAAATAGCGAGGAAGCTCGATGAGCTCGGGGTGGACGCTATTGAGGCTGGTTTCGCAGCGTCTACGGAAGGGGAGTTTGAAGCAATAAAGTTAATTGCAGGGGAAAGGCTTAAAGCGGAAATATTTAGCTTTGCAAGAGCCAACAAAAAGGATATAGACGCTGTGGTGGGCAGCGACGCCGACGGTGTTTTCTTGGTAATTCCGTCCTCTGAAATCCACATCAAACATAAGCTTGGGAAAAAATATGAAGATATTTTAAAACTTGCAGAGGAATGCATTCAATACGCCAAGGACCACGGCCTCAAAGTTGAGTTTGGAGCCGAAGATGCGACAAGAAGCGAAGAACAATTCTTGAAGAAGCTGATCGCGGTGAGCGTAGATGCAGGCGCAGATATCGTGACTCCATGCGACACTGTGGGCGTTCTAACCCCAGAGAAGGCTCACGCTTTCTACTCAGACTTAGTGAAAAGCTTCCCGAACGTGGCATTCAGCGTTCACTGTCATGACGATTTTGGAATGGCTGTTGCCAACTCGGTTGCCGCTCTGAGGGCGGGAGCAATAGAGGTGCACACAACAGTCAACGGCGTAGGTGAAAGGGCTGGAAACGCCGCCTTAGAGGAAGTGGCTGTTACATTGGAGCTGCTTTACGGGGTAAAAGTGCCCATAAAAATGAAACTGCTTTATGAAGCGTCTGTGCTTGTTTCAAAGTTGACAGGTGTTCCAGTACAGCCCAACAAGGCTATTGTAGGCGAGAACGCGTTTGCCCATGAATCCGGCATACACACCCACGCCATCCTCAGCAACCCGTTAACATATGAGCCGATACCGCCAGACCTTGTTGGAAGGACAAGGCGATTAGTGGTCGGCAAACACGCGGGGTCCAGAGGGATAAAAGCTGTTTTGAATGAGATGGGCATATTTCCCAACGAAGAGCAACTAAAAGAGATCTTCGCGAAGGTTAAAATGCTTGGGGATAAGGGCAAAAGGGTTACCGATTCAGATTTAGTGTCTATTGCTGGGGCAACCATGAATTTGCCACTCCAAAGACCACTTGAGCTCCAAGAGCTAACAGTGGTCACCGGAAACAAGGTGACTCCAACAGCCTCCGTCAAACTTAAAGTCAAAGGCAAAGTTATCGTAGCCGCCGCGACAGGGGTTGGGCCCGTGGATGCAGCGATAAACGCGATACGAAGGGCTGTACAAACAATAGAACCAATAAAGCTCGACGGATATTATGTGAAATCAATTTCCGGAGGAACAGACGCCATAGTAGAGGTTGTGGTTCACTTGAGCAAAGGCGACATGACGACAACGGCGTGGGGGGCTCGTGAGGACATCGTTATGGCGAGCGTTGAGGCCATGCTGAGCGGGATAAACAACATTATATCAAGAGGGAATGCAGCGGATCCCCAAAGAGAAGAATCGCTTAACAAATCCGTGTAAAATGAGGTGGTTTAATGCGGGGGAATAGAACCCTCAAAACGGGGAATCGCCAAATCAAGTAATAACATGCAGATGGCAAACGGTGCCGAAAAGTCTCAAGCAGACTGCGAAACCATTTGCAAGATGCTTTTAGAGCTTTTAGATTTGGTTACCAAAAAATGTTTGAGTGTGAAACAGTTAAAGTACTTGGCAAAAGTAAAAGAGAACAGCGGCCTCCTGTTTTACCAACTTGTGGATAAACTGTCTATGGAGCTGCATGTGCCCAAATCAACCGTTAGGTGGAATCTGCGCAAGTTAAGGGATTCTGGAATGATTGTCGCTGGGAACAGGGATGCCAAAGGTGTTTCCGTCAAGCTGACAGAGAAAGGGGAAATAGCGTTGCAGATTATGGAGCGGAAATACGAATTCTTGAGCAAGAATAATTGCCCAAAAGCTTTATTTGAAAGCATGCAGCATTTGCAATCCCATGGTGGGCTAATGACAAAGCAGAAAGAGTCCAATAAGGACAACGAATTGAAAACAAAGGACTCCATGGAAAGCGAAGAGAAGTTTAAGCTTTCCTTCTGGTACGAAACCAGGCCGGAGGGGCCTTAACGAGGGGATGGAGGTAGCAATGGGGGATAGTGTTCTCGGGAGGAGCAATTTTATTCGCGGAACATGCTGATGATCTTTTAAATCACTGTTTCTACAGTTGCGCAAAGCTTCGCCATGAATTCCTCTCAAGGGTTGCTTCAACCAGATCATTTGGTTTTTGGGAGGGTGGTTCATGGTTGTTGTGAATGGAGCAAGGGCTTTAGTTAAAACATTAGAAAAACAAGGGGTCAAAGTGATTTTTGGAATACCCGGAGGAGCAGTGCTTGACATCTGCGAAGCCCTTGCAGATTCCAGCATTAGAACTATTTTAACACGACATGAACAATGCGCTGCACATGCAGCAGACGGGTATGCCCGCGCCAGCGGACAGGTCGGTGTGTGTTTGGCAACCTCCGGCCCTGGCGCAACAAATCTTGTTACTGGAATAGCCACCGCCTACATGGATTCATCGCCCATCGTTGCGTTCACCGGTCAGGTTCCAATGAGGCTTATAGGGCGAGATGCTTTTCAAGAGGTAGACATTATTGGGATAACATGCCCAATAACTAAACATAACTTTCAAGTAGAACGGGCATCGGACATACCTCTAATTGTTGAAAAGGCCTTCCGAATCGCCTCGTCCGGCAGACCGGGGCCTGTCTTGGTGGATATACCGAAGAACGTGCAAATCGAACTATTTGACGTAGAGTTTGACGGGGGCTTTGAGGTAGCCTTCCGCCAGCCGAATCACGCTCCGCATCCACTTCAAGTCAAGAAAGCTGTTGACCTTTTGGCGTCCGCTGAGAGTCCAATGATCATCGCTGGAGGCGGCGTCATCGCTTCAAATGCTTCCCAAGAGCTTTTGGCAGTTGCCGAGCTTCTCATGGCTCCTGTTGCGACAACTTTGATGGGTAAGGGCGCCATCCCTGAAAATCATCCATTGGCAACGGGTCTTTTGGGGATGCATGGCACAGTGGCGTCAAACCGTCTTATTCAAGAAGCAGACGTCGTACTCGCTGTGGGCATGAGGTTTTCAGATAGAACTACCGGTAAGTTGGAGGAGTTCTGTTCAGATGCGAAGATAATCCATATAGAAGTTGATGCCGCGGAAATTGGAAAGAACATCGAAGCCGATGTGCCAATAGTGGCTGATGCAAAGCAAGCTTTGCAGGAAATCTATAAGCTGCTTAAGATGAAAGTTGTTAAAAGGGAGCGAACCGCCTTGATGGCGAAGATTAAGGAGTTAAAAGAACAGCTTGAGGGGAAAGCAAACTGTGAAAGGGAACTAAAACCCCCAAGGCTTATGGTTGAAATCCGCCGAGTTCTCCCCGAAAATGCAATCATAACAACAGAGGTTGGTCAAAACCAAATGTGGGCTGCACTTTACTTGAAAGTTTACAAGCCAAGGACGTTTATCTCATCAGGAGGACTTGGAACTATGGGTTTCGGTTTTCCGGCGGCCCTTGGGGCAAAAGTAGCGTGTCCAGAAGTTCCCGTAGTAGACATAGCCGGTGACGGGAGCTTCATAATGACTGAGCAAGATCTCGCTACGTCCGTTGAAGAGAACATTCCAGTGACCATCGTGGTACTGAATAACTCGCTTCTCGGAATGGTGGCCCAGTGGCAGAGACTCTTCTATAATAGGCGGTATTTTGCAGTTAATTTGGGCAAAGTGCCGGACTTCGTAAAGTTGGCTGAAGCTTATGGCGCCCAAGGCTTTCGTGTAAAAACTTTGGAGGAGTTTTCCTCGGTTTTCAAAAAAGCCCTCCAGAGCAGTGTGACAACGGTTATAGATGTACCAATACTTCCTGAAGAAAACGTTCTTCCCATGGTTCCGCCCGGTAAAGGGCTGAAATGGATGATTTGGGAGTGAGAATAAATGGAGCCAAAGAATACAACGCAGGAGTACATTGTTTCAGCAATCGTTGAGCATAGACCTGGAGTACTCTTCAGAGTTTCAAACTTGTTTAGAAGGAGGGGCTTCAATATTCAAAGCATATCTGTTGGCTCCACCGAAAGGAAGGAGTTTGCAAGGATAACTATCACGGTTAGTGGAGATGAAAAGCTTGTGGAGCAAATTGTCAAGCAGTTGAGAAAGCTCATTGAGGTCGTTAAAGTCAGCATATTGGACCCAAAAAACACTGTTGTCCGTGAACTGGCCTTGGTGAAGGTGGCGGCCCCAGACTACAAGGCGAAGGCGGATATAATTAACTATGCAGAGATTTTCAAGGGACGGGTTGTGGATGTTTCACATAAATCGTTAACCATTGAAGTCACCGGTGGTCCAGATAAAATAGACGCTTTTATAAACGTTTTAAAGCCTTATGGGATAAAAGAAATGGCCAGAACTGGAATTACAGCCTTACAAAGAGGTGAGTCACAGATAACGTGAGGTGTGTGGAGAATGGTAAAGGTGTATTTTGACACAGATGTTAGTTTAGATCCAATAAAAGACAAAACTATAGCTGTGATAGGATATGGAAGCCAGGGAGAGGCACAAGCAAAAAACTTGAAAGATTCAGGCCTAAACGTTATAGTGGGTCTCAGACCAGACGGCAAATCGTGGGATAAAGCCCGTAAAGACGGATTTGAAGTCCACTCTATACCTGAAGCCGCGAAAAAGGGTGATGTGATACTCTTCTTGATACCGGATATGAGTCAGCCGGAGGTTTACAGGGAGTCAATAGCCCCCAACTTGACTAAGGGAAAAACCCTAGACTTTGCACATGGCTTCAATATCCACTTTAAACAGATAATCCCTCCTAAAGACGTTGACGTTGTCATGGTCGCCCCCAAAAGCCCGGGACCAAGGCTAAGAGAAACTTTCGTTGGAGGCTTTGGCGTACCAGCGCTTGTAGCTGTTCATCAAGATTTTAGCGGAAAAGCCAAAGGGACCGCTTTGGCAATAGCAAAGGGGCTCGGATGTACCAGAGCGGGGGTTTTAGAGACAACTTTTAAAGATGAGACCGAAAGCGACTTAATAGGCGAACAGACGGTTCTCGTAGGCGGGTTAATCGAGCTTATAAAGAATGGGTTTGAAGTGCTTGTGGAGAACGGGTATCCACCAGAGCTGGCGTACTTCGAGGCTTGCAATGAAGCCAAACTAATAATGGACCTGATTTACCAGAAGGGAATAACCGGAATGCTTCAAGCAGTTTCAGACACAGCAAAGTACGGCGGCTTAACGGTGGGTCCAAAGGTCATAGACAGCTATGTTAAAGAAAAAATGCGAAGGGTTGTTGAGAACGTTAAAAGCGGGGCCTTCGCAAAGGAGTGGATAGAAGAACACAGGAAAGGAGAAAAGAAACTGAAAAAGCTGATGGAAGAAATTGGAAACCACGAACTGGAAAAGGTTGGCAGAGTCATAAGGAAAATGGCTGGACTCGAAAAATAGCAACAACAAGTGGAGCAAATGAATATTTCTGAAAAGATTTTGGCACGAGCTTCATGCCGAAAGGAGGTTTCACCAGGGGAAATTGTGGAAGCAAACGTAGATGTGGCTATGGTTAATGACATAACTGGTCCGTTAGCGATTGAAACATTCCGCAAAATAGGCGTGAAGAAAGTTTGGGATAATACCCGAATAGTCATGGTCCTAGACCACCAAGTTCCAGCGGATTCTGCTAAGTCGGCAGAACTCCACAAGATGATGAGGAGATTCGCTAAGGAGCAAAATATTCGATATTTCTATGACGTGGGCCTTGGCGGTGTCTGCCATCAAGTGATGGTGGAGAAAGGCCACGTGAGACCCGGCGAGTTAATTTTGGGAGCCGACTCGCATACATGCACTTATGGTGCTTTGGGGGCCTTCGGAACGGGGATAGGTTCAACGGAGATGGCTGCCGTCTTCGCCACCGGCAAAATATGGTTAAAAGTTCCGGAAACAATAAAGTTTAATGTTGCCGGAGAATTCCAGAAATTCGTCGGCGCAAAAGACTTGATATTAAGCATCATCGGCCAGATAGGGGCCGACGGAGCCAATTATAAGGCTATGGAATTTGATGGGCCTGTCATCAGAAACATGAACATAAGTGACAGGCTGACCATCTGTAACATGGCTGTGGAGGCCGGAGCAAAAACCGGAATAATAAGTCCTGACAGAAAGGTGATGGCTTACATTAAAAAAAGGGTCGATGGACAGATCAAACCTCTAAAGAGCGATGCGGATGCGAGGTATGAAAAAATTTTTGACTTAGATGTTAGTCCCTTAGAACCGCAGGTGGCCTGCCCAAGTTCTGTTGACAACGTTAAGCCAGTTTCGGAAGTTGAGGGAACTCCTATCGACCAGGCCTTTATTGGGTCGTGTACTAACGGAAGAATTGAAGACTTGAGGGTGGCCGCCAAGATTGTTAAGGGTAAGAAAGTAAAGAATAACGTGCGGCTCATAATCACGCCGGCCTCCCGTGAGGTTTACTTACAAGCTCTGAGGGAAGGGTTGCTGGAAACGCTTACAGAAGCTGGTGCCTGCATCTGTAACCCTACGTGCGGCGCATGCTTTGGAGGCCAAATGGGGCTGCTTGCAGACGGTGAAACTTGCATAAGTTCCTCGAATAGGAATTTTACTGGGAGAATGGGAAGCCCGAAAGCTGATATATATTTGGCGTCTCCGGCAACTGTTGCAGCTTCCGCGTTGAAAGGCGAAATTACAGATCCAAGGAGGCTGTGAAAAGGTTTGAAGGTTAGGGGTAAAGCCGTCATTTTCGGGGACAGCGTCAACACGGACGTTATAATTCCTAGCAAATACCTGACCACTTTGGACCCGAACGAGTTGGCGAAACACGTTATGGAAGGATTAGACCCCACGTTTTATGAGAAGGCGCGGGGAGGTGTCATAATTGTGGCGGGTAAAAACTTTGGGTGTGGCTCAAGCCGTGAGCATGCCCCCATAGCTTTAAAGCACGCTGGAGTCAAATGCATTATAGCTAAGTCGTTTGCCCGCATATTTTATAGAAACGCCATCAACATTGGGCTGCCCGTGGTTGAGTGCGTTCAGATCCTTGAGAAAACAGACAATGATGATGAGCTTCTAGTCAACTTAGCCGTGGGGGAGGTTGTGAATTTGACAAAGAATTTAAGGTTGCAAGCATCAAAACTTCCAAACTTCATCTTAGAAATCATAAGTGCCGGTGGCCTGGTAGAGCATTTAAAAAGGAGGCTGGGAAAAAATGGCAAACTATAAAGTCGCCGTGATTCCGGGTGATGGAGTAGGCCCTGAACTAACCGAAGCGACACTTAAAGTTCTTGAGGCAGTGGAGGAGAAGTTTAACTTGAACTTTGAATACGTTTTCCTTGAAGCCGGGGATTCCTGCCTCGAAAAGCGTGGGGTGGCTTTACCAGAAGAAACTGTTGAGGCTATTAAAAAGGCACATGTTTGCTTGAAAGGCCCCGTGGGAGAAACAGCTGCAGACGTTATTGTTAGGCTTCGAATTATGTTGGATTTGTACGCCAACATTCGACCAGTTAAATCATATGTCGGCGCCCCTTGCCTAAGAAACGACATCGACTTGGTTATTGTCAGGGAGAACACGGAAGACGTCTACAAAGGGGTTGAATTTCTGCTTGATGGCGAAACTGCTGTAGCTTTGAGGGTTATAACACGAAAAGGCTGTGAGAGGATAGCCCGAAAAGCCTTCGACCTTGCCGAAGTTCGGAAAAAGAAGCGCACGGTGACAGCTGTCCATAAAGCCAACGTCATGCGGAAAACTTGCGGGCTTTTCGCAGAGGTTTGTCGGAAAGTGGCTAAAGAGTATCCTCACATTTCATTTAACGAACAGTACGTTGATGCCGCAGCCATGAGACTCATCAAGGAGCCGCAAAACTACGACGTGATAGTGACCACAAACATGTTTGGAGACATATTGTCCGACGAAGCCGCCCAACTTGTTGGAGGTTTAGGAATGGCCCCAGGCGGAAACATCGGCGACGACTACGCAATCTTCGAGCCCATACATGGGTCGGCACCGACAAGGGTCGGAAAACATACAGCCAATCCATGCTCTATGATCTTGGCAGCCAAAATGATGCTTGAATGGTTGGGGCAAAAATATGGCGATGAACGCTGCACAGAGGCCGCTCAAGCAATAGACGCGGGTGCCGCGGAAGTCATAAGGAGGGGATTAACGGTTCCAGATTTGGGCGGTTCCCTAACCACTATAGGAATGGGCGAAGCCATCGCTAAAGAAATAAAGGGCGCCGGTTGGGGCTAATTAAGATGGAGGAGTATATCCGGATTTTTGATACGACCCTACGGGACGGAGAACAAACACCAGGGGTTTCTCTGGTGCCAGACGAGAAATTGGAGATAGCTTTGCAGCTTGACAAGCTTGGAGTAGACGTAATCGAGGCGGGTTTCCCATCAGCTTCTGAAGGCGAATTTCAAGCTGTCAAAAGGATAGCGGAGACGGGCTTGAAGGCGGAAGTCTGCGCTCTTGCAAGGGCGACGAAAAGCGATGTAGATGCTGCGATGGCATGTGAGGTAAACTCCATTCACACATTTATACCAACATCCGACATCCAAATAAAGTATGTCCTAAATGGAACACGTGAAGAAGTACTAAAAGAAACCGAAAAGATAACCCAATACATTAAGGCGCACGGCTTCCTCTGTGAGTTTTCGCCGATGGACGCAACCAGAACTGACCTGGTCTTCCTTAAAAAGGTGTGCTTGGTGGCACAAGATTGTAGGGTGGATAGAATAAACATACCCGACACCGTTGGAGTCGCAAGTCCATGCTATATGAGGAAACTCATAAGTGAATTGAAGAGAGTCGTAAAAGTACCCATAAGCGTACATTGCCACAATGATTTTGGAATGGCTGTGGCGAATTCTCTAGGGGGGGTTGAAGGCGGAGCAACCCAAGTCCATGTGACGGTGAACGGCTTAGGCGAAAGAGCCGGCAACGCTGCTCTAGAGGAGGTTGTGATGGCCCTCCATGTAATACATAAGAAGAAAACAGGGATAAACACAAAGCTGCTGTATGAGACGTCAAAGCTTGTCTCGCGGTTAACGGGGATTCCTCTTCAACCCAACAAGGCAATTGTTGGCGAAAACGCCTTCGCCCACGAATCTGGCATTCACACTAAAGGAGTTGTGGCTAAACCGGAAACATTTGAACCTCTCACGCCCGAGATGGTTGGCAGAAAAAGAAAGATTGTTGCAGGTAAGCATGCGGGAAGACAAGGGTTAAGAGCTGAACTTGAAGCGGTGGGGATACACGTAACTCAAAACCAGTTAGACGAGATCTTTAGGCGTGTGAAGGCTTTAGGCGACAAGGGTAAACCAGTAACGGACACGGATCTATTTGCTATTGCAAGGGCTGTGACGGGGGTTCCGGAGAAAAATGTTGTTAAACTTTTAGGGTTTACAGTTGTGACTGGAAGCGAAACAACACCTATGGCTTCGGTTAAACTGAAAATTAACGATAAAGAGTACATCGCAACCGAAACAGGCGTCGGCCCAGTGGACTCTGCAATAAAGGCCATACAAAAAATAGTGGACAAGCTTGTAGGAGTCAAATTGAAAGAGTATAGACTCGAAGCAATTACAGGGGGCTCAGATGCCCTCGCTGAAGTCGTTATAAAGATTGAAGACGACCAAGGCAACATCGTTTCAGCGGGAAGTGCAAGCGAAGACATAGTTAAAGCAAGCGTTGAAGCCATGGTCAACGGCATAAATAAGCTGCTCATAAAGAGAGGCACCACAAATTAGGCAATCCCTCCCAAACAAATTTTTCATTAAGCAACCTCGGCTTTTATTAGCTTGATCATAAATCCGCAAAGTTTATATAGAAAATTTTCTGAGAAGATTGGCCGTGGTTCAGCCTTGAAAATGTCTGGTTCCCTAACACGCGCTATATTGACCGGAACTACCTCCGGAACTAGTTAGGGGACCAGACGAAGGCGCAAATACGTTTCTTCTGTTTCCTGCTCTGCTTTCGTCTGGTCTTTTGGGGGTGAAATAAAAAGTGAGCACGGCCCTTAGATTCCGGTTCTCTTCCGTTTGTTATAGGAAAAATACGGTTGTAGATTCATCGGCCTTCAGCCATGTCGAGGCTGTAGCCCCGGCAACATCAGCAAACCTTGGCGCTGGATTTGATGTCTTTGGAGTTGCGTTGGGTGCATTGTTCGATAAGGTTGCCGTTGACGTGGTAAGAGGAAACAAAAAAGTTCAGTTAGTTATAAGTGGAAAGAGCCCAGAACTTGTGCCAACAAAACCAGAAGAAAACACCGCCGGAATAGTCGCCGAAGCCCTTCTGAAGGTTTCTGGAAGAGGCTGCGGGCTAATTATAAACATTGAAAAGGGTATAAGGCCTGGAAGCGGCTTGGGCAGCAGTGCGGCAAGCGCAGCGGCCTCAGCGTTAGCCATAAACGAAGCTTTGGGGCTTGGCTTAACCAGCGAAGAACTCATAAAATTTGCTTCGTTAGGTGAAATTGCAGCGGCTGGCGTTCCACACGCGGACAACGTATCCGCATCCATTATGGGATTCTTTACAGCAATAGTTTCAAATGAACCCTTCGAAGTTATACAGCTTCCTGTGCCAGATAACGCCAAATTTGTTATAGCTACCCCAGAAATAATGCTGGAAACGCGAAGGGCTCGTTCTGTTCTACCTCAACATGTCAAGCTTTCCGATGCTGTTCACAACATTTCAAGGGCTGCAGCGTTCGTCGCTGGCATTTTAACGAACAACCTAACTTTAATGGGGATGGGAATGAACGACTTAATCGCTGAGCCATATAGGGCTCGTTTAATTCCAGGATTCTTTGAAGTAAAAAAGAGAGCCTTTGAAGCCGGAGCCATAGGCGTCGCAATAAGTGGATCAGGCCCGTCCGTTCTAGCGCTTGTCGACGCTTCAAAGAACTTGGAAAACAAGGTGGCAAAAGCCATGAAAGAAGGTTTCGAAGCCAATGGAATACGTTGTGAAACCATGATCACGAAACCCGGGCCTGGTGCAAGAATCATCAGGAGGGAAGAAAAGTGATTTCCATGCAATGCATTGGATGCGGCGCAGAATACTCCATCAACGATGTAATATGTGGCTGCGATAAGTGCGGTGACTTACTTGAAGTGCGCATCGACGAGGAATCGTTAAGAGAGAAAATTGAAAAGGAAGAATGGAAACTAAGGCCTATTTCGGTGTGGAAATATAAGGAGTTCTTGCCAATCTTTGACGAAACCAAAATTGTTACTTTAAACGAGGGAGGCACACCGCTATACAAATGCGAGAAGCTCGCTAAAGAATTTGGTATCAAAAACCTATATGTAAAAAACGAGGGCGCAAACCCAACCGGTTCTTTTAAAGATAGAGGCATGACGGTTGGTGTTTCCAAAGCCTTAGAGCTTGGCGTAAAGGCCGTCTTTTGCGCTTCAACTGGAAACACTTCCGCCTCATTAGCGGCGTACGCCGCGAAGGCCGGATTGCCTTGCATAGTTTTAGTTCCAGCTGGAAAAATAGCCATCGGAAAGCTTGCACAAGCAATGATGTACGGGGCTGTTGTAGTTGCTGTGAAGGGTAACTTTGACGTCGCCCTTCAAATGGCGACAGAGGCGAGCAAAAAGATCGGCCTATATCTGTTGAACTCAATAAACCCCTTTAGAATAGAAGGCCAAAAAACTGCAGCCTTCGAAATATGCGACCAGTTTGGGTGGCAAACCCCTGACAGAGTGATTTTACCCGTTGGAAACGCTGGGAACATAACCGCCTACTGGAAGGGCTTCAAGGAGTTAAAGGCTTTAGGGCTCATTGAAAAACCGCCTAAAATGGTTGGTGTACAAGCCGCCGGAGCAAGCCCCATAGCAAAGGCTTTCGCAGCCCACAGTGACACAATTGAGCCTGTCGAAAATCCAGAGACTATTGCAACTGCCATTCGCATAGGGAACCCCGTCAACTGGAAAAGGGCGTTAAACGTTCTAAAAGAGTCCAATGGTGCAGCCCTAGCAGTTACAGATGACGAGATAGTTAAAGCACAGAAACTTCTGGCCAGAAGGGAGGGTATTTTCATCGAACCAGCGAGTGCAGCCAGCATAGCTGGACTTAAGAAACTGGTTGAAAACGGCGAGGTTAACGTAGATGAGGCCATTGTTTGTGTTGCCACGGGCCACGGTTTAAAGGAGCCAGAGGCTGTTGTGAAGGCTTGCGGGGGGATCATCGAAATCGATCCTAGCATAGAAGCACTAGAGAGGGTGATAAAGGCGTGAAGCTTAGAATGATAATTATCGGTTTTGGGAACATTGGCCAGGGATTCGCTAAGGTATTGAACGTGAAGTACAACTTTTTATTAGAAAATTTTGGCATATCTCCGAGGGTTGTGGCTATCGTTGATAGTAAGGGAGCAGCTGTAAGCCCAAAAGGGCTTGACATCGAAAAAGCGCTTTACGTCAAGAGGTTCAGAGGAACTGTGGCGTATTATCCCGAACACGGCAAATTAGGTGTAACCGGATTGGAAGTTTTAGGCAACGTGGATGCAGAAATCCTAGTGGAGGCCACCCCAACCAACATCGTGGACGGCGAGCCCGGCCTCTCCTTCATGTTAGAGGCCATGCGAACAGGCAAACATGTATTAACGGCGAATAAGGGACCGTTAGCTATCGCCTTTCCAACATTATGGGAAGAGTCAAAGAAGCATAACGTTCAATTAAAGTTTGACGCAGCTGTAGGCGGGGCTATGCCGGTGATAAGTCTAGCTGAGCATTGTCTTTTCGGAAATCGAATACTATCAATTCGGGGAGTGTTAAACGCAACAACCAACTTCATACTCACAAAAATGGGTGAAAATCTATGCTCCGTTGAAGAGGCCATAAAAGAGGCGAAGGAAAAGGGCATATGTGAAACGGATCCGTTATACGACTTAAAGGGAATAGATACTGCGTGTAAAATAGTGATTTTGGCGAACGCGCTGCTAAAAAGAAGAGCGTCATATAAAGACTTGCAGAAAGTCGAGGGTATAGAGAAAATAAACGTTGAGGACTTGAGGGAAGCCCGTAAGAAGGGTTATACCATCAAGCTTGTTGGACTGGCAGATGAGAGCAAACTGCTTGTTGAACCAATGCCTATATCCTTTAATGACAAGATATGCGTCAATGACACGTTAAACGCTGTTGAACTCAAAACAGACTTGGCAAAGGAAATCATCATCGTGGGACACGGGGCAGGCCCTATGGAAACCGCAAGCAAGATGCTAAACAATATGATTGAAATATTTCAAACAGACCTTCGAATGCGATAGAGGCCGTTTGCAGGCTTTTCACAGAACTTGAAACCAAAAAGTATAAATATGATGAGCGTTGTAAGTGTTGGTCCGATGGATATACCAATAGCCACCCGAACACTATTCGAGCTTCCTTTTAGTGGCTATTGGTATTTCTTTAACTATTAGGGCTAGGGGAAACCGCGGCCTCACCGGTTCGGTTTCTCCTTTTGGGGGGTTGGTTGTGGAGGAGCACCAAAACCATGTTCATGGTTCCATTTTTGTCGTAAAGTTCGGGGGAAGCAGCTTAGCTAATGGCGAAAAGATATCCAACGCCGTTAAGGCTGTTGCAAAAGAGTTAGGCAAGGGAGCAAAGATTGCAGTAGTGGTTTCCGCCATGGGTAAAACAACAGATTTTCTGCTTGAAACCATAAAAGAAGCCATAAACTGTGAGAAAATGGCGTGCAACACAGACGTTGACGATGTTTTAGCCATGGGTGAAAGAACAAGCGCAAGGATATTCTCAGCTGCTTTGAAAGCAAACGGTGTGAGATGCCGTTACTTTGATCCGTCGGATCCTGACTGGCCGATAATCACTAACGAAGTGCCGATGAACGCTGATCCAATATTGGAAATATGTGAGGGAAGAATATGCAAGTATGTTTTACCATTGCTTAACGAGGGCGTTGTAGTTGTCGTTCCTGGTTTCGTTGGCAAAACATCGGACGGCAAAATTACAACCATGGGGAGGGGTGGAAGCGACATAACAGCGTTTGTTTTAGCGCGAGCGCTTAAGGCGAAACAAGTCATACTTGTCACGGATGTGGACGGCATAATGACGGCTGATCCTAAACTTGTGAAGTCTGCTAGGAAAATACCCCAAATAGACATTAATTCGTTGATCGGCCTTGCAAGTTCCTCCTATAAATTCCTACAGAGGAAAGCTTTGAAATACAAGGAAGACTGGATGGATGTTAAAATTATAAATCATGCCCACGGCGACTTAGGCGTTGAAGGAACAGTTATAAAAGGCTCCCTCACAAGAAACACCGCCAGTGTTGACTTTTCAGAGGCTATAGCGTCCATAACCATTGTTGGAAAGGGGCTTTCCCAATCCCCAGACATCTTGCACCAAGTCGTCCAGAAATTAAGGATCTCAGAGGTTCAACTTTTAGGATTTTCGGCTAATTATGACTCCATGATAATTTATATTCCGGAAAACATGCTCGACAAGGTCCTCGAACCTCTCCATATGGTTGTTTATGATAACTCGGAGGCCATAGCCATGGCTGTAAGAAAAAACCTTGCTCTGATCAAGATCAAAAGGGCAGAGCTTGAAGAAACCCCTGGAGTGATAGGCGGTTTAACTAGAGCGTTAAGCATGAAAGGCATAAACATTTACGGACTGTTCACAGTAGCTTCTGGAATTCACGTCTTTGTTGATAGGGCAAATGTAGAGGAGGCTTTGGCCGTTGTTAGGAAATCTTTAGAAGAAAACTGAAATTGTGGGGGCGTATTTGGAATGTCCACCGGAAAAAGTCGAAGGCTTAGAAGAATATTCGGTGATGATGACAGGGCTGTAATAATTCCGATGGATCATGGTGTTACAAGCGGTCCGATGCAGGGTCTTGTGAACATGCAAAATATGATCGACAAAGTTGCCGCAGGCGGAGCAGACGCCGTTGTTTTACATAAAGGTGTAGCGAAAAACGTAGACACGGGGAGACTTGGACTCATTATACATCTTTCCGCAAGCACTAAAATGGGCCAGGATGTGAACTGGAAAGTAACGGTTTGCAGCGTTAAAGAGGCTATTCGCTTAGGATGCGACGCTGTCTCAGTCCACGTAAATATAGGCGCAGAAAGGGAACATGAAATGTTGGCTGAGCTGGGCAGATTGGCTGACGAATGCGACGAATGGGGCGTACCTCTACTTGCCATGATGTACCCGCGGGGAACAAAGGTGGGAAACGAGCATGATCCTCAACTTGTCGCTCACGCAGCGAGGGTTGGCGCGGAACTCGGCGCAGATATCATAAAGACGAACTACACAGGAGATTTTGAATCTTTCAGAAAAATTGTTGAGGGATGCCCCGTTCCGGTGATAATTGCCGGCGGCCCAAAAATTGACTCAACTAGAAGCCTCCTGGAAATGGTTTATAACGCTTTAAAAGCTGGCTGCTCAGGGATTTCCATTGGAAGAAACGTTTTCCAACATGAAAACCCCACAGCCGTTACAAGGGCTCTTGTTGGCATAGTCCATAAAGGATTAGACGTCGAAAAAGCCATGGCTTTGTTAAGAGAGGGAAATGAAGCTTGAGGGAATTTTGGCTCAAAATTGATAAAACTTTTTCCAAAAACGCTGTGAAAGATATGCTTCACTATGTAAACCAGATATGCAACGTCGTTTACATCGAAGGCGAATGGTTGACAAGCGACTTTAAGGAGATGGGGGTGAAGGTTGCTGCAAGGGGTGGAGAATGCGATATTCACGTGATTGAGCCTTTTGACGCAGAAGAACTAGCGAAAATTAAAGGAGCTGGGAAAACTGCGGCCGTTAAAGTTAACGTGAAAAGCGCGAGGGATGAAGAGGAAGCTGTAAAAGCTGCAAATCTTTCAGCAGACTACTTGATAATTCATTGTTTAGACTGGAAGGTTATACCATTAGAAAATCTGATCGCCAAGACTAAAGGAAAAAGCAAGCTTCTAGCAGAGGTTTCCTCCTTCGAAGAGGCAAAGCTGGCCCTTGAAACTCTTGAGCTGGGAGTTGATGGAGTAATCCTAAAAACATCCGATCCAGATGAACTTGCAAAAGCTGCTTACTTAATTAAAAGGCAGCTTACACAAATCAAACTTGTGCCTGTTAAGATTGTTGGGATCAAGCAGATTGGAACTGGGGCCAGAGCCTGCCTTGATACGTGTGATTTAATGAAGGAAGGCGAAGGCCTTCTTCTTGGATGCCAGTCTTCATGTCTATTCCTGGTGGAGGCGGAGGTTCATCATAACCCTTTTGTCCAACCTAGACCCTTCAGAGTGAACGCCGGTCCAGTGTCCCTTTACGTGATGTGTTCCCCGAAAAAAACGAGATACCTTTCAGAGCTTAAAGCTGGAGAAGAACTGATGATTGTGGATAGAAATGGCAACGCGAGATTCACAAACATTGGCAGAGTGAAAATCGAATGGCGGCCATTGTTGCTCATTGAGGCAGAACACGAGGGAAAACTTTTCAAAACCATAACACAAAACGCGGAAACAATCAGACTTGTAACGGAGAAAGGCTCCGCATCTGTGACGGCGCTAAAACCTGGCGATGAAGTTTTGGCATGCATGCTTGAGGGTGGGAGACACTTCGGGGCACTGGTTAGAGGCGAGAGGGTTGTAGAGCTTTGACTGTGAAAATATGCGTGTCCACTATGCCGAAAAGCCATGACGAAGCGTTAAGGCTCATAGAAAAAGCTGAGCAACATAAGGCAGACTTTATTGAGGTGAGGTTAGACCAACTTGGCGGCTTTAAAAGTTTAAGGGACATAGCTGAATGCACGCAGACCCCGCTAATCGCAACCGTCAGAACGCAGGAATGTCGTGGAAAATTTTTGGGGAAAGAAGAGAAGCGTGTAGAGATTCTCTTAAACGCTGCCTCAAGCGGGTTTAAATATGTAGATATTGAGTTGGGCGCCCCATTGCTTAGAAAAGTTGTTAAAGATTTGTTCCCCTTGGGCGTTAAGCCCATAATATCATTTCATGACTTTGAGAAAACACCGGAAAAAAGAGAACTACAACAAATCCTGAAGAGCGAGATTGAAGAGGGTGCCGACATTTGCAAGATAGTGACAACTGCCCAAAGCTTGCAGGACAACTTAACTCTGCTGCAGTTTCTACGTGATGAAAACAGTAAAGCCAAAATTGTTTGTTTCGCCATGGGATCTTTGGGTAAATTATCGAGGCTCTTATCGCCGATTTATGGAGGATACTTTACAATAGCATCTTTAGAGCGTGGCGAGGAAACCGCTGCTGGACAGATGACAATTGAGAAAATGAGGACGCTTTACAAGATATTGGGAGTTATGTGATGGAGATTTCAGGAAAGACTAAAGTGTTTTGCGTTATAGGCGACCCAATTGAGCATTCGTTAAGCCCGATTATGCATAATGCGGCATTTAGGCATTTAAAAATCGACGCCGTGTATTTAGCCTTCAAAGTAGGGGCGAAAATGCTTGAAGACGCCGTAAAAGGCATACGCAGTTTTGGCATATATGGAGTAAATGTTACAACGCCCCATAAAACTGCCATTACTAATTATATAGACGAGAGCGATTCTGTGGTAAAGTTCGTCGGCGCCGTTAACACGGTGCTTAACTCTGAGGGAAACCTTGTAGGTTTTAACACAGACGGCATAGGCGCCTTGAGGGCTTTAGAAGAAAATGGCGTGAAAACGAAGGGCAAAAAGTTTCTCCTTTTGGGCGCTGGAGGCGCCGGAAGGGCTATCGCCTTTCAATTGGCACAAGAGGCTGATGAGCTGGTGATCCTTAACAGAGACGTAGCTAAGGCTAGGCTTCTGGCGGATGCGCTCAGAAAAAGGTTCAACAAGGAGATTTTTGCGGATAGCCCTTCACGGGACGTTCTAAAGAATTGGATTGGGAATGTAGACGTGCTCATCAACGCAACCTCTGTGGGCATGCACCCCAACGAAGAACAGACGCCTGTAGAGAAAGGTTTGCTTAAGCCCGAGCTTACGGTGATGGATATAGTTTACAATCCCATTGAAACGAGGCTTCTGAAAGATGCAAAATCCATCGGAGCCAAAGTGATATATGGCACTGAAATGCTTGTTTTTCAAGGAGCGGCTTCCTTTGAAATTTGGTTTAAAAGACCTGCCCCTGTAAAAGTTATGAGAGAAGCCATTTTCGAGAAGCTTCAAACGGGAGGCTTAAGCCTTGGGCGGTAAAGCCACGGCCATAAGCTACGGCGGCGCAACCATAATAAACGCCATAGCAACGGGTAAGGGTGCAGCCTTCGGAGTGAAACTTTGGACAAAGGCGGAAGTTAGGCTAACCGATAACCCTCATGTTATAAGGGGAGAAATAGCCTCAGACCCCTTTGAAAGCACGGTACTGATAGAGGAAACTGTGAAGAACGTTTTGGGGCATTTTGGTCTCGTTGGAAAGTTTGGAGCCGAGGTTAAAACATGGTCTAACATACCCATCGCCCGAGGGTTAAAGAGCAGCAGCGTAGCCGCAAACGCCATAGCCCTAGCCACCGTAGCCGCCCTTCAAAAGGAAGTTGATGACTTAACCATTGTTAATTTGGGTGTCGAAGGAGCCAAAAAGGCAAAAGTAACCATAACAGGGGCCTTCGACGATGCCTGTGCGTCTTACTTCGGCGGCATAGTCATTACAGACAATTTTAGTAGAAGAATAATCAAACGTTTTAAAGCCCCAGAGAGCCTTAAGGTTCTTTTTCATGTTCCAAAAACCAAGGTTTACACAAGCAGCGTAAGGGTTAAAGAATTGAAATTTATATCCCCCTTAGTTAAATTAGCTTACCGGGAAGCTTTGAAGGGAAACTTTTGGCAAGCCTTAACACTAAATGGATTATTATATTCATTTGCGTTAGGCTATGATCCCTCGATAGCTTTAGACGCCTTGACAGCAGGGGCTGTGGCCGCTGGACTTTGTGGTAAGGGGCCGGCTGTAACGGCGGTTGTTGCAGAGGACAAAGTTGACCAAGTTAGAGAGGCCTTAACCAAATATGAGGGGGAAGTAATAGAGACAGAGATAAACCATGAGAAAGCCAAGATATTGGAAGTTTCTACATGAACGTCATAATCAAGCCTGTGGAAGCATTAAATGGGGAGGTTGAAGCTCCACCGTCAAAGTCTTACACGCATAGGATGCTTGTTGCGGCGCTTTTATCAAGCGGAAAAACCGTAATAGAGAAACCTTCGATTTCTGATGATACATTGGCAACTTTAGAGGCGATAAAATCCTTCGGAGCTTGCGTGGAACAAAAAGGCGACTCTTGGGAAGTTGATGGGCAACCTCACCTAAAAACGCCTGAAAAGTCTGTAAACTGCCGGGAGTCTGGAACAACGTTACGCTTCATGATACCCGTGGCTGCCCTCGCTCCGGGAAAAACAAAATTCATCCTAGGGTCCTCGCTAAGTAACAGACCGATAAAACCGCTGCTTCAAAGCCTAAGAATGCTCGGCGTTAAAACACGCCACAACCGTTCATTCGTAGTAGTTTATGGTGGCGGGATCAACGGCGGAAAAACAACCGTACGGGGCGACATAAGCTCCCAGTTCATATCTGGACTTTTGTTTGCAGGTCCCCGCGCGAAAAAAGATACCGAGATAGACATTACACAACCCATCGGGTCCAAGGGCTACATAGAGATGACCGCGGAAGTTTTACGCAGACATTCGGTGGAGGTTAAAATCTCAGAAGACTACAGCCACATAAAAATCCCAAGCGGGCAAAGCTACAAACCCTTTAGGCATAAAGTTCCAGGAGACTTCTCCTCCGCAGCGTATCTGTTGGCCGCTGCTGCCATAACATCATCAAAAATAAGGGTTTATAATCTCGATTGCGCGTCAAAACAGGGAGACAGAACAATCTTAGAAATCCTCAGACAAGCAGGAATAAACGTGTATTTTGGAGAAAACTTCGTTGAGGTGCAAGGTGCAATCAGCAGCCCTATAAAAGTTGACGCGGACGACATCCCGGACCTAGTGCCTCCATGCGCAGCCATTGCATGCTACGCAGCGGGCAAATCGGAGATACGTAACGCTGAAAGGTTAAGGTATAAAGAATCTGATAGGCTTGAGGCCCTTTACTCGGAGTTTAGAAAGATGGGCGCCGACATAAGTGTGGAGGGAGGCAAATTGACAATAAGGGGGCCGTGTAAGCTTCACGGCGCCGTTATAGACCCGCATAACGACCATAGAATAGCGATGGCTTGCGCCGTCGCTGCCCTAGGCGCTAAAGGAGATTCAACGATCATGAATGCTGAATGTGTGAGTAAGTCTTATCCCAAGTTTTTCAAAGACCTGAGCCTGTTAGGAGCGAATGTGATTGGCGGCGGCGAACTCGTTTGGTAAGGCCTTCATTGTAACAACTTTCGGCGAAAGCCACGGCAGATGCGTTGGCACCCTCATAGATGGTTGCCCGGCAGGCTTACCCCTTTTTGAGGGGGATATACAGGTAGAATTGGACAAAAGAGTTCCAAGGAAGCCGGAAATAACCTCTGGAAGAATTGAGAAAGATGTTGTGGAGATTTTGTCCGGAGTGTTTGAGGGCCACACCACGGGTGCGCCCATCTGCATGCTTGTATGGAACAGGGAAGCGGTTTCATCGGAATACGCCGTCATAAAAAATTTGCCAAGGCCTGGGCATGCGGACTACCCTGCCCACGTCAAGTATAGAGGGTTCAACGACTATAGGGGTGGTGGGAGATTCTCGGGAAGAATAACCGTATCATTAGTTATGGCGGGGGCTGTTGCAAAGAAGTTGTTGCAACTTTTCGGGGTTGAAGTGCTAGCCTACACCAAGGCAATAGGTAGCGTAGAAATGAAGGAAACGCCAACACTGGAGCAGATTAGGAAGGAAACCTACAAAAACCCCGTGAGGTGTCCGGATCAAGCATATGCAGAGTTAATGGAGAAGGCAATAATTGAGGCTAGAAGGGAGGGAGACAGCCTTGGAGGCATAGTGGAATGCATAGCCCTAAACGTTCCAGTAGGCGTCGGCGAACCAGTGTTTGATGCGTTAGACGCGGACATTGCAAAAGCCATTTTCGCCGTGCCAGCCGTGAAAGGGGTGGAGTTTGGCGCGGGATTCAAAGTCGCCGCCATGAAGGGGTCTGAGAGCAATGATCCCTACGCTACACGCGATGGTAAGGTGATAACATTAACGAATAATGCTGGTGGGGTTCTTGGCGGTTTGTCCAACGGGATGCCGATCGTGGTTAGAGTAGCCATCAAGCCCACACCGTCAATAGCCAAAAAACAGAAAACCATAAACCTTTCAGAGCTCAAGGATGCCACATTGCAAGTGGAGGGGAGACATGACCCCTGCATAGTGCCGAAGGCTGTGCCGGCGATAGAGTCCATGGTCGCAATAACCATAACAGACCACATGATAAGGGCTGGGATAATACCAAAGGTTTTGGCAAGGGAAAGGTAATGTCAGAGAAGATAACCGCCTTAAGGCAGAAAATAGACGAAATAGATGAAAAAATTCTCCTTCTTTTGAAGGAGAGAATAGAGATATCCAAAAAAATAGGTGAGGAAAAGCGGAAGCGAGGAATCCCGTTGAGGGATCTCGAAAGAGAGAACGAAAAATATAGACAAATAGCAGAGAAAGCCTCAAAACTGAAACTGGATCCGGAAGAAGTCAAAAAGGTTTACCGGGAAATAATAGATATGAGCGTTCACGCACAAGAAAGCTGATCAAAAGCCGCCAAAGGTTCTTCAGCTTCACGGTAAGGTTGTTAAATCTTAAATAGCTGGCCCCTTTTAATTCAAGACTTGTCGTCGGTTATGTTATACGAAATAAACGAGAAGATAATAAGGCTTGAAAGGGAAGGACGTGAAATCATAAAGTTTAACCTTGGCGATCCTGACCAGCAGACTCCCGTAGAAATTATTGAGGCTGCTTTTGAGGCCATGAAGAAGGGCAAAACAAAATATGCTTCCGCCGCTGGAGAAGCGAGGTTGAGAGAAGCTTTAGCTGAAATTCATGGAGTGAACGCTGACAACATTGTGATAACTCCCGGCTCCAAGTGGGCGGTTTTCGCGGCCATGTACCTCTTGCTTAATAAGGGCGATAACGTGGTTATTCCAAGCCCTCACTGGACAGCTTACGACTTGGTGGCTAAAAGCTTGGGCGTCAACGTTAAACTGATAAAGACAAGGTTTGAATCAAACTGGGAGGTGGATGTTGAAGATCTTAAAGGGCTCATTAATGGTAGGACTAGGCTGATAATACTCAACAATCCAAACAATCCCACAAGCAAAGTTATGAACGAAAAAGTCGTGGAAAAAATTGTCAACGTGGCCAACGAGAGAGGTATAAAAGTTTTATCTGACGAAGTTTACGCGGACATAAGTTTTGTTAAAACGAAAAGCCTCATTGAATATGAGGGCGAGCACATAGTGGTTAGGAGTTTTTCAAAGACTTTCGCCATGACTGGATGGAGAATAGGTTATGCTATTACGGATAAAGCTTTAGCTGACAAAATCATCAAGCTTAACCAAATAACATTTACAAACGTTCCAGTTTTCATACAGGAGGCAGCCTTAAAGGCTTTAGAGCTGAGACATCAAATAGTGAAGGCCATGCGGGAATGCTATCAAAAGAGGGCAGACCTAGCCAATAAAATACTTTCAGACACAAAATTGAAGTTTACAAAGCCGGAGGCCCCCTTCTACGTGTTTCCAAAATCCAATGGATTAAATTCCGAAATGTTTGCCCTCCGTCTTTTAGACAAAGGCGTGGCAGTAGTTCCCGGGACTTCGTTTGGCGACTATATAGAGCATTTTAGGATCTCTTTAACAGCGCCAGACAATGAAATTGAGCTTGGCCTTAAAGTAATCGCCGAGGCCTTTAAATGAGAATTGCGATAATAGGCGCCGGTCGAATGGGTCGATGGTTTGCAAAATTCTTTTTGGGGCAAGGCTTCTCCGTTACAGTTTCAGATAAGGACGATAAGAAGCTGCAAAAACTTAGGAATGAATTAAACGTTGAAATAGCGGATAACGTGAGAGCCGTTGAAACTGCGGACAGAATTTTGGTGTGCGTGCCCATAGAAAACTTTGAAGAGGTGATTAAAGAAATAAGTCCTCATACCCGTCCAGGGCAAGAAGTTATGGATATATGTTCAATTAAGGAGACTCCGGTGAAAATAATGCACAAATACATAAAAGATGCTGTCACTTTGGGTACTCATCCAATGTTCGGTCCGGGCGCCAAAAGCTTAAAAGGTAGGAATTTCATTCTGACCCCAACAAATATTAAGGAACAAGCCTTAGCTGAAAATTTTGGCAAATGGCTAGAAACAAAAGGCGCCAACATTTTCTTTACGACCCCGAGAGAGCATGATGAGATTATGTCAGTCGTAATAGGGTTACCATATTTATTAAGTTACATTGTTTGCGATACGTTATTAAGCCACGGACAATTCGTTAAGGCAAAAAAGTTTTCTGGGGTTAGTTACAAGCTTTTACTAACAATAATGGAAGCTATCGTTTCAGAACAAGCGGATTTTGCTGCAACCCTTCAAATGGAGCTTCCCGATGTCGATAAACTCGGTCAGATTCTTTTAGAAAAAAACAAAGAATGGTTAAGAATAATAGAAAAAAGAGAGAAACCAACTTTTATCGAAAAAGTCAAGTTCCTAAAGAATGAGTTAGCAAAAGTGGATCCGCATTATGTTAAGTCTTACAAATCCATGTATAAGATGCTCGAAGCAATTGAAAACGGAAGTTAAAACGCCATTAATAATGGCATAGAAGTGGAGCGGATTTTGGGGTCTTGTTATCCATTAACAAAATCATACGCGTTCTTGCCACCTCCCTCAGGGCTGTTGAACCTATAGAATGTTGATCAAGGTTATTAACCACAGAAAGGACTCTGTTTCTTAGTTAACAATCTTCACTCATCATAAAGTTGCTTTTTGATTAGTTGTGAAATCCTTTGGACGGTTAAACTGGTTCTAAGGATTCACTTAGTTATTTAATTGCACACCACCCCTCCATCATGTTATTGAAAATAGTTTGGGTTAGTATAAGTGGCTAAGGATGATTTGGCACAAACGTTTTATCTGCTCTTCGGTTGGTTCTCTCGTGGTTTCTATGATTACTCCTTTTTCGAAGCTTTGCTTGAAGGGCTGAAGGGGTTGCCTTGCCAGTATGAAATTGAGGGGAACGGTTCACCAGTGAGGAGCTTTTATTTACTGGGAGGTCTCTTCTTTCTTCGCCTATGACGTTTTTGATGCTTTCTCTGATATCTCCTGCTTGTATCTGAGCATAGTTTAGTTTCCGGCAATTCCAAAACAGTATTCGTAGGTTTCAAAGGTGGTTGTGATGGTAAGTTTTTCATGGGCAAACATCTTTTCAAGGCTCCACGTTGAGTCTTCGCCGCTGCGGTCTTCTATGATGCTGATGGCAAAGATTTCGTTGCCATAAATGTCCGTAGCAGTGCGGTTAACAACATAAAAAACATGCTTTTTCAAGTAGAGAAACTCTAAGTGGGGGTTGAACGGCTTATTTAGGCTGTAAACCACCACAACCGCTGTTGCTATGCAACATCCAACAACAGAATTATTGCAATAGATTTCCGCTTCAACAGCCGAGTGTCCCAAAATTATTTTGCTTTTGTCTAGATTTTATACTTTTATCTAGGCTATGCTATTGTGCTGTTCCAAAAGTAGATGGCGGCGTATTTGGTTTTGAGGCTGAATCTCGGGTCGTCATAGATTATGTCGAGTTTTAAGCCGTATTTTTCGATGAGCTTATTCATATTTTCCCATATTAATGGGGATAAGCTGTCGGGTGGCCATATCCCCCAAATTTTGTCGTCTGGACTTCGCATCCCCCATCCGTAGTCTTTGGGAAGCACGTAGGCAACTCGGGCCCTCACTTTTTTGGGCAGCTTTGGCGAGTTTATTAGGCGCCAGAAGTCTTCCATCGCCTTGAAATGTTCCTCTGTTAATATGCCGTAAGGATTGCTTTCTATCCTTGGATAATTAAATATAGCTATGTATTTTGCCCCTGCCTTATAGGCGGTTACTAGGTCATTATATAAGCGTGTCCCGTTTTCAAGGTATGGCGGGTGATTGTAGGTCCATGTTATTATGACGCCCCACTCCTTGCCTTGCACGTTGGCGGCGCCTCTTCCGAGGGCTATGTGCTGGGTTCGGCTGTGGTTCCACCCAAACTCAACGAAGACGCAGTCATAGCCAGCCAGATAGTCAAACCAGTAAAGCGCATAATCAGCCGTAAAAACAGTTAGATTCATGCCCTTTATAATTCGCATACTTTCGCTGGAACCCACGCTGCTGACAAACCAATTTGCTGCCTCGCTGTAATTGTGTAGTTCCGGCCTTGGATCTCTCCACGTTCCTTTATCTATTTGTTTCCCACCGGGCTCGTCGTAGTAATAGACGCCTAAGAAGTGTTCGCCGAACCTTTTTGTGGCGTTTTCCAACCACTGCCTATGCCATGGATAAGCAACTTGGGAGATGAAAGAAAAGTAGACTATGAAGTGAAGTTTGGCGTTCACTGCGTATTCGCAAACT
>JANXDU010000022.1 GCA_025059195.1 Candidatus Bathyarchaeota archaeon
TCTGGAGTTAAACTGCAAAATCCAAGATTTAACGTTTCATATGTTAAGCTTTGGAAGGCAATTATGCTTTATAAAGTGTAGAAGTAACGAAATGTTAAAAAATCTCTGAGGGTATTCCAAAATTAGCCGAGGTAGCTCAGCTTGGGAGAGCGCCCGGCTGAAGACCGGGTTGTCGCCGGTTCAAGTCCGGCCCTCGGCATTTTTGGATTGACTTTGGGAGGGGTTTAAGCCCCTTAAGGAAAGAGTTAGTGTCTCTCAACATAAAAGCGTCTAGACCAAATCTTAACATCTTTAAAGGATTAAATGGTATCGGCAGTTTTGGAATTTTGAATTTTGAAAAATGAGGGCGGGAGATGGAGAATTTTATGGGCGTTTTTGGGGTATTTTTTCGGCCTCCAGTTCTCTTACGCGGGTTTCTATGAATTCTGCCACTTTTTCTTGGCTGTATCGGCGTTCTTCCTCTTGTTTTCTGAGCTGTTCTTTAATGGTGGCTAAAACCTTGTTTACATCGAAAGGCTTCAGTATGTAGGCGTCGGCGCCGCGGTTTACGGCTTCAATAGCGTTTTGCAGTGTCGGATAGCCCGTTATGATTATTTTCCGCATTCTTGGCACCGTGTCCCTCATCTTTGTTAAGAGTTCTATGCCTTCCATGTCTGGCAGTCTTATGTCGATGAGGGCTATGTTGTAAAAGTTTTTCTTGGTTTTCTCTATGGCTTGCTTCGCTGTTTCCGCTTGGTCCACGCTATAGCCTTCGTCTTCAAGGATCATTGACAGCACTTTTCTTATGTTTTCGTCGTCGTCGACAATGAGAATTCTAGCGTTTTTAACCATACTTTTTCACCTCCTTCTTCTGTTTTTGGTTCGAGGGGAAGGGTAACCGTGAAGGTGGCGCCCTTTCCGGGGGCGCTTTCAACAGTTATGGTGCCCCCGTGGGCTTCAACAAAACGTTTACAGATAGGTAGGCCGAAACCCATTCCTTTGGCTTTTGTCGTGAATAGGGGTGTCCACATCCTTTTCATAACTTCTTCCGATATGCCAACTCCCGTGTCTGAAACTGTGAAAACCACGTTTCCGCCCTTTTTCATGCTTTTTATTGTTAGGGTTCCGCCTTTCGGCATGGCTTCAACAGCGTTTCTTATCAAGTTAACAAAAACCCGTTTTAGCTTCTCGAAATCCGCCTTCATTTTTGGCTTTTTATCCACCAGCTTAACAACTTTGATGTTGTTTGGAACCTCCACAGTTGCCAGTGCCTCGTTGATGATGCTTTCTGGAGTCGTTTCAGTTATGTCAAGTCTAACTTCCCTAGAGTAGTCGAGGAGATCATTTATTATCTTGTTTGAGTAGGCGATGTTCTTTTCAATCAACTCTAACATCTCCATGACTTTTTCATCTCCCAGCTGGTTTAGTCGCCTCTTCAAGTAGTATGCGGCGCCAGCTATGCTTGTAAGCGGATTGCGTAGGTCGTGGCCCACCATACCTGCAAGTTCGCCTATAACGGCCATCCGTTGGGCTTTAAGCAGTCTTTCATGCATCTCCCTTAACTCGCGGGTGCGCTCCTCAACTTTTTCTTCAAGCTGGTTTGCATAGACTTCAAGCTCTTTTCTGGCTTTTTCCAAGCTCTCCATGAGCTCAGCGTTTTCGATAATTACGGCAGCCAAATGGAGGAAAACTGCGAGAGGCATGAGCGACTCTTTTGTAGGCTTTTTCCCATCCACGGGGTCGTCCATGCTTAATATGCCAACAATTTTGCCTTCAGGTGTACGTAGCGGGGCGTAGAGCATGTCTTGCGGATGCCAGTCAATCATGTTCTCCTCGGAAAGACGGCTTGGAACCGCTCGTGTGTGTTTTAGGGCTTCTTCGGTAGGCATGTCGGGTGGGACACCGAAAACGTGTTCCCTAGCCCACGGATCAGTCCAAGGAATATAGTAGAACTCGCCAATCTTGAACTTGTCAAAAGTTGGGCCGAAACGCTCCCTCCAGACCTGGCCCGGAGCCCGTCTTTCCCTCAGAAGTTTTACTTCCTCTTTTGTTAAACCCACGGTGATGAGTTCTTTTCGGTTTAGGTTTTCGTCCACCCGCCCGATTACAACTCTCTGCCATCCAAATTTCTGAATGGTTTTGGCTATTTCCTTAAGCCTTTTACGCGTATCTTTAAGGGTCATCGTTTTCGCTGAACCCTTCAACAAGTTTTCAAGCTTCTTCGTCATGGCGGCTAGGTGCTGGGTTCGCTCTATGTTGGTTAGGGCTATAGCCACGTGGGAAGCTAATATTTCGAGGAGACGTTTGTCCTCCTCGTCGAAAGCGTCAAGCCTCTCGCATTCAACGTTTAATACGCCTAAAACCCTTTCGCCAAGCTTTATTGGCACTGCAAGTTCAGACTGAAGCCCCTTGACTCCAGCATCCACGTAGGCTGGGTCTTTTCTGACGTCTGGAACATACACAGCTTTTCCAGTTTTAGCAGCCCTAACCGTTACACCTTTTTCGCCTTCTAGTGGCAGCACAAGCTTTAACGGCCGCTGTAGCCCCAGCGAACCCATTAACCGCAGTTTTTTCCCTGCAACCATGAAAAAGTCCATGTATTTGAAGCCCAAAATTTTCTGCATGGCGTTTAAAGTTCGCTTGCAGATCTCCTCTATGCTTTTGGCCTTGCCAAGGTCTCTGCCATAAGCGTTGAGGGCAGCCAGCTTCTCCTGTCTCTTCAAATTGTTTATGGCCACGGCTGCGTGGGAAGCTAAAGCTTCTAGGAGCTTTCTATCATCCTCGTTAAACGCGTTTATTCTCTGGCTTTCAACATTTAAAACGCCTAAAACCTTCTTGCCAACCTTCATGGGCACAGCAAGCTCGGAACAAATTCCCTCTCCGCCTTTCACGTAGGCTGAATCCCTTCTCACGTCTGGAACATATACAGCCCTGCCAAGCCTAGCTGCCCGAACAGTTATGCCCTTGTCCTCGTTAAGGGAAAGTTTCAGCGAGAAGACTTTGGAGTATCCGCGGTGGGCCACCAGACAGAGGACATTCTCCTTCACCATGAGAATCGAGGCATACTCAAAGCCTAAAGTTTTCTCCATAGCGTCCAATGTAAGCCTATAAATTTCCTTTAGGCCCTTAGCCTTGTTGAGCCTCTGCGCATACTTGTTTAGCTCTGAAAGCCTTTTTTCGAAAAGCTTCCGCTCTTCTTCAAGTTTTTTACGGGTGGTTACGTCTAGGATTTGGGCGACTGTCCGCATCCTTCCATGAGCATCCCACAATGTTGTAGCTTTAACTTCAACAACGCCTTCTTCGCCGTTTTTTCTCTTGATTTTCAGCTCATATGCGGAGGAGAAAACTTGTCCCCTAGGTTGCTCTGTTTTCTCGCGCAGTTCATCCGTGGCAAAAAGGGCTTTACTTTCCTCCGCCAAGAATATTCTAAAATCTTGCCCCGCCATTTCATCCCTTGAGTACCCCAACATTTCGGCTAGCACATCGTTTGCGTAGATAATCCTTAAGTTTTCATCCACTATGGCTATGCCGTCATGGGAGTTCTCCACAACGGAGCGGAAAAGCTCCTCTCGCTCTCTAAGCTTCTCCTCTATAAGCTTGCGTTCTGTAATATCGCGGCTAACGCCAATTAAGCCCGCAACTTTTCCATTTCTGTCAAAAACCGGAACTTTTATCGTGTCAAAAAACCTTTTTTTGCCTTTCTCGTTTACGGTGTACTCTTCTACGCGTACAGCCACACCGTCCCGCAGCACCATTTCGTCGCTTTTCCTGCACTGCTCGGCTAGGTCCCTTGGTAAAATTTCTTCGTCTTTTTTGCCGACTATTTCCTCCCTCTTTAAATTCACAAACCTTTCAAAAGCGCTGTTAACAATAAGGTTCCGCCTCTCCGCATCTTTGAAATATACAATATCTGGAATCGCTTGGATCAGTGTGTGCAGAGTTGTGCTTATTTTTTGAAGTTCATCTTCGTGTTTTCTGCGGCTTGTCACGTCGCGGGCTATTCCAAGTTCGCCCACTATTTCACCGTTCTCAACCAACGGCACACTTATAAACTCGCCAATTAAGTAATCGCCGGATTTTGAACGAACTCTAAGCTCAACGGGTTCAGCCTTGCCAGCCAACGTTTTCTGGAAATTTTCAACGGCCTTAAAAACGTCATCAGGGTGGATAATTTCCGTAAAAGGTTTACCAATCCACTCTTCACATTTCCAGCCAGTGATCCTTTCAAAGGCTGGATTAAGCGAAACAATTTTTCCACCAGAAGAAACCGTGTAAATTACATCCGGCGCCGCTTCGACAAGATTGCGATACCGTCTTTCGCTTTCAGTCAGAGCTCTCTCCGTTTCCTTGTGCCCGGTTATGTCCACGGCTATCTCGAATCTAACATACTTGTTTCCAGGCCAGCGGATGGCTCTGTCTATGCACTTATACCATCGCCCCTTTTTCTTGCAGTGATATTCCCACACGTGGATTTTGCCGAGGTTTTCTCCGAAAATGTGCTTGTTGGTGCAGAAGGGGCAAGGGGTTTTTCTGTCGTGGATAACTTCATAACATTTTTTGCCCACAACCTCCACGCCAAAGAGCTCTCTAAACTTGTCATTTGCAAAAAGTATTTCATAGGTTTGCGGGTCTGCCACGTAGACGAGGTCTCCTAAACCGTCAAAAAACGCGTGAAGTTCTTCCAAAACGTGGATTAGCTCGTTGTCCTCCGCCATTTTAGGCATCACCCGAATTAAAGAGGCGCTTCTTCAGCTCTTCAACATTGTTTAAGAGGTCTGGGTTTTCAATTTCGAACTTTAAGTCCAGCTTCTCGCGGAGCTTTTCCAGTATAAGCCTTTCAAGGTATAGGGTGCCTGGGCCGAAGATTTTTTCAAGGGCTCTTTTGAATTCCGCCAAGTTTTTTGGGATTTCATCCCGCCGCACTTTGAAGGTGTTTTCCAAGTGGAATAGTATAGCTTGTTTTGGCGATTCGCCGAGGGAGGACAGCCCTTCATCAACGGCTTCTAGGATTGTTTTTTGGAAGTCTTCTGGGGTCAATGGTGTCGCCCTATAAAGTCTCTATTTATTAAATATTACGATATTATACGTTAAAACTTTTCGAAACCACCAATTAAATCCTTATGAATCCAAAATCCATACCAAACAGAAACCCTTACTTTGCCTTAGACCTCTGAAAACTTCGTCTTGCCGCTTCAACATAATTCACAAAGATGAACTCCTCGTTTTCATTCCATTTAAGAGGCTTCCCTATTTGGGCATACAACCTCTTCATGATCATGATCTCCAGAAAACGCGCGCCCACTCCGAAGATTCTTTCAAGGCCTTCGGAAAACTCCTTGATGCGTTTTGGAATCTCGTCCCTCGAAATTTTAAACTTGTCTTGTAGGTGGAAGTATATGGACTGTTTTGCAGATTCACCCAAAGAAGACAAGGCTTCGTCGACGGCCTCAAGCAGAAGTTCGTCGAAGGTTTTTCTCGCCAACTCCGGCCTCCTCTTTAAATGTAAACATGGTGTTTAATTTTTATCTAATATTATAAAATTGCTGGCCGTTCAATTTTTAGGTTATCGGCTTAGTGGATTTAGAGTCAAAATTTAAAGCGGAAGATGAGTGTCGGCGGATACGTTCCTCCATGAGGCTTAGGGCTTTGGCGTAGTCCATGAGGGCCATTCTCATGGTTTCGCTTTCGCTTGTCCCGAGTCTCCGCGCCAGCTCCTCTAACATCTCTTTCTGTTCTTTGCTTAGGATTACTTTGACTATGCATTTTCGGGGCATGCGGGAGCCTCATTACACTCTGTATATTTGGTGTATCAGAAACATTTAAAAGACTTACGCTGCAAAAATATAACGGTGCCTCCAAATGAAAACTTTAAGGGTTTCAGACGACGTCCACCAAAAGCTTACAGCCCTCCTAGGCGAACTCACGGCCCAAACAAGCAAGATGCAAACCTACCAGGACGCCATAGAAGCCATGCTCTACCAGTCGGTTATACTGCCGCCGGAGCTCCTCCGCGAGGTGGAAGAATTCATAGAAAAGAAGAGGCATAAAGGCTACACTCGCCGCGAAGAGTTCATACGCCAAGCCATCCGCTTCTTTCTCCGATGGGAATCTGAAGAATACGAGTACTTTGAAATTCCAAGAGAAAAATATGAAAAGCTTAAAAAAGCCTTCAAAGCGTTGGGTTTGCCCTATACAACGCCTTGGGACTTCGTGGAGGACCAAATAGATAAAGTCCTTGAACAATATGAAAAATATGTGGAGAAGCCGGGGGAGTAAGCCGTGGCCATAACGGTTGAAGGGGTCGAAAACTTTGTGAAACTCAAAACTTTTGGAAACGTTGACGGGAAGTTGACAGAGAAACTGTTAAACATCATGGTTGAATGTTATGAGAGGCTAGGCCCCCCTATGACCTACTCCGTAAACCTAAACATCTTCGAAGCTTCAAGTGGGGGGAACGGGTTTTTTGCTTCCCACGACGCCTTGCAGGGAAAGCCAACAATAAACATCTACTTAGACAAGGTTTTAAGCCTCCCACCTAACGTGGTGGAAGGCGGAATTAGACGGCAAGTGGCCCACTCCATCCTGCATGGCTCGCCGGAATACTATAAAATCAAGTTTCCAACCGAGCTCAAACAAGCCATGCAAACCTACGGCTTGCCGGAAAACCTTGCCACAGAAATCCTCTACGGAGCCGCCATGGCCGCTAAAGAGTACAGCGTAACAAAGTTCCTTGTTGATGGCGGATACTTTGAAGACCAAGTGGCTTATGCTAAATACATGCTTGAACCTACCGCCGAGGAGCTTCAAGCGTGGGAGATGGCCAAATCCAACCCTATGGCTAGGATAGTCTACCTCGCCATGACCCTTCGGGATATTTCATGTGCCGTTCCTTTATTGAAAAAGTTAAACATAGGCGACGAAATCCGAAAATGCCTAGAAAAAAGGCTCGGCCACCTGCCAGACGTGTATAGGGTGGCATTACAGAGAATGGTGGACGAAACCATTCAAAAGTTTTCAGAGGACACCTTCAAAAACATATACAACCTTGTGGAAGCCATCGTGGAAAACATAATCCAGAAAGAGCTGGAACCCAGCCAGCATGGAACAGAAACCCTTAGGCGAGTGGAAAATGAGTAAAGCCATCTTAGACGCCATCCTAAACGCCATGCAGGTTTGGCTAAACGAAACAGAAAAAGAACAACTATACCATGAGCTACTCGCCTACTTCGGGCTTGTAGGCGCCCTAAACGAGTGTCAAGCCCTCGAAAACGCGTGGCAAGACCCATATAACCGCCGAGAAATAGAACAATTCATAAAAACATGGCTCCTATATAGACGCAGACGCAAAAAAGAAGAATTCTCCATCGGCTTAATTTAGAACTTATCAACAGCCAAGTTGGGTTTAGATGCGGCTGTGGTCCATCCATCCTAGATACCTTGATTGTAAGGGCTTGGTGGCTGTCTGGAGAGAAGGGCTTTTAGCAAAGAAAGTTCTTGAGGGTGAAGTGAAGGGTTACCGTAACCACCCTCAACTTTTGAGATTTAAAGAGTATGAAAAACCCGTAGATTTGATAGATGCTTATCTCTACCAAATTTACCTTGAAGCCAAAAGGAGGGGTTACTCGTTCGATGTCTCAAAAATAAGGGCGATAAGATTACATGAAGCTGTTACGGTAACCCGTGGACAATTGGAACACGAATTTATCCATTTGCTGAAGAAGCTTGGAAAGAGAGACCAAAAGAAACTTAATGAGCTAAAGGGCTTGAACCCCAAAAACGTTGAGCCAAATCCAGTTTTTAGAGTTGTTGATGGCGAAGTCGAAAGATGGGAAAAGCTAAAAAATGGCTAACCTATTCATGGCGCAACTTTCCCCTCTTTAAGTCTTAATCATTTTTAACTTTTGCCCAACATGTTGGGTTTCTTGTTGGCCAGTTTGCTGGCCCGTGGATTGTCCAGTTTGGCTTTTCATTTTCTTTTGCGTTCTATCCTTTTGCTGTGAAGCGTGGAGGTTGCATGGGTTGCCTTGGGAGGTTTCCGCTAACTATATTCGGAGTGGCCATCGCAGTGTTGACGAGTTTGAGCCTGAAAGCTTCCGCACCGTTGTGATTTCTGAGGGGGAGGGCATTAAGGCTGTTGTCGGTAAGCCTAAGGGCAAGCGTGGCATGGAGGTTGTCAGCTTTCTCTTTGATGTTTCTAAGGGTTGGACTTTGGAGAAAGCCAAAGAATGGTTTGAGCGGCACCAGCAGAGGCTGCGGAGCGGAGCCGAGCATTTTGTTGCTGTTTTGCCTTTCAAGGTTGTTGAGAGAGTCGCTGAGAAACCTCTGCGGATTAGGGGCATAGCCTTAACGGCCGGCATGAGCCGCAACTTGAACATTTACCTGCCAGAGGAGTTGGAGGCTTTTGCCAGTCGGCTTGTTTCGGCGCCCGTCTACATTGAGCATGTGGCGGCTTCGAACGCTGTTGGCAAGGTGGTGAACGCCCACTGGGATGGCCAAAACTTGTGGTATGAAGCTGAAATCTACGATGATGAAGTGGCTGAAAAAATTCGTCGGGGCTTGATTCGACATGTGAGCATCGGCGCCGACTATGAGCGTTTGGACGTGGTGGACGGCAAAATCCCAAGGGGCTTGCACAACGCCGAACTGAGCCTTGTGGCCGTGCCTGGAATCCCTGAAACCAACATTCAAATCGTGGAGAAGCTTATGGAACAAGGCGGCGAGCCTATTGCTTCGGGCGAGTATATTTTGGGCTTCTACCAGGACTTGGAGGCTTTCTTGCCAGAGCATTTCAGCACGGTTTGGATTGACAGGGAGAACGGCGTCTTCGCCATAATGGGCAAACCTAAAGCCGAGCCGGACACAAGCCGCGTCCAGAGCATTTTCTTCGCCAAGGACAAGCTTTGGAACCAGCAGAAAATCCGAGACTGGCTTGCCATGCATCCAACTTACATGACGCCAGTTAAGCCATCTGGCCCAAGCAACATTGGCGTAAACCAATCTGGAAGCTTGTTTGTGAAAGATGCTAAACCAACGGTTCCAGTGGAGGTTGCTGTTAAAATGTTGAGGGACGTTCTGCCAAGCCCCATGGTGGAGCGAAGCTGGGGTTTCGGGCCGCAGCGCATGTGCCAAGAACTCCGCAAAGTCATCTACAGACTTGAAAGGTTTAGCTCCTCGGGAGTAGGCCAGGACGAACTGGCTGAAACCATAATAAAATGAGATGGAGTGATGACGTGTGCCTGACTTGTCCGGTAAACCTTGGATGGCAGCCGGCGAAACAGACGACCCTACAGCGGTTATCGTAACCTTTGAGGCTGCCGCCGCCATTGCGAAAGGAGACCCCGTTTATTTGAGCGCCGATGACAAGGTTAGTTCAGCTACTTCGGCGCAGGACTGCATTGGCATAGCCCTAAAAAGCGTGGCGGCGGGGCAGCCTTGCCCAGTGCTTGTCCGGGGCAGGGTTAAGGTTGTGGTGGGCGGAGCCGTAACGAGGGGCAAGGCGGTTTACGGTGCCGATTCCAGCAGGCGCATCCTACAATTGTCAGACCAGTCGGTTAACGAGGGCGGAACCGCCACATACACGATATGGTATAACCGCAAGCTTGGATGGGCTTTGCAGAGCGCATCGACGGCCGGCGACCTCATCTTCATTTACGTGGACAAGTAGAGGAGGCGAATCGTCATGAAGCCGAAACTTTTTGAGAGTTTAATGCAGTCTGACAATGAATTCCGCCAGCTCATGGAAAACCTCAACCGGAGAGCAGCGACGCATCCGTTCTTGAGGCGATACTGCGAAGTAGCCTTAAAAGAAAGGCTTTTCAGCGACACCGTCAGCGCACTGGGGCATATGCACGACACGCTGGTGGAAGCCGCCTACCCCGAAATGATCGGAAGAGAAATCATAATGGTTAGGCCCACAACGGAAGCCATGGAAAGGTTTCCATTAGACGAAAAGGCTGTGGCATATCGCTACGCGGAAGGCGCCTATACGCGGTTAAGCGGCCGAAAGGTCAGCACCGTGGACGTTTACACCAACATTGTGGCTGAAGCCTCTGAAGTTTGGACCCGCGAGTTCCTTGAAGACGCCACATGGAACGTTATGGAAACCATGACTGAAAAAGTTGGCAGAGCCCTCGGCGAGGCGGAGACAAACCAGATTTTAGCCATGTACGGCGCTATTGCCAACGCCGACCTGGCTGGGGGCGCCCCCATAGACAATAATGGGCAAGCCCTAAACTGGAGCGGCGTTGTGAAACTGCATAATGCTGTGCGCGGCGAAAACTGGAGGCCCACAGTGCTTGTCCTCAACGAGGTGCAATTGCACCAGCTTTTAAACGACGACAAGTTCATCCACGCGCAGTATCTGCCCTCAGAACATGTGGACTTGGAGCGAGGCGTTGTAGGCAGCGTTTTGGGCATGAAGGTTTTGGCGAGCACGCTGGTGCCTAACGGAACAGCCTACGCCATTGACACGCGAGTGGCGGCGGTTATGCTGTTGCGCAGAGACATAACTGTTGAGGACTGGGAGGACCCGCGGACAGGCGAGTTCGGCGTAAGGGCGACAACCCGCTTTGGCTTAGGCGTATTACGCAGCAAAGCCGTCGCGAAAATGATTAACATAAGCGCTTCGCTGTAGGCGTTGAACCATGAAAACAATGGACGCCAAATGCCCTAAATGCGGTAGAACCCACCACTTGAAAAGCAAAAGCGACATGGTGGTGTGCGATTGTTGGCGGATCTGCCCAGTCTGCGGGGCGGAGATGACGCCCCACCCGCCGGACACTGCGCCGAAAACCTACGCGTTGGACGGTATAAGAGAACTGCAAGTGCTGGTGGCGTGCACCCGGCATTTTCCTCCTTTTTATGGCGTGCAAAAGCCTGTGGAGGTTGTAGCGGATGCGTAAGCTGCATGAACGTTTAAGGCTGGCGAAAATCGTGTTAGCTGAGCTTAAGAAGAGGCCCCTGGGCAGAACGGAGCTTGAAAAACGCGCCGTTAGGCAGTGTGGAACCCACAGCGCCTTCGAGGGGATTTTCCGCTGGCTTGTCCAAGGCGGATATGTGGCGAAAAGCGAAAAACGCCATCGGGCACCCTACGTGATAACCGAAAAAGGCCTAAAACTCTTGGAGGGCCTGTAGCGTGCCGAACCTTTTGAAACGTTTAATTGAGGCCTTCGCAGCTAAACGTTGCCAAAGCGGCTACGCTTATGGGCAGTCTCAGCCAGCCTACGAGGCGCCAGCCATACCCTTAGCAGACGTATTGCGGCTTTATGAGCGGGACCCCGCGTGCAAGGCCAGCGTGGACCTGTTGGCAGCCTCAGCCGTCGGCATGGGCTTTTACACGACGGTTAACGAAAATTACGTCAAAGCAGAGGAGGCCAAACGCCTCGTAGACCAGTTTAACGAGGAAGTCAACCTTGACACGCTTCTGTGGGAGATGGCCCGCATCCTAATCGCTTGTGGAAACGACTTCTGGCTGAAAATCACCCCTGAAAGGCTTACCGGACTTTGCAGGCTGCCCGTGGACGCCGTGGAAAAAATCGAGTACAGCCACCTCCAAGGAGGCGGACTTAAAATCCCATACGGGGTTGAGGGGTATAGGCTTAGGCTCTCTTACGGGGGCGGAACACTGAATCCGGAAGCGGTTATCCACTGGCGCATAAACTGTTTGGGCTGGTCAGGCTTTGGCACCGGCGTTTTGCAGGTTTTATTGCACACGTTGACGTTTTACGCTGACCGCAGGCCAGCCTACGCTTGGATGAAAGCCAAAATAGAACGCATAATGCCGAAAATCTTCGAGAAATATGCTGGCCCAGACGTTTTGGCGCTTTTAGAAAGGGCCGACGAGGCAACCATTCAAAAATTTGAAAAGGCCATCAAAAGCCGCCCAGAAGAGGGCGTCTGGCTGTTTTATAACGGCAGGGGCGACATTAAGCCTTTAACCATTGACCCCCGCGCCCGATTCGAGTACTACGTCGACTACATCGTGAACCAGTTTTATCTTGGCTGCGAAACACCGTTGCCAAGGCTTTTCAGCACTCCGGGCTTCACCGAAGCCAGTGCACGGGCTGCCCTGGAGTTGCAGGATATGCTCATAAAACCAGTGCAGCGCTACATTAAGCGGCAGGTGGAACGCTCCATTTTCGGGCCTTTGCTTATTCAAGCTGGTTTAAACCCGTATGAGGCGAGGGTTCGCCTAAACTGGGGGACGCCTAAAACCCCGCATGTCAGCATTGCGGACATGTTGAAGGCTGCGGAGTTGGGGCTTATCCGCCCTGAAGAGTTTCGCAAAAACGCGGTTAAATGGGGTTGGGAGTTGTGGGACAAGCCTTCCGAAACCGCCCTGGAGGCGAAAAAATAATGTCATGCTGCTGTTTTTGGCTCTCCTTTCTCCCCTTGAAAAGCGGATGCCAACCCAGGGCGGCGGAAAACGGCTCGCAAAGCCTATGATGGAGGTGGATGGTTGAAGTGAACCTTTTCCATGTCGTTTTAGGCGTAGGCGCAGCCGTGGTCTACGCCTTTCTCGGGTTTGCAGCCCAAGACAAGCCTTTCAACTGGCGAAAGTTTCTGAGGACCTTGGCCATAGCCGCTTTCTCGGCGCTGGGGCTTGACTTGGCTGGAATGACCTTTGACGTTTACACCGCTTTAGTGGGACCCACAGCCATAACCGTCTGGCTTCAGAAGCTTGTGGACACAGCTAAACATTGACAAGGGGGCAGCCTATGACAAGTCAGGAAGTGCCTTACTGGCGTTATGAAGAAGCCTACAAGGCTATTCACAGCGCCCTAAGCGGGCTTATGGCCCCGCCGACGGGCAAAAGAATCACCAAATTCACTTTTACATGGAACGCCGACGGCTCCATAAACACCATTAAGGCGTTCATGGGCGACGAGCTCCTCTTCACCCTCACCTTCTCTTGGAATTTGGACGGCACCTTGCGGGAGGTGGCCCGAACATAGGCTGCACGCCAGCTTATGCGGGAAACCAAACAGAATGGAGGTAGAATGGTAATGGAAAAAGTTGGAACATTAGTGAGGTATCGGGTGTTTAAGAGGCGTGTTGGTGACTCTGAGCCTTACGCTGTGGACGAAAGCGAGCACAATTGCTTCTTAGTGGAGGGTATGAACGCCATCTGGAACATTGTCTGTGGAACGGCAAGCGTAACATTGTTCAACGCCTCTAACGCGCATATCGGCGTAGGCGACGGCACAACCGCCGAAGACGAGAACCAGACGGGTTTAACTGGCACAAACAAGTATTATAAGGGCATGGCGAGCGGCTATCCCCAAGGCCCTTCACAGGCTGGAAACAAGAAGGCGGTTTTCCGCAGCGTTTTTGGCGCTAACGAAGCGAACTTTGCGTGGAACGAGGTGACGGTGGCGAACGGCAACAGCGACTCCGCCGTAAACTTGTTGCGTATTTACTCGCCTAAAGGCACCAAGAGCAGTGGTGAAGAGTGGACGGCGGAAGTGGAAGTGCAACTGCAAAACCCGTAATGGCGGATAAGTAATGGCTACTTTTGGGCATACAAGTAAAGGCGCTGCGGGCAGCCAAAGCATAGGAAGGCGGCTTACAGGCTCAGTTTTCAGGGTGCCTGAAGATGGCGTGGCGGAAAGCGTCAGCGCATACATAAACGCGTGGTCGGGCAGTCAGAGGTCGTATAGGTGGGCGGTTTATAGGCATTCGGACGGCGCATTAATAGGGTTGACGGAGGAGCGGACCACCACCAGCGACCCCGAAGGCTGGGTAACCCTCAATTTCCCAGACCCAAAACCCCAATTGTCTGCAAACACGGAATACGTGTTATGTGGACTATGCAGCTCCGCGCCCGGCACTTCTCCACTCATATTTTATGATAATGACGAAGCAACGAAGGGCCATTACCAAAGCCTCACCACTTATGCTTTCCCTAACCCCGCAAATTTCAGCCACGAACCTCGAAAATACAGTATTTACTGCACTTACACACCATTAACCCCAATCATCAAACAGTGGAGCCAAACAGGCAGAACCCTCCACGTTTTTTCAAGACCTTCCCGCATCTTAAAACTAATACAAAACCTCCAGGTTTTCCACGTCTTTCGGCGCCACCGTTTTGTGCGGTTCACTCAAGCTTTGCGGATGCTTCGCGCTTGGACTGTTATTTTTCCAAGTTTAACCCTTAAACAATGGACTGCGATGCTGCAAACAATCCATGTTTTTAGAAGACCGTTTAGGCGTTTGGGCTACCTGCGGCAGCTTCAACCAGCCCATGTTTTCCGCAGACCAGCCCGAACCATAAAGCTTCCAGCAAGTCTACAATTGATCCACTACGCTAGAACCCTTCGTTTTATACGTTTCCTTGAACAGCTGGGTTTAATACACATGGTTTACGTGGCGGTTCCGGGTGTGAAAAAGACGAAGGTTTTCCTTGTTATTGGCGAATTAGCCATCCAGCTCTCAAAGGATTAAAAGACTTAAATCTGAATTAACAAACCTTTAGAGAGGGCGGTTCATGCCGCGTGGAAAACTGGCCCTTGTTTTCGTGTATATGCTTTTTTTGATTTTGGCGAACAACACCGTTTTAAGGGCTTCATGCTGGGGGAACGGCGGCTACAGTGCAAACCCCAGCAGTCCGAATTACGGCACCCATGACTGGATTGCGGAACACGCCTTGGACTGGCTGCCCACCGCTGAAAAAGAGTTCATCCTTGAAAACCTTGCCGCATACTTTTATGGAACGGAGCTTCCAGACAACAAAAACGCTCCAGACGGCATAGGCGACACCGCCAAACACCACGTCTACTTTTTCGTTAACGGTTCACTGCAAGACGACGTTGGAGCGGTGCGCGCCCAACAAGAATACGAGAACGCCCTAAACCTTTATAAGGCTGGGCGAGTGGCAGAGGCTGTCAAACGTCTTGGAGCCATGACCCATTATATTGTGGATTTAGCAGTCTTCGGCCATGTTATGGGCGCCAAAACGGAGTGGGGCGAGGAAAAACATCACAGCGACTACGAGGATTATGTGGAGCGGAGAACCAACAGCTATGAAGACGAGTTTAATGTTTTCCTCCAGTTTGACGGAACCCTTGAAACTTTAACGGCTTACGATGCGGCATTAAAGCTTGCCTATGACACAACCTTTGACACGGACGGCGACTTGACGTGTGTCTGGATGGACAACAACTATAACTGGAGCAATCCAGCTTTTTTGAACCGTTGTGGAGAATCCCTAAATTTGGCAGTAAACCTAATCGCGGATGTCCTTCACACATTCGCATTACAAGCGCCACAAGCCCAGAAAAGCCCGGACACACCAGACATAAAGCCCACCCCCATCATAGTGGCCGTCGCTCTAATATCCGCATTTATAGGCCTCCTAACCCTCTCCAAACTGAAAAGGACAAAGTAGCTCCAATTTTAAAAAGCCTTTTTTAAAAGAATTTATTTTAATGCTTTTTTATCAAATTAATTCAGAAATTTATCTTCAAAACGTGAAAATTGCTTAAATTAGGCTTCTCCACTTTTAGTGTTTGGAGGCGGCGACGGTTGGCAAGGGTTTCCGTTGAGGATGTTCGGGACGTCTTATGCATCGGTGAGGTGGACATTCCAGACGGGAAAATTGCCAAAATGATTAAGAGGGCTGAGGTAGCCATCGAGCTTGAGCTTGGCAAGGAAATCGATTACGCAGACTGCACGGAAGCCGAGAAAGAAGCCATAACCGTTTTAGCTGCCATATACGCCATCTGCTATTTGACTGGCGGCTCAGCCGTCGGCTTAAACTTCAGCATAGGCGACAAAAACGTAAACGTGTTGAAGGACGCTCCACCCCTAAACGTTTTGCAGTCCGAGTTGGAGCGCATCCTCTTCCATCTAAAGCAGCCATATGTTGGGAGGGCTTAACCCGCGATGGGAACAGTGCCCGAACAATACTACCAGTTCATCATGGAATTTGCGCCCCACGTTTACGTGGTTCCGCCAGGAACACCGGACCAGACGTGGGGAAAAGCAGCCTTTGCAGCAGCCTTCGCCATCGACTTCCTTTATGAGGCTTATTCTGCCGAACAGTTTAGCCGACGAAAAAACTTTATATACGATAAGATTGTAAGCCTCGCCGACTGGATTCTAACCCAACAATGCGTAAACAGCGCGAAAAAGGCTTATGGCGGATTCAAATCCACAGAAAACAGCCAATACTATTATGCGGTGGACGCTTGCCGAGTTATCCCATCCCTTCTAAAAGCTTATGAGCTGACCGATGACGCTGACTACTTGGACTCTGCGAAGCTGGCGGGCGGCATTTTCCTAAAAACCATGCAAGACCAACAGCCCCAATACGGCGGCTTTGCAAGGGCCGTTGACTATGGCGGCAACGGGCTTCTGGAACTGGATGTGGAATGCCTTTACGGGCTTATAGGACTGCGCATGTTAGCCGAAAAATACGACGTGGCAAACGCCGGATTATACCGGGGCATGATGGAGCGGGCTGTCGGCTTCTTGCGGGAAGGCTTAGAGGGCTTTTGGCTTTGGTTTAGCCCCGCTGACGGCAAGTGGCACAGGGTTGGCTTGAGGGAAAACCACGTTTACGATGATTGTTTGGCTTACGCGCTGCTGGGATTATACGAGTATGAAGGCTGGAGCGCCACGTGCCAAAAAGTTTACGGCTTCATCAACTCGATAGGCGCCTCGGCCCAGTATCCCGCCTATAACCCTGCGGTTTGCTGGGCAGGCTACTTGGACGTGGTTTCGCGGTGTCCAGCCTGCGACTACTATGACACGGTTACGGCTGGAATCTTGTGGAAGGTTAGGCAGAACCATGATAAGCCAAGCCTTGCCTTCAGCAAAACAGTCATAGAAAAACATTGGAGCGCTTTCATGTATTGGGGTGTCCGCCACGCCGATTACGCTCCGGTGGAAGGTAAATGGGCGATGGCGACGGTTTGCTGGCTTGGACGGCTTTTCCTAAACTGTCAAGAGCCAACAACGCGGTTCACGCAGGTTTTGAGGGCTATAGGCGAAACCCTCACGCTTTATCCGGCTATAACCGCTGGGGAAGGCGTCGCCCACGGCGGGGGCGTTGAGGTTCAAGCCGTTGTTAATCCAGCCCGTGCCGATGAGGTTTTGCTTGAGCCGGGTTATGTTTTGAACGATTACATTGCAGTTTACTCTTTCACTCCGCTTCGGCACCGTGATAGGGTTAGATGGAGAGGCTTGGACTACGAGGTTTTGACGGTTCAAACCTTCACTTGGAAAGGGGAAGCAGCCTATTTCAAGGCGGTCTGTAGGAGGCTTTTGGGCTGATGGGCGGAAACTTCGATCCCGTTGACGCTGTTATAGAGCTTTTGAAGATGAACGTGCATGTTGTCAAGGAAGACGGAAGCTTAGCCAACATCCAAGTCAGCCGCGAATGGCTAAATCAAGAGGCAGTGCCAAGCGATGTAGATGGACAGATAACCGTTGGCTTGGCTGAATGCGCCATCACAAAGGTCGAGTTAAGCGGAAGGCTGCGCAGACAAGTCTACACTCTCCGCGTTAATGTTTGGAGCCGAAACGACAGCATCCGCCGGAAAATGGTGGAGGAAGTCAACCGCGTTGTTGGACAAAACCGTCATGGCCTAGCTGAAAACGTCGCCTATTTAGATGTGGCTGGCTTCCGAAACCTTGACCGTGTCGACGTTAAGCCCTTCATTTACAGAACTGAGCTTGTCCTAAAATCATGGTCCTTCATGGACATGGGAGCGTGAATATGGGATGCCCGAAACGTATGGAGCGCATGAATGCCGCGTGTATTATGTGCAGGAAACAGCCTATGGACAGACACCGGCCAACCCAACCATGATTGGCATAAACGCCGAAAGCTTGGACTCCGCTGTAGAACCCAGCCTTGTAAAGGTTCGGGGTGTAGGCAGCAGAGACCTCATCGCCCTCAAAAGGGGACTGCGAAAACCCGCATTGAAGCTCAGCCATGTTCTGCCAAGCGACGCGCCTATAAGCTTTATTCAGCACGTGCAGACCCTAAACAGCCTAAGCGTTCAAGTGTTGTGGTTTAAGGGATTGTTCAGCTCCGCCACGGACATCATCAGCCTCCTCTACAAGGGCATGCGCATCGACAAGCTTACGGTGGAGTGCGCCATAGACGACCTTGTCAAGGCGGAAGTAGAGCTTTTAGGGCAAGACCTTGTGGTGGGAACAAGCAAAATCGCGGGCGCCACCTACGCTGAATATGAAGGCGCAGTCGCCTACACGGAAAGCTATGTGCAGCGGGGCGCTGCGGACGGCTCAGGCTTGGCGGCTTTAACCCGCGTAACCGACTGGAAATTCACTGTGGAAAACAACTTGAAGCCGGTGCCGGTCATTCGCAGTGCAAGCGCTCACTTGGCAAGGTATCTGCCAGCCCGCCACCGCGAGTTGAGCGGCGAGTTAACCTTCGAGTTTGAGGATAAAAGCGAGTTTGAAGACGTGATAAACGATGCGGAGTTCAGCCTAAAATTTGGTTTAGGCGGCTCCAACTATGCCCTTTTCAAGCATTGCAAGTGGGAAAACGTGCAGACGCCCGTGCGCATCGAAGACCTCGTTAGCCTAAAGGCTCGGTTCATAGCCCGAGACGTGGTGATAGCCTAATGCGCACTGAAACCGTTATAGTCGGCGAGGAATACGGCGAGTATGCTGGCAGATACGTTTTCCAAGAGTTGACGTGGGCTAAAAGGAGCCGCATAATCCAAAAACACACGAAATACCATCCATTAACGGGGCAGGTGGTGGCAGCCGACTATGTGGCTATCCAAGCGGAAACCATCATGGCAAGCCTAAAGGAGCAGCCACCCCACAAGCCCATAACCCTTGAAAAACTGTTAAGTGAAGACCCCGCGAATGGTGTGCCAATAGCCTTAGGCGAGTTGTTCAGCCAAATCGTGAACCGCCTAAACAATCTCAGCCAAGAGGAAACAGCTTTTTTACACGGGCAATCCGACGCCAAAAGCCATGCGCAGCCCTCACAGAGTTCCGCCTCTGTAAAGAGTTCGGTTGGACACCATTGCAGCTGCGGAGGCAGCCAGCTAAAACCATCCAACAGTTCATCCTCATCCTAAACGAGCTTGACCATATGGCTGAGGAGGAAAAAGCCAAAATGGAGCGTGAGGCGAAATGGCGGTTGAAATAGCCATAACAACGGAGGGCGTCGAAGGCCTTCAAAAGGCACTGCGAAGCCTAGACGAGTCTATGCAACGCGCTGTTCAAGAAAAGCTGGAAAAGTGGGCGATGGAAGTCCGCGAAGACGCCAAAGCCCTTGCCCCTGTCAGAACTGGACGACTGCGGGGCAGCATATACGCAAAGACAAGCGGCTGGACTGTTGAGGTGGGCGCAACAGCGGAATATGCCATCTATGTCGAGTTTGGCACCCGCCACATGCAAGCCCAACCGTTCATCCGTCCAGCCTTCGAGGAACACTTGCCCATGCTTGAAACAGCCATCCTAGACGCCTTAAACAAAGCCAAGGAGGAGGCTGGGCTGCCATGAGTTTTCGCGAAATAGCCATAACAGTGCGCGCCATCAACCGAGCCAGCCACGAGTTTACAAGAATCCAAACAGACGCTGAAGCCTTGACTCTGCGTATCAGAGGTCTCGGCGCCGCTGTCGCCGGCTTAGGCGCCAGTGGAACAGCCATAACCCACATTGCCCACCAGTTCGGCTTACTAAACGCTGAACAAACCCGCGTTTTAAGCAGCGCCATGCAAGCCATAGCCGCCATAGGCATGTTTATCCGCACAAGCTGGGGCGCCGCCATAGCCCAAAAAGTCTACGCGGCAGCATGCTGGATAGCCACAGCCGCCCAAAACGCCCTAAACATAAGCTACGCCACCTTTCTTGCTTTAACAGGCGTAGGCGTAGCCTCCATAATAGCGGCGGCTGCAGCCATAAGCTACTTCACCAGCCAAATAAACGCCGCCACCGCCAGCATCCGCGAATACAACGAAGCAGCCTCTGAGACGCCGACCTACACGAAGGGCATCATGAGGGCTGGTGAAGAGGAGCTTTATAGGCGGGGTGTTGAACGTTGAGCATGGAGCTGCCACCGCCAACTATGGCTGTTGTCTTCGGCGGATATGGGATTCCGCAAAGCGACGTGGTGGAGTGCCGCGTGCATTTAGGATGCACCCGGGAAGTCAGCAGCTTTAAGGTGCTTTTACAAAACTGGCATGGGCAATACAGTTCGGGAGGCAGCGTTTCGCTGAACGTGGGCATGGATGGCTCGATAAGCATTGGCAGAGGCCCCAACTGTCCCCAAATAATAACGGGCCGCATTGAAAGCCTCCGCTACGAGGCAACGCCTACAGAGCATTATGTGCAAGTGAGCGGGCGATGCTGGGGTGAACGCCTTTTCCGCCGTGTTTTTACAGGCACTTTTGCAAACATGAAGGGTGAAGACATCGTCAAATATTTACTGGACCATTATGTTGGTTTAAGCCATAACCGCGGCGGAACAGAGCTTGTTGAAACTACGGACACAACGTATGCTAAGCTTGAATATGAAAACACGCCGGTTTGGGACATAATCAAATACGTTGCGGAAACCGCTGATAAACAGGGCGTCGTAGGCTTCGATTTCCGCGTAGCCCCTGACGGCCGATTCGAGTTTTTCCCCAGAAACAGCAAAACCTCCCCAGTCAGCTTAACCGACGCCATAGAATACAGCGAATACACCCGCGACATTCACAGCGTCCGAAACCGCATAACCGTCTATGGTGTTGGGGAGAAAAGCACACCCTTAGATAGGGATGCGTGGACTGAAAGTCTATCGCCAGCTGACGGAAGCTGGTCGGCTATATCACCAAACCAGGTGAGCCTTGACGCCAGCAACAAGGTGAAGGGCAACGCCAGCATCAAAGCCTACGGCCCCGGCAACATAACAGACGTGGCCATCCTCTTCACGTTAGCCGCTGGAAAAGAGGTGAACGCCAACCTTTACCCGCTGTTGAGCTTTTGGGTTTACCGCCAAGCCAACGTCTTCTACGAAAACTTCATGGTCACCCTTTTCGACACAAACATGAAGGCAGCTGGCCGCGTTTGGCCCATAGGCCCAGAAAAATGGACGCAGCTTCAAGCGAGAATAGGCGTTAAAAACGCGGAATTGTGGAATGTGGAAGGCGGCTTCAACTGGACAGCGGTAAAGGCTATCCGTTTTGACTGTTGGCTGAACAGTGCCAACCCGGGCAGTTTTTGGGTTGACAACTTGTTTTTCGGAGGATGCCGCTACAGCAGCACTCAACAAGACACAAGCAGCCAAAGCGCCTATGGACTGCGCGAACTCGTCGAAGTGGACGAGGAGCTTTACAGCGACAACGAATGTCAAATGCGAGCCAGAGCCCTCCTTAACCACCTAAAAAACCCAGCGGAACGCCTAACCGTCCGAAGCACCGTCATAGATTATGGCAACACGCCGCTTTTACCCGGCGACAAGATTTACGTGGCTTTGCCAAACGAGAATGTAAGTGGCTTCTTCCGTATAGAAAGCGTAGAATACCACGTGGACGCCAGAACCCAAACCCTTGAAGTGGCGCTTGAGCTTGGAAGGGAGGCGCCGCTTTTGGCAGACTACATCTACGCCTTGAAAGCCAAAACCGAGCATTTAAGCCGTCGAAAGGCTCCAGCATAGGGAGGCGTTTTAGGTGGGCTTATCTAAAAGCCGCTGTAGGCGCACCGTTGTTGAGGTTAGAGAAGACCTTCACCGTGAAATCCGAAAGCTGGCTTTGCTTAACGATTTACGCATTTATGTTTTGGCAAACGCCATGTTGGAGGATTATCTCCGCGACGAGCAGCGTGTCAAAGCCCTTATTAAGCGGTTAAGGCTTGAGGCTGGAAGCCCAATCCACTAATCGCTTTACTTCAGCTTTTTCCATAGGCTCCAGTGGTAAGGCTGGCTTGCGCGGGTAGCCCGCCGGCAACCCCAACATTTGCATGGCCTCTTTTATGGCTGAAAGCTGGTTAAACCGTTTAACCAGCACATCGTTAATGTGGTTTACAGCCCTTTGCATTTCCGCCGCCTTTTGGAGCGAACCCCGCTTAAAAGCCTCATATAAGCCCACGCAAAGCTTTGGAAAGGCGTTGGCTACAGCGACAACGGCGCCCCTACCGCCTAAAACTAGGGTGGGCAACACCACGTCGGCGGTTCCAGCCAAAACCGCAATCCTATCGCCCACAAGGCGAATCGTTTCCGCTATGGCGGCGATGTTGCCGCCGCTGTCCTTCACGCCAGCCACATGCGAGTATTCTGTGGCGAGTTTTGCGATTAAGGCTGGCTCCAAAGCATAGCCCGTAAACTTTGGAACGCTGTAAAGGATTATGGGGATGTCCACAGCCTCCAAAACCGCCTTATAATGTTCTAGGATTTCCCGGTTTGACAGCCTAAAATAGTAGGGCGAAACAACCACGGCGGCGTCTACGCCCAAATCGGCGGCTTCCCTCGTCAACTGTATGGTTTCCCATGTGCTGGCAGCCCCTGTTCCAGCTATAACCGTCACATCGCTCTTAGCTTCTTCGAGGACGGTGGCAATTATTTTTTGGCGTTCCTCCCTCGCCAAGTATGGGGCTTCGCCATTACTGCCACAGGGCATAAGCCCGCTTACGCCATTATCAATCCAGAACCGAACGCATGTGCGTAATGCCTCGAAGTCTATTTCGCCTTTCGCTGTGAAGGGCGTAATATGCGGCACAATTATGCCTTCAAACCTTGTTTTCCGCATCTTGTCCACCTTCTATGTCCGTTAAAGGTAAAAGGATTCTCCTTTATGCTTATAAAATGTGGGTTTTGTTGTGCTAAAAGCAGACAAGCATGTTAGATTAACAGATGTTTGGTGGCTGACGGTTTTGGAATGGCTGGTTTGTATTGAAGACGTTAAAGCCCAGAATCCACGTTTAGACGATGAGGCGCTTATCGAACTTGTTATGGAACGCCTAATGTATGAGAAGAATTTGCGAAGGGGAGGTCGGAGGCGAACAGAAAACTAGGTTTCGCCTATCCATAGGGTTTGGTTTAAGCCTTTAAAGTGTTGGTCTCCTGTTATGAGTTTTGCGTTTAGGGTTTTTGCCGTTGCCAATATTATGGCGTCGAAGAGGCTGGGAGCCGTTAGGTTTTCTTTTTTGGCTTTTTCTGTCAGCTGCAAATGGCATTTGGCGGATTCTATGGCTGTTTGCGTGTCTATTGGAGTTACTTCTGTGGTTTCTTCTATGGTTTTTAGGCGTTGTTGAATGAGGTTTTCTTTTGCTCCCTCGCGCATGTATTTCCGAGCTATTTCCGCTAAGACGATGTCTGGGGTGTAGGCTTCCTCGGCTTTTTGTATAGCTTCCATAGCTTTTTCGCCTTGAACGCTGCCAATGAAAATTTCAATCCAAGCGTAAGAGTCAACAACCACTGCCGCTGCTGTTTTCACCTCGATCCTCCTCCGTGAAAGGCTTAATCTTGCCCTTGTCTACGCCGAAAACTTCGCTAAGCCTCTGTCTGCGTTGCTGAGCGATAAAAAGCCTAATGGTTTCGTCTAAGGTTTGAACCCCAAGTTTTTGGCGCAGCTTCTCAAGCATTTTGAGTGTGGACTTCGAAACCCTAATAGTTGTTGTCTCAGTCATATAGATTCGTATATACAAGTATACAATATACAAGCATATAAGCATACCGTAGCAAACTTTAAAAGTCTAAGCAATGTGTTTTAGGCTGGTGCTTCTGCTATGGCTTTCGCCACCTGCTTTATTAGTCCGCTTTTGGCGGCGTTCCATATTTCTATGCCTATTATTTCGCCTTTTTCGTCGAGTTCCAGATGAATATCCGGATCCGCGATTTTTTGGCTAAAATTTCTCGACAACTCTAAAATTCTTTCAACATCTTCAAACAATGGTTTCTCCCTCAAAGGCATCCCACCTTTCATTACAAATTTCGAAATTTGTAAATTTAATCGTCCTTTAAATTGGCCTCTTTTGATGTTGTCCCTTGAGGTTTAAGCAATATGAAAGAAGTCGCTAAACGGATTAAAGAATTGGGTCTTGGTGATTTGGTTCGTGTTGAGTGGTTTGACGCTAGTATTGGCAAAAGCCTAAGTGGCGGTTTGAATGGCATTGATGTTCCTGTGGTTAGTTGGGGGGTGTTTTTGGGTGTTTTGGGTCAGAAAAACAAGCACATTATCCTAGCCCAGAATTGTTTTCGTTATGCTGATGGCTTCTGCGACATTGATTATACTGCTGTGCCCTTGGCTTGGACAAGCAACGCCACCGTGATCGCTAAGGCGCATTTTCCGCTTGAGGAGGCTAAACAGCTTTTGAACAGTTTTCTGGTGGGCGGAAAACGCGCCTCAGCCAACAGCAAGAAACAGCAGAGGGCGGTTAACCATGGATGACTGGATCCGAAAGGCTTTGACAAGGCGGGTGCGGAACCGTGAAATCCCGCCGGACCAGCGCCTTGTTTATGGCGTGAAATTCGCGTTAGCCATGACGATATGTCTTTCAGCGCTTGAAATCGCCCACTTGGCGTTTCTTGGAAGGTGGAACAGCGAAGTCTTCGCCGCCATAACGGGTTTGATGGGCACTGTTAGCGGCATATTAATCGCCCAGAAAACCTAGAGGGGAGGGGGAGGCGAAAATGCCAAAGTTTTCCCGTCCATTTTCCATAAGCCGCAAGGTCGCTCAACTAAAAGAAACAGTCAAAGTTGACACTCAAAAGATTAGGGAGAAAATCCTCGCTGAACTGCAAGCCATTTTTCAAAACGCCGTCAGCCTAGCAAAAGGCGAAACCACGGTGAACAAGCAACCCCTAACAATAAAAGAACGCCAAGCATGGGCACGCGTAGCAGCCTACACAGCCCAAGTAATCCAAGGCATAGCAAAAGGCTTTGACGAACGCCAAATCGACGAGGACTTGGCTAAACTGGAGGAGCTCATAAATGAGGCAGCGGCAAAAACAAAAGCTGCGTCAACTGGAGCAGGCGCTTGCTGAAGCATCTGCGCCATCCATCCCAGCTGACCCAGTGGAGTTCTGCACGAGAATTTTAGGCTTCCAGCCCACACCATACCAGACGGATTTAATCCGAAAGTTCCAAACAAGCCAGTTTACAGCCGCCCGATGGTGCCGCCAAAGCGGAAAAACCCAAACAGTCGCCGCAATTTTACTCCACTATGCTCTAATAAACCCAAACACGTGCATCGGCATTGTCGGCCCAAGCTGGCGCCAAACAAAACACGTGATACGGCGAATAAACACGCTTCTGAAAAGGCTGCCAAAAAGCCTATACGAGAAGCCCCAGCAGACCGCAGTCCGCCTAAAAAACGGAAGCATCATAGAGGCTTTTCCAAATAATCCCGAAACCATCCGAGGACCAACACTACACGTCGTGTACGCGGACGAGTTCAACTTTATTCCAAACGACAAAGACTTGTATGACGCAATACTGTTCACGCTGAGCGCAACAAACGGAAAATTCATCTGCACAAGCACACCATGGCACACGGACAGCATTTTCTGGCGGATATGGCACGACCCAGCCTACAGCGACTACGCCAAAAGCCACATAACCCACCAACAAGCCACCGAACCAAACGGCCCTTTGAAACGCGAAATCCTCCAAAAGATTAGGCGACAACTGGAAAACGACCAGTGGCGATGGCGACGCGAAATGGTGGCGGAATGGGCAGAAGACCAAAACACATGGCTAACTCAGTCGCTAATAATCGCCTGCATCGACCCAACCCTAGAATACGCAAGCTTCCACGAACCACTTCAAGGCGAACTCTACGCGGGTCTGGACTTGGGCAAACATCAAGACCCCACTGCGCTGGCGGTTCTAAAGACAGAAGAAAATGCCCTAAAGCTTGTGCACATGCACCGCTTCCCACTGAAAACGCCCTACGCCACCGTGATAGGCTACGTGAAAACGCTTTGCGGGAGATGGAATACAATCCGCAAAATCCTCGTGGACATGACAGGCGTAGGCGAATACATCCTAGAAGACATGCAAAACACGGGCATACATGCGGCTGAAGGCATAAAATTCACCCAAGAAACCAAAGAACAGCTTGCCAACAACCTAAAACAGTTAATGACGGAAAAACGCCTCAAAATCCCCTACGACCCCGAACTCATCGCGGAACTCAACGCGGAACGCTACCAACTAACAAAAGAAGGCAGAATACGCCTAACCCACCCGGAAGGCACCCACGACGACCGCTTCTGGAGCCTAGCCCTAGCCGCTTACGCAGCCAAAACAGTTCAGCCAACACCAAACCTATGGGTAGTGCAAAAATGAAACGCCCCAACGAGTTCTTCAAAATACAAGCCATAAAACGCCGATACGACCACAAAACCGGCAAATACATAATAAACATAGCCTACACCACGGCGCCGCCAAAAACCACAGAACGCGTTTTAGGCGTAGCGGAAGCCTTTGGACTAGGCATAGACCAACAACAGAAATTCACATTATACGACAATCTGGAACTAAAAATCGAGAAAGGCGACATAGTTTACATAACAGGCGAAAGCGGAAGCGGAAAAAGCATCCTCCTAAAAGCTTTGGAAAAGGTTATACACAAACACACAAACCAAACATGCATAAACATAAAAGCCATCAAACCCCCAAAAGACAAACCCATAATAGAGACTGTTGGCAAAAACCTCCAACAAGCCCTTGACCTCTTAAGCCACGTAGGCTTAAACGACGCCTTCCTGTTTCTACGCACATACCGCCAGCTAAGCGACGGCCAAAAATACCGCTACAAAATCGCAAAACTCATAGAAAGCCAAGCCCAAGTCTGGATCCTCGACGAGTTCGCCGCAACCCTAGACCGCGACACAGCCAAAATAGTCGCCTACAACCTTCAAAAACTAGCCAGAAAAACGGGCAAAACAGTTCTGGCAGCCACAACCCACACGGATTTATTTGAAGACCTAAACCCTTCAGTGCACATCCATAAACGCTACGGTAAAGAAATAACAGTCCGCTATCACCCAAACACGCCAACCCCAGAATGCAGCCTTATCCGCGAAATGCACATAGAAGACGGCACAACAGCCGACTACAAGGCTTTAAGCGTGTTTCACTATCGCTCCACCCGCCTGCCGCCGCCAAGGAGAATCTTTACTCTTAAACGCGGGAACGAAACATGCGGAGTAATAGTCTACAGCTACCCGCCGCCAGTCATGTTTGGAAGGAGCTGCGTCTGGAAAGGCACCCTCAAACAACTCCAAAAAGAAATGAGCACAATAACCCGCGTGATAATCCACCCCAAATATAGAACAATAGGCTTAGGCACAAAAATCGTTAGAGAAACCCTGCCATTAGCTGGGACACCATGCGTAGAAACATTAGCCGCCATGGCGAAGTACAACCCGTTCTTTGAAAAGGCTGGAATGCAAAAAATAGCTGAAACAAAACCCAACATGAACCTGTTGAAGGCCATAGAGAGGTTGGGCGCTTTAGGCTTTAAACCATTCATGCTTCAAAGCCAAAAACACAACATTGAAAAAATCATTGAGGTCGGAAGAGAGAAAGTCATCGAAATCCTCGCGGAACTTTCAGAGAAAGGAGGTATCCCAAGAAAGCGAGTGATACCTATAGGCAAAGCCTATCCAACCCACATGGAATTCATGGAAAAACTTGAAAGATCCAGCGTTGAAGAATTGGCGAAAGCGCTAAAACGGTTAGGCTTCCTAGCCCAAACAAAAGTCTACCTGTTCTGGAAAAACGAAACGGAAACCACCAATCCATTAAATTAATTCTTATTTTGAATCCATAAACTTTTTGAAAGCATGCAAGTTAGGCTTTATTCAAGCACATCGGTGCATTTAATTGAAAGCTGAATCAGCCATAATAATCACAATAGCCGTATGCGTCTTCCTTTCCTTCTACTTTTCCCTCCTCTCTTTCATGACAACAGAGGACCTAATGAAGCAGCAATTCGTCCTTCTAGCCGTTTACTCCCTTTTATCGGGCGTTATAGTGTTTGGCTGCCTACTCATTTACCTAATAATAATGGAGATTTTCGAAAAGACAACATTAACCAGACTTCAAATTTCAACACCCCTTGATGAGCAACAACAAAACGCATAAAACCTTTTTTCAGGGGATTAGTGATTATTCGTAGGTGAAGTTAATGGCCGTAGAACTTTTAAAAGACTGCATCAAGGATTTTCACAAAGGTTATGTTGAATTACGGTACCATCAAAGACGATCTTTCAACGTTTCTGTAAAGGATGGGAAAATTGACACCTTGAATAATGGAGCTGTGGAGGGTGTTTGTGCAAGGGTTCTCATCGATGGAAGTTGGGGTTTTGCTTCTACAACAGTGCTTGGAAAAGAAAAAATTAGAAAAATGTTAGATAACGCAACCTCGCTTGCAGAAGCCTCAAAGCCTGTGAAGAAACGCCCAGCAAGTTTAGCTTTCATAAAGCCATGCATTGACAAGTATGAAACTCCGATGAAAAGAGATCCGAGAAAAGCGGATAAAGAGGAGCTTGTCAGCCTTGTTTTGGACGTTGATAAAACTGTGAGAGATTACTCAAAAACCATAGTTTCCGACACCGTGACCTTCAATGTGGTTGACGACAACATAGCCTTTGTAAACTCTGAAGGCTCCGAAATTCGTCAACGAATAGTTCGTTGCTTTGGAAACGTTACAGTCATCGCCCGGGAAAAAGGCAACATCACTTCAGCTTATGAAGGCATCGGCGAACAGTCAGGCCTAGAAATCCTAGAGAAAACACCGCTAATGAATGCTGGCTTAATCGCTGCTGAAAGGGCAAGCAAACTTGTGTCCGCTAAAATGGCGCCGGCCGGATATTTCCCAGTAATCTTGGAAAACCGCATTGTGGGCTTGCTTGCCCACGAAGCTGTTGGACACTGCGCTGAGGCAGATTTGGTTTTTGGCGGAAGTTTTCTAGCCAACAAAATTGGAGAGAAAGTCGCTTCTGAAAAAGTAACCCTTGTCGATGATGGAAGGTTTCCAAACGGCTTTGGAACAATGATGTATGACGATGAAGGTGTCCCTACCCAGAAAACCGTTATAATTGAAAAGGGCGTCTGCAAAAGCTTTTTACATTCACGCGAGACGGCTCAACATTTCGGCGTTAACCCAACTGGAAACGCAAGGGCTTGGACCTTTGAGTTTGACCCAATTATACGGATGAGAAACACGTATATTGAAGTTGGAGACCACACGTTGGAAGAGCTTGCAGAGGACATAAAAGAGGGCTTCTTCCTAAAAGGCGGGCTATCCGGACAAGCCGACTTCAACGGTGAATTCATGTTTGGAACCCAAGAAGCGATAAGGATAAAAAATGGCAAATTAGCTGAGGCTTTACGTGGAATAACCATAAGCGGAAACTCCTTTGAAGTGTTAAAAAACGTGGATGCTATTGGAAAAGACTTTGTAATGCGCGTGGGATTGTGTGGAAAAGAACAGGTAAACTATGTCGGTATGGGAGGCGCAAGCCTTAGAACAAAAGTTTTGATGGGAGGAGCGAAATGAACTTTCTAGACTTCGCAAACCTAGCGGTAAAAACGTGTCAAAAACTTGGGGCGGACGAAGCAGAAGCCTTTGTCCAAAACGAGCAAATTGTGGAGGTTGTTTTGGAAAGGGCTGAAATCCAAAATGAACGGTTCAAAACCCACAGCGGCATAGGAATCCGCGTTATAAAAGACAAAAAACTGGGCTTTGCGTTTGCGTCGAAACTTTCTAAGGAAAATGTGGAGAAAGCGTGTAAAGCTGCAGTAAGTCTAGCAAAGGTTTCTTTGCCAAATCCCGAATGGGTTTCGCTTCCAGTTAAAGAGAGGCTTCCCCAAACTCCAGAAGGCATTTTCGACCCGGAGATCGCCAACATAAGCGGAGATAAAATGTTAAACTTTGTTATCCGCGCATATAACGAAGCGAAGGGCTATGATAAACGCGTAGAAATTGACGATGGAAAGTTTTCAGCAGTATTAAATGAAATTGCCATTTTAAACTCTCGCGGTGTTGAGGCTCAAGGAAAAACAACCCGTATAGAAGGATATCTAGTCTGTGTGGCAAAGGAGCACGGCGAAGCCTCAAGCATGGCATACGAATACGACGTCTCCACAATGCTTAACGATTTCTTCCCAGAAAAAATTGGAAGAACCGCCGCAGAAAAAGCCCTATTGTCTCTCTACACAAAAAAGGTAGAACCCTTTACGGGAATGGTTATTTTAGATTCAGATCCCGCCGCCTCCATACTGCTCAATCCAGTAATCAGCAGTGTAAACGCTGACAACGTGCAAAGAGGCAGAAGCCTATGGAGTGGAAAAATCGGTGAAAAAGTAGCCGCGGCAAAACTAACCATTTTAGATGACGGCTTAATGGCAAAGGGTATAGGCTCCCAAAGCTTCGACTTTGAAGGGGCTCCAAGGCAAAAGACGCCGACAATAACGCGTGGAAAACTTGTAGGTTTCATACATAACTCTTACACTGCAAATAAGGAAGGCAAAAAGTCAACGGGAAACGCTTACAGAGGAAGTTACACCACACCGCCAACAATAGCTGCATCAAATTTTGTAGTTAAAGCTGGGAAAAAGAAGCTTGAAGAGTTAATAGCTGAGGTTGAAAAAGGGATTATTGTTAGACGTTTCAGCGGAAATGTCCGACTAGAAAGTGGCGAATTTTCAGGAATAGCCAAACAAGCAAGCTACATAGAAAACGGCGAAATTAAATATGCATTAAAAGAAACGATGATTTCCGGCAATGCTTTCCAAGCATTAAACGATATAGTCGAAATCGGGTGCGAAATTCGCCCAACAGGAATCCGCGCTTATACACCACCAATACTCGTAGACAACATCCAAATAATTTCAAAACAATAACCGCTCAATTCACGTCCCAATTAAATTTAGACAAGTAAGCTAAAGCAGCCCTAGGAATAGCCCTTTCCCAGTTAAAAGACCATAAACATAAGAGTTAAAATGCAAAAACCCTTGCCAAAACCAGTATTAGGAAAGCAGAAAGCGGCACGGTTATATTATCATCTATAGGGTTTGACTCAAAATGCTCCACTACGGAGGCTGCTGCTCCAGCAATTGCGCCCGCCAAGCCTAAAGCAACCGCGCCAACAGGCACTGAAAAAGCTGCCATCGCGAGGTTCCCCCACCACGATTTAGTCCTTTTCTTATACAAAATGTTACGCACAATTCCGGTTATGGCATCTCCAACAGACATGAAAATTACTGGAAGCACACCAATCCAAAAATTTCCTCCAGAAACAACCCATCCCAGAGTGATTATAAACCCCCACATGACGCAGAAGGAAACTTCATAGGCGTTTTCCTTCACTTGAAACCAGTACATCAACTTGCCCTTCTTGTGGGGTATGAAGAGAAAAACAGCCAAAAAAGAAGCCATGACGAATGGGAAGATAGGCGTCTCAAAAATATAAGGCACAAGAAAGGCCACAAAGCCTCCAGTTAATATGTGGATTATTTTACGGTTATAATAAACTGCGACGTTATGTTGCATGTCACGCCCAACCATCCAACTGTAAAGTTTCCGTGTTAAAATTTCAGCGACAAAAATGACCCAAATAAAAAGCAAGGCCGTTGCAGCAACCTCTTGAGTTGAAACTACAATCGACATCTCAAAGCACAAAATAGATATAAACAAATAAAATCAACTTAAGCCTTTGCATCCATGATTAGGGTCTAAGCACCATTCGCGAGGGGCAAACTATTCGAATATACCGTAAAGGTTGGTGCAGTTTGTTCTCAATTCTTCTTTTCTACTTTTCTGTTTCTAGTTAATTCTTCTACTCCGGAGCGCTTCCCGATATAGACTATGTCCGCCATTCCAACAAAAAGCCCAGTTTCAACAACGCCTGGAAACCTTTTTAATTCGTTTTCCAGCTCTGCCGGGGATTGAATAAGTCCAAAATCCACATCTATAATCACGTTGCCATTATCTGTTATAACTGGTCCAACTTTTCCTGAACCCTCTCTTAAGGTTGGTTTTCCGCCATATTCCCTTATCTTGTGCATTAAAATTGCAGCCGCAAACGGCAAAACTTCTATCGGCACGGGATGGTTGTTTTCTCCTAAAATCTCAACTTTCTTGCTTTCATCTGCAACTATAATCAACTTCTCAGAAGCAAACGCAACAATTTTTTCACGGGCTAAGGCTCCGCCCATGCCTTTAATCAAGTTCAGCTCCCGGTCTATTTGGTCTGCCCCGTCTATTGTTAAATCCACTTTGGGGTGTTCCTCTAACGTTGTTATTGGAATTCCACACTGGACTGCTAAAAGGAACGCCTGATAGGATGTGGGAATGCCTAAAACACGTATTTCTTCCTGTCTTATTCTTTTTCCTATTTCCTTGATGGCGTAAGCGGCTGTGCTTCCGCTTCCTAGGCCAACGACAAATCCATCTTTAACATGTTTAACAGCTTCTAAGGCTGCTTTCTTCTTTTCTTCTTCAATCCGTTCTTTTTCAAGTTTCAATTTCCATCTGTCCCAACCTTTCTAAAACCTTTTCCACTTCAGCCCTTATCTCCTCTATTCTCTTTTCTGCTTCGGTTCTTGGACCCGGCTTGACTGCTGGTTTTCTCTTCCTTTTTGCTTTTTCTTCGCTTTCGGGTTTTTCTTCTTCTGCCGGTTTAGGAACAGCCTCAGCCTTTGTTGTGGGTATAGCTATCTCTTTTATTGGCTTAGCTTCCACTTTCGAGCGGAGCTCTTCAATTTTTGCACTTATCTCGTCGAAGCGTTCGCTGAAAAGTTTTATTAGGTCTTCCTGCATGGCTTCAAGCTCGTGTAAAGCCACAAGAGACTCGTCTTTTGAAATTGCCTCTTTAACAATCATCATTCTCTCCTTGTAGGTTTGGGCAAGCCGGTCCCTTTCCTCTTCAGTTATTTTGCCTTCGGCGTGGGCCTCGTAAAGCTTTCTTATAGCATCACTTAGGATTTCCCTTTCCAAGTCCAGTATCCGCAACTCTTCTCTGGCCCTAGCTGCCTCCTCTTGAGAAACCGTTTTAACTATTTTAAATGGTAAAGCCCTCACCTCTGTTTCGCCTTTTCCCTTTTCAACCACTGTCGCCGGTTTTTCTCCCCGCAGCCTTCTTTTCATGGAATAAACGACTATGATAGATGCTATAATTGCCCCTAAGGCTATAGCCATAGACGCGGCGGTTAAGGAGTCGAAGGGCAAAGTTTCGCCTCTACCTTTCCATTAAATTCGTAGCCTCTTTTATATATTAAATTATCCAGCTCTAAAATTTTCAGAAGCCTTTATAACAGACTCACCAACGATACTCTAAAATTGTGAGAGTGCACGGATGGATAAGGGAAAAGTTTTCAAATACATTGAAGAACACTTTGAAGAACACCTTAAACGCTTGCAGGAGCTTGTTAGACAACCCTCCATTTCAGCGGAAGGTCTCGGAATAAAAGAATGCGCAACCCTTGTAAGAGATTATTTTAGGGCTCTAGGCTGTAAAGACGCTAGGCTTGTGGAGACTTCCGGCAACCCTGTGGTTTACGGTTTTTACGACGCAGGCGAAGATAAAACTTTGATAGTTTACATGATGTATGACACACAGCCCGTGGATGAACCTGGATGGATCGTTCCCCCGTTAGAGGGACGCGTCGTTGAGATGGAGCCTTTTGGAAAATGTTTAGTGGCGAGGGGAGCCATAAACACGAAAGGTGAGCTCGGCGCCTTCATAAACGCATGTGAATCCATAATAGCCTCTGGTGAAGAAATCCCCTTAAACCTCATATTCGTGGCTGAGGGCGAAGAGGAGCTTGGAAGCCGCCACCTCCCAGAATTTATAAACAAGTATTTAGACAAGCTGAAAGAGGCGGACGCAGTTTTCTTCCCCACAGCAGACCAGGATGAAAAAGGGAAAGTGCAAATGGCCCTAGGCGTTAAGGGCATAGTCTACTTTGAACTTGAGCTTGACGGAAAAAGTTGGGGATATGGACCGACAGAATTCGCTATTCACGGAAGCAACAAAGCTTGGGTTGACAGCCCAGCCTTGCGGATGATACAAGCCCTAAGCACTCTGACAACAAAAGATGGAAACACAGTCCTCGTGGAGGGCTTCTATGACAACGTTGCTCCTCCAAGCCAGGAAGACTTAGAACTAATAGAAAAACTGGCAAAAACCTTCGACGAAGAAACCGTCAAAAAAGAAATGAGGGTTGAACGCTTCATAAACGACGTTCACGGAAAAGAAGCCTTGCTAAAGTATCTTTACTCGCCAACCCTAAACATTGATGGAATCTGGAGTGGATATACGGGTCCGGGCACAAAGACAGTTTTGCCTCACAAAATAACAGCTAAAGTTGACGTTAGGCTTGTTCCCAACATGACTGTGGAGGAGGTTATTCCAAAAATAAGACGCCACTTGGATAAGCACGGCTTCAAGGAGATAAAGATAGTTCAACTGGAAGAGGGCTATGGATGGGCGAAAACAAGCATCCGCGAACCGGCAGCCCAAGCAGTGTTAAAGACTTACCGCGAGTTCGGCTACGAACCAGAAATATGGCCCCACATGGCTGGAAGCGCGCCTTTCTGCATGTTCAACCGAGAACCATTAAACCTACCCTTCGTCATGGGCGGAATAGGCCACGGGGCAAGGGCCCATGCCCCCAACGAATACATAGTCGTGGGAGAAGGAGGCCCAACGGGAGGCCTAACAACCCTCGAAAAATCCTATGTGGCGATATTGGACAACATGGCTAAAATGCTGTAAAACGCACAAAGCCTCGGGCGGGATTCGAACCCGCGACCACCGCCTTACCAAGGCGGTGCTCCACCAGGCTGAGCTACCGAGGCACAACAAAGGCGAACAACACATAATTATAAGCGAACATGTTTTTAAAGAATTTCGCATATGGGATGGGCAACAAACAGTTTATTATTTGGAATAACCACGCAAAGATAACGATGGTGTTTAGAGGTTAAAGCGGGGGTCGCCAAGCCTGGCCAAAGGCGCAAGGCTTAGGACCTTGTCCCGTAGGGGTTCGTGGGTTCAAATCCCACCCCCCGCACCACTATGTTGAAATTTGAGGGGGGTTCATTCCAGAAGGCTTATTCTTCATAAGCCAATGGATCTTTGGGTTTTCTGAAGATTTTGCCGCCATCCTCATACTCGCCTGTCACATATTCAAAGCCGGCTTCTATGAGAGCACATGCTTCTTTGACGTTGTGTGCGACTTTTGTTATGTATTCTTGCTCATTTTTGAAGAGCACTTGGGCGAGGTGAATGTATCGCATGGTGTTTTTGATGTTTTTGTGGCGGAGGAATTCTTGGACGTGGAATGGGTCTCGTGTGCGCCAAGCTTCCATTGTTGCTTTGAAGTGGCGGAGGGTTTTGAAGCTTATTTGCAGCAGTCTTGGGTTTTTGAGTTTTTGGGCTATGCGTTTTCTTTGTAGGGCGAAGTTGCGATTGTGGTGGTCGATGGGCATGCCTGGTCTCGAGAATATTCTGTCGCCGTATTTTCTGGGAAGGTTGTCGAGCATTTGAGCCAGTTCTTTTGAGATTTTGTAGGTTCTGGATTTTGAGCCTTTTTCCGGTGTTACCCTTATGGTTCTTGTGGCTTTGTCGTAGTCTGCCCATGCGAGCTGCCAAGCTTCTCCTGGGCGCATGGCTGTTTCAAGCAATAGCTGGAGGAAGCATGCCATTCTCGGGCTGCATCCGGCTATTAGCTGTTTTATTTCTGCTGGTTGGGGTATGAAGGGTTCTTTTTCAACCCTTTTGTACGTTGGGCGTTGCCATGTCCCGCCATGCATTTCAAGAAACGTTGTGTAGGCTTCGCATGCCAAGTCTTTCCTTCCAGCTGACCATGGCTGTTTAGCTATTACTTGTTTGACGCTTTCTGGGTCGTATAGGTTGGCCCCTAACCTTGCAAGCCTTTTTATGAGCCTGACTCTGCCTTGGATGGTGGTTTCCGCGTAGCCGTTTCTTTTCATATACCAGATGAAGTCGACGATTTTCTGTTGGCTTAGGCTTGCTGAGCCCTCCCGCTGGGGCGTTATTTGGAGGGTTTCCACTTCGGCCAAGTTTGCCAAACCCCTATGCTTTTGGGTGGCAAGTGCTCTACACCCCTGCGCTTCATCGCATGCTTGGCGTTTAAAACTATGGACTTTGGCGCTATTTAACGTCTGCTTTGAAAAGGTTTGTAATGGCCTGTTTGGGTCTGAAAAGCGGAATCCACAGCCCATGCATAGGAACCTTTGAACACATGAACCGTCAACCAGATACCGCATTCCACACCTGTAGATCTTCGCCTTTTCGCCGGAGTTTCCACACCGTGGACAGCGGATGGAGCTTTGAGGCTGAGGCTGGCTTTGAGGGGGCTGTGCGGCTGGACTAAGCGAGTCCAACTTCCCATTGTTTAAGTCGCTTTTCGCCAAGCATGCATTTATAGGCGTGTATGTATTTGCCCTCGTGGAAGCAGCCCCTTCCCCTTCAGCCTCAGCCATTTACGTTCGCCCTTTTATAGCAGTCCATTCTTTGATGAGAACCCAGCCGTTACGGGTTTCAAGCAGCAAGTTGCCTATGCCCCTATGCTTGATTCCGCCGGACCGCAGCAAAACGCCCTTCATATGGCCAGCGGGCGCGTCTACAACAGCAGGCAAACCCATGAAGCAGGCGAGAAGGGCTAGGCTTGAGCTATTCGCCATTGCCTTGCCTCTTTCACGTTTTGAATCTCGTTTACCAATCCGCCGCCTACCAGTTTTTGAACGATTAATGGGAGGGCGGGGTTTTTGAGGCATGCCCTCATGTAGGCTTCTAAAACTTGGCTTGGATGGCCGTAGCCTCGGCTTTTGCAGAGGAGCCTAAACGCCTGATAGATAAGCGTGTCTAGGCTGAGTTTTACGCGTTTTTTGCCTTGCGCTAGAGGGCCCACTTTCCACCCCCTCCCCTAGGCTGATTATGGGTTGTCCTCGTTTTTAATGACTGAAAATTTACGATTAAAACAGGGCTGGAAAACATGATTAATGGAAGACATCATTTTCAACTTCCATGCTTTTCCACAATGCGTCCATGAACGTAACCCTTAAAGTTTTGAAGCATTGTTCACAACGTCTAAGTATGGTTCCAGACGAGGGGTCCTTAACCTCATATTCCACAGCCCGGCCTCCGCAAAGCTCGCATTTTTCTCCAGGCGGGACTCTACGCCAAAGCCAAACAGGCCCAGAATCTGAATCTCTTTGGTAATCTGGACATTCAGCGTTTGTCCAACCTTCTGAGGCTTTTTTAGTCAAAGTAGGCTTTAAATCGACTTTTTCATTATTGGACAAACTTTTTTCTGGAAGGCCGTGTGTGTTTTCAGACTCTGGCAACTTCTTTTCAACGTTGCAGCCGTTTGAAGGGATATGTGTGTCTTCTGAGACTTTATTGTCCAATGATAAGTTAAGCCATTTTTGAGCCTCTTTTCGCATTTTCACGATTAAATCTTCGGCCATTTTGTCAATCTCCAATAATCCAGCCACTTTTTGCTCAATTTTGTCAACGTCGTATAGTAGGGTAAGGCTCTTGGGTCTGGCTTCATCGCTGCTCATGTAGCCAGCGGCTTCCCACTCGCCAAGATAGCGCCTAACCGTTTTTTCTGAACGCCCAATTTTCACAGCTATTTTTTCGCGTTCAGCCTTGCCGATTACGGATCCTTCCTCGCCGAGTCCAAGCTCTTTCAAGCACTCTAAAAGGCTTCGGGTGCGCTCTTCCAAGCTGCTCATCATTGTAGCAAGAGGTTTCCTTATAAGCTTCAAGGCTTCAAGGACGACTTCAGGCGTTACGAAATAGACTTCGCCCCTATCCCATTTATGCAAGCGTTTCTTGTTTAGTAAAGCGTACAGCTTAATGAACGTTAGAATCTTGTCATAGTCTCCGCGGACTCTGAGGATGTCAGCATTTAGCACTTCAATCAGGGTTTCAGGGAACGGTATCACTATTTTGCAAGGCTCCAGCCTTTCCACAAAAGCCCTTATGACCGCTTTACTGAAATCGTAATCTGTATATGCCCTAAGCCCCAACACCACTTCGCCCCGTTGCCTTTCCAGCCAAGCCTTCCATTTTAACACCCGTTTTGTCTGCTCTGGGCTTTCATCAACATTAAAGATCCAACATCTCCGCTGGAATTGAGGGTCAAGTTCCACCCGCGTTGTACTGCTAATAACAGTGATTGGGGGAATATGGTATTGCTTTGTTGTAGGCTCTCCTGTGTCTTTATCGCGAACCGTTACCTCAACCGTGTACCCCTTATCGTCTGCGCTTAGAAACTTGATTGTAGCGGTTCCATATGTCTCCTGGTCCATAGCACCTATTTCCTTGAGCCTCAAAATTTCGTAGCCCTTTAGATTTGTGTAGTCAAGGGCATGGGGCGTGAACCGGCCCACATCCTTAACTTTGAAACCTTCAGAAACAGCTGTCATCAACGTTGACTTGCCAGCGCCTTCAGTTCCCTTAAGGAGTATCATCTGGACCATGCGCAGGTCGATATCCTTGAATTTCGATCCACATAGCAACGTGAAAATGGCTTGCTTATTCCCGTCTTCACCCGGCAAAACATTATCCAGGTGAGGCTTTAGCTCGACCAACTGGTTATTGGCAGCCATAATCCTGTCAACTTCCTTTTCTACCTCTTCGTTTGAAACGTTTGAAGTCCCTGTATTTTGAAGGGGGCCTTCCCAATTCTCCTCTACCCAATAGTCTTCGTGCTCCTGCAGTGTAAGGATCACTCGCTCCAAAACTTGGCTGCTGTTGCTCCAACGATGCTTCAACTCCTCCCTAATGGCCTTGGCTTGGCTGGAGTTGCGCAAATCTTCAAAGCTTTTTATGGTTGTCCAAGCGGTTAACACATCACCCGTAAACAGATCTTGAAGGCGAACTTGCCAAGAACCCTCATGACGGACCTGAAGAAACAGTTCCTCCTCGCCTATGGCTACGCCTTTCTCTCCGTTTTTTAACACGGAAAAGCGAATTTCGTTAAGGCTAAGAGTTTTATCCATAGCGCCTTCAACCATCCACCGGCCGCCTCCGTGGCTGTTTTGAAGGCTGCGCGTTCTGCTGGACAACGTTGGTTGTTTCCTTTAATCTCCGCTCATTCTGGCACTCCAGGAAAAGCCGTTTATAGAGCTCGGGGGCTTCTCGCTGAATTTTCTCCCTTATAGCATCCCTGATTAAATCGGACTTATTGAGGTGGGCGTCTCTGGCAATAAAGGCTTCCATTAACTGTTTCAAACTGCTAGGTATTCGCGCACTTATCCTCACGTCTTGTAATTTCTTTTTCATACTTCGTTCTCCTTATGGTCGACGACCGTAAGACAAATATCAGAACCTATACCATGGTATTTTTCGGTGTAAAATGGGTCGCAGGCAACTTGTTTTAGAGACAAACATTGACTGGCAGAGCACTTTAGACAAGATAAAGGAGAAAAGGGAAAGGGAAATAGGTCAGCCACTTGACGGTTATATTCGGCCTGGGGTTTTCATTCGTATTACACGTAAAGGGCTCATCGTGATCAAATTAAAGAAGTATGATGTAACTTTGCTCATTTCGCCTAACGGCACGCTTCAAGTTGTATATAAAACCGAGTTTCCTATGGGGGATACTGTAATAACTCCAGAGGGCGAAATTATTCTTGACGTAAAGGAAAGCCCTACTAGTGGCCGTGAGGCTATAGATTTAGGATGGCTTTTACATGAATCGGGATTATTGGAATTACTGGCAACAGTAGATGGTTCAGAGCTGAAATTTAGATTCAAAAAGTATATTCGTTTTCGCGACGCTTGGGAGCGAGATTGGATTTTTCTAAGAAGCTTACATTCAGAAACTTTTCAGGATGCGATAAAAATACATTTAGATAGTATCAAATTAACTAGGTTATTGAAAAGAGTAGTCTATGACAATAAACTTAGAGATCGTATTAGAATTATAATTGATGCGCAAAGGGATGAAGAAGGTAAAGTCAATCCTTATGACCTCATTAACGTATTGCTTGGCAAGCTTGATCCGCTTGATATTTCGCTAGGCATGCGTAACTTGTTCTCTTAGTAAACGTTTAGTTAAGCACTTATAAATTGAGCTTATTTAATAAGCAAAAGTAATAAATAATGCTCATTCGTCTTATAATTTGTTGGTGTTGGGTTTGGAATCCAAGCATTGGGTTTTGAGTCGTTATGAGAAGTTGTGGTCTGTTTTTGGTGATAGGCGTTTTACGCGGGATGAGGCGTTGGAGGCTTTGAAGCGTGTTGAGGGTGATGCTTTTAGTGAGGATTCTTTGAATGTTTTGCTTTCTGAGTTGCGTAGGGCTGGTTTGTTGGTGGTTGAGGCTGATGTTTTGGATGCTCGTAGGAAGGTTTACATGTTGAAAGCTCCGAAGAGGCTTAGCGAGTTGGTTGCTGAGAGGGATTTGACGAGGGCGGATTTGGAGGCTTTAATGAAGAGGGCTGCTGACCTTATACGGACCCGGGTAGATTATGAGTTTATTTTGATTTTGTTGTTTTTGAAGCGTGTTAGCGATAAGTGGGTTGTCGAGTATAAGAGGGCTTATGATGAGGCTTTGGCTGATGGGCTTAGCCCTCAGGAGGCGGATAAGGAGGCGCGTTCTGCTGTTTATCATGACTTTGTTTTGACGGATGAGTGTTTGTGGAATAATATCCGGCGGGATCCCACGCGTTTGGCTGAGAGCTTTTCTTTAGCTTTGAAGATTATTGCGGAAAAGAATCCCGAATTGCAGGGTGTTGTGGATAGGGCTGATTTTGTTCGGTTTGCCGAGAGCCGTGAGAATTTGGAGATTTTGAGGCAGCTTGTTGAGCTTTTCAGCGAGAAACGTCTCTATGAGGTTTCTCCTGACATTTTGGGCGACGCTTACGAGTGGGTTTTGCGTTATTTTGCTCCAGAGAAGGCTAAGGAGGGCGAAATTTACACGCCCCGTGAGGTTATTCGGCTTTTGGTTGAGATGCTTGACCCTAAGCCGGGAGAGAAGGTTTATGACCCGTGTTGTGGTTCTGGGGGTATGCTTATTGTTTCCTATAAGCATGTTGAGGAGGTTTATGGCGGAGATAAGGCTAAAGAGCTGTTTCTGTTTGGGCAGGAGGCTAATCCGAAGATTAGGGCTTATTGCAAAATGAACTTGTATATTCATGATATTCGGGATGCGGATATTCAGCTTGGCGACACGCTGCTTTATCCCAAGCATCCATTGGGTTTTGCTGATTTGGTTTTGGCTAATCCGCCTTGGAATCAGGATGGCTATGACGAGGATGTTTTGAAGCGTGGAGAATTATGGAGGCAGCGCTACATTTACGGGTTTACTTCCTCGCAGAGTGCGGATTGGGCTTGGATTCAGCACATGCTTGCCATGGCAAAGGATGGAGGCGGAAGAGTTGGCATTGTCATAGATAATGGTTGCCTTTTCAGGGGTGGTAAGGAGGGCGATATTAGGCGGAAGGTTGTGGAGGCTGACCTCGTCGACTGCGTGTTGCTTTTACCTGAGAAGCTGTTCTATAACACTGGCGCACCCGGAGCTATTCTCATTTTTAGAAAAGGCAAGCCCGTTGAGAGAAAGGGTAGGATTCTATTTATCAACGCTTCAAGCGAGTTTATCAAACATCCTACTGTGAGGAAGCTGAACACGCTTTCAGACGAGAATATTAGGCGTATTGCTGAAGCCTACAAGAGTTTTAGGGATGTTGAGGGCTTTGCCAAAGTTGTCGGTTTGGATGAGGTTCGGGCGAACAATTACAATCTGAATGTTACGCTATATGTTATGCCCATTGAGGGGGGCGAGGAGATCGACATTTTCAAAGAGTTCGAGGAGTTGAAAGTCCTTGAAAGGGAAAGAGCCGAAACAATAGCCAAACTTGAAGAATACATACAACAAATAAAGGAGGCTATGAATAGCTAAAATGAAATTCTACAAAGAAACAAACTTTAAAAATGATTTAGATTTGGGGACTGTTCCCTCAGATTGGCAAATTAAAAAACTTGCAGATTTATTTAATGTCGAGACGGGCACGACGCCTTCAACAAAAAATCCGAAGTATTGGGAAGAAGGGGATGTTAATTGGTTTACTCCGGTTGATTTAAGTAAATTAAATGGGTGGATAAAGATTAGGGAGAGCGAACGTAAAATTTCCTGCAAAGCATTAAGAGAATACAACCTAACATTAATGCCTCCAGGTTCAATAATTCTTTCGACACGTGCTCCTGTCGGCTACGTAGCTGTCTTAGAGAAGGAAGGAACGTTTAATCAAGGCTGTAAGGGTCTAATTCCAAGGAATAAAGAGGTTGAATCGATTTTTTATGCCTATTACCTTTTACGCAAGAAAGATATGTTGCAAAACCTAAGTGGAGGAAGCACGTTCAGGGAACTTTCTAAAACTATGCTGGAAAATATCAAAATTCCTCATCCTCCATTAATTGAGCAACAGGCTGTTGCTGGTGTTCTTTCTGTTGTTGATTTGGCGTTGCAGAAGATTGATGAGGTTATTGCTAAGACTGAGCGTTTGAAGAAGGGTTTAATGCAGACCCTCCTAACAAGGGGAATAGGACACAAAGAATACAAACAAACACCAATAGGAACCATACCCAAAGAATGGAAAGTCGTAAAAGTTGAAGATGTCGCTGACACATCAAGCGGTGGAACGCCCAACCGAAGCAAGAAAGAATACTACGGCGGTAACATTCCTTGGGTCAAGTCTGGAGAGCTAAAAGACAACATCATTTACGATACGGAAGAGAAAATCACAGAAAGCGGATTAAAAAACTCTGCAGCCAAATTATTTCCACAAGGGACGTTACTCGTAGCCATGTATGGCGCAACAGTTGGAAAGACAGGCATATTGGGAATCGACGCTGCCACAAATCAAGCTGTTTGCGCAATCTTGCCAAAGGATGACTCGCTGAACTTGTCGTTTTTACAGCACTACATTATCTTTGCGAGAAACCGCTGGATTTCTCAAAGCTCTGGCGGAGCTCAGCCAAACATAAGCCAAGAAATAATTAGAACTTCCAGAATTCCCTTGCCAAAATATGAAGAACAGCAGAAAATCGCAGAAATTTTATCCAATGTTGACAAAAAGCTTGAGATTGAAAAGAAGGAAAAGACAAGATTGGAACGCATCAAGCAGGGTTTGATGGATTTGCTTCTTACTGGAAAAGTTAGGGTTAAGGGGGATTAATGTGAATTTTTGGGTTTTCTCTTCGAAAAATCTCCAAAATATCGAGGCTCCTTCAATGGAGATGACTTTTAATGTCTGAAAAGCGATTAGTGGAAGATTACATTACCGAGCGCTTGGTTAACGTCAAAAACTGGAGATTTGTCGACTCAATTATTCTTAAACGGGATGATTTAAGGGAACCACTACTCATCTCAGATTTAATCGAAGCCATTAGGCGGATTAATAATGAATTTGAGCTAACTGAAAGCGATATCAATCGTGTTCTATCAGAACTCAAACTTTCTCCCGCCACAATGGAAGGAGCTAAAAACGTTTTAAGATGTTTGAAGCAAGGCGTTCCCCTAAAGCTTGAGAAAGAGCGCATCGTCAGATACATTCAACTCATTGACTACAATAACATTGACAAAAACGATTTTGTTGTTAGCAGACAGGTTAGGTATGCTGGCGCCAGCGAAATAAGAGCCGACATCGTCCTATACGTGAACGGCATACCCCTCGCC
>JANXDU010000014.1 GCA_025059195.1 Candidatus Bathyarchaeota archaeon
CCAAGAATAAGGCTGCCCAATTTCAACAATGCTTCTTCTTTTTCAAAATAACCACGCCTTTTTCGCTAAATCCTTATCGGAGAACTCTCTTGACAGGCCCGAAAAGTTTCATAAATACTTTACTTCTTTGTTTACTTAATAAATAAAAAAGGTGGAGGTAGGGTGGAGAAGTTATAGCCGTTCTTAGCCTAAATCTACAAAGGAGTCTTTGCCCAGACCGCCAGGAGCCGTGCGGACAACGGTTAATGCAGCGCCTTTGGCAGTTCTAACCTCGATCTTTATGGTTTCATATTCGCCAAGCATTTCGTAGGTTTCACTGCCTAGTTTGATCACAAGGAATGCTTTTTCGTTGGATTCCAGCACCGTGTTGTTGTTGCCGTTGTCATTGTAGATTGCAAATTTGGCCACTTTGTATGTGTCTTCCATAAGATTGAGTGTGCTGACTAGTTCACCCCACGTTGTATCGTTTGTGACCCTTGCTCCTTGGTATATGTTCATTAGGGTAGCGTTTGGCAGATAAACTGAGACTACTACTGATGAGCTGCCGAGGTCTACGGCTCCTCTGCCTGCTGACAATTTCACCGGCACAAGGACATATAATATCCTACCATACGTTTCATCGGTTCTTGCCGTGACTACTCCGTCCAGTTGTAAGGCCGTTAATGATTCATCTAAGCCTGTTTGCATGGTTTCTTTTGTTTTCTGAGTGGTGTAGAAGCCCATGTTGATGACGACATAGCTGAGAGCCGCCGCAATTATTAGGAAAGCTATAAGGACTATGGCGGCTTCAACGCCCACTATGCCTTTCCTGTTCCTAAATAGTTTTTTGGCGAACATTTTAGCCAGCCACCGTCACCCAGCCCAAAGGCAGAGATTCGGGCACGAAGAACTCAACGGTCAGCGGCGCAGACTTTTCGGGTCTAACTTCAACGATTACATGGGTTCTCGAATTAGCGGGGCTTGACAAGTATATGACTAGATAGCCCTTCTCAGCAGAGTCCAAAGCGTCGTCCAAATTACTGTTCTGTATGAACAGTTTGGCTTTACCCGTAGTAACATTACTGACGAGTTGAGTAAATGTGCATTCAGATATTTCCGTGCCGTTTACATTGTGAGCTACTCCTTCGTATATGTTTGGCCAGGCTTCCTCGCCAATTTTTATAGTTACAGCTGTTTGGCTTGTTCCCATTGCAACATATCTAACACCGTAGGCTTTTAACGGAATCACTATAGCGTCAATTGATGTTGGAGAACTAGCGTTCAGAAACACTGAACCGTCAACGGCTAAGGGCGTGCTTGCTTGTCTTAGGCTGTCTTGAACCACTGTTTTGCCGCGTTCTGTTGCGAATAGGCCTTGATTTATAACCATGAAGCTGAAGGCGCCAGCGATTATGACGAACGCGATGAGGATAATGGCAGCCTCAAGACCGACCATAGCCCGTTTTTGTTTCGCTATTTTTGTCAATGCTTTTTTCCAGCTCATTTTCTTTTTCCCTCGTTTGCGGTCTCAGAATTTATTGGAACTTATATTAAGTATTATGAAAGAATAATCTGAATTTGTAAAATTTACAATTTAGATTCGAAATATTGAATAAATTACAAAATCAGATTCAAAATCGGACTAAAAATTGGAGGATAACTCGCTCCCTGCTATCGTAGACCCACATAGGAGTTTTCAAGCAAACCGCCGGGAATGGTGCGCACAACCGTCAGGACAGCGCCTCTAGCGCCTTTAACTTCAATGGTTACGGTTTCATAATCCACTATGGTGTGGCGTATTCCAGGGAAGCCAGCCACGGTGCTGTTTAAGTGGATTATTATGAAGGCTTTCTCCGTGGATTCAAGGACGGTGTTGTTGTTGCCGTTATAAATTATGGACATCGCCATGTCCGTTTTATTCATGCCATATAGTCGGCTTAGGTTTGCTATTAAAACGTCGCAGTCAGCTTCAACCTCTGTTCCGTTCATGTAAACTCCGTTGTATATGTTGAGCAGGGTTGCGTTTGGCAGATAAACCGAAATTACTATGGCTTCCTTCTTGAGGTCTAAGGCGGCTTTGCCAACAGACAGCTTAACTGGCAAGATTATCCATTCAACTTGGCGCTGGTTGTTAGTTTTTCCAACTATCATTCCGTCCAATTGTAGCGCGCTCTGAGACTCATCAACGCCCTCCTGCATTGTTTCCTTGGTTTTCTGTGTTATGAAGAGGCCCATGTTAACGACGACATAGCTCAGTGCGGCTGCAACGATAATGAAGGCAATTAGCACTATGGCGGCTTCGACACCGACAACACCCTTCCTACTCTTCAACAGCCTAGCCATGCTTTTTAATCCCCTCTTTAGATTATTGGCACATAGGTGTTCGCTGGCATAGACTCTGGAATCGTGATTTCAATCGAGAGAGTGGCACTTTTCTCAAGCCTAATCTCAATATTTATCTGAGCCCTAGCTGGCGCCACAGCATCCGAAGCCAAAGTAACTATGAGGAAGCCCTTTTCGTTTGTGTCTAAGGCCTCGTCTCCGTTACTGTGGGCGATTGCAAGAACAACGCCTGTAAACAGTCCTTCATTCATCCCGCTACTGTAGGTTCCGTTAACGTAAACGTTCCGTGAAACTCCACTTTTAGTTTGGTTGGCGTATCTGAAAGCGACAAAATCGTCGAACTCTTTCCCAGTGGGTTCGTATGTAGAGTCATCGGTGTAATAGTAGCGTCCAGTGCTATTGTAATAGCCTGTGTATAAGACGCCCAAGTAAGCGTTTGCCCATGCTCTTTCGCCGACTCTTAGGACTATCACCGTCTGGTTTCTACCAGCAGCTACGAATTTTACTCCAAAAGCTTTCACTGGAATTATTATGACGTTTACCGCCTTACCGTCGGGCGTTGTCCTCACGAAGGTTGTTCCATCTATGGTCAACGGCGTGCTCGCTTGTTTCAGGCCTTCTTGAATGACCACTTTGCCCCTTTCAGTGGCATACAAGCCTTGGTTGACAACCATGAAGCTGAAGGCTGCGGCGATGATGACGAAGGCTATTAGCACTATGGCTGCCTCTAAACCAATAATTGCCTTCTTGCTCTCTGCGAGAGCCTTTAGCAACCGTCGGTAACGCCTGTCTACTGTAACATTTGGAATTTTCTGGTTGCATGAGGGACATGTCACCATTCTAAGCTTTGATTTAGTATGCCACTCGTGGCCGCATTTTTGGCATCTGATGTTTGGTTTCTTCCTCACTTTCCACCACCTATTCTACTTACTCCACCACTACCTCCACCAAGAGAATAGCGTATCTTAATATATAATAAGCATTATTTAAAATCATGAATCAGAATACAAACTCCGAATATGAACTCACAATACACATTCCACGTAAACATCAACTATGCACAGCATAAAATACGCAACAAGCCAGAAGCAATTAGAGGGGCAGCTCAAGGCTTGGCATGGAACCTAAAGCGATTTCTATGAATATATGGGCAGCCATCCAAGTGACGCCGCTAACAATCAAGAGTATGCCTAGGTTTAGGAGGAAGGTTCCCCAGTAGCCGCCTGAAACCTCTTTTATGGTTAGTGCGTTCACAACAGCCATCAAGAAGATTATGGCTATGTTGCCCGCCTCAATTATGGGGATTGGAATGGCGTTAAAACCGAAATAGGGCAGATTTATCAGATACCGCGACATAAAGTCCGCGAGCACTTGCATGACAATTAACAGCATAACCGTGAGAGGCTGCATAACCATTATTATCATTTGAAAACCTTTAGAAGTGACATCCCTGGACTTCCGAAATTCAATGAACCTTACAACACGGTTTCCAAGGGCGTTGCCTATCTCAAGCGGGTTAGCGCCACGGCTCAAAGCGTCCAAGAAGATTCTGTTACTAATATACACTTGATAGGACGCCGCCTCTGAAGCAAGAGTTTCCAAGGTCTGTTCATGGCTTATACCAAGCTTAAGCCTAGCCAAAGCCTCTTTGACAAGCTTTTTGAAAGGCCCAAGCTCCATCAAAATAATGTAGGAGAAGGCAGCCTTCAAATCCGAAGTGGACGCCAAGTTTTCACCGAGGGCCTTCAAAAAAGTGGGGTAGTTTCTGTCAATCTGATTCACATGTCTCTCCAACATGTACCCAAAAATTCCAGGAACAACAACGCCTAAACCCAGCGTCATAAAAGCGAAGGGCGGACCCCTCGATAAGTATAGCAAGACCGCGAGCACTGTTGAAGATGCACCCGTTGCGATTAATCCCCATCTCATGGCAAGGTAAAGTTTCGGAGGGTACTTTCCCACGTAAACGAGTCGCTCTCTTGGAGAGGAAGTCCTAAACAGAATGTACATCATTAAAACGGAAAGGGCAGCGATTATATAGCCGAAAACTATGGCGCTTGGATCGATCATGAAAATCGCCATAATCACAATAGTCATGATTAGGAAAACTGTCACGCTTTGAAAGGATGTGAATATTCCTCCAAGAGTCTTCAACGTTTCAATTGATCGGGTATAATAGCCAGAGTACTCTTCAATTAACATTGAAGACTCCATCTCAAGATAGCCGCGGGGCTCGATGCTTGAAAACACATGGGTAAGCCTCACAAGTATGTCCTTCAACGGAGACTTAACCGTCTCAGCCATGTGCGCCGTAGCCTTTGTAATGCCGTAGCCGAAATCTCTAGCCAGGCTGCGGATTTTTTGAAATAGTCGGCTGTAAAACCCGTACTCCTTGTTTTCAGCGATGGTTCCAATGAGATCTTCCGGGGAGGTTTCCCCCAGGGACAGGCCATACATGTGAAAAATAGCCGTGGTAAGGGCGAAATCCACCTTCCTTGGAAGTTGCCTCTTCGCCGTATACCTCATAACCAATACAAGGCTTAGGCCTATGGGTAAAACGATAACAGCCTCCAATACTTTTCCAGCAAACATGTAGTAAACTGCGAAAAGAAGGGAGGGCGCTAACAGCAGAAGTGATAGCGTCAACTCCCTTGACATGTTCTTAGTCTTTGAGGCTTTTATTCCCAAGGGATCCTCATCTCTTTAACTTTGCGATAAACTTCCCACACACCTTTTTCCCGGACAGCGATGCAAGTCTTCCAGACGTCGGCATATCCTGGAAAATTCTCAGCAAGAAAGCTCAAGATTTCAGCTCTAGCATTTAACTCGTCGTAAAGCTCCCTTAGCCTTTCCTTGCCCCATCCTCTAAAAGCCAGAACCTTGTTTTCAAGGTGAAAGCTTGAACCCATAAACCTTATCTTGTCTAAGTCTGGATCGTAGATAAAAGCTGGCAGATAATTCAGCCTCCCCTCGTCGGGCTCATAACCTATTATCTCGTTGACAGAGGTCACCCTTCTTATGAAACGTCTACCCCGCTCCATCCTTGCTTGGAAAATCGCCAAGTTCAGCCCATCTATGTGGGTCTTGGGAACCTCTATGGGATATGACGTGAGCCTTTGGAAAAGCTGACTTAGCGTTCCAGCATGCATAGTAGATATAACTGGGTGGCCGGTTTCGATGGCTTGAAAAGCCACTCGGCCTTCTTCGCCCCGAATCTCGCCTACAATAATGTAGTCGGGCCTCTGCCTTAGGGCCGCCTTCAAAAGGTCGAACATGGTTACCGGTGCGCCAGTATGGAGCCTTGTGACTTCTCTAATCCAGTTTTTGTGGAAAAGGTTGACTTCAGGGGTCTCTTCAATGCTTATGATTTTAGAGTCTGAGTTAATAAAGCCCATCAAAGCGTTTAGGGTTGTGGTTTTGCCGGAGGCGGTTTCCCCACAAACCATAGCTGATATGCCAATTTCGAAAAGCATCCATAGATAGGCGCCAAGCTCCGGCGACATGGTTTTCCATCGGATTAGTTGAGCAACCGAAATAGGTTCCTTGGGAAACTTCCTTATTGTGAAGTTGCTTCCCCTTAGGCTTATGTCCTCGCCGTAGACTATGTTAAACCTTGAGCCGTCAGGCAAGTGAATGTCGATTATGGGATGCGTGTAGCTTAAAACTTTTCCATACCTTTCGGAAATATTCTTGAGAAGCCGGTTAATCTCATCCTTTAAAACATCAACGTTTGTTTCAAGATGCCCAAACATTTTATGATAAACAAAAACCTTGCCCTCTCCGGGGATGCTGACGTCCTCCAGCCAAGGATCCGCTAAAAAACCGTCTATAAAACTGTGTCCAACTTTCTCCCTCAAAAAATGGTAGAGAACAGCCTTTTCATCAATACCCTTTGGCAGTTTAACCAGCTTCTTTTTAACGGCTTGTTTGAAAAGAGATGCCAACACATACTCCTTTGGTCCACTGTACTCCTTATCTTTGACGAGCATGGCTACAGCCTCTTCAATCTCGTCGAGAAGCTGGCGGCTCGGTTTCTCTGGCTCTATTATGTTGTATTTTCCGATTTCCCCGCCGATATCAATGTGCACGTATATGCCTAAACCTAGGGGATACAGAATATTAGTGTCCCGTCCATACTCTTCTAGTTCGAGATTCACAACGTACTTCGGCTTTTCCGGCAGGCTTTCCAGGTAGGTTTTTAGGTAAGGGTGCTCGGTCACGGCTTCCTCAAGCGTTTCACACACTGTTCTCTTGAAGGGCCAAACTTCTTCTGCTGAGGGTGTTTCCTCTTTTTTAGCAAACAAGGAAAGTTTAAAGCCTTGAAGCCTCGGTAGGCTCAACTTAAGCTTTTTCGACATGTCTTTTCACCTCTAGATTTTTACTCCGCTAAGGGGCATGACCCTCAAGCCTACTTGGGGGTTGATTTCAAGGGTTATGGCGCTTTTCCTTTCGCCGCTAACCCCCCACAACTTGACGACTCTAAGCACTTTCACGTCAAGCCCGGAAATGCTGGCGTTTTTAAGCACCAAGTAAACGTCTGAGCTTGCCCTCAGCTTCATAACGTTGTCTTCGGAAAGAAACTCTGGATGAAAAGTTGTTACAACCGTTTTTTCGTCGGAAACCAAGTTTTTCATTCTGGTAATGAAAGTTAAGAATTCGGAGGGCGGCGTGTTTACTGTTAAAACGCTTAGGCTATCAATTATTACAGCGTCGTAAAACTTCTTTTTGAGCTCCAGAAAGTTCGAGGTTACCTTGAGGAAGAAGGAGCTTAAGAAGTCGTTCCATCGACCGCCCTCGATGTGTAGGGGGTAAATGTTAAGCTGCCCTGAAAGGTAGTAGTCATCGGCGTTGAGTCTCACCGACCTCATCATGGACAAGTATTCTTTGACTGTTGCCTCACTTGATACAATGTACACCCGTAGTCCAACATTCAGCATCGCGCTTGCTATTTGCTGAACGAAAATGGTTTTCCCCGACCCATACTCGCCCTCTATAGATATAAGGCTCGGATGGGGGAGGCCGCCGCCAAGGTCTCTATCAAGTTCTGCAACTCCCAAACTTATGATTTTCATTGCCTTCGGACAGCCTCCGCTTTGGCGGCAACTCCGTAATGGGAAGCGAAAACCACGGAAACCAAACCGTTAAGGGGGATTTCCGGCGCCCCTTCCGGAACGCTGAAAATTATGCGGGCTTCTTCCCCCGACGCGATGTAGGGGTGGTTTTCCAGCGTGAAAAGAAAGTTTGTTTCTGAAACTTTAATCTCTAATATTGTGTAGTCTTCGATGTAGTATGTTGCCCAAAAAGAGCTGTTTCCATAGGAAACTATTATAGTGTTCCATCGGAAGCCTTCTTGGTCTTCGAAAAAGACTGTCTGAGAGCCAACGTTTTTCACGATTACAACGCATGAGGTAGCGTTTACAGAGTGAACCCCTAATTGCAGGGCGACATTAAGTTTTTCTCTTCCATGCGTTACGTACTGCTCGGCGATTTGGGTCACCTCTTTCAAGCCTTGGAAAATTGTTACCAAAAAAGAAGTAGACAAGGCGCATAGAACTATTAGAATGATTGAAGAAGTTATTGTTACAGAAAAACCCATTTTCTCATCACCTCTCTTAGGATGGAGGTGCGGAGAAAAGGTGACTGCTGCCTATCCCCTTTGAGGGAACAAGCTTAGCCTCGAAGACTATGCCTTCAACGTTGCCTGTTGGGTAAACCTTTATGACCGCTGTTTCCCGAGGCTCCCAAATATTGTCTCCGTTGGCTGTTGATATGCTATATTTTCCGCTTCCAGAGCTTGCGGTCTCGCTGTATGTGTAGAGTTGGGCTTTTCCATATTCTCCCACATAAACGTCTAGGAAGGTGAAGTCGACAAAGGGCAAGTTTCCAGTGTTTTTGGCATATATGACGAAGTGGGGCGGTGTTGTGGTGTTGTTTATGGTGGCATAGACAATCTCTAGTCTAATGTTAACTGTGATTTTGTAGTTGTTAACGTTTTGTGCCAACTCGTTTTGGATAAGGTTTCCAGTGTAAAACGCGTAGGCGGAGAAAACGCTTGCCAAACACACGGAGGCAATAACCATTATGATATGGGATAGGGTTAAAGAGAAACCCATCACTCAACCCTTTTTGCCGTTTTTCCGATGACTCTTCTCTCTGCTATGGTGATAAGCCGCCTCAAGTCTTCTATGCTTATACCGATTCCTGAAATTACGGAAGCCTTATACATGATCAGCAGCAGCTTGCCTTTGGTCAAACCCTTAGATTTGGCTTTTTCAGCAGCAACCGCCAAAGAATAAATCTGTTGACTGCAGCCCTCCGGCAGAAAGCCCAAGTGTTCATAGGATAGGGAAAGCTGCCTTATGTCTTCTGGGGTGAAGCCAACATCTAAAAGAGACCAAACCCAGTCCAAATAAGCTGTTCCATGCGGAAAACGCTTAACTTTTTGGCGATATTCCTCAACTCCAGCCTTTTCTTCGGCTTTAAGCCCTTCTTCAGCCTCTCTTGCCTCCTCAACCTTCAAAGTTTCGGTTTCAGGAATTTGCAGGGCCGCTGGTGGGGGAACCGCTCCTTCTTTCTCTTCCACTTTTTCCTCCGGTTTCCCCAGCACCAGCGACTTAACGCCTGGAGGAAGCCTTTCATGGTTCAGCTTTTTTAGGTCTTTCTCGCTTGTGATTACCCGTAAAAGGTTGAAGGGGTTTTCGATCTCGCTTACGGCGGACCTTATGTCAATTATAGACCTCTTAAGCTCAGCAACCGCCGTGTTTAGTTCCTCGGAAAGCTTTTCCACGTTAAATTTCAGCCTTTCAATCTCTTCTTTCTCCTTTTCCCTCTTTTCCTCTGCTTTCCTTTTTTCTTCTTCCGTTTTTGCCGCTTCAGAATCCTCTTTCTTGTCGTTGTCCGTTTTAGCCATAGTGAACATCCTAAGAGCTGTTGATTTACTATTCAAATCCGTGATTTACATTTAAACTCTATGAATTCGGAATAAATATTTGTAAATTTTTCAATTCATAGTCGAAACTTTATAATATTTACAAGTCTAAATCCGAATCAGATAAGTGCTTTCCCAAGCCACCTTTTCAAAAAACATATTTACAATAACGCGTAAAATGCTCACGGAAAGCAATGAAAACAGCACGGCTATGCGTCCTCCTAGCCATATTAACCGCCTCAGCCATCGCAGCTCCAATAATTTACGTCTATTATTTCAGAGATCCCGACTTAGAAACAGCCCATGACAAAGTCTTTTTTGGGGTAACCTTCAGCAAAGGAACCTTTCTCGAAGCGAAACGCCTCATTGACAAAGTGAAAAACTACACAAACCTCCTCGTCATAACAGCTTGGGATGAACTCTGTGCTCAAAAGGATGAAAAAGCCCTCAACGAAGTTTGCGAATACGCAGTGAACGCCAAACTTCACTTCATAGTCTACTTTTCTTTCATCTCCCAAGTTGCTTATCCATGGCATAGGCAGTGGTTGGAAAACGCCACAAAAAGGTTCGGCGAACACTTCTTAGGCGTCTATTA
>JANXDU010000012.1 GCA_025059195.1 Candidatus Bathyarchaeota archaeon
AACATCTCAAAAAACCTAGCCGTTGAAACGTTGCTTTACGCCTCTGCGCAACGGCAAATCCGCAAGGCTGTGGATTCTCTAGGGATAAAGAGGAATACATGTGAAATCGCCGTGCTTGTTGTGGGCGAAAACCCAAAAATGGTGGAAGCCACACTTGACAGTGTTTCAAAGGTTACGGGCGGAAGACGCGATGATAGTGTTTTGGAGCTTACCCCAAACAAAATTGCGAAAGTGCGAAGAGTTTTCGAAGTTTTAGACACTGAAATCGAAGCCGTAGCGGACGGCAAAAGTCTAGAAGAAGCCTTAATAGACCTTGTTATTGAACGAATGGCGCTTCTAGCAACTGAACGATGAGAAGCCTACAAAACTTTCTCTTTCACCACTGAAAGAATATCAGTGGGCTTAATCACCGCAAGCCCCGTTAGGCCACCAATAACCTCGATTAGAAGGATCTTGTCCGGGTTGGTTAGGTCGACCTTTCTCTCAATGTTAGCGGCGGCCGCCCCAACAATGTCCTTTGTGGATGTTTCGGTAAACCGCTTCTCAACGGTTATGCGAAAACTCTCGTTGGGCGCGATTTTAATGCTTAGCTCTGTGGCGGCCCTCTGTATTTCCCCCAAATCTGTTCGTATCACCTTTTCGATGGGGATAACCCGCAAAATGTAGCGGAACTCGTAGGGCCTTTCGCGGAGAATCTGCCGGAACTTTTCAATAACCTCAAAGGGGTTGAAAGCGGTTTTAGCAGCAATTAAACCCGCCACTCCAGTCTTGTCCACAAGCGCCGCGGAGTCACCAACTTCGCCCAGCAAATACCAAAGCTCGGAGCAAGCCTCATCCTCGTTGCCTCTGGAGGTTGTAGCTAAAAGGTTAAAGTCCCTAATCATTTCAAGCCACGCCTTCAGATGAAATAGCATTAACGGAATTGGTCAGTGCAGGTTAGTTGGCTTTTCACAGCCTCGGGGAAAGCTCTTAGCCGTCGCCTCACATCATCCCACATGTATAAGCTACTCCAATAAATTTAAGGATTATTGGAGACTTTAACATTAGACTTAAATTCTAAAAATGAAAATTCTACTCTTCCAGCTTAGATGGAGAGTAAGAGAGTGAAGCCACTGAAACCAGTGATTGTTGTTCATGGTGGCGCTGGGAACTGGCATCCTGAACGGGTTAACCCTGGAATCGAAGGTGTGAAGAAGGCTGCTAAAACTGGTTTTGATGTTATGTTAAATGGCGGCAGCGCCCTTGACGCCGTTGTCGAAGCTGTCGCCGTCTTGGAGGATGAAGGCGTTTTCAACGCTGGTTATGGTTCAAGCCTAACCATAGAGAAGACCGTGGAAATGGAGGCCTCCGTCATGGAGGGAAAAACTTTGAGGGCTGGAGCCGCTGGACTTTTGAAGGACATTCGAAACCCTGTTAGGCTTGCAAGAATTGTTATGGAACATACAGACCACGTTTTTGTGGTTGGCGAGGGCGCGGAAAAGCTTGCCAGGCTTTTTAATCTTGAAAGGAGAAATCCCATCACTGAGCTTCGCCTAAAATACTATGAACAGCAAAAGCGAGCCTTGCTTGAAGGAAAATTTGAATTGCCCAAACTTGCAGAACTAGTTAAAAATCATCCCGAAATTTTCGACCTAGAAACTGTGGGCGCCGTCGCCTTGGACAAGGAGGGAAACGTGGCAGCTGCAACTTCCACGGGAGGCTTTCCCTTGAAGTTGCCGGGCAGGATAGGCGATTCGCCGTTGATTGGATGCGGCACTTATGCCGATAACCGCAGCGGAGCGTGTTCAGCCACCGGGGTCGGTGAAATCGCCATAAGGCTTTGCTTGGCGAAGACTGTTTGCAACTACATGGAGGGCGGCAAAACAGCCCAGGAAGCTGTTGAAGAAGCAATAAGGCTTGTCAACGAGCGGATGACGGGAATATACAATTCCATGGGCTTGATAGCTGTCAACACGAGAGGCGAAATTGGGGCAGCCCATAATTCTAAGCACTTGTGCTGGGCATACCTAACGCCGGAAATGCCTGAGCCAGAAGGAGCTCTTACGGCAAAAATTTTGAGGTAAAACTTTAAAAACACCAACCCATTCTTGAAGAAGCATTCTCGACTTTTGTCGAACAAAAATCTTTAAAATGTTCTTAAGAGGCTCTCCATATACCCAAACCCTAGTCGGAGGTGAAATAATGGTGTTTGAAGAGGAAGAAGAGTGGGAAGAGGAAGACTGGGAAGAAGAAGAGTGGGAAGAAGAGGAATGGTAAAAAACCAAGCCTCGAAAGGCTTTTCCCGATTTCTTTGTTCTCCGAAAAGTTTTTAGCACTATATTCTTCTGATTTTTAAAGCTCAATAGTTTATGAGGCGAACAGCCACTAGTTGTTGGTAGACCATGACACGGGTAGCGGTGCTGGACACGGACAAGTGTAGACCTAAACGTTGCAGTAAACAGTGCCATCGCTTCTGCCCCATGGTGAGAAGCCATGTGGAAGCCATCCGCTTTGAGGACACAAAACCGCTCATCGTAGAGGCTCTATGTTCGGGCTGCGGAATCTGTGTTAAAAAATGTCCCTTCAACGCTATATCTATAGTTAACTTGCCCGACGAGTTGGAGAAAGACTGCACCCACCGTTTTGGACCAAACACTTTCAAACTTTACAGGTTGCCAACCCCGACACCAGGCACAGTGTTGGGTTTGCTTGGAAAAAATGGCATTGGAAAAACAACAGCCTTGAAGATTCTTTCAGGCGAGATCAGGCTTAACCTTGGAAACTACGAGAACCCGCCGAGCTGGAGCGAGATAATACAGCATTTTAGAGGTTCAACTTTACAGGATTATTTTCAAAAAATTTGCGAAGGCAGACTTAAAGTTGTACATAAACCTCAATACGTTGATAAAATTCCAAGGGTCGTTTCGGGCAAGGTTGGCGAACTCTTGGAAAAAGTGAACGAACGTGGCGCGGTGCTGAACGCTCTCGCTGAACAGTTAGGGCTGGAGAAAATTTGGAGCCGCCCGCTGGAAGCTCTAAGCGGCGGTGAGCTTCAAAGAGTTGCCATAGCTGCAGCTATATGCCGTGAAGCCGACGTATACCTTTTTGATGAACCTTCAAGCTATTTAGATGTTAAACAGCGGCTTGAAGCTGCCAAAGCCATTAGGAGCCTTAAAAAAGAGGAAAAAACCGTCATAGTGGCGGAACACGACCTCGCCATAATAGACTACCTTTCAGACCAGATATGCATATTCTACGGCGAGGCAGGAGTCTACGGCATAGTTTCCCACGTGCACGGTGTGAGGACGGGCATAAACATTTACTTGCAAGGCTACATCCCCGATGAAAACGTCCGCTTTAGAAAAGAAACTATAATCTTTCATGAAAAACCGCCAACAGTCGGCTTCGGCGGCGGCGAAACCCTACTGAAGTGGGATATGTTTGAAAAAACCTATGATGGCTTTAGGCTTGTGGCGTATCCCGGCGAAATCAAGAAAGGCGAAATAATAGGGATTATTGGACCTAACGGTATTGGAAAAACAACTTTCGTGAAAATTTTAGCGGGCATAGAGAAAACCGACGACGGGAGAGAGTTTAAAGAGTTAAATGTAAGCTACAAGCCCCAATACATTTCCGCAGAATACGAGGGCACAGTACATGAGCTTTTAACGAGCATAGCCAAAGAAGAGTTCTCCTCAAGTTGGTACAAAGTTGAAATTCTCCACCCTCTTAGACTAGAAAAGTTTCTTGACAGAAACGTGGCTGAACTAAGCGGCGGTGAACTGCAGAAAACCGCGATAGCCGCGTGCCTATCAAAAAAGGCCGATCTTTACCTTCTCGACGAGCCAAGCGCCTACTTGGACGTGGAAGAAAGACTTAACATGACGCGCACAATACGGCGGGTTGTAGAAGCCCGCAACGCCACAGCCTTCGTGGTGGAACACGACGTTGTCGCTCAAGACTTCATCGCAGATCGCCTTATGGTTTTCACAGGCGAGCCAGGCGTGAAAGGTTTAGCAAACCCGCCCACAAGCCTTAGAGAAGGCATGAACACATTCCTAAAAGATATGAAGGTAACTTTTAGGAGAGACCCCATTACAAAGAGACCCCGCGTGAACAAGGAAGGCTCAAAACTGGACAAGTACCAGAAGGAGATTGGCGAATACTATTATGTGCGGGCTACAAGCACACCAGAGGAAGAATAAAGGAATGGACAAGAAAAGCGGAATCGGAAAAGAGGAAAGACTGCTTTTGATGGAGGCAGCTGAAGCCTTAAAAAACGCTCATGTGCTATGGGGCTTCGGCGTTGGCGCCGCAGTTTTAGCTGAAGACGGCAAAATCTATGGTGGATGCAACGTGGAGAGCTGGGTTTCCGGGCTGGGCATGTGCGCTGAAAGATGCGCTATACACCACGCAGTCTTACATGGAAACAAGAAAATTAGAGAAATCGCTGTAGTAGTGAAAGCCGAAAATAAAAGCGAGATAAAGCCTTGCGGTGCATGCCTTCAGCATATTTCGGATTTCGCTGAAAATCCCGAAATTAAAATCGTCACGGCAAAAGTTGAGGATGGCAAAGTCCTCTTTGAAACGGTTAAAGTAAATAGGCTGAAAGAGTTGCTACCTCAACCTTTCAAAAAATGAATGGATTCCAGCCTAATTGCATAGTTAAATTAATGTGCGCGCCACGCATATTAATGCACCAGAACCCCACAGAGAGATCGGTGGAGGCTTAGGTGGCACAAATAACATTCGAAGAGATAAGTGCTTCAGATTTTTTCTATAGGAACCGCGACATAGCTGGTTTCACTAACCCGACAAGGGCGATCTTCGCCGCTATAAGGGAGCTTGTGGAAAACTCTTTGGACGCTGCTGAAAGCATTAAGGTGCCGCCGGATATTTATGTGCGGCTCTCCTTTGAAGGGGAAGCCAGCCAAGAAACTCAGATCTACAAGTTAAGGGTTGAAGATAACGGCTGCGGCATCCCACCGCGACATATCCCCTCAGCCTTTGGACAAGTGCTTTACGGCTCCAAATACAAGTTGAAACAGCAGAGGGGCACCTTCGGTTTAGGCGGAAAAATGGCTATCCTCTACGGGCAGATAACAACTCACCAACCTGCCACTATAATTTCGAGCACAAGTCCTTCCTCTAAAATTTACATGTATAAGCTTATGATTGATATTCAACGAAACCGCCCCATAATCCTTGACCGCAAAGTCTTCTTGAATAAGGAGGGGTGGCGGGGCACCGTTGTCGAATTCAGCCTTGAAGGCGACTATTTGAGGGCTATGCCGAAAATTTTGGAATATTTTAAGCAGACAGCTATGGTTAACCCCTACGCTAACATAACCTTTGTAGACCCCAAAGGAAGGCTTTACAAGTTTGTTAGGGCAACCACAATCATGCCCGACCCGCCTAAAGAGACGCTTCCCCACCCGTACGGTGTAGACGTGGAGCTTCTCCAACGCCTAATACAGATAACGCCCTACAACAACATGTTGGAGTTTTTGAAGAACCACTTCCACCGGGTCGGCGAAATAACCGCTAACAAGTTCCTTGAGTTCAGTGGGATAAGCCCATCAAAAAATCCGAAAAAGCTCTCTCACGAAGAAATCGTCAAATTGATGCAAATGCTGAAAAAGTTTAAGGAGTTTCTGCCGCCAGACGCAAGTTGTCTATCTCCCCTTGGAGAGGAACTGCTCAAAACAGGCGTTTTAAAGGAGTTGAAGCCCGAGTTCGTGGCGGTTCACCAGCGGAAACCAGCCACCTACGCGGGACACCCGTTCATTGTTGAAGTGGCAATAGCCTATGGGGGAGAAATTCCTCAACGAGGCGGGTTTGTGATTTATCGTTTCGCCAATAGGATACCGCTGCTTTATGACGAGGCAAGCGATGTTTCAGTAAAAGTTATAAACGCGGTGAACTGGCGCCGCTATAAGGTTTCGCCGGATATGCCCATAGCCATAGTTGTGCACATTTGCAGCACGAAAGTGCCGTACAAAACTGTTGGGAAAGAATTTATTGCCGACAGACCAGAAGTTAGGCGGGAAATAGCCAATGGGCTGCGGGAAGTAGCGCGGCAACTTCAACGCTTTTTGACGCGGAGAGAACACGTTGACAGAGAACGCAAACGCCTCGGAGTTTTCGGCAAGTATTTGCCAAAAATCGCTGAGTTTTCGACAAAACTTGCCGGAAGAGAAAAGCCCCCAGATATTGAGAAGCTTTTAAGGAGCGTGAGAAGGTTTGGAGCCGAAGGAGTTTAAAAGCATAACTGAAAGGCGCAAAGAGGTTTTAGCCACCCTTGAAAATTTTGGGCTCCGCATTTACGAACAAATGGAGAAGGGCTTTTTCCCTTTTATTGAAATGCCAAGCCGCTCCACAGAAAACATCTACTACGACCCCCGGTTCCGTCAGTTTATTTTAGGTGACAAAAAAGTTAGGCGGAGCACCCGCAACATCCGCCACTTGAAACCCTTCGCCCAGCTTGTTTGGACCGCCCTCTTCTCCTATGAGCTTACATCCCAACGGAAAACCTCAACGCTTAGAGACGTTTACTATTCAGCGCAAGCCTACGAGATGACCTTCAAAGACCAGCAGGAGTCCAACAACATAATAACTGATTTAGAAACAATCTTAGGCTTTTCAAGGGAAGACTTTAACATTTTCCCGGAAGAACGCTCAGCCGTCTTCGGCGACTTAACAATACGCTACACGGTACCCGGCTACGAGGGCAAAACGCTGAATCTAACGTCGCACCCGGACGGCGTTATGATTGGCCCTGCCCTCACGTCGGCTGAATTCGTGGAAACAACCGCCGACAAAGTCATAGCCATCGAGAAAGGCGGCCTGTTCACGCGGTTTATAGAGGAAAACGTGCACAAAAAGTTCAACGCTCTACTCGTGTTAACGGCGGGACAGGCGCCGAGGGCAACACGCCACTTTATTAGGAGGCTTAACCGCGAACTGGGCTTGCCAGTTTACATATTCACCGACGGTGACCCGTGGGGAATGCATATAGCCATGGTGATAATTTCCGGCTCGGCGAACGCTGCCCACCTAAGAGACTTAACAACACCAGACGCCAAATGGAGCGGTGTATGGGCAACGGACATCGTCAAGTACAAGCTGCCTACAGACCCGTTGGATGAAATTGACATGAAAAGGCTTTATGAATTGCAGAAAGATCCCCGATACAAGGAGGACCCGCTTTGGCAGAGGGAAATAAAAACCTTCATGAAGATCAAACGCAAAGCAGAACAAGAGGCTTTCAGCCGCTATGGATTAACTTATATTGTGGACGAGTATTTACCAGCAAAGCTTGAAGAAACAAAGTAGATTAGAAATATTTTAAAGCACCCGTCCTCATGTTATATAGCACACATTAATCCCTTGAGGCGAAAACTCCTATGAGTGAGGAAGGTGGATTTGGTATAACAGTAGCAGAAAAATTCTTCGGGCTAATTCTACTAATTGTGGGCGCGTTAGCCCTATACTTCACATTAACAAGCACTCAAGCACTAAGCATCTACACTGGACTCTTCGGATTCCTAAGCTTCGTAATACTTGCGGTGGGATTACTCCTTATAATAGCAAAAACCGAGTAGTCTTCACTCTTTCCCCACAAACAGCATTTATTTATGGCATAATTTATTAGTTTGAAGGATGGCTTGTTGCTGGTTGTCAAGGGGGCAGCGCCATGTCTATTAGGCAGCCGATTGTTTGTGTGCTTGGGCATGTGGATACTGGTAAGACCTTGCTTTTGGATAAGATCCGCAAGACCAGTGTTCAAGCTCGTGAGGCTGGCGGCATGACGCAGCATATTGGCGCCAGCTTCTTTCCTACCGAAACCTTGAAGCAGATGATTGGTTCACTTTTGTCGGTTTTTAAGAGTGAAATTGAAATTCCTGGTTTGCTTGTTATTGACACTCCGGGACATGAGGCTTTCGCCAATCTGCGAAGGCGGGGCGGCAGCGTAGCTGACATCGCCATTCTAGTGATTGATGTGCTTCGCGGTTTCGAGGCTCAAACCTACGAGTGTATTGAGATTTTGAAGGCACGTAAGACGCCGTTTCTCGTAGCTGCCAACAAAATTGATCGGATTCCAGGATGGAATTCCTATCCAGACGCCCCTTTCTTAAAAAGCTACCAGTTGCAGGACAAGTATGTGCAGGAAGATCTGGACAACCGTCTATACGAGATAATTGGCACTTTTTCCCGTTTGGGTTTCAGGGCTGACCGCTTCGACCGCATAAAAGACTTCACGCGAACAGTAGCCATTGTGCCGACCAGCGCCAAAACAGGCGAAGGCATAGTTGAGCTTCTGGCGGTTTTAGTGGGGTTAACACAGCAATACCTGAAGAAGCGGCTGCAAACAACCGTTGGACCAGCTAAGGGCACTGTTTTAGAGGTAAAAGAAGAACCTGGGCTTGGTTTAACTCTTAACATTATCGTTTATGATGGAACCTTGAAAAAGGATGACTTGATCGTTGTGGGCGGACGGGAAAAACCCATAATAACGCGGGTTAGAGCCATCTTGGTTCCTAAGCCGTTGGACGAAATCAGAGACCCGAGGGATAAGTTTTCTTCGGTTGATTCTGTTTCGGCGGCGGCTGGGGTGAAAATTGTGGCGCCAGACTTAGAGGGGGCTTTGGCTGGTGCACCGTTATATGTTGTCCCGGAAGACGAAAGCGTTGAAAAGTACGTGAATCTTGTTTCCGAGGAAATTGAAAAAATTAGGATTGCAACGGACGTTGATGGCGTCGTCTTGAAGGCTGACACTTTAGGCGCTTTGGAGGCTATAGCCGAAAACCTTAGACGAAGCGGTGTTCCGATCCGTTTGGCGGATATTGGCGACGTTTCTAAAAGAGATGTCACAGAAGCCGCCATCGTAAAGGAACATGAGCCGCTTTATGGAGCAATTTTAGCTTTTAACGTCAAAGTTTTGCCAGATGCTGAAGAAGAAGCAAAAAACACGGGCGTCCAAATTTTCAAGGAAAATATAATTTATCATTTAATAGACAACTATGTTTCTTGGTTTAAAGCTCAGCGAGAAGCCAAATTAACGGCTGAATTTGAAAAAATGGTTAAACCCGGGAAAATCCGTGTTTTGGAGGGCTACGTTTTCAGAAGAGCTAAGCCCGCCATTGTAGGTGTTGAGGTTTTAGCTGGTCGGATAAGACCCAAAACAAGCTTGGTAAGGGCTGAAGATGGGGAAGATGTTGGTGAAATCCAGCAAATTCAAGAGAAGGGAAAAGCTCTACCTGAAGCCAAACAAGGCATGCAGGTGGCGATAAGCCTTGACAAGCCCGTGGTGGGTAGACACATCTTTGAAAACGATGTTCTATATGTTAAAGTGCCGGAAACCCATGTCAAAGCGCTTTTAAAAGAATTCGTGGACAGGCTTACGTTGGATGAACAGGAAGCCCTAAACGAGTATGTAAGTTTGATGCGGAAGAAAATACCTTTCTGGGCTGCCTAACGGCTAACGCCAGCGTTTTTGGCGACGGCGGATCATTATTAAAGCGAACATTAAAATAAGCACTATCAAGATCACAACGACGACAATAGTCCAACTGGAAGAATCCTCTTTATAGGACTCCATGCTAATGTGGTCCACTTCCAAGTAACCTGCCCCGCCGATGGTTTCTATGTAGATGTCGACATTCCTCAGAATTGCGTATTCAACGCCCCAATAGGATAAGGCTTGAGAAGTGTAGGGGTTGGTGGTGAATTCAATTTCAACCCACCTTCCAATGTCAGAGGTTGTCTCGTTGTAAACATCAAACAAGCTGTGGTAATCGCGCCCTAAGTCTCCCTGGAAATATATGGAGTCCTTGTAGGGTTTGCCGTTGAGTAGCCAGAACAGTTTAAGCCCCACCTCCAATTGCGGATCTGCTCCACTCCAGTCGGTTCCAGGTCTCTGCATCCACAAGCTTATGCCAACGTTGACCCAGCTCTCGTTTTTCGGTCTTGAAGGCGCGGTTAGGTTAAAGGCTACGTTGGACAGCCTCAGTCTAACTCTAATCTTAAAGTTGGTGGCGGAGTTTACAATCGGGTTTATGCGAAGTGGGTGCGACTGGCTCCAGTTAAGCGTGGCTTTGTGCGGCATGCTGCCTTGCTGGATTTTAACCCCAGTCCAATTTGTGCATTGCATGTCGTTGACATAAAGGCACGCTACACCATTGTTGAACTTTTTGGTCCAGTTGCCTTTCCCAAGAGTCCACCCAATCGCTAACCAGTAAACGTCTGGTTGATTTAAATCAGAGTCGTATATAACGCCTACGTCAGCATTTGCAACGGTTGCGAACAACACTGAAAAAA
>JANXDU010000028.1 GCA_025059195.1 Candidatus Bathyarchaeota archaeon
CGGGCGCCGCGGCAAGACGTTGTACCAGATGAAGACCTTAGCGATAACTGGAATTATAAGTCCGTAGATAATCCTCGGCAGCAACGTGATGAAGATGGCGTATACTACGTCTGTAACCATGCCTAGCGGAGAGATTATCTGTGTCCATAGAAGGAAGAATCCTCCAATAATTCCGGACACAAGCCCCGCTATGAGCATCCTCTTAAAACTGAACGAACCCTTGTTTAACGCTCCAGCCAAGTAGCCCGTCATCATAGCGCAAACAACATAGCCTAAAGTCGAAATGTCGTTTGGCTGATACTGCGGGTACATGGTGCTATACTGCACGAACATGTCATTGATGTAAAGGGCGTAAATGCTTCCCAAAAGGAAACCTGCGATGCCGCCAGCCCATCGGTTCCATAAGAGGCCCAGGAGCAGTGGAACCGCTATGATTAGGATGGCTTCTCCAAGCCCGTCAACGAATATTGCTTGAAGCGTAGGGTCTGCAATAATGGGTTTTAGGTAGGCGGGGAAGATTATTATTAAGGCCGCGACAATGCATGGCACTATGACTCCGTATAAAATGTCGTTAAATCCCAATTTTTCTTCAGTTGTCAACTATAAACACCCCTTTCGAATCATTTATCCCTTTTGCATTAATAAGTCTTATCACATTGCAAGGCTTACTTGGACGACAATCACGTTTCGTTCCACCAAATCAGTTTCTTATAACGACTATTTATTAGACTGTCCAACTTTTCATCGTAAAGAATATCAAGCCTTAATTGGTATTTCTGCATATAGTCTTGGGAATAGTTCCATATCTTTTCAGCTAAAGTGCTGTCCTTCCATAAACCCCAAACCGTATCCTTTGGTCCACGAAACCCAAACCCAAAATCTTTCGGCAGAACATATCCAACCTCGCTTTTGTAAACACCGTGGTCCATTGGGTTTTGGTGGATGTAGTTCCAAAACTTTTCTAAAGCCTCAAAATGCTCCTCAGTCAAAGTTCCATAAGGAGTGATTTTGGGATAACTAAAGACTACGAGATATTTCGCTCCAGCCTTATAGGCTAACACTAGGTCTTCGTAAAGCTCTTCTCCGGTCTCAAGATAGGGTGGGTTCATAAAGGTCCAAGTTATCACTACACCCCAATCCTTATTGTGGGCGTTCGCCGCTCCTCTACAAAGTGCTACGTTTAAGGGTCTGCTGTGGTTCCATCCAAACTGGGCAAGGACAACGTCGTATCCCGCTTTGTAATCAAACCAGTAAAGCCCGTAATCTGAAGTAAACACGTTCACATTGGTGTATGTGTAATATTCTATGTGTGCTCGGAGGTAGTCAACATAAATGTTAGCCGCTTCCGTATAATTTTTGGCTTCAACAACCATCTGACCAGCGTTTCCATCAAGCTGCTTTCCACCAGGCTCGTCGAAGTAATATACCCCGAGGAATTTTTCGCCATACCGCTCAGCTGCTTTCATAATCCACACACATGGGTGATACGTTCTATAAGACTGGGGGTTCGTAAACATAACAATGAAGTATAGCCCAGAAGCGTAGATGTAATCGCATATCTCGTTCAGCTGTGTTTGGTTAAATGTTAATTCTGGTAAGCCAATAACAAAGAGGTTTGTAAAGTTTTTAACCCTATCAACGAGTTTCTTACAGTCGTATACATCACCGTAGGCAAACTCGACGCCCACGAAGACTTTGGATGACGTTTCAGCGTCCCAGAGCCACTCAAGCACAAAAACAAAAAGGAATAGCAAAATGATCGACAACGCAATTACAGCTAATTTGAATTTTTTAAACTCCAATTAACCAATCCTCAGCGCGTCCTATACGACAATTTACAGTCATTTTTCGGAAAAGTCTTATAAGTTATTTTTCCTAACACTGAAAACCATGTTTTAAGGCATGGGAGAATATACCATGTCTAAGGCAAAAGAATACTCGTGGATGACGAAGGATAAAATGATGACTTACACGTTAGTTGCGCTTGCCATTCTCGCAGTCATCACCACGGCTCTCTGGTGGCCTATAACTCAACAAGGCTGGTCATTAGGCTTAACAGTGCTAGTTTCCTGCATAATCTCAGTCATTGTAGCCATAGCCCTAGACTACATGGTTTCGCTGGTGATGAAAGAAAAGGGGCCCGTCAACACCATGTCCGCAGCTGTCTTCGGCTTAATCGTTGCTCTTTCCTATTCTTATGGCCTTCCGGTGATGGCTTCAGTTGAATTATTACCCCTCACGGCGCCCCAAGCGTTTATTTACGTAGCCATTATCTCCGCTCTCGGGCTTGTAGCCTTTAAGAAGCTTCAAGGCCTGCTTGGTAGAAAATATGTAAATCCCGCCGCAGCTGCAAAACTTTTGGTTTTACTGCCATTTCTACACCAGATTCTGCTTCCCAAAGACCATACACAGTACATACCGACACTAGCGGCAAAGCTGGTCTATGAGGGACAGAATTCTTTTGCAAGTGCGCTGCAATTCTGTTTCGCAAACCCCGACCTGCTTTCACGGGGAGTTGTTTCAATTCCACCGTCGCCCTCAGAGCTTTTCTGGACTTTAGGTGTGGCGAAATACCACGGCTGGGCAGGAGGCGCCTCCAGCATCGCCGTCATCATCGTAGGGATTGGTTTGTTCATGGTTGCCCGTAAATACATAAAGTGGCGGATAACCGCAGCCTACTTCGCATCAACTATAATAATGTCTTTGATCATGACAATGGTGTATGGTGGAGACGCCCTCCTAAGGCTGGGCTTCCACATTTTTGTAGGAAGCTCCATTTTCTTGGCGTTCTTCATGGCCACTGACCCAGCCACAACGCCACTAACCCACCGGGGACAGTCTATCTTCGGCGTAGGCCTAGGAGTCTTGACAGTCCTAATACAAACTTACATGAACTTCTTTGGCGGCTCAATCTTAGCGTTAATCATCATGAACCTAACCTCGCCGTGGCTTGACAAAGTAGGTCTGCCGAAACCTTCGGAGGAGAAAATAGAAGCTAAACTTCCAAGGGCCCAACCTTTTGAGGCTGTTAAGGCCACTGCGTGCATGCGCTGTGGTGTATGTTTAGAAGTTTGCTGCCACAAACTAAGCCCAATACTGATAAAGGAAGCCTTTGACAAGGGAAAAACAGAAATTTTGAGAGCCCTTCGAGCTGACCTCTGCGACGGGTGTGGACACTGTACTTTTGTCTGTCCAGCAAGAATTGACCTAAGAAGTTTCACCTTGAAAGCTAAAGCTTCCCTCCGCACAGAAAAAAGCCAATAACATACCCTTCTTTTTCTTATCACCCATATTGGCCATAAACCGACACGAAAATAGCCACGTTTGTTGTTTCCTTAAGGGTTTTCGCGTCAACCACCAGAGACTGAATTATGTTCCTATCAGGCCAGATGATAAGCCACTCCTCGGGGCTTAGCCATCGAACGGTAGCGTTTTTGAAAGAAAGCTCTAAACTTTCGGAGAGGGTGCTGTCTAAAAATTTAAGTCTGAAACGAACAAAGACGGTTTCTCCCGCCAAGAACTCACCATGGACTCGTATTTTAACGTTGAGGGAATAAACGGGCAGAGATAGGTGGGTGACGAGGCCTATCTCCCGCTGAACACCGTAGTTGCCGCTTACACCAATCGGTATGCTGACATTTTCAACTTTAAAAGATCCACCAGCGCCGTAAATCCACCTCTTAAATGGATTATAAACCTTCTCCGTCAGATTTCCACAGAAAACTATTCCGTGACCTAAAATTGGCCCTTCTCCTTCAGGACCAAGATGAATACCAAATATGTTCTTGGGGTTGTCAGCGAAGGACTCAAAAACCGTGTCCTGCACCAGCGTATTAAGCATGCTTCCCTCAACAAACAATCCCGTCTGATTTATCTCGCTTACTCCACCCATCCATACTCTTACATTTTGAATTAATCCTTCATTGAAGTCGGATAGGGGTTCAACGTGCACTCCGATGGAATTTTCCTTCGTCAATTCGAAGTAGCAACGCTTTATCTCGGTGTTTGCATAGGAGGGGGTGCCATTTCCCCTGGGAGTCTTGAAAACAATTCCTTTCTTCACGTTATTGAAGTAGCAGTCCTCTATCTTTGTGCACTCGGTCCAGCTGTTGGTGTTTAAAAGAATTATGCCCTCCTCGGATTCTTCGAAGATGCAGTTTTTTACCGTTGTCATGAAACTGTTTTCGATAAGTAAACTTCCATTAAAGATCGTTAGCCCTTCTATGTGGACTTGTCTTGATTTATCCCAGTAATCGCCTCTTACAGCGAAAATGCTACCTCCAAGATTTATTCTAGCCCCGTTGCTGATTATTTTCACGTTTCTAAGATTTTTCAAAGTTAAGCCGTTAGAAGCATTGTACTCCGCCCTCTTTATAAAGACCCTTAAGCCGTCGCCCTTCAAAACATAGCCCAGAGCGTGTGTGAGGTTTTCTCCGACAAACTCTATTCGGCCAGTCGTCCCATTTTTAACCTTAACAGCCTTCGAGTTCAAGTAAAGCACGTAGTCATAATCTTCAGCATAGCTTACCTCCTTGAAAAGGAGAATTTGGTTTAAATTCCAAAACAGTGAGGCTACCAGGGCTCCCACTAAAAAAACAACAGCATATCTCATAAACCCCCTTACAACAGCCCTCATAGCAAAACCTCTAATCTATGGTAAAACGTTCAATTAAATAATTTTTGATTATTGAATTGAAAGGAGCGACGCTAACAATATGTTTAAGTTTCACGCGGAAAATGATAACATTCAAAGAAGGATCGATCGCAGGCTGATGCTTGGAACGTGTAGACTTGGAGAAGGACATTAGACGCCGTAGAGTGAAGCTGAGATACCTTAGGTGGACGTGTAAGGCCGCTTTTCTAATACTCTTTACTTTACCCGTTGCGTATGTGTCGTCGGGGAGAGAATGCTCCGTTCCTTACGCTCCAGTAAACAGCGTTTTTATAAAAAACAGTCAGCCCCTTTTATTTTTGCCACTTGCACAGTCGCCTTGCAGCGTATGGCTCACTGGTTGGTGTAATGTGGGCTTCGGCGAATGGCTTGCTTGCCCCCTTGGGGGGCTTCAGTCGCTTGTTACTTTAAAGGTTGAATGGCGTCTGGTGATTCCAACAATCATCGCTGTGCTGCTTGTCATATTCGTCACTTTCCTCTTGGGGAATATCTTCTGCGGTTGGATCTGCCCCATCGGCACAATTATAGATAGCTTTGACAAGGGCGTCGAGCTTTTTCTCCCAAAACTTGAAGCTGAAAGAGCTAAAAGGGCAAACGCGGAAGCACAAAATGCATACAAAAACAATAGCAGCCTTCTACACAAGGTCTGTCCAATAAGACTTTTGACCGACAGAAACGTAAACGCAACAGCAGCGAGTGGAGCGCTTGCTTTGGCGGTTGTTAGCTCGGCGGCTTTAAGATTTAATGTTTTTTGCACAATATGTCCAATAGGAATATCCACCAGAGGTCTGTTCCACCTTAAGGCCACACGATATCTTACAGGCATCATCAACAACATCATAATTGAACTATTCTTTATTCCAGTCGTCGCGGTGGTTTTGAGCGTTAGAGAAAGACGGTACTGGTGCAAAAAGCTGTGTCCCGTGGGCGCATTGCTAAACCTTGTGGGTTTAGTAAATCCATTTATTAAACCTAAAATTAGAGAGGACAGGTGTGTCATGAAAAGCTGCCCACAAACATGTGAAGACTACAAGCTTGACTACTGCGCAATTTGTCGCTTAGAAGATGCCAGAAAATGTGAAAAAGTATGCCCTGTAGGCGTAAAAATCGTAGATGGTATTGGATTAAACAAATGCACAAAATGC
>JANXDU010000034.1 GCA_025059195.1 Candidatus Bathyarchaeota archaeon
GAGTTGACGGAGATTGAGCAAGCCCTAAGCGAACTGCAGAAGGTTGCTGACGACGCCGTTATTTACAAGTCGATAGGCTCTTTGCTGGTTAAAACCGATAAAGCGAAGGTAATAGTGGATTTAAATGAAAGGAAAGAGTTGCTGAACATGCGGGCCACGGTTTTGGGCAAACAAGAAGAGCGCCTGCGCAGCCAAATAAAGGAGCTTCAAGCTAAGCTTCAACAAGATTTAGCCCCTGTTTCAGGACCCCCGCCCTAAATCACAGGCCTTTAGGTGGAAGCTTGGAAGAATTTGGTTTGCCAGAGCTGACACCAGAACAGATTGGGGAACTATGTTCAACAGCGGAAGAGGCTGCACGGAAGTACATCCTCTCAAGGGTTCCGCCTAAACGAGTGGAAACATTAAACATCAGCGTCGACGTTGAAGCTGAAGAGGGGAAGCCTTTAACGTTAACGGTGGAGGTTGAGTTTACGCTTTCGCCCATTATTCGGGACTTTGACGCTCAAAGGCTTGCAGACGAAGCTGTAAAAGAGGCTTTTGCCGTTGCTGAAAAATATCTGAGGGAGTTGAAGTGTCGTTTGCAGAAATAGCCAAGATATTGGATGAACAGAACACCAAACATGTTGTCTTATTATGCCACCACAACGCTGATCCAGACGCTATATGCTCGGCCTATGCTCTATCAAGCCTAATAAAACGGTATAAGCCTCAAGTAAGCGTGAAGATCGGTGCAGCCCAAGGAATAAGCCGCCTTTCAAAACACATTTTGAAAAACTTGCCTATAACCGTGGAAACAGAGCCAAATATTGATAGGGCGGACCTGATAATGCTTCTGGATACAAACACGGTGCAACAGCTCAACAACTTGGCTGAGAAAGTGAAGGCTTCAAAAGCGCCAATAATAGTGATTGACCATCACGCCGCCCATCCGGAGACGGAGAAAATAGCCAAACTATGCATAACAAATGAAAACGCTTCATCCACATGCGAAATTGTCTACAATTTTTACAGGCAAGCGGGCGTAAAGGTTGGGGAAAACGAGGCTAAAGCCCTTTTTTTAGGTATCGCCTTTGACACCCGCCACTTTGTGTTAGCCAACTCCCCCACATTTAAAATTATTGCAGAGCTCATAGACATTGGGGTGAACGCCCAAGAGGCTTTAGCCACGCTTTCTCTCCCCATGGACTTCTCTGAGAGAGTGGCAAGGCTGAAAGCGTGTAGGAGGGCTAAACTCTTTAGAATAGGCGAGTGGATAATTGCCCTATCCCATGTTAGTGCTTATCAGGCCTCAGCTGCCCGCGCCATAATAGATTTGGGCGCCCACGTGGCTGTGGTTGCTGGCCAAAAAAATAACAGCCTTGAGATAAGCCTCCGATGTACAAGAGATTTCCATGAAAAGACAGGCATTCATTTGGGCAGGGACATAGCTAAACCTTTAGGCGAACATCTTCAAGGTATGGGCGGCGGCCATGCAACCGCCGCTGGCGTTAATGGTTATGGTGAGCTTGAAGCTGGGCTTAAAAAATGTTGGAAGCTTTTGAAAGAGCGGATAACTCAAACTCAAATTTAAGTAGTTACTCTTAAATGAGGAAAAGTTTTAGGATGCCGTGGAAAGCCCTTATGGCAATAATTGAAACAAAAAACCTAACGTATACATATCCCGGCGCCGCTTGGCCCGCAATCAAAGAGGTTTCCATAAAAATTGAGAAGGGCGAATTCACATTAATCACTGGCCCCAGCGGATGTGGAAAAACAACTCTCTGCAGATGCTTTAACGGGCTTATACCACACTTTTACCAGGGCGAATTGAAAGGCGAAATAACAGTTGCTGGATTAAAGGTGCAAGAGCACCCGGTCTATGAGATGGCAACCCATGTGGGCATGGTTTTCCAGAACCCTGAAAACCAGCTTTTCGCGTTGTCCGTGGAGAAGGATGTGGCTTTCGGATTAGAAAACCTTGGAGTTCCAAGGGAGGAAATTCGCAAACGGGTGGACTGGGCACTTAAATTAACGGACATATACGAGCTGCGAGAGCGGACACCAACAGAACTTTCAGGTGGACAGCAACAGCGGGTAGCCATAGCCTCTGTTTTAGCCATGCAGCCCGAAGTGATAGTCTTAGATGAACCCACATCTTTTCTCGACCCCCTCGGAGCTAAAAAAATTTTTGAGGTTATTTACGAACTGAACAAGAAGCTTGGAATAACCATAGTGCTTGTCGAGCATAGGTTAGACTTAACGGCGAAATATGCAGACCACATAATCATAATGGACGGGGGGCGCGTTGTTTTGGAGGGGGAACCCCACGAGGTTTTAAGCTCTGAAGAAGCCCGCCTCATTGGGGTTGGCATTCCAAAGGCTACACGCCTCTACAAAATGTTAAAGGCTGACGGAGTGAAACTTGGTGGAAAAGTGCCCCTCTCATCAGAGGAGATGGCGGAAAAAATCAGGGAGGCGCTTAAAAGCCGTGATTGAGGTTGAAGACGTCTATTTCACTTATCCAAGCGGCGTTGAGGCCTTGAAAGGAGTTTCCCTAACCATCCGAGACGGAGAGTTTGTAGCCATCATGGGGGAGAACGGGGCTGGAAAAACAACCCTCGTGAAACATTTTAACGGGCTGTTAAAGCCGACAAGGGGAAGAGTGCTTGTCGACGGAGTGGAAACAACAAAGGTTAGCGTTGCAACCCTAGCCCGAAAAGTGGGCTTTGTTTTTCAAAACCCAGACCACCAGCTTTTCTGCGAAACCGTGGATGAAGAAATTGCCTTCGCTCTAAAAAATTTCGGTTTCAACCAAGACGTGATAGAAAAACGCGTTAGCTGGGCGCTCAACCTTTTAGGATTATCCCAGTATAGGAAAACTTCGCCCTTCATGCTCAGCGGCGGCGAAAGAAAAAGGGTTGCTTTAGCTTCGGTGCTCGCTTGGGACCCGAAAATACTGATTCTGGACGAACCCACCATTGGACAAGACTACCAGCAAAAGGAAAAGCTCCGCCAGTTTATTTTACAAATGAACGCCCAAGAGAAAACCGTTGTCATTGTAACCCATGACGTGGAATTTGTGGCTGAATGCAACCCGAGGGTTTTACTTATGCGGGGCGGCAAAATCGTCGCGGACGGAGAAGCCCGAAAAGTGCTCACAAACCCAGAAGTACTGGAACAAGCGTCCATAGTGCCGCCGCAAATAGCCCAAATCTTTCTAAACCTTTCAGACTTAGGGTTTCCAAGGGACGTAATAGACGTCTACGAGGCAAGGGAAGTTCTCTTAAAAGCCTTTAGGAGTCAAAAACAATGAGTTTCTTTGATGGACTGCGTTTTAGAAGGGTCAGCTCACCCATCCATAACCTTGACCCAAGAATAAAATTCATTTACGCATGTGTCATCTTCGCAGTAGCAATAATTTTCTGGCAACTGCTACCCCTCGTGGCTCTTTTCGTTTTACAGATTCCCCTTGTGCTTGTTGCTGGCGTAAAACGACAATGGATTCGGTCCATGAAAGGCGCAGCTTTTCTAGCCTCAATAATTTTCTTCACAAACTTCTTTGTCTCCTTCATGAGCGCCGGATACAGGGTTACGTTTACCGCCTTGGAGTCGGCTCTAGCCATGACTTTAAGGTTTCTTGTGCTGTTGGGCTCTTTCTCCATATTCTTTCTGACCACTTCACCTGACCATTTAGGGCTTGCCCTAGAACAGTCACGGGTTCCCTACGAGTTTTGCTTCGCCTTCACCACGGCGGTGCGCTTTGTTCCAGTTCTAGCCGAAGAAGCCCAAACAATAATGGACGCCCAAAAGGCAAGGGGCTTGGAGCTTGAGAAGGGAAACTTTTTGAAGAGAGTGAGGAACTATATTCCAATACTGATACCTTTGATTGTGAGCGCCATCCGCAGAAGCCTAGAGTTGGCGGAAGCCATGGAATCCCGAGCTTGGGGGGCCACCAAAAAACGTACAAATTTGTATGTTCTGAAACTGCGCCGCGGCGACTACCTTTTCGCAGCCATAACCGCCGGCATACTAGCCGCAGCCATTTTCATCCGCCTACACTTCTACATACCCCGGTTAGAAGAACTTTTAACGGGAACCATTTAACCGCAAGACTTTTAACACAGACCTTGATGTAAAAAGGTTTCTCGGAGCTTGAAAACTTGAAATGGTTGAAGGCTGCGGCGGAAGAGATTATTTCCGGGATAAAAAGCGCCATTGAAGAGCTTAATCCAAACGAAGTGGAACATTTCATCCAGCTTCTTTTGGCGGCAAAAAACAAGAAAATTTTCGTTGTCGGCATGGGAAGAAGCGGCTTCGTTGGCAGAGCCTTCGCACTACGCCTAATGAATTTAGGCTTTAACGTATACTTCTTAGGCGAAACTATAACCCCAGCTGCTGGAAAAGGAGACCTCCTAATAGCCATCTCGGGAACTGGCACCACAAAAATGGTTTTAACGGCAAGCACCGCCGCTAAAGAAATCGGCGCCACTGTTGTAGCCATAACCTCTTTTCCAGAATCGCCGTTGGGGCAAATAGCAGACCTTGTTGTGACGGTTAAAGGAAGAACAAAGGCTGGATGGCCTCGTGAAGAGGATTACTTGGCTAGGCAGCTTATGGGTGAAAGGGAGCCTTTAACTCCTCTTGGAAGTGTTTTCGAGAACAACTGTATGGTTTTCTTAGACGGTTTAATAGTGGAGCTAATGCATAGATTGGGGTCAACGGAGGAAGACTTAAGGCGTAGACACGCCACCATAGAGTAGCCACTTTTAGGAGTGTGAAGGCAATTAGGGCTAAATGGAAAAAAAAGAGGATGCGTAGGCAGAAGAAGAAGAGGCAGAAGAGGCGAGAGCGGTACAAGTAGTTTTTCAAGCGTTGTTGATTTTCATGGTTTTTTGTTGTTGATGTTGTGTTTTTAAGCGTGTTAATGATTAGGAGTGCATATAGCTTATTAAGACTTACGATAGAATACTATTTGAGCAAACAGACATAAAAGGGAAACAAATGCCAAAAACCCCAAAAAAGACAAAAACAGTAGAGGAAACAGAATTCAAAGTAGTAATAGAAGCAAAAGAGAAAAAACCATCCGTGTTCAGAGAGGTCTACCCAATACGGGAGCCATATGTCTACGCCGCCATAGTGAAAGACCCTGACACTCAGAAAACCCGCTACGAGGTCATAGAACCCACCCTAACAAAAGAGGAGGAAAATCGCCTAAAAGAAGTCAAAAACATTCTGATGGAAGAAATAAATGTAAACCTAAAAGAGATAGAAACCAGAGAAAAAGCCGAGCAATACCTCAAAGAAAAAGCGAAACAAATAATCAAAAAATACCATATAAAAATTCCACCCGAATCCGTCGACAAACTCTTATACTATCTTACAAGGGATTTTATAGGCTACAGTAAAATAGACCCCTTAATGAAGGACCACCTTATTGAAGACATTTCATGCGACGGAGTAAACATACCAATATACGTTTGGCACAGGTCTTACGAGTCGCTGCCCACAAACATAATTTTCAAAGATGAAGCAGAACTGAACTCCTTCATAGTCCGCTTAGCTTATCTAGCAGGCAAAAACATTTCCATAGCCTCTCCAATTCTAGATGCTTCACTGCCCGACGGAAGCCGCATCCAATTAACCTATGGAAACGAGATAACAAAGAGAGGCTCAACCTTCACAGTGCGCCGTTTCAGAGTAGACCCATTAACAATTTCAGATCTCATCGCCTTTAACACTCTCTCATCGGAGATGGCTGCCTACTTATGGTACATAATAGAAAACCGTGCCTCAGTGCTTGTGGCGGGTGGCATAGCTGCTGGAAAAACCACCATGCTGAACTGCCTATCCATGTTCATTAAGCCTGAAATGAAAATCGTAAGCGTGGAAGACACTCAAGAGCTGAACTTGTCCCATGAAAACTGGATACCTTCAGTCGTTAGGGAAGGCTTCGGATACGAGAACAGAAGCGCCATAAACCTTTTCGACCTTTTGAAGGCAGCGGTAAGGCAGAGGCCAGACTACATAATCGTGGGGGAAATCCGTGGAGAAGAAGCCTACACGCTTTTTCAAGCTATGGCAACAGGACATCTTGGAATGTGCACTATTCACGCTGAATCTGTTGAAGCTGTAATAAATCGCCTTGAATCCGAGCCCATGAATATCCCGAAGCCCCTCATAGCCATGATTGACCTCATAATGGTTATGGCAAGAACCGAAATTGAAGGAAAACCAGCTAGAAGAACCCTTACAGCAACGGAAGTCGTAGGGCTTGACGCTAAAACGGGAACCATAATGCGGGAAGAAGTTTTCCGCTGGAAACCCAGAAACGACAAGTTCGAGTTTTTAGGCCACAGCAGCCTCCTCGAAGAGCACATGAAAAAACTGGATTTAAAGGAAGATGACGTCAAGCAAGAGCTCCACCGAAGAAAAACTGTTCTAGAATGGTTGGTCAAGAAAGGCATCCGCCGGTACACGGAAGTAGCCAACGTGATCCGAGAATATTATGCTAACCCGGCGAGGGTTTTCCAAAGGGCGAGGATGGGTTTAAAGTGAAAAAGGCCAAGGTATCAGAAACTTTCAAGAAACTTTATGCGAGTCTGCTTTCACTGTTAAAAGGATTCAACCCAAAAAATGATGCAGAAAAAACTTCTGGCGGAAGTGGCGGCCACGTTAAGTTAAAAGCTGAAAGCCTTTCTTCTTTTGCTTATAGACTTGTCGGCGGAAAAATAAGCCCTCTTCTACCCCTTTTTCAAGATTTAAGCAATTACCTACAAAGAGCCGGAATTAAAACCAATTTTAGGGCTTATATTAGCCTAGCGGTTTTTTCAACAACCTTAATTGCTCTGGCAACCTTCACATTTATACCTTTTGTGCTCTTTTCCGTCTTTAAAATACCAGCCTTCCCCGCCGTGATGTTCGGTTTGGGAGGAAGCCTTTTCGCCGTAGCCTTTTCAGTGGCCGGATTTTATATTTATCCTGTTTACCGCGCCGACAAAACTAAACGGGATTTGGAGGACGAGCTAGCTTTCGCCACTGGATATATGGCGATTCTGGCAAGTGCAGGTGTTTCGCCGGAGAAAATTTTTCATTCATTGTCAAAGCTTCCTATACCTTTGGCGGTTTCAGCGGAGGCCAAGAATATAATCCGCGACGTCAACCTCTTTGGGCTCGACATAATTTCAGCTTTGGAAAACGCCTCTAAAAGGTCTCCTTCCGTTTTGTTTCGAGAAATGCTTGAAGGTTTCATTTCAACAATACACTCTGGGAGTAGCCTCGCCGTTTATTTAAGGGAAAAATCAAAACAGCACATGAAATTGAAGAGAATAAGCCTCCGCAAGTTTTCAGACACATTATCCATCCTTTCAGAGTTTTACGTGGCTCTGCTCGTTACTGGGCCGTTACTGTTCATAATAATGCTTGCGGTCATGTCTATGATGGGTGGCGGCAGCATAGGCTTCCTAGGACCAGACTTGCTTCTCAACATTTTAACATACATCGGGATACCCGTGGGCTCCATAATGTTTCTGATAATTTTGGATTCTGTCTCGCCAAAGTGGTGAATCATGCCTAAAATAGAGAAAAAAGTGAAGCAAGTCGTGTGTGTCGCGTCAGCCGCACTAGCCGTGGCAGTAACTGCCTTCGGCTTTTTTGCAGCTTGGGAAACCACGGTTTTTGACGAGTTTGTGTTTTTCGCCATTCTAACCGCGTTCGCCCCGCCCACGGTTTTGAACTATGTTGATTACAGATGGAGAAAGGCTGTGGACGAGCATTTGCCAGACCTTTTTAGGAGTATAGTGCAAGCCCAGGAAACGGGTATGACGTTGCCCCGCGCTTTGGAAGAAGCATCTAAAAGGGATTTCGGGCCTTTAACGGCTGAGTTGCAGAAAATGACGGCGCAGATTTCTTGGGGCATGACTCTTGAGGAGGCTTTGGTGGCTTTTGCGAAACGCGTCAACACTGTTCTTGTGCAGAGAACCGTCCCCCTCATAATTGAGGCGAACCGTTCAGGCGGCCACGTGGAGAGGGTGTTCGACCCCATGGGCAAGTTTGTCCAGTCAACATTGCTGCTTCATAAAGAAAGGCGAAACCAGACACGCCCCTACATTGCGATAATTTATGTGGCTTTCTTCGTTTTCATATTCACCATAATACTGCTTTTCAAGTCCTTCTTCATAGAAATACAAAGTTTACCACTGCTTGGAACAGCCATAATGGCGCCTAAAGAGGTCAAACGTCTTTTCTTCCACATGACGGTTATCCAAGCCTTTTTCGGAGGTTTAGTGGCTGGCAAAATGGGCGAAGGCACGATAAACGCTGGGCTAAAACACAGCTTGGCGCTGATGGCATGCGGCTACATAGCCCTAAAACTCTTCCTATAGGAGGGTGGTGGCGGGGAATGCACTTGTTTTTGAAATTTTTTATGGATAGGCGGGCTGTAACCCCGGTGCTCAGCAATCTTCTGCTCATGGTCGTGGCTGTAGCTGCTATGTCGGTAGCCGCCGCCACCACCTATGTCATCACATCAAACCTTAGAGAAACCATGGGCGAACGCTTCATGATAGAGGACGTTTGGTTCAACAGCGTGGAGGGCGTTAACCGCGTAAGTGTTTACATACGCAACACTGGAAAAAACGCCATAACCATTTCTGCAGTCTACATAAACCACACATTACAGCCTACGCCGAAGCTCAAGCTGGAAGTTGGAGACCATGGATGGCTCAACATAATCTATGATTGGGCTCCTAACAGCCTACACCACATTAACGTTGTAACCGCTAGGGGGAACCGTGTTGAAGGCTACTTTAAGGCGCCTTAAAAGCGAAAACCACGGGATAAGCAACGTGCTTGTGGTAATGCTTAGCCTAATCCTTGTGGTTGTTATAGCCGCAAACGTTGTGTTATGGAGCTACCAAATGAACCAGTTTGACTGGGAAAAAATGCAGGAGAAAATCGAAATCACAGAAGCGTATTCCACCACGCCAAAGTGGTATTATCATGATTTCAGCCACCGCGTCCAACACAACATCACTGCAAGCCTCACCATCACAGATTACCAGATTAAAATCACCATCGTGAACGGCACTGGAGCAAGCCAAGGAAACATCCACCACACAACCTACATCAGCCGATCAGATTTTGGCGATGTACGGTTCACATGGTATAACAGCACGAGCAAACAAGAGCAGCCCATTCCGTACTGGTGTGAAACCATATACAACGGAAAAAACGCAACCTTCTGGGTTAAAATACCAGCGATACCTGCCAGCCCAAGAACAGCCACTATTTACATTTATTACGGAAAAAACGATGCTGAAACCCAAAGCAACGGGGACTCTACTTTCATTTTCTTCGACGACTTCGACGATGAAGCAATAAACCAGAACAAGTGGACAAACATCAACGACGCCGTTGAAAGTGGGGGATCCCTCCGAGGAAACGGAGGAACCCGAAAAGTTTGGATGCAAACATTACAAACTTTCCAAGCGCCCATAGCCGTAGTATTCAAAATGAGGGGAGAAGTGCTCGGCGACTTCGACAGCGGTATCCAAGTTGGAAACCTCTACTTTATAAGCGACAGAGGAACCAGCAACCCAATCATAGGCACTGGATGGGTGTTTCCTTCTGGATCTGCAGGAGATGTTGTTTCCTGGCATATCTACGAAGCAAGGATTTTGGCTAGCTCGCAGGTGTTCTATGATTTAACAGCCAACAGATATGCAACCGCAGCCTACTCATACGAAGCTGGTTCGCTATACCTTATTGGAGATTCAAACAGCGCAAACAGAGACACGTTTTACGACTACATTTTCGTCCGCAGATACATAGACCCTGAACCCGCCCATGGCGCCTGGGGGAGGGAGGAAGCCTATGATGTGGAAATGGTTTACGGCAGATTGACGGTCAAGGTGAGAAACATAAGTGCATTGACAACCCACATAGTTGCGGTTTGGGTGAACAACGCTACGCTTCACATGCGATACACCGTGAACGTTTTCATAAACCCAGGTGAGAGCGCAACGTTTTCAATAGTCGACAAAAGTTTGCCGATAAACATCCGCATAGTTAAGGTTATCAGCGAAAGGGGGAACACAGCCTTGTTTATAAGCGATTAGCTAAAACTATTTTTTGACCATTTTCTCCTTAAGCGCCCTTATAACTTCTTTGGCGTCTCTTGCCTCTATCACTTTGATGTTGTATAACTCCGCCATTTTTTTCGCGTTTTCGCTTAGTTTTGGAACAGCTATTAAATAGGCGTTTTCAGGAGAAACATCATACATTTTCGCGAAAAGAGCGATGACGGGCTGCTCCATTACGGCGTTTTCTGTGGCTATTGCCACGTCCATAACGGTAATTCTACCTGCACGGTTTTCCCTGTAGGCAGCTATGTCAAACATGTGATTCGCACCAGATTTGCCCTTCAAAAAAGCTGGAGCCTGCACGTTGAATCCGTTTTCGGCTAGAAAATCCCTTAACGGAGCAACGAAAACCCATCCGGTGGTTATTTCGTCCTTCACACCCTCGCTTAATGTGTAGGCATGAACATCTTTTATTTCCAAGTCTTCAAAAGTGAATTCAGATTGACAGTTTCTGCAAAGATGTTTCGGAACAGGGATATCGAAGCTCTTGCCACATTCTTGGCACGTGCACCATATCCCAGCCTTTCGAAAGTCAACATCAGGCTTTTTTAATTCTTCACGGCATCGGGGACAAACTAGTTTTCCGTCTTTTCTGAAGTTTTCCTCTACGTCCATGTAGCCGCATTTAACATGCTCTATTAGGGAGCCTTTCTGAATGTTGAAGGATTTGCAGTATGGACAACAATAGTGGGTGGAAATGCTTTGCGAGCCGCAACTTGGACAATGAATAACCTTGTCGTAAAGCCTCCTTTCGAGAATACCTGCCTCATAAAGCCGGTTAAGGAAATCCTCAACTTTTGAGGTTTCTCCTAAAACCGCTTCAACTTCCGGGTATCTGTAGCCCGTTTTCGGGTCGAAGACCGGTTTGAGTTCTGTTATTTCCCCACTTAAGAATTTCGCTAAAAAAGCTTGAACGTCCCGCTCCTTATACAATTCAAGCCGTTGAAGGTTCCCAGGTTTAAGCATTAAGTTCCCATGCCGACCGCAATGGCAAGCATATTTAGGTTTTCAACATTATTCTAAATAAGGTTTATTCATTGTTAAAACTTTCCATAATAGCAGCCAACTCTCAGAAAAGTTTAAAGTTTCGAGGGCGCCCTTTTCCTTCGTAAAAGGTCGCTGGTATGAGCAGGAAAACAAAGCGTCTAGTGCGTTGCACGAAGTGCGGCTTCACCTTTGACATATCTTATGGGAGAGCCTTTGCCTGCTCCGGTTGTCCATCCACCGTGCAGTGTGGATACGCTAAATGCCCAAAATGTGGATATGAGTTCCCTCTGCAATAGTTAAGAAGGAACGTCATGTTTTTTAACTTGAACCTCAATAACATGAAACACGTGTAATTCGTGTAAAAGCCTTTAGTTTACGGTGGTTAGTTGTCGGCGCAAAAAACGCAGAGGGAGTTAATGATCAGATGGTCGACATTGAAAGGGCTCACAGCATTAATACTATTCATTGTTTTAGCCGCCGTTATTGAATATCTAATTGTTGTTTACGCTATAAGCATCGGAGTGAGAGACGAAACCAGTTTTCAAATTCCATGGCTGGGTTTCACGGTTAGCCCCCTCTTCCATTTGGTTCCGATTTCGACGGTTGTTGTGCTTGCTGCAAGCTGGACTTACATGGTGAAGTATGCAGCCATGAAGCCGTCGGAAAAACCTAGGCAGACTCCAAAAAAGGCAAAGGCCGCGGGGAAGAAAGACACAGGACTGAAGGCCAGAATAAGCAGTTTTTTGGGCAAAATAAAGGCTAAATTACTGAAGGTTAAAGGTGTTGCCTACCTTTGGAAAAGAATTAGCTTCGCAAAGACGACGATGAAAAGCGCTGTAGTGATACTGCTTGTTTTTCTGGCATCAGCCTTGCTGGTTTCGGTTTTGGCAAACCCATGGCTTGTTTACAAAACTTTCTCAACCCTTTACCAGAACAGCCCTCATATCCTTGAGTTTGTAATGACAACTAACAACGCCCTGCAAGGCTTCGCTGAGGCAGCCACGCCCATTGGATGGATATGCTCATATATAGACAACGCCATAAGGGCTGCCGCGCCCAGTTTTATAAATTTTGCCTCAACCCTTGGAGCCTTAACTAAACCTCTGGTGGATTTGCCCCCCGTTGCCAAGTACTTAGTTTTCCAGAATCTGGCAGCTTGGGTCTCTGCCTTGGCAGTTTTAGGCTACGGTGCGTATACGCGTAAAGGTTATCGCTACAAAAGGATAAAGAAGGTTTAGAGGCTTAAGGGAATGGCTGACCGCCCAAGATTTGGACCAGCAGGTGTTCCTCCAGGCTTTAAAGCGTTGAAAGCCACTTTGATGGATGTTCCCAGGCTTTTGCGGGAAGAGGGCTTGGACGCCTTTGAGTACCAGGCGGTTAGATGGGGCGCGAAACCCCAAATAGAGAAGAAAGACGCGGAAAAATTTGGGGTTAAAGCTAAAGAAAACGATGTGCTGTTAAGCCTTCACGCATCTTACTTCATAAACTTCTGCGGTGACAAAGAAACCATAGAAGCCAGCAAAGCACGCCTTGTCGCATGTGCCACTGCTGCTCACTGGATGCAAGCCCAAACAGTCGTGTTCCACCCAGGGTTTTACGGCAAAAAAACGCCAAGAGAAGCCTTCGCCAGCTGTTTTGAAGCCCTAAAAGATGTCGTTGAAAAGCTAAAAACACTTGGAGTAAGCCACGTCAAACTTGGCCCGGAGACCATGGGGAAACCCAGCCAGCTTGGAAGCCTAGAAGAAGTTTTAGCTTTATGTGAGAAAGTTGAGCAAGCTCAGCCGGTCATAGACTGGGCGCATTTGCACGCGAGAGAAAAGGGCTTATTCAAAACGATTGAAGACTTCCGCCGGGTTGTAGAAAACATTGAAAAGCGTTTGGGAACAGAATCTGTTAAAAATATGCACTGCCACTTCACTAAAGTGGAGTTTACAGAGAAGGGCGAAAAATGCCATCACACCATGGACGAAACGGGTTATGGGCCGGATTTCCCGTTGCTTGCAAAGGTTATCGCAGAGTTTAAACTCAACCCGGTCATAATAAGCGAAAGCCCAGTATTGGACGTGGACGCCATCAAAATGCGAGAAATATTAATAAAAGAATTAAAAGGCGGCTAATGGATAGAATTAATTAAAACTCACGTTGTACACAGCGAATTCAGACCAACCACATCACTGACAAACACAAAGCCGCCAAAATTGATGCTGAGTAGTATTTCGCGAAGCTTTTGGAAGGAGGTTCGCATAGCCTTCAAATTGGAATTGCAGCCTCCCTTCGGTTTAGTGCTGTTTTAATTGGAAGATGCTGATGGCAGGGTTTTTATGCGATACGTTTTTTTATGCCGTTTGTGTGCTGTTTATAGGTGCTTCAATTTTGGTCAGGCTAAAGGGCTTCCAAAAACTCACATCTATTGAAGAAGCTTTACATTTACTTTTAAAAAGCTTGAAGCTGGAACCTTTGAAAACCGTGAATGTTCCTTTGGCTGAAGCTTTAAACAGAGTTCTTGCGGAAAACATAGTGGCCGAAGAGGATCTGCCAAGGTTTGATAGATCTGCCGTGGACGGTTATGCTGTTAGGGCTGAAGACACTTTTGGCGCCTCACAGTTTAAGCCGAAAATTCTAAGACGTGTGGCTGGCGGCGAAATTAAAAATGGAGAAGCGAAACAAGTTTGGACTGGGAATCCCCTCCCGAGGAATGCAAACGCTGTTGTAATGCTGGAGCACGTTAAACTCTTAAAAGACGAAATAGAAGTATGGGTTGCAGTCGCACCCGGCGAAAACGTTTCAAGAAAAGGCGAAGACGTGACTAAGGGCGAAGTGGCCGTAAAAGCTGGAACACGTCTAAAACCCCACCATTTGGGGCTTATAGCTGCTTTGGGCAAAAGCCAAGTGCCAGTTTACAAAAAGCCCAAAGTGGCAATTTTAGCCACCGGAAGCGAGCTTGTTGAGGTTGGGAAAACGCCAGGAGAAGACCAAGTTTTTGAGGTTAACAGGCTAGTTATAGCCTCCATGTGCCGTGAACTTGACGCCCAGCCCTTGGATTTAGGAATAGCAAAGGACGACATAAACGATATTTCGGAGAAAATTAAGCTTGGGCTGAAGAAGGCGGACATGGTTGTGACAACCGGTGGCACCAGCGTCGGCGTTTCAGACCTTGTCCCCTCAGCTATAAACAGTCTAGGCAAACCGGGCGTAATAGTTCACGGGGTAGCCATGCGTCCAGCTATGCCAACAGCCCTCGCCGTAATAAACAATAAGCCCATAATAGTGCTTTCAGGCAACCCCGTCGCTGCCATGTTCGGCTTTGAAGTTTTCGCACGTCCGCTAATCCTCAAAATGTTAAGGGTGGAGCACGAGTTTAGACCGATTGTGAAGGCAAGGCTAACGCGAAGAACAACAACAGCCCTTGGAAGAAAAACTTTTGTGCGAGTACGCGTTTTCCAGCGGAAAGATGAGGTTTACGCTGAACCCATAAGCGCCAGAGGTTCCGGAATAATTTCAACAATGACTGAGGCTAACGGCTACGTGATTGTTCCAGAAAACCGTGAGGGCTTAGAGGAGGGTGAAACTGTTCTGGTGCATCTTTTCGACACGGTAGAGGCGGCTGGTGAGAATGTTTAGAAGGCTTTTAACCCTTGAAGAAGCTAAACAAGCAATCCAAAAATATTTCGAAGCTAAGCCATTAGGCGTGGAGGAAACCCCTCTACTAGAGGCTTTTAACCGTGTATTGGCTGAAGACGTTGTAGCGGAGATGGATATCCCATCCTTCAACCGTTCAACAGTGGATGGTTACGCTGTTAAAGCAGAAGACACCTTTGGAGCAGCTGAAAACAAGCCCGCTAAACTGAAGCTCTGCGGAACAGTAAACGTTGGAGAAAAGCCAAAAATCACCGTTAAACGTGGAACAGCGGCCGAAATAATGACTGGGGCACCCATGCCTGAAGGAGCAGACGCTGTTGTCATGTTTGAAGACACAGAGCGAAAAAACGGCGAGGTCTACGTTTACACGGCAGTAACAAAAGATGAAAACGTCATGAAGGCAGGGGCAGACATAAAAAGGGGCGAAACCATAGCACGACAGGGGCAGTTTTTAACATCAAGGGAAATAGGCGCCATAGCTGCGGTGGGCCGAGCCAAGGTAAAAGTTTACAAGATCCCAAAGGTGGCGATTTTCTCCACAGGCGCGGAAATAACGGAGCCTGGTAAACCCCTAGCGCCGGGAAAAATTTATGACATAAACGCTTACAGCTTAAGCGCCGCCATCCAAGAAAGCGGCGGAAAACCAGTCTACCTGGGAGTTTTTCCAGACGATCCGGTTGAGCTTGAAAAGGCCTTAAAAACGGCTTTGGCTTCAGCCGACATGGTTGTAACCTCTGGCGGCGTCTCAGTTGGACCGAGGGATGTAATGCCAACAACACTAAGCCAACTTGGAAAACCCGGCGTCATCGTTTGCGGAATAGCCACAAAGCCGGGAAAACCTACAACAGTGGCTGTAATCAGCGGGAAACCGGTTTTCGCCTTGCCCGGGCATCCAACCTCTGCGCTTCTAATTTTCCATTTACTTGTACGTCCAATAATTGAGCGGGCAGCGGGGAAAAAACCAACAGAAAACACCACCATCAAGGCTTTGACTTCCGTGCGGATGTTTCCAGCTAGGGGGAGAAAAACGTTTGTTACCGTGAAACTTAAAAGGGACTCTGGCCGCTGGGTGGCAGAGCCTGTTCCCACGGGGCTTTCAGGGGCAATAACAACTATTTTGCGGGCTGACGGTTTCGTTGAAATTCCGGAAAATCAGCAGTTTGTAGATGAAGGTGAAGAGGTTACAGTTTATCTATTAAGGAAGGCCTTGGGAGAAAACTTGGCTTAAAACTCTAGTTCTCTCTTTTTTGAAGCTGTGTAAGCTGTAAAAATCCATGTTAGGGTTAAGTATGCAGCCATAGTCAAGTCGACTAGGATGTCGCTTCCTAGGGTATAGTAAAACGTGGAAATAACTAGGACTGTAGCCATGAAAGCTAAAACAAAAATGCTCCACAAAGCCCAGAGTCTCCGCTTGAACAGCCCATAGGCTGTGGCTAAACTTATTATTCCAAGCAACCCTATATGAATCAGTCCAAAGTCCACGGTGGCGAGAATCGTGAAGCATGCAACAGCTACTGCAACGTGGAAAATTGATGCTGCAAGAAAACCACGGTCTTCAATCTTCAACTTTGACTTCAAACCCATACGTCATCCTTCCAAGTTAACGCATTAATTAACGCTATTGATTAATAAATCATATGCCTTTTCCAGACGGTCTTTTGCATGTCGTTAATATTTCATTCTTTGGAATACCCCTTTTATAAAAATTGGGCCACCATGCTATTGAGAAAGGAGGAGATATGCCCAAAGCGAAAGAAACGATGTTTTTCACGGTCATTTTGGTAGTTCTGCTTGTTGTTTCCGTTCATGTGCCACTTTCCGGTGGGTGTGGACACCGAGACACCAAACCTCCGAAGGTTCATTGGGTGATGCGGTACCCGCAAACTCCAGAGTATGAGGATAATGTCTTGGTTTTAGCCTATATTACGGACTCTGGAGGCGACGTTGCCAACGCAATTTTATGTTACACAATTAATGAGAAACAGACAGTTAAATTAAACATGAAACGAAATGACAGCCTATTTTTCGCCGAGATTCCAGCTTTACCATATAATTCCACAGTGGCCTACGTGGTTTGCGCTTATGATAGGGCTGGGAACAAAGCATGTTCAATTGAACACGTTTACGTAGTGGGCGACTTTCGCCCTCCAATCATAACCGGTATTCAGCAGTTTCCGGCCGAGCCCAACTATAACGACAAGGTGGTGGTGGTTGCCAACGCAACGGAGCCCGTTAACGCCAGCGCCATCAAAGAGCTACGTCTATCCTATTGGGATGGCGATAGCTGGCTAACCCTAGTTATGAAGACCAACGGAACATTATACAAGGCGACAATTCCAGAGCTTCCCTACGGAACAAGAGTCCAATACAAGGTGTCCGCAGTTGACCACGCTGGAAACATAGCCTCTTTAGACCTATACTCCTACAGGGTTGGAGACCAATACTTGCCGGTCGCCGTTTTTCTCGTGCCTAAAAACGGAAGTGTAGTGTCAAAAATGGTGGAGGTTATGCTTTACATACATGACGACAACTTTTGCAAGGCCGAACTAGTGCTTGACGGTGCAGTCTTGGCTTTATGGAATCAGACGGGCACGCATAAGTATACGGTTAACACGGCGACACTTAGCGAGGGCTTTCACAAATTGGAATTGGAGGCATCGGACAAGGCTGGAAACAGAGCGAAAAACACTCTCTTCATAAATGTGGACAATACAGAGCCAAGGGTTGAAATCCTTCAGCCTCTTGACAAAAGTTTTGTTAGAGGATTGGTGCTGGTTGAAATCTTCGCCGACGACGCTAACTTTGAGCGGATGGAACTGAGAATAGATGGAGCAACCCACATGTGGGAAGCAAAAACCCAGAGGTATATATGGAACACTACAGAGCACGGCGACGATGAACATAGAATCACGTTAATAGCGGTGGATAAGGCTGGAAACAAAGCTGAAAAACAGATAACGGTTTTAGTGGATAACACAGCGCCAGCAATAAAGAATGTGGAATGGACGCCCAAAACGCCCATGGCAAATGAAACGGTGATTGTTTCCGCGTTGATAACCGAGGATGGCAGCGGAGTAGGAGATATCTTATTATGGTTTAAGCTTTTGGGCGGGGACTGGCAGAAAACACCCATGACCTTGAAAGGAAACAATTGGACAGCCACTATTCCAGAGTTTAAAGAGGGCGGCATAGTAATTTTCTTTGTGGAATGCTATGACAAAGCGGGAAACCTTGCGAAGTCAACGGAAAACTACTACGTGGTTAAGGTGGTTACAGCCGAAGGTTCCATGGGCATACCGTTGCACTGGCTTGCATTAGCGGTGCTAGCTCTCCTCGCGGTTCTAGCCTTTATCGCCTACTATTTTTTGAAAAAGCGGAAACGTGCTCCCACAACCGCAACTTTTCTGGTTTCAAGCCTATAGTAAATGTTTGAAAAAAGCGAAAAAGTTTAGAGTTAAAGGGGTGAATGTTTACAGCAAAAATGTAGGAGCGCTAGGGATGGGTTACAGGGAGCTTTTTGTTTCGCAGCCAAATGTTTTCAGCGGTTTTCAAAAAGCTTTCGAAAAAGCGGACTACGTGGTTTTAGGGGTGCCCTTCGATGTTACAAGCACTTTTAGAACCGGGGCGCGTTTCGGTCCAAACGCTGTTAGAGCGGCTTCCATAAACATTGAAACCTACAGTTTCCGCAGCGGTGTTGACGTTGAAGACTTGCGAATCCATGATTTAGGCGACTTGCATGTTTCAACAGACACGGAGCAAACGCTGGAGAGGCTTGCAAAAGTTATCAGAGAAATTAGGGAAACGGGAAAAATTCCCACAGTGGTTGGAGGTGAACACACCATAACCTTAGGTGTTCTCAAGGGTTTGAGCGACGACTTTTCACAAACCATCATTGTCAGTTTTGACGCCCACCTTGACCTCCGCGACGAGTTTATGGGGTTGAAGCTTTCGCACACCACCTTTATGCGAAGGGTAAACGAACAATTGAAGCCAGCCGCCATTCTTGAGGTTGGGACGAGAGCCGTCTGTAAAGAAGAACTTGAATACTCGAAAAAAGCGGGCATAACGTTTTTCACAACACACCAAATAAAAAAGATGGGCAGCGAGAAAGCAGCAAAACAGCTTTTGAAAAAGCTGGAAGGATGCAAGAACGTTTACTTATCCATAGATATGGATGTTCTTGACCCATCCTATGCCCCAGCAGTGCAGAACCCGGAGCCAGACGGTTTAGATATATCCACACTTTTGGATGTTTTAGGCAGCTTTTGTGATAAACGCGTGATAGGCTTTGATGTTGTAGAAGTCGCGCCAAACTATGACCAAGGAGTTACCGCCACACAAGCCGCGAAAGTGATTTTTGAGGTCTTATGCAGTATTGAGAAAAGTAGACAGCGTTAAAAGGCTCTTTCAACTTTCGCCCTTAACTAGTTTTGCTATAAAGAAGCCGTTGCACTTGTGAATGTGGGGATAAAGCCTCTGACATCCCGTTAAGCTCCTCAGTCCGGGCAGCCCTATTTTTGGGTTTATTTCGGCTAGCTGAAATTCTGGATGCCACTTCAAGAACCTTTCAATCAACATTTCGTTTTCTTCAACGGTTATGCTGCACGTGGAGTAAACCAGTGTCCCACCCGGTTTCAGTTTTTCAGCGCTGTTTATCAGCATTTGCCACTGAATTTCAGCCATTTTCTCGGCTGAACGAGGCGTAAGCCTCCATTTGGCGGATGGAATTTTTGCAAAGGCTCCGGTGCTTGTGCACGGTGGGTCCAATATAACCATGTCAGCTTCCACATCGAATGGCAGCGGATTACATGCATCCGCGATTATTGGTTCAGCGATTTCCACATCCATCCTAGCAACTTCACTTTTCCAGACGCCCATTCTACGCCTTGAATAGTCTATGGAGTAGATTGCACCGCGGTTCCGCATAAGCTGAGCCAAATATGTGGTTTTGGCGCCAGGTGCCGCACAAACGTCTAGAAGCACCATGCCGGGCTTAGGGTCCGCTGCTTCGGCGGCGTAGCAGCTAGCTTTGTCCTGTATATAGAACAAGCCTTCATGGAAGCTTTTAGTTCTAGTTAGAGGCTGCTTTGCGCTCAAAACTTTGTAGGCGTAACGCAGTCCATCAACCTTTTCCACTTCGACTCTTTCTTCTTCAAGCCTTTTCAGAATCTCCCCTTCGCCTCCCTTAAGGGTGTTTAATCGTATGTATGTGGGCGGAGCTTTAGTGTTCGCCTCCAAAAAAGCTATGGCTTTGTTTCTACCAAACAGACGGAAACAGTACCGCACAAACCATGTAGGATGATAAGTTAAAAGGCCAACGCGTTCTTCGTCACCGACGCCTCTAAACACGATTTTCGGGCTCTCCGTTAACAAAAACCCAAGATAGGGTTCAACAACCTGCAATGTTTTCCACCCTAAGATGGAGCGGACGAGTCTAACCACGTTTTTGGCTTCTTCCAAGTCCAGTTTATTCCAGTTTTTTGCCACTCTGGTCTGGTAAACGTAAAGCCTCAGAAAAGATTGGACGCCAAAAGTGAAGTCACTCAGGGATTTTGGCTTCAAAACCTCGTTTATGAAGCGATCTATCAAGTTGCGGCGTCTAACCGTTTCGCACACAAGCCCGTGGGCTAAACGTAAAGCGTCTACATCGCTTACCTCTAACTGTTTAGCTGTTCTAGTCAAGGCTAGGCGTTCGCTTATCTTCGCCTTTTCCATCCAGCTTAGGGATTCAATAGCTAAGGCCCAAGCCTCTTTAAGCAACTTTTACCAGCCCATGTTAGGCTTAGTAAGATTTTAGTCCAGCTTACACATATTAAAGGTTAGGTTAAGGCTGGCATGGCGCAGAAACGGCTAGACGAGTTTTCACAACTAACCTTGAAGACGCAAGAAACCCAAGCGGAGCCTCTCCCCTTTAAAGAAGCCCTAGAAAAAGAACGTCAACATCGAGGTTTGGAAGCTCCTGAAAACCTTCCACCATCATATTTGGTTTCAGCCACTTACGATGGAAAACTCGGCAAGGTAGTAATAAAACTGTACGAACCCGTTTCCGGACAAATCTATTTCTGGTACGATAACACTGGACATAAACCCTACTGCTACACAAACCTTTCGCCCTTTGAGCTGGAAAAAATTGACCGTTTAATAAAGCACCCAGGCTTCGACCACTTTGAAATCGAAGAGAAATTCAACCCCCTCTTGGACAGAAAAATCACGGTTACAAAGGTTGTGGCAAAGGATCCTTTGGCGATTGGCGGTCGCCCGAAAGGCTGTATTAGGGACATTATTCCAGAAGAGTTTCCAAAAGTTTCTGACACGTCGATGTCAAATGAGCCCATCAAAGTTTGGGAGGCAAAGATAAAGTACTACCAGTCATACATTTATGACCGTGGGCTTTTGCCGGGCATGGTTTATGAAATTAAAAATGGCAATCTTGTCCAAACTTTTTTGGATGAAGCGGAGAAAATGGTTCAGCAAATAGTTGGAAGCTTCAAAGAGGCAACTGCTGAAGAGCTCGAATACATTGAACAGTGGGCGAGGCTTTTAGAGTATCCGGCGCCAAAATTCCGATACGCCGCCATTGACATTGAAGTGCAATCGCCCATTCCAACACGCATGCCAGACCCCCGCATAGCGGAATATCCAATAATATGTGTTTCAGTTTATGGCTCAGACGGGCAGAAGCGAGTGCTTCTCCTAAAGCGTGTAGGTGTGCGCGAAGGAGCAGAACGTTTGCCTGCCGACGTTAAAATGGAGTTTTTTGATTCTGAGGAAAAGTTGATAAAGGCTGTCTTTGACGTTTTGTGGGGTTATCCCTTCATTATCACTTTTAACGGTGACGACTTCGACCTGCGTTATCTGGCACACCGCGCAGAAAAATTCGGCTTTAAAAGGGATGAAATCCCAATAGAGCTTGGCAAACGCGTTTGCATGTTAAAATATGGAGTGCACATAGACCTCTACAAGTTCTTCTTCAACCGTTCCATCCAAATCTACGCCTTCAACAACCGCTACCGCGACGTTACCTTAGGGGACGTTGGAAAAGCCCTAATAGGACTGGACAAAATCCCCCTAGAAAAAAGTATAGGCGAATTAACTTACACGGAACTAGCCAAATACTGTTTTAGGGATGTGGAAATAGCCTATAAGCTTACGAGTTTTGATGACGAGCTTGTTTTGAAGCTTATTCTCGTTTTGGCTAGAATAAGCAGCATGCCCATGGAGGACGTAAGCCGCCAAGGTGTTTCCCGCTGGATTAGAAATTTCATGCACCGCGAACACCGCAGAAGAGGCATGTTGATTCCAAACGCAGAAGAAATCCTAGCCTTAAAGGGAAAAACAGCCACAAAAGCCATAATTAAAGGCAAAAAGTATAAGGGCGCCATAGTCGTCGAGCCGGTGCCAGGTGTGCACTTTAACGTCGCCGTCATGGACTTTCCAAGCCTATACCCATCCATAATAAAGGTTTGGAACCTAGGCTACCAGTCAATTTTGTGCGGACATTCAGAATGCCAAACAAACCTTGTGCCGGACACTCCCCACTGGATTTGCCGTAAAAAACGCGCCTTGGAAAGCCTCTTGATAGGCGCACTGCGAGACTTGCGAGTTTACTGGTATAAGCCCAAATCGAAGGATAAGGCTTTGCCGCTGGAGCTTAGAAGCTGGTACAACATTATCCAAGGCGCTTTGAAGGTCATTTTAAATGCGAGCTACGGAGTTTTTGGGGCTGAAACCTTCGACCTCTACTGTCCACTGGTGGCTGAGGCCACTGCCGCCATCGGTAGGCACGCTATAACTCAAATAATTAAGAAGGCTGAAGAGTTGGGCATCCAAGTGCTTTATGGCGACACGGATAGCGTCTTCTTGAAAAATCCGACAAAAGAGCAGATATACGCCCTTGAAGAGTGGACCGAGAAAACGCTTAAAATGGGCTTGGACGTGGACAAAGTTTACCGCTACGCAGTTTTTAGCTCTAGAAAAAAGAATTATCTTGGCGTTTTGGAAGACGGAAGCGTAGACGTGAAGGGTTTAACTGGCAAAAAGCGCCACATCCCCGTATTCATTAAGAAAGCCTTCGACAAAATGAAGGAACACTTAGCCATGGTGAAAAATCCAGCAGACTTTGAAAAGGCGAAGAAAGAGATTATCCAAACTATTCGAGACTGCTACACCCGCCTTAAGAGGCGCGAGTGGGAAAGTCTAAACGAGCTAGCCTTTAACGTTGTTTTAGGCGAGGAGTTGGAACGCTACACGAAAACAACCCCGCAACATGTGAAAGCAGCAAAAATTCTAAAAGAAAGTGGAATGGAGCTGAAAGCAGGTGACTTAATAAGTTTTGTAAAAGTTGTTAATGAACCCCATGTGAAACCAGTTGAGCTGGCAACTAAAAACGAAGTAGACGTGGACAAGTACATAGCCTATCTTCATTCCACCTTCGACCAAGTCTTGGACGCGTTAGGTTTAGACTTCGAGGAAATAATTGGGTTGACAAAACTGGAACGTTTCATGTAAAGGCTAAACACTAATATTTTTCACGCATCTTTTCGGCCACGCCGCTTCTATACAACGTTTCTAGAAGGCTGAAGCCGAGAACGTTTATGGCCACCAGAGAACCTAAGAAAACACCAAGCAAACCAACCTCTATTGGCATGTCGAGAAGCATGGGCAAGTAGCTTCCAACAACCAACGTTATAACGGTTGTCTCCGAAAGGCAAGACGCAAACCTACGGAACACTGTTGCTCCGCCTATGCGCCACGCTAAAACACATGCGGCAAAGTTTGCAAAAGCACCGCCGACAACGTCAACAACGCCTAAACCGCCGTAAAAATTTGCAACAGAACAGCCAAAACTTGTCCCGAAAGCAACGGGCAAACCGAACATGACAGACAAAGGCAACAGTGCATCAGCTACCCTTACTTGGATAACTCCGAAGCTTATGGGCGCTAGAAAAACTACTCCAGCAGCGTAAAGTGCAGCAAAAACCGCTGTTAAAGCCGCGGCTTTACTTCCAAATTTCAGTTTCTCACCTCCCTACGCCGGGATTTTTATGGCGGAACGGGTGGGAGGCCCCACTCACCCGCCAACAAACAACAAACGAAACAGGGACTATAAAAACTCTTCCAAACAGCACCCTTAAGGTTTGGTTGCAGATTCAGATTCTTCAACAGTTTCAGTAGTCTCCGAAGCTAGCTCCACGTTTTCTGTGGATATGTTTTCCCTTCCAAAAAGTAAAAGGTCTACTGGCGGCGGAGGCGTGTTTAAAATTGTTGACAAAAGGAACATAGCCGTAAAGGCGTGCTGGTAAACTTTTTGGAAAACGTAGGGCAGCTTTGTTTCGGGGTCAACCTCCAACATTCTGTTTATTTCGGAATCCTTTCCAGTTATGGTTGCGGTTCCTTCGATTTCAAATTTTACTATGCTTGGTTTCGTGTTTAGTTGAAGGTTAAAACCCACGACAACCATTTGGCTTTTACGTTCTTTCTCTTCAAGCCTTGCTTTGACATCGAAGTTTACAGCCCCAGCCCCACCCTTAGCGTCCAGCTTAACTCCTACTATGCTGGTGGTTTCAACTTTAACCGAAACGTTTGGAACGTAAAGTGTGGGGCAAATAGCTGATTCCTCACGACGCTATGTGAAACAGAGTCTAGCAGCCTTCGTGAATAAGCCTCACCTCCCACAAATTTTTGACTTTTGTGTGTAGTAACCCTCTACACACAGGTGTTACAGTTAAAGCCAAAACAGTTGAAGGGCAACGGCTATAAAAGTTGACGCCGTTACGAGGAGAGATATGGCGACAACCACTTGCCGCTCAGTCATGGGACGATTATATGTGATAAGGGTTATCAAGCTTCGTCTATGATTAGAAACAAGCTTTACGCCGTCAAAGGAAACGTTTGCCTTCGTTTGGAAAAAGAAATAGTTAAGCAAAATCAGTGAAGAGTTGAATATGTAAGGGATAATCGAAATAAGCAAACACCATTTTAAGTCAGAGACTATTGCAAAAGCCGCCAGCGTTGTTCCGATGGAGAAAGACCCCGTGTTGCCAACAAAAATTTTCCCTTGAAAATTAAAGAAAGCAAGTGTTAACCAAACAGCCAAAGGCACGGTTAACAGTAGAGCATTTTGTCCAGAAACAATCATCAACCCAATCAAAACTATAGCTGGACAGACGGTTTCCAAACCGTTCAAGCCGCCTAACTGATTAACGGTATTTGTGGTCACCGTTACAATCAAGGGAATCACCAAGACATAGTAAATGTTGTAAACTCCAAGGTCTATGGTGCCGATCAGGGGGATGGTTATGGCTGTACGTACTTGCATTTTATAAGCCAAAGCCACTAGGGGGATGGCCGCAATCAACGGGAAAAACGCTTTGTAACGCCACCGCAAGTCCATCCAGTCGTCAAGCAACCCCATAAACCCGCCGAACAATATACAGACAGCCAAGGTTAAAGCTTTGTTGATGTCTTCAGGCGTGCCGCCTTCAAGGAACAAGTGAAGCAAAAAAAGGTAAAGGACGCTTGCCACCACATAGAAAACGCCTAGCCCCGTGGGAACAAGCGGCTTATTCGGCTTATGATAGTCCGGAACCTTTGGAAACAATATGCTTCCCCTTTACCGTTCTGGATAATTAATTTTGTATAAGCAAACTAGGGGAACAATGCCGCCGTATTTGGTACCATCGTTTTCTAGTCCAGCAATGTACGCCTCGCTGAAGTATAGGAGTTTAGTTGCCGGCGGAGAGCCTCCTTTTTGCACTTGTAACCAACGTTCCATTGCGTAGCGCATCAGCTTGTATATGGTGCAGTTTTGCCCTTTGCTTACCTGCACGTACTCATTTTCATCTATGCTGCCATCTCTATCAGAATCGTGCCAGCTGATTCCTAACGTGGAATTTCCAAACATCTGTTTAACATCTTCAAAGTTGCTGGTCCACATTTCGCCTTCGGAAATTAAGCCCTGCTTTATGAAGCGTTCACGTGCCTTCCCGGATATAGACGCCATCCAACCCCATTTGCCTTCATCGCCCCCAGCGTTTGCAAGGCTGATGCTGCCCTTCTCTTTATCATAATAGATTGTTACGTACACCAGTATGTATTCGGCTTTATACCATTTCAAGACTTTGATGGCTTGAGTTTCATTGCTCATGAATATGAATCCAATATTTTGTATTTGGGTTCCGTTTACCGTGGCGTTATCCGCAAGTGTTGTCACATTGCCTAGCACTGTAAGCCAATATCCATAATCCCACCAGCTGCAGACAACGGTTTTGGAGCTAAGCCTTGTCCTAGTCCAGTAAAGCATGTTTATCCACTCCTGCACTGGCTCGCTGGGTATTATAGAGAGGCTTCCAGACGATATAGTGGTGGGAGTGTAAGCTTGCCTGTAAACTTTGGGTGACGGAAAAGCCAAACTGGTCGTCAAGATTAGGAATATCAAGAACATGGCTGTTCCACTAAACTCTTTTCCGACGCGCTCCAGTCCAAACTTCTTCTTTAAACCCATTTTTGGTGGCTCTTTCAGTAACGCGATGAAGGGCTTAAGCAGCCCGTTTACCCCAACGCCGACTAAGAGGCTAAAAGAGGGAGCCATCAGCACAAGCAGCCGCACCATTGAACAGGCAAAGTAAAGCGAAGTCAAACCAAAAATTAGAAGGAACAAGTTTTTGTTGTTTAAGTTTCCAAAAACAAAGAACAATCCTGCAATGAAGAAAACTATTCCAATGCCAAGGTCATAGTATATGGAGCCCCAGGCTGATATCCGATGTTCAGCAACAGACTCGTAGAGCGGGGACTCCGCTCGAGTGAAGGGGTTTACAACTGAAAGAAACTTGCCAGTTAAGCCTTGCACATAGCCAAGCTGCCACAGAACAGCATATACTCCAACTAGTAATGCTAAGAAAACGATTACGGTTATGATCTTCAATTTACGAGTAGGCAACGTTGTTAGGATATCAGCGAGAAACAGTAGACCAAAAACTCCAGCAACAGCCACTATAGTAGCTGATAAAAGGTAGTTGGGTGAGAGATATGGAACATTTATGGCGATAAATAGCCCTAAGCCAAAGGTTATGCTGTAAGTCAAAAGAAGTTTACGCGTATACCTTTTCATAATTAACAGTACGAAAACGAAAAGCGCTGTTAGACCTATTGGATAATAGGCGGCGCCCCAGCTGGCGCAGAAATATCCTAAAATGGCCCCACAAGCAAGGGAATATTTTATAGTCGAATTTAGTGGACGGTCTTCTTCAATTGCCCTTAAAAATAGGAAAGCAAATACTATGAGAGCTAATATTCCAACGGTTTCGTCATCAAAGAAACCTACAGATGTACGCTGAATGTAGGATGGATGCAAAGCCAAGAAAAGAGCTGCCAAAAGTCCTACGGGTTTGCCTCCTATGTCTTTACCCAGAAAGTATATGGCAAGACACGCCAGCATCCCCATTATAGCTGGGAAAAGCGAGCAGAAACTCATAAGGTCTATGCCTACACCTAGCATGGAAATTATCTTGTAAAGGAAGGCCGCTGTTAATGGAAGCCCCGGGTAAGCTCCTCTCGCCACGTTGAATCCTTGCGGATACCACCGTTGATCGTCTATCCACGGGGTCGGCCACGCCCACGCTATAAAACCATTCTTTACGATATACTCCGTAAAGCGATACTGGAAGTACGGATCAAACTCGGATAAAAGAAGGTTTGATTTCCCCGTCGCGGGGTCTATTTCCCAACGCATAGGGAAAAGCCTTACAACAAAAGCGATAACAAGGATAAGGGTTAACGTCGAAAAAGTTAGGATTGATGTGTGACTGATTTTTGGACGGACTTTTCCGAGGCTTTTAATTACGTTGATAACGTTTCCTTTTGTGAAGACGTTTTTGATTTTCATTTAAACTTCAGCTCTTTTGAATAGATTATCCGGGATGTTTATTTCCCTTACGGTTTATTCGGAATTTAAACGGACGTTTTCCGTTTATACCCGTATTTTTCCACATCGTAAAATGGGAAGGCCACAATTTTTGCTTTGGCCTTTTTGCCGCGAATCTCTACGTTTACCAAGGTTCCCTCTTGGGCATACTGGGTTTGAACGTATGCCATAGCTATTCCACATTTCAGCAGCGGTGAAAATGTTCCGCTTGTGATTTGCCCTATGTTTTCGCCTTTGTCATCGTATATTCGGAAACCTTGACGGGGTATTCCTTGCCCTATTATTTGTAAGCCTACCCGTCTACGTTTGATGCCTTCCTCTTTCTGTTTTAGTAATGCGTTTTTTCCTATGAATTTGTCTTTTTGGAACTTCACCACAAAGCCCAACCTAGCCTCCAGCGGTGTCGTGTTTTCATCTATATCGCTCCCGTATAAGCAGAGTCCCGCCTCGAGCCTAAGCGTGTCTCTTGCACCTAAACCACATGGTTCTATCCCTAAAGGTTCACCAGCCTCAAGGACCGCATTCCAAACTTTCACGGCATTGTCTGGTTTTTCTACGGAGGTATTCCAAACATAAACCTCGAAACCGTCTTCACCAGTGTAGCCAGTTCGCGAAACAAAAACATCCACATTCACCAATCTGGTGGACACACATTGAAAGCGTTCGATCTTACTTAAATCCTCTGGGCATATTTTTTGCAAAGTTTCCTCAGCTTTTGGTCCCTGAATTGCCAGCATTGCTGACACGTTTGATAAGTCCTCAACTTTTACATCGTAGCCTCTTACGTGTTTAACAAGCCAGTTGTAGTCTTTTTCTCTGTTTGCAGCGTTCGGAACCAGCAGAAACTTGTCTTTGGCTATTCGGCTCACAACGCAGTCGTCGACTATGCCGCCGGCCTCGTTGCACATAACCGTGTATAAGGCGCTGTTCTCCGTTAATGTTGCCACGTCGTTAGTGATTACATAGTTAAGGAAAGCCTCCGCATCTTTGCCGGTGATGACCACCCGCCCCATGTGAGACACGTCGAAAACCCCAACATTGTTTCTAACAGCTAAATGCTCCTCGGTTATCCCTTTATACCATAGCGGCATTTCAAAACCGGCGAAGTTTGTCATGTTTGCAGTTCTACGATGAAACTCGTAGAGCTGTGTTCGGCGCATCTGCGCCTCCTCCTTCAAGAGCTCAAAACTATTTAAGGGGTTTAACTTCAACGTTCAACGGTATAAAGGCAAGTTTTCTACCACAATTGGGACATTTACTGTTATATTTGTGGAGGATTTCGTCTGGAGGTTTCAGTTCAGCTCCCTCATACAAAACACAACCACACTGGTGACAAACAACTTTTTGAGGCATATTATAACCCTCGCAACAATAATAGGAGAAAAGCCGACACATATTTATTGGTTGCTGGAGGGTTATGCCATTTTGCTGTTTTAGATCCGGAGTCATAATACACAGAAACTTTTAATTTTGGTTGTATGTTTATCTTTAAAAGCTCCCCTCTGATAGGTTAACGGTCTGTGCCCGCATGGAAAAATACACACTTATCATCACGGAGAAACCGGACGCTGCCCAGCGAATAGCCTCAGCCCTCGACTTGAAAGGGAAAGCCAAAAAAGTTGAAGATAACGGCGTCCCCTATTATGTAGCTGAAAGGGAAAAACCCATAATTGTTGTTCCAGCCATCGGACACTTATACACGGTGGCGGAGGAAAAAGGTGGAAGAAACTATTACCCTGTTTTCAGTTTTAAATGGGTTCCAAGATATATGGCTGAAAGGGGTGCCAAGCAGATTCGGGTTTGGCTTGAAACTATCTCAAAGATCGCCCAAGGAGCTGATGCCTACATTGACGCTTGCGATTACGACATAGAAGGAAGCATCATCGGATACTGCATACTAAAATATGCCTGCGGGGGCAAAGAAAACGTGGCAAAAAGGATGAAGTATTCCACTCTCACAAAGGAAGAGTTGGAAAAAGCGTATCAGGAATTGCTACCGAAACTGGATTTTGCCCTTATAGAAGCTGGCAGAACAAGGCATGAAGTTGACTGGTTGTATGGTGTCAACCTAACAAGAGCATTAACACTGGCCGCTAAAGACTGGAGCGGAAAATATGCAACCCTAAGCACTGGAAGAGTGCAGGGGCCAACTCTTAGATTTCTGGTGACAAGAGAAAAAGCCATAAGAAGTTTCGTGCCGGCGCCCTACTGGGAGGTTAAGGCTGAAGTCGAAATAGAAGGGCAAATTTTCGAAGCTGAATATGAAAGAGACGTTGTTGAAACAAAACGAGAGGCTGAGGAGGTTCTGAACGCTTGCAAAGGCAAGGACGGAGTTATTGAAAACATAGAGGTTAAACAGTTCCAACAGATGCCCCCGACACCCTTTGATATCGGTGCCTTGCAAAGCGAGGCCTACAGTCTTTTCGGGTACACGCCGAGAAGAACCCTCGACATAGCTCAACGCCTCTACCTGGACGCTTTAATTTCTTATCCGCGCACAAGCAGTCAAAAGCTTCCGCCAGCCATAAACTATGAGGGAATTCTCAAAGGTCTAAGCGCATCTCCCGAATATAAAAAGCTCACCGCAGAACTATTAGCCAAAAAAGATTTAAAGCCCAACGAAGGCAAAAAGGAGGACCCCGCGCATCCAGCCATTTATCCAACCGGAAACCTTCCAGAAAGAGTTTTAGAAGAACCGGAAAGACGCATATGGGACTTGGTGGTTAGAAGGTTTATGGCGGTTTTCGGCGAGCCAGCCATAAGACAAAGCGTGAAAGTGCGCATTAACATCAACGGACAAAGGTTCTTCTTAAGGGGGAGACAGACGCTTAAAGAGGGATGGCTACGCTTCTATGAACCCTACGTGAGAGCTGAAGAAGTCCTCCTACCTCAAATAAAAGAGGGCCAAAAACTTAAAGTTGTCAGGGTTGTCTCAGAAGACAAATTTACAAAACCTCCACCACGGTATAACCCCGGCAGCCTCCTCAAAAAGATGGAGGAAACGGGCATAGGAACAAAAGCCACCAGAGCTGACATCATCCAAACCCTATATGATAGGAAGTATGTCCGCGAAGAGAGAATGGTAGTGACAGATTTGGGCTTCGAGGTTTTTGAAGTGTTGAAGAAACATTGTCCTTCCATCGTTTCAATAGAGCTTACAAGAAGCCTTGAAGAACGAATGGACAAAATTCAAGCCAATATGGAGAACAGGGAAAATGTCCTCTTAGACGCCATTGAAATTTTGAAGCCTGTTTTAGAAGAGCTCAAAAATAAGGAGGAAAATATAGGCGAACAGTTAAGTAACGCCATTAAAAAGGCAAGGCTTGAGGAACGTGTTGTAGGAAAATGCCCAACATGTGGGACTGGAACGCTTATGATTCTTTACTCCAGAAAGACTGGAAAACGCTTCATTGGATGCACAAACTACTTTAAAAAGCGGTGTAACGCGGCTTTTCCGCTTCCCCAGAGGGGAATCGCCCGTCCCCTCGGTAGAAACTGTCGAGGATGCGGTTGGCCCACTGTTCAAGTTAGAATCAAAGGGAGACGCCCATGGAATCTTTGCTTTAACCCGAAATGCCCATTAAAGGAGGAAAGGGGAAACCTTGAAGTGCGCAATATGCAGTAGAGAAGCCTTACAAAACGGTTTTTGTGAGCTACATGCTAGAGCCTATAGAAGCGTTTTAAAAAAGTATGAGGTTTGGAAAAAAGCCTTAAACATTTCTTGGAAAGAGTATTTAAGTGAGGTTGCCAAAAATCCATTTACTGGCGAGTGGGCTAAAGAGGTGGCGGAACACCTCTTAAAAGCTGGGGAAGGGCAAAATGGTTCGTAGAGTAAAAAAAGCGGTTTCGGCAATGTCGTATTCATTTCAAAAGTTCTACAAACAAGTGTCAACGATTAAACCTTCAAATTTCGCCCTCGCCGCCATAGTGGTGGCGATCTCCGTCTTCCTTTTCGGAGGGGGAATATACCTCATCATCGTTAAGCCTTACCCAGCTATCTATTATGGTGGACGTTTTCTCTTTGTTGATCCACAATTGTCTGAGCAATGGGTTTCAGACAGTATAATCGCCATGATTCTTTTTGCTTTCGGCGTGATAGGCTTGCTTTTGATGTACCAAAGCACAAAGTATGCCTATAACCCGAGACAGGCGTATCTCATGCTTATGATTGGCGTGGCGCTTTTCATAATCGCTTACATTTCCGTGGAAGCAATAATACATTACTGGAAGGGCGTATAGGGCTCACATCACCATGGCGTGCTCTTTAAACCCATTTTGTAAGCCGCAAAATTTGTCAATAAATGTAGCGGCGGGGTAATTAATAACACAGTAACGGCAAGTTCTGGAAAAAGCATGTTTAATGGAAGGGAGAACGCAAAGGCGCCAATTATAAAGTCTATTTGGTCAACAACGGGCAGAAGTTCTCCGGGAGGAATTCCCATCCGCCTTTTTATAAATGCGCCCGCCAAGTCCCCAACTAAAGCGCCAAGCGATAGAAGGAAACCAAAGTGAAATGGATAGGTAAACAATATGGATTCTAAAACTCCGACGATTGTTCCAACCGCCAACCCGAAAAAGAAGCCTCTAAAAGTTTTGTTTTTCCCAAAAATCGGTTTACCATCATAGAACTTTTTTCCAAAGTCGAGGGGCAAGCCTCCACCGAAAATCACCGGTGCAGCATTTGCACAGTAGGCTGGAAAAATGAATTTCAACGCATCCCACACTAAGATTGCAACAGTGTCCATTTAAACCCCTCCAACCCTATGGCACAGGATATTCGCTTAGCCCGCCTTCATCTATTTTAAGATGAAAAGATATCGGTTGGCCTGTTTCCGGCCTCTTCTCCACCGTTGCCATTACAATCTTGGCGTTTTCTGTCGGCTTCATCGCGATTATCACGTCCGCCCAGAACCGCAACACTCGCGTGGCAACCGGCTCGACACTTACATAAACATCCTCGAAAACACTTCGCACTTGACTGGCCACTAGAACCACTATTTTGCGGGTTTTTGCAAACTGTGCAAGCCAAGCCATCTGCCTGTTTAATTCGCGGTTAATTTCAAACGTTTTTTCCGGTTTCTCTGCAACCGCCAAACGATACAGATGTGTTATTGTATCGAAAACCACTAGGCCGAAGCCCTTTGCCACATAGTTTGGCAGTTGGTCGATAAGAGTTGTTTGCTCTCTAAAGTCTCTCGGCCTTGCAAGGATTATGAGTTCTGCTATTTTTTCAAAATCTACTGAGGCCATTTGAGACAGCCTTCGAGCTGAAAAAGTGCCGTCACAGTCCACAAACAACGCTTTAAACCCTTTCCTTGCACAGTTTACAGCACACTGCATGGCCAACGTTGTTTTTGCGGTTTCAGCCTCTCCGTAGATTAGACTTATGCTTCCTGCGGTTAAGCCGCCCTCTAAAATTTCGTCAAGCCCCTTGCAGCCTGTTGGTATTTTCTGCAACATCTCCGCACACGTCAATAGATATAAAACAGCAAAGATAATAATTTGTTTCCAGAAGTGTCTACAACAGGAAGCTACATGAAAGCGAAAATAGCTGTAGCAACAGTTTCAGGTAAAGCTTACTACCTAATAGTTAATGAGCTGAAGAGAAGAGACATACCATTCATAAGCTTGACGCCCCGCGAGCATGTGCCCATGGAAATAAAAGTGGTAATAACCACTGAAAAGGAACGCCCGCTGATAAGCCACGAAAACATTTTAACATTCAAAGAGGACGAGGACCCGCAGGTCGTGGTGAACCAAGCGTTGCAACAGATAGAAAGAAAGGACTCATACGAAAAAATAGTGATAGGCGTTGATCCAGGCGAAGTTTTGGGATTAGCCGTTTTAGCTGATGGAAGGGTTATTAGAACTGGAAACTGTTTTAGCATAAAAGAAACCGTTGACGAAATAGAGAACATAATTAAAAGCCTAAAAGATGTTAAGACATCGACATTTACGGTTAAAGTTGGCGACGGCATCCCAGATTACAAGGAAAAACTTTTAAAAGCGTTAGATGGGAGGCTTCCGTCCAACGTGGAGTTAGAAAGCGTAAGCGAAGCTGGAACAGATCGATACATAACTGAGGCAAAACACAGAAGAGGAATAAGGGACATAGCTTCAGCCATAAAAATTGCGAGGAGAAACGGACAAAAATTTGTTCGAGGGAAAACCCAATGCACATAACCATTGAAACTGGAAAAACACTGCTCGTAGACGGCCCGGCTTCGGTTACACTGGTTTCAGGAAAGGCGGAAGTTTTCGGCTACGTTTTGAAACAAATGAGTAGGGTTGTAATAAGAGATGGAAAACGCATGCCCTTTGCCGTGAAAGAAAACGCAACCCTTGAAGTTTCGCTTGGAGAAAACGCAACCGTGGAAGAGGTGGAAGGGGACACTGTACCACCATCTTGGGAAGAAGCCTACAAGAAGCTAGCAACGCTGCAAACAAGGCCCACCATTGCGCTGGTTTTAGGAGCTGTGGATTCTGGTAAAACGAGCTTCTGCACCTATTTAATGAACAAACTGGTAATGGAAGGCCGCAAAGTCGCCATTTTAGACGGAGACCTAGGACAGTCAGATGTAGGGCCCCCATGCACTCTCTCCTATTCGGTGACAACCAAACCTCTGACAGACTTGTTCAACCTTGAAGCGGAAAACGCTTACTTTGTGGGGGTTACTTCGCCCGGCAAGGCTTTAGATAAAGTTATTGAGGGGATGACGCTGCTGAAAGATGAGGTTTTGAAACGCAGCCCAGATTATGTTGTCGTGAACACTGACGGATGGGTCGAAGGAGAAGACGCTGTCAACTACAAGGTTCAGCTCGTGGAAAAAATCCGCCCCCACATAGTATTTTGTATTCAGAATGAAACTTTAAACCCTCTTTTGGAAGCGCTCAAAAACTTCACAACGTTGACTATCGATTATCCGCAGACCATAAAGCAAAGGAACCGCGAGAAACGCAAAAGTTTAAGAGAGCTGGGCTATGTCAAGTACTTGAAAAACGCAAAGGTTCAGTCTATACCAATAAGCTGGGTTAGAATCGAAAACACCGAATTTGCTGGACTGAACAAAACTTTGGGAATGACAAAACGAGAGAGGGAAATATGCAATTTCCTCGGAATAAAACCGCTACACATTGCAGAATTGAAAAATAAAATCTTCGTCGTTATTGGAAAAGGCCGATGGATAAACCCTGAAAAAATTAAGGAAACAGAGGAAACTTTGGGAAAGAAAGTTGAGGTTTTGTGGAAAGGGGGAGAAGAAGGCCTGCTAACAGCTCTTTACAGCGATGAGAAAAAGTTCCTAGGAATAGGGGTTTTACGAGAGATAGACTACACAAGAAAAGTCATGAAGATTTTCACACCGGTTTCAAGCGGCGTATCAACAGTTGTTATTGGGAAAGTTAGGCTAGATAAGAATTTAAGGGAAATCCCCCTCGCAGGCGGCTAAGCTTCATAAGCGACGCTTTCCTTTGATGGGCAAGAATCTTTCACTGGGCAATGTTCGCAAAGAGGTTTTCTGGCTTTACAGTATTTTCTTCCAAGCAGAATTAGCAGTATGTGAATGGCCGAATAATCTTCAGGCTTGTATAAGATTTGAAGAGATGCACGCACGTCCTCGTAGTCTCCGTCTACTGGTGCAAGCCCAAGCCTTTTTGAAACACGGTTAACATGGGTGTCAACGGGAACCGTCGGCTTATTAGCCGAGAAAAGCAGTAGAACATCTGCAGTTTTGGGTCCAACGTTTGGCAGCCGCATGAGAGTTTTTCTAGCCTCTTCGAAGGGCATAGCCAAAATAGGCTCTAAGCTTCCATCAAACTTTTCAAGAATTATTTTTGAGACCTCCTTTATCACTCTGGCTTTGTTTCGGTATAAACCGGCAACTTTTAGACACTCTTCAATTTTCGCTGTCTCCGCCTTTGCCAAAGCCTCCGGAGTTATTGGAAAAGTGCGAGATAGGTTTTCGAAGGCTCTTTCAGTGTTTCTGTCCGAGGTGTTTTGTGAAATTATCGTTATAATCAGAGTTTCAAATGGGTTGTTTCTTGAGGATATCCATTTTGGCATTGCGAAGCTTTCTCTAAGCCTTTGCAGAATTTTTTCAGCCCTATCTTTATTATTGTTTTTAGCCACGCAGGTTCACCTTTTGAAAGCAATAAATAGTGAATGGTGTTAAGCTATAAATAAAAAACGGAGAACCCGCTTATGGAACGGGCTAAAGTTGTTAAAGACGAGATAGTTGAGCAAAACATTCGTTTTCTGGCCGTTTACCTTGAAACAAGAAACGCGTGCCTTGTGCTTTTGAGCGAAAACGAGGACAGGCTCGGAACCCTAGCCGTAGCCATCCCGAAACCGGCCGACTCACCCGGACTGCCGTCTTCAACGGTTCTTTTAGGCGACAGAAACATTATTTCAAGCCGCATGTTCGCCGAATATTTAGCGTCCAGAAAGAGGAAAATAGTTCTAGTTTCCATTTACTTAGAAACCGTTAACGAGTTGCAGGCGCAGTCAATCTTGAAAAAGCTTTTGGAAAGAGTGATACCATCCGCTGCAGAAACTGAGACTGGAGGAAGCCTTCTATGAGCTTTAGAAGCTTTCTAGAACAGATGGAAGGAAAGGGGGAAGTGCTCCATATTAAGGACGAAGTTTCCCAAAACTTTGAAATTGCCTACATAATGAAACGCTTCGACAACAACGGTCCAATCCTATCGTTTGATAAAGTAGAAGACATGGAAACACGCGTCATAGCTAATGTTTGTGGAACTAGAAGACGGATATGCGAGGCGTTAGGCGTCAGCTCAAACCAGTTGCACCAAAGGCTTTTAGAGGCTTTGCGTTCCCCCAAAAAACCTAGAATTGTGGATGACGGCCCTGTTAAAGAGGTTATTGAAGAACCAGATTTGCTCAGAATTCCAATTTTAACACATTTTGAAAGAGACGCTGGACCCTATGTGACGGCGGCGGTGGTTCATGCCAAAAGCCTGGACGAAAACGTTGAAAATGTGTCGATCCATCGACTGCAGGTTTTGGATGAAAAGCATTTTGCAATCCGTCTTGTTCCACGACATCTTTATAGGCTTTGGCAAATGGCGAAGGAAGCTGAAACAGATTTGGACGTGGCTATTTCAATAGGTGTACACCCCGCGGTGATGTTGGCGGCGGCTTCATCACCCCCTTTTGGAGTTTGCGAGTTTGATGTGGCGAATAATTTGTTGAATGATTCTTTGCGTTTGATTAAATGTAAATTCGTGGATGCTTACGCTCCAGCAGACGCAGAGCTTGTTTTAGAGGGCAGAATCTCCGCATCCAAAGAGGCCCTCGAAGGACCTTTTGTAGACGTTACGGGAACCTATGACATTCAGAGAAAACAGCCAGTGGTTGAAATTGTTAATGTTATGCACCGTGAAGACTACGTTTACCAGGCTCTCTTGCCCTCCGGAACCGAACATAAACTTTTGATGGGCCTTCCATTTGAGGCTTCAATTTACGAGGCTGTTTCGAGGGTTGTGCCTAAAGTTTACGCTGTAAACCTTTCGATTGGGGGAGGGGGATGGCTCCACGCTATAATATCCATTGAAAAACAAGTGGATGGAGACGCGAAAAACGCGTTGCTAGCGGCCTTTGCAGCACACCCCAGCTTAAAACACGCTGTTGTAGTGGATTCGGACATAGATGTTTTTGATTTGACTGCAGTTGAGTGGGCTATTGCAACACGGTTTCAAGCAGATGAGGACCTGCTGATAATAGAAAATGTGCGAGGTTCCACTTTGGATTCCTCGGCAAACCAAGAAACTGGCCTCACAACAAAAATGGGCATAGACGCCACTAGGCCTTTGACAAAACCTTATGAAAAGTTTGAAAAGGCAAGAATCCCGGTAAGCAAACGCGCTGAAGAATTAGTTCAAAAACTTCATGGCGTGCAAGCGTCTAAAAGTTAACACATCAAACTATATATGACCGGGCTTCAATAAACAGTTTGGGGACAATTTTGCCAGCCGACGAAGAAGGATGCATAGGGGAAAACCAAAGCCAAATAACCATCAAAGTCGGAGATATCATGGTGCGGGAAGTTATAACGATAGATGAAAACTCAACAGTAAAAGAAGCCGCCGAGGTTATGAACAAGTTTGAAATCGGATGCCTAATTGCCGTTAGAAAGGGGAGAGCCGTTGGGATAATCACTGAAAGGGACCTATTGAAAAGAGTCGTCGCCGAAGCAAAAGACGTGAACAAGACAAAAGTTAAAGATGTCATGTCAAGCCCTCTGGTGGTTGTGGAGCCAAACCTAGACTTAGAAGAGGCTGTGAAACTGATGTTCCAAATGAAAATAAAAAAGCTGCCAGTTGTCGAGGGCAAACGCCTCGTGGGGCTGGTAAGCTTGACGGATATTGCTCGCTTTCAACCACAAATGATAAAGATATTGAAGCATCTCGCCGCAAGACATGCAACTCCTAAGAGCATGAAGAAAGTTATAGACTACTATGTGGTGTAGAGCCATGTTACATTTTATTTAACCTTTAAATGTCGCAAACCAATTCTAACAACTGGGCTTGCTAATCTATGAAAAAAACCCTACTGCTGAAAGTTGACCCAAACACTCCGCAAGCCGAGGCCATACAAGTTGCGGCAGAAATTATTAAAAAAGGCGGATTAGTGGCTTTTCCAACAGAAACCGTTTATGGACTGGGAGCAGACGCCCTAAACCCGAAGGCCGTTAAAGCCCTTTTCAAAGCCAAGAAACGCCCTCCTGACAATCCCCCGATAGTGCATGTCGGCGAACTCCAAGATGTCTATGGACTGGTAAAGGAAGTCCCTAAAAAAGCTGAACAGTTAATGAAGAAATTTTGGCCTGGCCCATTGACCCTTATATTTAAACGCTCAAAAATCGTGCCTGACGAAACAGTTTCTGGTTTGGATACGATTGCAATAAGAATGCCTAAGCATAATGTTGCCTTAGCACTCATAAAGGAAAGCGGCTGTCCAATAGCCGCTCCAAGCGCGAACCTTGCCGGACGCCCAAGTCCAACCACAGCCCAACATGTTCTGGAAGACCTTGATGGCCGTATAGACGCTGTTTTGGACGCGGGACCTACAAAAATAGGCGTTGAATCCACAGTCCTAGATTTAACTGCCGACCCCCCGCAGATTCTCCGCCCAGGCGGAACGCCTTATGAAATAATTAAAGAAGTTCTGGGGGAAGTGGAGTTGCATCCAGTGGCGATCGCCGACAGAAAGATACATGTGAATAAGGCGCGTTCTCCCGGGATGAAGCATAGGCATTATGCGCCCAAAGCGAAGATGGTGGTTGTTGAAGGTGATTTGGAGGATGTTATAAGAAAAGTTGCGGAGCTGGCAGATTATTATAAGCAGAGGAAAGCCAAAGTTGGTGTTTTAGCCACCGATGAAACCGCAACCATTTATAGGGCGGATGTTGTGAAGTCCCTTGGCAGCCGCAACCGCCTCGAAGAAATTGCCCAAAACTTGTTTAGGCTTCTAAGGGAATTTGACCTCGAAGGCGTAGACGTTATAATAGCTGAAGGCCTGCCCACTGAGGGACTTGGTTTGGCAGTTATGAATAGGCTTAGGAAAGCATCTGGTTATAGAATTGTCAAAGTAGGCTAGGTAGGCTAGAAAAGTTTATATAGAAGTAATTTTTGTGTGAATTTTGCTTTTAACTGAACATTTAACGGGATGAATGGGGGTGAACGGTGGATGGCGGCCATACCTTCCGGGACTGTGCCAGTTCTAGTGTTAAAGGAAGGAACGGGAAGAACAACCGGAAGAGAGGCTCAAAGGAATAACATCACGGCGGCAAAGATAATTTCCGAACTGGTGAAGACAACCCTCGGCCCCAGGGGCATGGATAAAATGCTTGTCAGCAGCTTCGGCGACGTCACAATAACCAACGATGGCGCAACTATCCTTAAAGAAATCGACGTACAGCACCCAGCTGCAAAGATGCTTGTGGAGGTTGCGAAGGCTCAAGACAACGAGGTTGGCGATGGAACAACAACCGCCGCAGTTTTGGCTGGAGAGTTGCTGGCGAAGGCTGAAGAACTGCTGGACCAAAACATTCATCCAACAATAATAATTGAAGGTTTCAAGAAGGCCAGCGAGAAAGCCCGAGAAGTTTTAGAAAAGATGGCTATGCCAGTAAGCATAAACGACGACAAGAAGCTTTTGGATGTTGCCATGACCTCAATGGGGAGCAAGGGCATAGCCGCCGCCAAAGAACACTTCGCCAAGCTAGCCGTAGAAGCGGTTAGGCAGGTTGCTGAGGAAAAGGACGGAAAATTCAAGGCAGACATCGACCTAATCAAGATTCTGAAGAAGCACGGCAAAAGCTTAGAAGAAACAGAACTTGTCAAAGGTATGGTTATTGACAAAGAGGTTGCCCATCCACAGATGCCAAAAATGGTTTGCAACGCGAAAATTGCACTTTTGAACGCCAAGCTTGAAATTGAGAAAACAGAGTTTGACGCGAAAATCAACATTGAAAGCCCAGAGCAGATGAAGCTTTTCCTAGACGAGGAGGAGCGAATGCTCCGAGAAATGGTGGACAAAATCGCCGAAGCTGGCGCCAACGTGGTGCTCTGTGAAAAAGGAATAGATGACGTGGCGCTGCACTTTCTAGCCAAAAGAGGAATATTGGCTGTTAAAAACATAAGCAGCAGCGACATGGAAAAGCTGGCGAGGGCTACCGGCGGCAAAATAGTGGCAAGCGTAAAAGACCTAACACCAGAAGTGCTGGGAGAAGCAAAACTTGTTGAGGAAGTCAAAATAGGCGACGACAAACTAGTCTACATCCGCGAGTGTAAGAACCCAAAGGCTGTCACAATAGTGGTTCGGGGTGGAACAGAACACGTGGTCGACGAGGCTGAGCGCTCTTTGCACGACGCGTTATGCGTCGTCAGAAACGCCATCGAAGATGGAAAAATTGTGCCGGGCGGCGGCGCGCCAGAAGCTGAAGTAGCCAAACAGCTCAGAGACTACGCCGTAAAAGTCGGCGGCCGAGAACAATTAGCTATAGAAGCCTTCGCCGATGCAATTGAATCTATACCTTTAACGTTAGCTGAAAACGCTGGCCTAGACCCAGTGGACATAATGGTATCTCTTAGAGCTGCCCACGAAAAGGTGGACGGCCACCGCATGGGGGTGGACGTTTTCACAGGCAAAATCAGAGATATGCTAGAGCTAAACGTTGTAGAACCTCTGCGGGTTAAACTTCAAGTAGTTAAATCAGCCACCGAAGCGGCCAACATGATACTTAAAATCGACGATGTCATCGCGGCGAAAGGCATCGAAAAAGAAAAGGAGAAAGAGAAAGAAAAGCCTAAAGAACCTTCAGAATTCGAATAAAACCCAATTTTCCCCATAAACTATTTTTCTGTCCATAATTCATCAACACGATATAAGCTTGCAAGCTCTGTTACAAGGACATTTTTCTAGAGGCTTTTCCACACAACACTTTGCTTAAAACAACGTATAGACCCAAAAGTTTCCGGATGTTTGCTTCCATATTGGAGAACTCGCTTCATAACATCCTTATTCTTGGCCTTCTTGCCTTAACAAGGTTTCACTATTCAAGAGAAAAAAGCCACAGCTCCCCCTCCGTGGGCTGGTTATTTCAGCATGGGTATTTTTATGCCTCTTTCCCGTGCTATTTTCTTAGCTTTTTCATAGCCAGCATCTGCATGCCTAACTATGGCCGTTCCAGGATCTGTTGTTAACACGGCTACTACGCGTTTTTCAGCCTCTTTTGTGCCGTCCGCCACTAAACACATGCCGGCATGGATACTATAGCCTATGCCGACGCCTCCGCCGTGGTGAACGCTTACCCAGGTGGCGCCCGCAACAGCATTCAACAACGCGTTTAGGACGGGCCAGTCAGCTATGGCGTCGCTTCCGTCCAGCATGCCTTCTGTTTCGCGGTTCGGCGAAGCGACGCTTCCACCGTCCAAGTGGTCTCTCCCAATCCATATTGGACCTGAAAGTCTTCCACTTGCCACCATGTCGTTCATTATTTTTCCGAAGCGGGCTCTTTCCCCGAAGCCTAGCCAACAGACACGGGCTGGTAGGCCTTGGAATTTTACTTGCTCTTTTGCCTTTTTTATCCAACGGCAAAGTTCCTCGTTATAGGAGAATTCCCTTAAAATCAAGTTGTCCAAAGTGTAGATGTCGTCGGCGCTTCCGACAAGAGAGGCCCAACGGAAAGGCCCGCGGCCTTCACAGAACATGGGCCTAATATAACGTTGCACAAAACCCGGAAAAGCGAAGGCGTCTTTGAAGCCGGCATTGTAGGCTTGCTGGCGCAGGTTATTGCCATATTCGAAGGTTATGGCGCCCTTTTCCATCATTTTAACCATGGCTTCCATTTGGATGCGCATGCTTTGGCTAGCTCGTCGCAGATACTCTTCGGGGTTGTTTCTGCGTAGTTCGTCAGCCTCTTCCTTCGAAAGTCCAGCTGGATAATAGCCGTTTAAAGGGTCGTGGGCGCTTGTCTGGTCGGTTAAAACGTCGGGGATTATCCCTCTTTTTAACAGTTCCGGGTGCACTTCAGCCGCATTACCCAGCAAGCCTATACTTCGCGGTATGCCCTCGTGTTTGGCTTCTAAAGCCAGTTTAAGGGCTTCGTCCAAGTCGTCGGTCCACATCTCCAAATAACCGTGGCGAACACGCCTATCAATAGCGCGTCGATCTATTTCCACAACAAGAGCAACGCCCTCATTCATGGTTACAGCCAGCGGCTGGGCGCCCCCCATTTCACCTAAACCCGCTGTTAAAACAAGTCTTCCACGGAGCGTTCCGCCAAAATGTTCGCGGGCTACAGCTGCCAAAGTTTCGTAGGTACCTTGCAGTATGCCTTGCGTGCCGATGTACGCCCAAGAGCCGGCAGTCATCTGTCCAAACATTATTAGGCCCTTTTGTTCAAGCTCATAGAAGTAGTCCCATGTCGCCCATTTCGGCACAAGCATGGCGTTTACTATTAGGGCTCTTGGCGCCCACTCGTGAGTTTTGAAAACCGCCACGGGTTTGCCGCTCTGAATGAGCATGGTTTCATCGGTTTCAAGCTCAATAAGCGTTTCAACAATTTTTTCGAAGCATTCCCAGTCGCGAGCGGCCTTCCCGGTGCCGCCATAAACAATAAGCCTTTCAGGGTCTTTAGCCACCTCGGGGTCGACAACGTTAAAAAGCATACGGAGAATTCCTTCAATTTGCCAATTTTTGCAGTGCAGTTCATGTCCAGTTAAACATTTTATTGGTTTTTCCAGCTTCAACAAGCATTTCACCGTCAAAAAATAATTTGTCTAAAGCTGTTCTAATTCTTTGCTGAAAAATTTAACTGACTCAGCCAGCCTCGTCTCCTCATCTACAACTAGTCTACCATTTTTTATGACTTTATCCACTAGGTTTACGCCGAAACGGTATCCTAGAAACATGTGGTTTGGCACGTTTAAAACGATTATATCAGCTTTTTTGCCGACTTCTAAGCTGCCGATTTCGTGGGCCCTTCCAATGGCGTGGGCAGCGTTGATGGTGGTGGCGGTTATGGCTTCGGCTGGCGTCATCCTCATGAAATAACAAGCGAAAGCGATGACCAACTGTTGATTTTCCACCCAGCAGCTTGGATTAAAGTCTGTGCCTAAGGCCACGGGGACACCGTAGTCGATCATTTTACGGGCGTCAGCATAACGTCCAACCATAAGGCTGAAAGCTGCGGCTGGAAGCAGAACAGCGATTACGCCTTTTTCCGCCATGGCTTTAAGCCCCTCATCAGAAGCATAAATTAAATGTTCAGCGGAAACCGCTTCCACCTGGGCTGCAAGTTCAGTCCCGCCGAGTGCGCTCATCTCATCTGCGTGAATTTTTGGCTTTAAACCTTGAGTCTTGCCAGCTTCTAGTATTCGCCTAGACTGTTCTATGGTGAAGACTCCTTTCTCGCAGAAGACATCGCAGAACTCCGCAAGGCCTTTCTCGACAACTTTCGGAATCATATCCTCGATAACAAGTTTAACGTAATCTTCCGGATTGTTTTTGTACTCCGTAGGAATGGCATGGGCGCCCATAAAGGTTGGAACAACATCCACGGCGTGCAATTGGTTTAAACGCTTTATAACTCCCAAGATTTTCAATTCGTCTTTTGTTGCTAGACCATAGCCGCTTTTTGCCTCAACCGTTGTGGTTCCATAGCTGAGCATAACATCCAAAGTGTTTAAGCCGAAACCTAGAAGCTCGTCTGAGCTGGCTTTCCGGGTTTCCCTAACGGTTTTAAGGATTCCCCCACCAGCCATGAGGATGTCCATGTAGGAGGCGCCTTTAACCTTCATCTGAAACTCATCTTCTCTGGAACCAGAAAAAACCAAATGCGTATGGGGGTCAACGAAACCGGGCATAACGGTTTTTCCACTGGCGTTTATTATAGTTTCAGCTTTAACAGCCCTCCTAACGTCGGCTGTTCTGCCAACCGCAATTATTTTTCCATCTTTTATGGCTACACATCCGCCCTTTATTATGCCAAGCTCCCGCATTTGTCTGCCAGTGCGGGGCTTTTCGCTTCCGCCAGCCAACGTTATAAGTTCGTTAGCGTTAACAATAAGTATGTCAGCTTTCTCTTTAGCGAGCCTTTTGGCGGTTTTACTCAAAATTTTTCCTCCGTTCCAAGGCTTTTTGAACGGCAATCTCCAGAACTCTGTCAACGGTTAGGTTGTCAATTTTTAGGTAGTAGACAGCCACATCAATGATAGCTTTTAAGGGCGCCAGTCCGCAGAACTCTGAGCTTATCACTGGCACGTTGTAGCGGGAAGCCTCAACCTTCAAAAGCTCAAAAACTCTGTAGAGGGGGGTAGCCTCAAAATCCGTTATACTCATCCCTATTTGAGTCATGTGTTTCTCTGGAATGCAGGCTGCCATGGCTTTAACATTTGAAAGACCCCCCTTCTTTGAATGCAAGGCCTTCGCAATTTTCTTCGCAACCTTCAGGTCTGCCGTTCCAAGGTTAACGTTAAAACCCACCATAACCTTGCGGGCGCCGGTTACCGTAGCGCCAGCGGTTGGATGAGGTTTAACTGGTCCAAAATCCGGTTTTCTCTCGGGTTTAACAATCATTTCGGCAAGCCTTTCATATTCGCCTTCCCGAATCCAGTCCAAGTCCCTTCTCTCGGGTTTGGTGGCTGCCTCGCCGTAAAGGTAGACGGGCACACCGTGTTTTTCGGCTAGGGTTTTGCCGAATTTTCTGGCAAGTTTTACACAATCATCCATTGTGGCGTTCTTGATCGGAATGAAAGGAACGACGTCCACGGCGCCTATGCGGGGATGTTGTCCTTTGTGGGTTCGCATATCTATTAGGGCGATGGCTTTTGAAGCCATTTTCAACATGGCCTCAAAAATAGACCGCTTGTCGCCTATAAACGAAACAACTAGGCGATTATAATAATTGTCGAAGGTGTAGTCAAGTAAAAAAGCGTCCTGGACACCTTTAAGCTCGTTTAGGATTTGCTCCACAGCCTTTGGGTCAGACGTGCTAAAATTTGGCACACACTCGATGATTTCCTTCAAGGATTTCCCACAGCCTCTAAATCGCCACTGGAGCCTAATTAAAGTTATTAACCGCCGGAAGCCTAGAGAAAGTTTAAACCCCCTAACGTAGGGAGAGAGGCAGGCTTGAGCCAAAACGTCGAGTTTGAAGTGCCCACATGGAGCCAGATATACAGAATGTTAATGCGAATAGCTGAAAAAATCCGCCAAGACAATTTCAAACCAGACGTAATTGTTGGAGTTTCCCGCGGCGGATGGCCTCCGGCGAGGGTGCTTTCAGACCTTCTGGAAAACCCGAACCTCGCAAATGTTAAGGTGGAATTCTATGTGGGCGTGGCCGAAACCAAAGGCGAGCCAGCCCTCACCCAACCTGTTTCCGTGAAGGTTGCTAACAAGAAGGTGCTTGTAGTGGACGAGGTGGCTGACACGGGTAAAAGCCTCCAACTTATAAAGGAACATCTAAAGGCCGAAGGCGCAAGCGATGTTCGAATTGCCACCGTATACCTTAAACCGTGGAGCATAGTTAAACCAGACTACTACGCAAAGGAAACCAGCTGCTGGATAGTTTTTCCGTGGGAGGTAAAGGAAACCCTAAGGAAAATTGTTCAAAAATGCAAGGAGAAAGGTAGACCATTAGAGGAGGAGATAGAAAAACTTGTAAGGGCTGGCTTGCCAAGAAAGCTTGTTGAAAAGTTTTTGAGAGAAATTCTAGAGGAATACCCTTGCTGAAGTTTATCCAAGAGTTTGGGAAATACGTTGCGATAGCTGGCTTCAGAGACGTGAGAATAGGAGATGTTGAAGCTTTTCTGGAAAAAGTGAAAAAAGCTGTGGTGGGGGACTGTGAAATACAATTTTTTGACGCTGAGCTTGTGGCTTCATGGCAGCACCTTTACTTTGCGGCTTTAAACGCCATCAAAGCCTTCAAAAACGGCGAAAACATCTCAAAAAACCTAGCCGTTGAAACGTTGCTTTACGCCTCTGCGCAACGGCAAATCCGCAAGGCTGTGGATTCTCTAGGGATAAAGAGGAATACATGTGAAATCGCCGTGCTTGTTGTGGGCGAAAACCCAAAAATG
>JANXDU010000035.1 GCA_025059195.1 Candidatus Bathyarchaeota archaeon
AAGAAAGTGTTTTTCAAGCCCAAAAACTCGGCGGCGGTTAAAACTTTGTGGCCAACTTTTTCAGCTTTCTCAAAAACCTTAGCCGCCTTTTCCCGCCAATCCTCATCCCTTAAAAGGTGATGCTCTAAAATGGTGCATGGAACTTTTTTAACAAGTGTTTCCAAATTTTCCAATCCAAGCTTAAACTCCTCCTCGTTAAATCTGAATCCCGCAAGATAGGATGGGGGGCCACCAACCATGACAAGCTTGGGCTTTTCAGCCACAATTTTTTCAAGGGTCTTAACCGAAATGGGGCCTTGCACGTCTGGAGCAAAAAGAAACTTCTCGCCCTTAAATTCGATGGTTGTCATCAAAACCCAGCCGAGCGCCGAGTCTTCTGGGCCGTGGGGAACGGGCTCTGAAAATTTTATTATGGTTTCCCCGAAAGTGAAGGTTCTGCCATCCGCCACTTCAAGTTTTTCAGCGTGTTTTCCGCCAGTCTTCTGGAAAACCCAACCTCTACGTCTTTGGCTAAAGTTAATCCACTCTTTTGGGTTTTTCATCAAGACAACCTTGTCTTGATAAATTTGCTTAGCAGTTTCATCCGCTGCTGTCCAGTTACACAGCCAATCTTCATAGGATGGAGTGTGATGGTCAAAATGGTAGTGGCTAACCGTCACCACGTCTGCCTTTTCCGCCGCCTCTCCTATTCGCCTTCTACATTCAATTATCGCTTTGTATTCCATGGGGTGCGGGGGTAAACCAAAACGGTTTGGGCAAAGCGAAACTCCAGCGTCCAATAGAATCTTAACATCTGGGGTTTCCACGTATGTGCACATGGAGCGAACGCCTAAACTTTCAGCAGCCAGAGGAACAACGCGTAGGTGTTTAAACATGACCTTTAAACTTCACCTCTATAAAGAAGTATAAAAAGTTATCATAATGGGCTTCTGCTATAAGCAAAGCAGTCATGGGAAACCAAAGTTAATCTAGAGTTAGCCGTCAACGCTCCACAAGGTTTAGCTATAACTTTTTATTTAAGCGAGCATTTTAATTCTGCATGGCGGGCGATGACGACTCTGGCCCCGCTGAAAGCGTGATTGGGATCTTGAGTGCGCGAGTCCGCCGCTTCAACATTTTTGGGCGTTGTTTCCTTGGACCACGTCGTAAACATGCGAAAGTTTTAAATGGTTCATCATGGTTTTTCCATGCTGTTCTCAGGGTTGATAAATGTGGAGCTCTTCAAAGCGTTTTTAAGGGTTGAGCTTTATGGTGTCTAATTTGGCTTTGGCTAAACTTAAGGCTGTTTTCCTGCTTGACCTAATAGTTGTCAGCTTGGCTGCTGGAGGCTATTTCTATATTCAAAGCCTCCTCGAGACTGTTGTTGTTCCCCCTCCGCCAGGGCCAAAGCCGGCGGAATTCGTTTTTGGAAACTTGACGGTGATCCCATCCCGTGTGAGGGTGAACACACCCGTAATCATAAAAGTGGATGTGGCGAACATCGGTGAGGAAATGGGGATATGCCCCATAAGCCTCTTAATCAACGATGTGATAGAGGAGACAAGATCTATCCCGCTCGGCGGCGGGAACTCCACCACCGTGGTGTTCACGGTTGCGCGGGGAACTGTTGGAACATACACGGTTAAGGTGGGCAACTTAACTGGAACCTTTGAAGTTTTTGAGCCTCCTCCAACCCCTCAACCCCAGCCCCAGCCTCCTCCAGCAGAGTTCACAATTTACGACTTGACAATATTTCCAGATGAGGGCTGGGTTAACGAAACGGTTCGGATATCCTTTACTGCACGCAACGTCGGGGGCGAAAGCGGCTCTGTTCTAATTGACTTAACTATAAGGAACTCCACAACCATCTTTTATCTGAAAAACATAACCATTGTGCTCCCCGCGGGAGGCGTGACAACGGAAACGGTTACCTTCACGCCGAACAGCACAGGAACCCATTATGTGACTGTGGAGCGTGTGGGCGGAGCATACTTAGCCCTAACGGGAGCTTTCACCATTGTTCCAACGGGCTTTCACACGTTAACCATAAGTGCCAGCACCACTAACTTGGAATTCAAGCTTAACGGGACAACGAGAAAAGTGCCTTTCTCCGCCTTGCTGCCCGTCGGCAAGTATGTTATAGAGATGCCTCCCACAAGCCCCGACGGCAGAGCCTCCTTCTTATACTGGGCAGACGGTTCCAGAAACCCTAGAAGAGAAATAAACCTTCAAAGTCGCATGTCGTTGTATGCGTTCTATAGTGGCGGCTCCTCTTGCCCATCACTGTTTGTTTGGAACGGCACAAGCTATGTTTACGTGGCGGAGATCTCAAACCACGGGTGGCTGGGCTACATAAACTACATAACCAACGATCCAAACTGGCCTATTGTCTACTGGAGAAACAACCCGTGGGATTATCTGAAGCTTGATAAAAGCCAGCTTGGACTTGTTAATGGCACATATTTCGAGCTGGTTCTCTCCCAGAAATGGAATGAGATATTCTATTTAGATGCAGCGTATCTGGTTGTCGTTGATCACCCCGCAAACGTAGATGTCTACTCAACCGGCGTTGAGCAGTACTTAAGCCCCGAATACATGGGGAAAATTTACACGGTGAGCCGAACTCCCTTGTCGCCGGTGGCCGCCTACAACGAGAAAGGCGAAGACGTGCTTCGCTGCATACTTTACAGGGATGGGATTTTCACGCCGGGAGTTAACGGCTTGTTAAGCCCTTCATGGAACAACATCACATGGAACAGGTTAACCATAGACCTAGGCGACCTCTCTGGGGCGCAACAAATTAAGCTTGTAGTCACTGGAAGGGTTGACTGGGGTTCCCCGGAAGATTACACGGCGTGGATTGAAAAGTTTTTCTCCGCCGATGTGCCGAATGGCACCCAAATCACGCCGCCACCTTACATGGAGGTTATGGATAAAGACGGAAACTGGATAATGGTTCCATGGGAAAGACAGTTTCCCCTCCCGCCGGACGTAAACCCGAGAACATGGATTGTCGATTTAACAGGGCTTTTCCCAGCGAACGTCGACAGATACGTGATTAGAATAAACAACTTCTGGAACGTTACCTTCGACTACATTGGGGTGGACGTAACCCCGCAACGGGAGGTTATAATACGGGAAGTTTACCCCAACGCCGTCCTTTATCAAGAGTTCATCAGCCCCTCTAGGGCTTCTGGAAACTTCACAAGGTATGGTGATGTGACCCCGCTTCTGCTCAGCTACGATGACGAGTTTGTTATTGGGAGACAAGGCGACGCTGTCCGTCTTCTGTTCTTTGTGGGCGATCTTCCGCCTCCAGCGGAGGGCATGGAGAGAAGCTATTTCCTTTTCGTGGCATGCTGGTTCAAGGATGAGTATGGAAACTGGGGTTACGGCTTCGATTTCACTGTGGAACCGTTGCCCTTCAAGGATATGAGCGGCTTCCCATACCCGCTGGACAAGGAAAGCTACCCCTACGAACTGCACTGGGCTTATCTAACAACCTATAACACTCGAGTTGTGAAACCTCCAGAAAATGAAAACTAGCGTATAGGCGATTGGTGAAATGTGGCTCGAAATCCTAAGCGAAATCCTCAAACTAACGGTTTTTGCGGGGCTGGCTTTGGCTGGAGCCCTCGCCATCCTCATATGGAAAAGGGACTTAAAAACTAAGGTGAGCTATCTGCGGTTTTTCGTTCAAGCAGCAGCCATGGCGGCCCTTTTTCTCCTTTTTTCATACACAAATGAGCTGCTCTACGTGTTGATTGTAATAATCCTTCTCACTTTGTTTCTTGGGAGGCTTTTCTGCGGGTGGCTTTGCCCCTTAGGCTTGTACTTGGACCTAATGGCCGTTTTCCGAAAAGCTTTAAAAATACGGTACTGGAACCTTCCAGACAAGCTTAACAAGCTTTTAAACAAGTTGAGGTATCTGCTTCTAGCTTTCTTTGTCGCTTTGCCTTTCGTTCTTGAAAAGATTGAGCCTTGGCAGTGGAGTCTAGCCAAGTTTTTAATGGGGCCCTTTAAACCAGTTTCCGTTTTGTTGGGCCCCGTTGAGCCGCTGATTATTCCTTGGGAAAGCCGTTTAAAGTTTTACGGTTTAAACCTAAGCTATCCATATGCTTCTGTAATCGCGTTTTACTCTGGAGAAAGCTTCGCCTTAGCCAACATGTTCCTTTTCATCGCTTTAACTTTGGCAAGCTCCTTTGTCGTGAGGCGTTTCTGGTGCCGTTTCTGTCCAACGGGCGTTTCCTTTGCTGTTCTAAACAGGTTTAGGGGGTTCCGTTGGATCCCCCTTCTCCGTTTAAACAAGGTGGAGGAGAAATGCCCCAAATGCGGAATCTGTAAAAGGGTTTGTCCAGTGCAAGTTTTGGACGTTTACGAGCGGAAGGGCGGAGACATAGCCCCCTCAATGTGTATGCTTTGCCTACGGTGCGTTGAAATGTGCCCCTACGAAGAGTGTTTAAAACTGAACATGGCGGGGAGAACACTTTTTAAGTCTCGAAACTGGTTAGAACCGTCAAAAATTGAATGAGGCGCGCCAATGGAAAAGGGGTTCGGCGAAAAGAAATACATGGTTGAACTTTCCGAGAGGGAGGTTGAAGACCTTCGAAACTCCGTTAAAGCAACCTCTCTGAAGTTGATGGACGAATACATCGAACGGATGAAAAAAACGTGGCCCAACAGGCCTAAAATCATGGAGTATTTTGACGAAGTTGCCAAATTTTTCGGCACCCGTGAAAAGGAGATTCTGAAGGCTAAAGAAGAGGGCAGAAAGGTTATTGGTTATACATGCATGTTTGCGCCTATCGAGCTGATTTTGGCGGCGGACGCCATCCCAGTCCGCGTCAGCTCCGGAATATATGACACTACTAAACTTGGGAACAGAATCGTGCCCGTGGAGGTTTGTCCAGTTGTGCGGTCCACTATAGGCGTTGGAATGATCGGCTTTTCACCCCACCTCGAAGTGAGCGACGCTTTGATAACCCCGCTTACCTGTGATGGAATGGCAAAGTTAAGCGAAATATTAAGCGACCGAAAACCCGTGTGGACTGTTTGCCCTCCCAGGCTGAAAGATTCTGAACAGTCCATGCGTTTCTGGAGAGAGGAGCTTCAATCGGTTAAGGCGAAAATTGAGAAGTTAACTGGAACAAAGATAACTGCCAAAAAGTTGAAGACGGCAATAGAAACCATGCATAGGGCAACCCGCGCCTTCCGAAGGCTTCAGGAACTGCGTAGAGGCGCTCCGGTGATAATGGGCAGAGACGCCATGCTGGTTAATCAAACAAGCGCGTGGGACGACATTGAAAGGTGGACAAAGAAGACAGAGGAACTATGCAGCGAGCTTGAAAAACGAAGGCAGGAAAAAATCTTGGCATGCGCTCCGGACACGCCAAGGATTATGATTGCAGGCTCACCTGCCCTATGGCCGGATAACTGGAAACTTCCAAACCTTATTGAGGAGGCTAACCCTCAAGGAGTCATCGTCGCCGACGAGTTTTGCTCGGGAGACCGCTTCCTCTTCGACCCCGTGGGCGTGGACGAGTGGACAATGGATGACATGTTTAACGCCGTGGCTGAGAGATACCTTCTTCCCTCCACCTGTCCATGCTTCACATCAGAGGATGGAAACGTTGACAGGGTTAACTGGCTGAAAGCCCGAATCGAGGAACGGAGGGTTGATGGGGTGGTGTACCACGTTTTTAGGGGGTGCATGTTATACGCCATGGAGTACACGCGGATTAAAAAGGCCCTCGACAAGATTAATGTTCCAGTTTACTACCTTGACACGGACTACACACGGGAAGATGTTGGCCAAATAAAAACAAGGGTTGAAGCCTTCCTAGAAATGTTAAAATCAAGAGTTGAATTTTAAAAGGGAGAGGTGAACAATGATAGTCGCCGGCTTAGACATGGGTGTTCAAAACGTTAAGGTTGTTCTTTTAAAGGACAGAAAAATATTGTCCCGTGGGCTGGCTCCTTCGGGTTTCGAGCCTGAAAAGGCTGTGGAAAAAGCCTTCCAAGAAGCGTTGGAAAAGGCTGAGGTGGCTTTCAGCGACATCCAACACATTACAGCTACGGGGGTCGGTGTTGAGTTAGCTCCCAAATTTGATAGCAAGATAAGCGTTGTATCCGCTGATGCTAGGGCGGCGGTTTACCTGCATCCTTCGGCTAGAACGGTTATCGATGTGGGCGCTGAGGAGTCAAGGGTTATAAACTGTGACGAGAAGGGGTCGGTTTTAGATTTCGCTTTAAACGATAGATGTGCAGCGGGCGCGGGAGCCTTTCTTGAGGCTATGGCAAGAGCCCTTGAAGTGAAGCTTGAGGAAATGGGGGCGCTTTCCCTAAAGGCGAAGGGAACAACCTCTATAAGTGCGACATGCGTTATTTTCGGCGAATCCGATGTGGTTAGCTTAATCCACAAGCAAGAGCCAAAACATGAAATCGCCAGGGCCATATACGACGCCTTAGCCGAAAGAATAGTTTCAATGGTTCACAGGGTTGGCTTGAAACCCGACGTCATACTTGTGGGGGGAGTAGCCCGAGACATAGGGTTCGCCGCCGCCCTCAAACGGAAACTTGGAACAGAAATAGTAATACCCGAAAACCCAGAATACGCCGGAGCCCTCGGCGCCGCCCTCTACGCTGTGGAAAACCTCGGAGGCCGTTGAAATGAGCGGAGACAACATCCAGTACTGGAGATGGCGTGAATACCGCCTGACAGTTCCAAGCGTGAAATGGAAAAACGCTGAAACCATAACGGCGGGCATAGACGTGGGTTCCGTAAGCTCAAAGGCTGTGGTAATGGTGGACGGCGAAATATGCTCCGTAAGCGTTATGCGAACAGGCTCGAGCAGTCCGGACAGCGCCAAAAAGGTTTTGGAATGGGCCCTTGAAGGAACGGGAATCAAGCCAACTGACATAAACTACATTGTGGGTACAGGGTATGGACGCGTTAACGTTCCCATGGCCAACAGCACCCTCACGGAGATTGCTTGCCACGCGAAAGGCGCCAACTACATTTGGGGGCCAACCGTTAGAACGATATTAGATGTGGGCGGCCAAGACATTAAAGCCATCCGATGTGACGAAAAGGGCAAAGTTTTATCCTTCATAATGAACGATAAATGCGCTGCTGGAACAGGCAGAGGCATGGAGGTTTTAGCCGACCTTCTTAAAATACCAATAGAGGAGATGGGGGAAGCTTCGCTCAAAGTTGAAGAGGAGCCAGACCCTGTGAGCTGCACATGTGTAGCCTTTGCCAGAACAGAAGCGGTTAATCTGCTGCGTAGAGGCTGGTCCAAAGAGAAGGTTTTAGCCTCTTACATGAGGGCCATGGCCCTTCGAATGTGCAACCTTCTGGAAAGGGTTGGCTGCGAAAAAGACCTTGTCATAACAGGTGGACAGTCAAAAAACATAGGCATAGTTTCCAGAGTGGAGAAAATTTTGGGCATAAAGCCGCTTCCACCGCCAAACTGGCGGGAAAACGGCCGAGATCCCATGGCTGCCGGAGCCATAGGCGCAGCCCTCTTCGCTAAAGCTCTCTACGAGAAAAACAAAAACACAACATAAAAGGAGTTGACCCAAATAATAACATACTACGGTTACGAAGACGGTTCAGGCGAATACTACATAGTCGTAGACTCTGAAAAATGCAACGGCTGCGGCGAATGCGTTAAAAGCTGCCCCCAAAAAGCCTTGGAAATTATTACCCTAATGGTGGACATCGATGAGCAGCATGTAGCCGCAGTAAAAGAGGAACACCGCAAAAAACTAAAATACACGTGCGCGCCGTGCAAGCCCGAACAAAAACAGCCACCATGCGTTTCATCATGCAACCCCAAAGCAATAAT
>JANXDU010000008.1 GCA_025059195.1 Candidatus Bathyarchaeota archaeon
TCGCTCCGTGCTGGATTTTCAGCCTTAACTTAATATGATGGTTTGTGCGTAGAACAGAGCTACACATACCTGTTCAACAGTTCAACAGAACATCAAGTTTAAACATGTTTAAACAATTCATAGGAAATTTTTATTTAGAAAGAAGGCCTAACCCATACACAGAGATGGAAATAGGAAGCCTAAATATGAAGCGGAAAGCCTTAAGCGTTGCTATGGCGGGAATATGCGCAGCCCTCTACGCCCTCATAGGTCGCCTAACCGATTTGGGCATAACCTTCGGTGGCGTTGCCTTCTGGCCCGCAGCCGTCATCCCAGCTGTTTTCGCTGTTCTTTTTGGGCCTTGGGTTGGCGGAACAGGCGCAGCCATAGGCATATTCATCCGCGATATGTTTTTCCACGGAGATGCCTTGCTTAGCCTTTCTGCCGGCGTGACAGCCAATTTTGCAGGAGGCTTTTTGATAGGCTACTTCGCCCGCAAAAGCCCAGACTGGAGAAGGATAGGCACAAGCATGTTTATAGGAAGCGTCACCATAGTGGCCGGCTTGCTTTTGCCAACGGTGCTTTTGCCGACCCAATCCGAGGTATTCACGGGTTTGCCCGCCTACCTAAGCCTTGTGGTTTTCACGGTGGCTGTTGTGGCAAGCATAACCATCATGGCGGTTGTGGCGAAACGTTGGCCCGAATGGAGAAGCTACACCGTCGGCTCCATCATAGGACTCGGCGTCGCCAGCCTAATAATTGCCTTAGTGGTTTGGGGCTACAGCCAAATATTCTTCTCCCCTCAAGGATATTTCAAAGCGCCTCTTCCGCCAGAATTCATCCCGCTAATATTCGTTTGGACCTTCGCCACAGAAATCCCCTTCGTCCTACTCCTCGGACCGCCCATAATCAAGGCTTGCCGAAACGCCTTTCCATCCCTCGCTAAAACTTGAAAGGCGAATAACAATTGAAAAAAGCAAAGGCATACAGCCCCGCCGGCATTTCAAGCTTTTTTGAGATATGCGACATGCTGCCGGACGGGACGCCCATTGCGGACCTTGAAAGGGCCGGCGCAAGGGGCGGAGGTTTCGGAATCCAAAAAGGCGTAACCACCGAGGTCGCTGTTTCCTCGGATGAAAAAACCTGCATAAACATCTACATTAACGGGCGGCTTGCCCCCGAGGCGGAAACCACTCGAACCGTTGTAGAGGCGCTTTTGGAAAAGGCTGGCGGAAACCACCATGTGGAAGTTAAGCACTGGGTTGACGTTCCCATAGGAGCTGGTTTCGGCACAAGCGCTGGAGGCGCCTTAACAGCCGCCTTAGCCCTCGCAAAGGCTTTGGGTTTGAGGCTTACCCTAAACCAGCTTGGAAGAATAGCCCACAAAGCGGAAATTCGGTGCAAAACTGGGTTGGGCACCGTGGCGCCACTAACAATCGGCGGGGGCTGCGTCATAACCGTTGAGCCTGGCGCGCCCGGAATAGCCATTATAGACCGCATTCCAATATCGGCCGATTATGTGGTTGTTGTTGGAATCGTTGGTCCAATACCAACCAAGGAGGTTTTGTCCTCTCCTGAAAAACGTTTAGCCGTCAACAAGTGGGGGCGACAAACCCTAGAAAAGATTCTAGCTGAACCATCCATCGAAAATTTTTTGGCTTGCTGCCGCGAGTTCGCCGAGAAAACAGGATTCGCCACACAGCGAGTTCGCAAGTTGTTTAAAGCCGCCGATGAGGCCGGCGCCATAGGCGCGGCGCAGAACATGGTTGGTGAGGCTGTTCACGCCGTGGCAACGTCAGAAAAAGCCGAAAAAGTGGCTCAAGCTTTTAAGCGGGCCCTTCCAGAAAACAGCGTTCTCGTAGCCAATGTGGAGCTTTACGGGGCGAGGCTGCTGGGATAAAATTGGCAGCTGAAAAGTTTAAGGTTGCAGCGGTTGGCGGAACCTTCGACGAACTCCATAAGGGGCATAGAGCCCTACTTTTGAAGGCTTTCGAGGTCGGCGAACGGGTTTTAATTGGCTTATGCACCGACGAGTTCGTAGCCAAAATGAACAAGCCCCACCCAGTGGCTTCTTACAGCGAAAGACTAGTGGAACTGAAAAACTTTCTTAAGGCCCATGGACTCTTGGAAAGGGCGAAAGTAATACCGCTAAATGATGCTTATGGCGTGACGCTGCAGAGAGGCTGCTTAGAGGCGCTTGTGGTCAGCCGCGAAACTGAACCCACAGCCAAGAAGATAAATGAGGAAAGAGCAAAACGGGGGCTTGAACCATTACATATAGTTGTTATAGACATGGTTCCAGCGGAAAACCATAAACCAATCTCCACAACAAGAATTCGAAGAGGCGAAATAGACCGGGAAGGACGCCTAATTAAAAGAGAAAGGGCTTAAAATAGCTGTAACAGCCCATTTTTGAATTTTGCCAAAAACTAAAAGGGAGTAGCGTATTTGTGGCTGCGCCTCCAAGCACAAATATGACTCGGGTAAGGTAGAAATAAGGCTGAAACCACAAATATTTTGACGGGCGAAGGAGCGAATGCAGAGAACAGGCATAGCAAAGCTTCCTCTCCATGATGGCAAGGCGCCAAGGTGGCTAGTTGTTCGCATGCGCAAACTCGCCAAGGAAATCGTAACCATAACAGTTGACGAATACGGCGCTGGCGAGTTTTTGAGGCGACTATCCGACCCGTTTTGGTTTCAGGCTTTGGGCTGTGTTTTAGGCTATGATTGGCACTCTTCAGGCGTGACAACGGTGGTTACGGGCGTTTTGAAGCAGGCTGTTGTTCCAGAAGAGCATGGTGTGGCGGTTTGCGGTGGAAAAGGTAAATTTTCAAGGCAGGCACCCCTTGAAATTGGCTCGGTAGGCAAGAAGTTCGGTTTTTCAGACGACAAAATAGGGGACCTCCAATATGCTAGCCGAATGAGCGCCAAGGTTGATAACGTGGCTATTCAGGCTGGCTACCAGCTTTACCACCACACCTTCTTCGTGGACAGAGATGGCCGTTGGGCAGTCATCCAACAGGGAATGTGCCCCCAAGACCGCACAGCAAGACGCTACCATTGGTTTTCGGAGCATGTAAGCAGCTTCGTTGTCGAGCCGCACAATGCCATTGTGGGAGACGCAAAACGTCAAATAGCCATGGACATGACTGCCAGAGAAAGCGAAGGCTGCCGCAAGGCTTCCGTGGACTTGGTCCGCGAACCACCAAAGAAGCTCATGCGCCTAATGATGTCTATCCGTCCAGCCTTCCAGAAATCCCTTGAAGACTGGCTTCCCGAAATGGCTAAAACGCCTTGGGCAGACTATCAATTGGATGTTTTATCTATGCCAGCCAACATAAACTGGAAAGCCCTTCAAGAGGTTTACGAGTTTCAGCCCCGCAATTACGAGGAGCTTATTGGCTTCAAGGGAGTGGGCGCTGCGACAGTACGCGGCTTAGCCCTCATAGCCGAACTCATATACGGCGAGAAACCAAGCTGGAAAGATCCAGTGAAATATTCCTTTGCTTATGGCGGAAAAGACGGTGTCCCTTATCCCGTGGACATAAAAGCCATGGACGAGTCTATCCAAATTTTAAGGGAGGCTGTTGAAAGGTTAAAGCTCGGCGACAAGGAAAAGCTGAACGCCTTAAACAGGCTTAGGGTTTTCATCCCATCCACCCGCCAATAGCCTTCACGCAACACCAGCATCATCGCTGACGCCACACTGCTGAATCAAGCCTAATCTATGATTGACACATCGCTTGTAATCCAGTTAAGTTTATATCTGGCCTCTCAAAGTCTGTGAGGAAAAATGATAGCGGAAACACTTGGGTTTACCTATGACCTTACTGCTAAGCGTGGCAGCCTTCATAGTAAGCGTGCTGCTCCTATATGCCGGCTCAAAAAAGGTAGTAAACGCAGCCGCCCACCTAGCCTCAAGTCTAAATCTCCATAAAGTTGTTGTTGGAACCGTTTTTGTGGCAACAGTAACTTCTGCTCCGGAGTTTTTAAGCTCGGTAGCCGCCGCCTTCTACGGCTCTTCTAAGATGGCTCTGGGCAACATAATAGGCTCAAACATATACAATATCCCCCTAATCATAGGCATATGCGGGCTAATCGGCACGTTTAAAATCAAAAACTCCACTATAAGCAAAGAATGCTTCTTCATGACAGGGCTTGCAACGTTACTCATGATCTTAACAGTTGCAACAGGCATGGTTATCCAGTGGATTGGGCTTATCTTTTTGGCGCTCTATCCAGCCTTTGTGTATTACTCTATTCGAAAGGGAAACGGCAACAAGAACCCAGAAAACCCTAAACCCAAAAATTTGGCGCAGCCCCTCGTAATCCTAGTTTTAGGTGGCGCAGCCCTCGTGGCTGGAACTTTCCTCCTTGTTTACAGCGCCGTATCCATGTCGGAGATCTTCGGCTTAAGCCAATTCTATGCTGGCCTCACCATAATGGCTTTGGGCTGCGTGGTTCCAGAAACCGCCGTTTCGGTGGCTGCCGCCCTCCGCGGCGAACAAGAAATCTCCATAGGCAACGTGATAGGCGACAACATAATAACCATGACTCTCGTGTTCGGAATAGTCGCCCTAATACGATCTTTCCCAGTTTCCATACTGGAAATTTTGACAACAGTGCCTTTCGTAATCCTCGTAACGCTTGTTCTGTTCGTAATGAATAGGCGAAGCCACAAAATAACGAAGCCATGGAGCGTATTAATGCTGGCTATGGCCGCAGCAGCCTTCATCCTAGAAACATTAAACCACCTAACTTAGGCTTTTCATATAAAAGTATAAAAGGGTCAAGGAAACCTTTGGAGGATTTCTATTCTTCAACAGTTATTGCTTGTGTTGGACATGACGTTACACATGCCATGCACGTTATACAGTCGCCCTCTCGAACTGGGACAGACTTCGGCGTGTCCGGATATTCTGGAAGCTTTTGAAGTTCGAAGACGTTTACTGGGCATATCTCAACGCAGACGCCGTCGCCGTTGCATTTACTCCAATCAACCTTAACCTTTGGCATAGACAAACCCTTGCTATAAGTCTGGGCGGTTCAAGCTTTTAATTCTTTTTATGCCTTTGAGAAGGCGAATGCTTTATCAACATGCCAGAATAGAATGGGTTTGGAAAAGGGAATGCAGGATAAAACCGATGAAAAAGAGGCTGCAAGCACAAGCATAGAAGAGTTAAGCAGAAAACTGGACCTAATAATTAAGAGGCTGGAAGCCCTAGAAACAATATTGCTGAGCACTCCAGAATACGCTGAGCTAGCGCCTTACCTGCGGTTAAGCCGCTTCGGAGTAGGCTTGTATGGAGAACCATTAAAACTGGCGGCTAGGCTGAAAACGGCTGAAAAACACTTGAAAAAGAACTGGGTGCGCAAAGATGAAATTTCAAGATGCATAGTCCAAGCCCTAGCCATAAACGAGAAATTAAACGTTTCAGCAATAACCCGACAAGTGCAACGGATGCGAGGAAAAGCCTCCAGACGCATAATCCGAGAAAGACTAAAACGCCTAGAAAAGGAAGGCATAGTCCAACGGACAAAAGGTTATGGAAACGTTTACCAGCTAGCCGAGTGACCACCCAGCTGACCACTTTTCTCCATAACAAATAACAAGGCTAGCCATGCTATTGACTCCTATGGGGCGAAGTGAATGGATAAAAACATAACGTTAGAATTCGAGGCTAAAAAGAGTCAAGCAATAGAACTGGTGCGTAGGCTTATCCAAAACCGTTAATTGCCCCGCAAGACAAATGAAAAGGAGGTGGAAACAAGATGGCTGAAAAAGAAAGGGAATGTTGTAGCGAAAAGAAAAAGGAAAAAGAGGAAAAGGAGGAAATCGAAGAGTTAAAAGAAGTTCTAAGCGTAGTTTCAAAGGAAGTGCCAGCCCTAATAAAGGGAATAATCGGCAGCGTGTTTTCGGAAGAGGCTGGAAGGGACATGGGACGTGCAGCTGCTGCCTTCTACAAGGAGCTTAAAGCGGCAGGTTTGCCCGAGGATGTAGCTGTAAAAATGACTGAAGGCTACATGTCCGCCTTCATGAGCTTAGGCGAAGTCCTTAAACAGGCTGTTGGTGGGAAAAAGGGAGTGGAAAGCAAAGAGTTGGAAAAGGAGATTTCAAGGCGGATTAGGGAGAAACTTGCCGAGAAGGGCTTAGCGGAGAAAGAAGAGGAAGAAAACGAGGAAGACGAAGATTAAAGGTTAAGCGATGAAACTTCGCAGTCTAGCCAGCATAGTTCTCCACACAACCCGCATGCTGCTAAGTTTGCTAGCTTTATGGTTGAGCTTAGGCTGGAAAGTGCGAAAGGCGAGAAAAGCCTTCGAAAAGGAACTCGTAAAAGCGGGAATAGCCAAGAAAGACGCCAAAAAACTAAGCCTATGGTTTTCAAAACTTAAAGATGACATCACACAAACCGTTAAGGCTTCCCTTTTTTCTTGGCGTTAAGCCTTCAAAAAGTCCACGTATATTTGCGAACAACAATAGGGTGAAAAACCTACTTTGAAGCCTTGCTTCTCCGCAAATTTTATGGCTTCTTCGGATGGAAAGGCTATGGCATCCACACCAGCCTTAACGGCTAAAACGTCCGTTTCTGCTCTATGCTTGCCTTTTGGACGCATGCAGCCCAAAGCAATGGGGGCTTCTGGAAACATATTTCTTGCAACGGCTAGGACACGCGCTATGTCCAGAGGCTTTGGGGGCTCCACATGCATCATGGCTGTCCCATGGATGGGCATGAAAGCGATAACAACAAGGGCTGAAGGCTTATAGCGGGAAATCATCTGCAACGCGTTAAACTCGCCCATAAGCCTTCCATAATGAAGTCCCACAATAACGTGGGGAACAAAGGGCAAACCAACTTGGCTTAGGGCTTTTAGGGCGTTTTCATAACTTTCAACGGTCAAGTTAAGATTGTAAATCTCCCTAATGGTTTCATCCGCCCCCAAAATGTCTATCAAGGCTACGTCTACACCCGCCTCTTTAAGCATCAAAGCTCTCTCAAAATCTACAACACCCACATGGGCGAAAACGGTCAGCCCAAAATCAGCCTTAACCCGTCTAATACCTTCTGTAAACCTATCCAGCGGAACAGAGCCATCTGGAAGGCAGCCGCCGCTAATTAAGCAGCCTAAAGCCCCCTCAGCTTTAAGCTTGCCGCATAAACGGTAAAGCTCTTCTGGAGTTTTAGCCGGATACATGGTTTCTAAAACCTTGCCGCCACAGTGCTTGCATTTCAAAGCGCAGCTTTTTCCAGTCACGGAGATGGTTGGAAAATCCTTTGCCGAAGAGCAGAAATAGGCTGTCTTGTAATACATGAAGCTTGGAGCGTAGAAACGTATCTTCTTAGGCTTAGAGTTTTCTAGGTTGGTGTTTAAAAAATGGAATAGCTCTTTGTCCGGCAGTTGCCAAACTATCTCTGGAGGCTCTGCCATTTCCCTCTCTAGTAAAGCTTACAGCGTGGCTAATAAATCTCTTTAAACCTCGTCCTTCAAACTTTCATCTTCGCTGTTGGTTATCACTGGTGTCGGCGCCGTTTCAACCTCTGCCGCCCTAATTGACTTTGCTATTTTGTCTAGGTATCTCTGGAAGCTTAGGGTTCTGAAAACCGCCAATCCCCTTTCTGTTATGGCGTAAAGCCTCTTTCTGCCGCTAACCTTCTCTTGGACAAGCCCATGCCTTACAAGCGACTCTAAATACCGCTGGAGCAAAGTGCAGTCCATATTGGTTCTGTAGGCTACGCTGTCGACGGTTAACGGTCTCTTCGCCAACGCCGATAAAATAGCCTCATAGATTTCAAGCTTTGATCTTCTCAAGTCTAACACGCTCTGAAAAGGCTTAGATTCAATAATGATAAAATACTTATGAATCTTGAATCTTTACCAGAAAACTGCATCACCAGTATGCGCGGTGTGAAATTGAAAGGCAGTCTTCCAGAAAAAGTGCGGGTTTCCATCGGTTCTGCCATGACGATTGGCCTGCTTAGCGGGAAACTTGACTCCCAGCCTACGACTGCTTACCTAATGACCTACCGAAAGGGTAAATGCACAGCAAACTGTGGATTCTGTCCTCAAGCCAGAAAAAGCCATAGTAGAGCCGACATGCTTTCAAGGGTTTCTTGGCCAGCCTTCCCAACGGAAAAGGTCCTCGAATCCTTAGCCGAAGCCGCTAGGAATGGTGGGATAAAGCGTATCTGCATCCAAGCCCTAAACTATCCAGAAGTTTTCGCAACCATCCAAGCCATCGTGGAGGCTTTAGCCCGCTGTGTAAAAGTTCCAATATCTGTTTCATGTCAGCCATTAAACCCAGAAAACATAAAGCGACTAGCCGAGGCCGGCGCCGAAAGGGTAGGCATACCCTTGGACGCAGCGACGGAAGAAATCTTCGACAAGGTTAAGGGGCTGTCAGCTGGGGGGCCCTATGAAATGAGGAAACAACTAGCTCTACTCGAAGAGGCTGTGAAAGTTTTCGGAAAGGGCAGGGTTGCCACCCACCTAATTGTGGGTTTGGGTGAAACAGAAAAGGAAATGGTGCTCATGATTCAAAAATGTGTTGACATGGGGGTTCTGCCAGCCCTTTTCGCGTTCACCCCAGTCGCTGGAACAGCAATGGAAGACATGAAACAACCGTCTATCCAACAGTACAGGAGAATTCAACTGGCTCGTTATCTGATAGTTCATGGAATGGTAAGGGTTGAAAGCATGGCCTTTGACGGGAAGGGATGCATAATCAGTTTTGGCACTGACAAACAAACCCTAAAGCGAGTTGTTAAATCAGGAGAACCTTTCCAAACATCTGGCTGTCCGAACTGCAACCGTCCATATTATAACGAGAAGCCGAGCGGCCCCATATACAACTATCCAAGGCCTTTAGGCAAGGAAGAAATTATGAAGGTGGCTGAGGAATTAGCCATAATCTAGGGTTCCTTAACCTCCAACGTCGACGGAATTTTAGGTTTTTGTCTAGTCACCTGCTCCACTATTTGCCAGAATTCCTCTTCTGTTAGACCTTTTCGCAGCTCTTTCATCAGCTTTTTAATCTGGTAGAAAGTCATTTGAGTCCCACCCTTGTCTAGGCTCTCTTGGACGCTTCGAATTCTTCTAACTATTTCGTCTATCTGCCATGGCATGGCTTTTATTCCAGCGGCTTCAAGACGTTTTTGAACGAGTTGCCTTCCACCGCTTCGGCTAATGTAAAATTGGGCCTCCCTTTCAATCATTTCCGGCGGGAAGGGCACATATATCAGCGGGTGAGCCAGCATTCCCTCCACATGCTCGTCAACCTCGTAGGCGAAAACGTTTTCGCCTACGATGGGCTTATGAAACTGGATTGGTAATGCAAAACTTTTTTCCGCTTGTTGTGCAAGCCTGTAAAGCTTTTTCATGTCTACCCCTGTGTCTATGTTGTATAAAATTTCTAGGGCGGAGACAACCTCCTCCAAGGGAGCGACTCCGGCTCTTTCACCGAAGCCTGCAATGCATGTGTGCAAATGGGCGACTCCCTCCTCCACGGCTGCTAACGTGTTTGCGGTTGCTAAGCCGAAATCGTTGTGGCAGTGGACGGAGAGCGGGGGCTCTTTCTTTAAGGATTGCTGCAGTCCATCCCTAATGTGGGCGATTAAATAGCGCATCGATAATGGCCTGAGGAAGCCCACTGTGTCAGCGATTACAAGCCTATCTGCTCCAGCCTTGATGGCAGCTTCAAATATTTGTAAAATTTCCGGTAATGGTGTTCTTGAAGCATCTTCTAAAACAAAGTCGACGGTGACTCCGTGTTTTTTTGCGTATTCTATGCATTCAACAGCGTTCTTAAGAACGTGCTCTTTTGACGTTTTAAGTCTATACTGGAGGTTTAGTCCGTTAAAAGGTGTGGAAATTAAAATCTCCTTTACACCACAGTCAAGGCACGCTTCTATTTCGCTCCTTGAGGCGTGTGCTGAAGCGGCTATGCTGGCTTGCTGAAATCCTTCATTGGCTATCCTTTTAACAGAGTTTTTTTCCTCTTCGGAAAGAGCTGGGAAACCCACGTTTATAACGGATACTCCAGCCTCGTCCAGCAACTTGGCCAGCTTAACCCTTTCCACATAGGTTAAAAAGACTGTGGGGGTTTGAACGCCTTCCCTTAGGGTTTCATCCCACACAAAAACCCTTTCGGGAAGCTTCGGGGGAAGATTCTTTCTCAAACGGTTGTAATTGGCGATTAATCCTTGCGCTTCAAGCTTTTTAAATATTGTTTTTCGCATACCATCACATTCCCTTCAATAAGCAAGATTAACCCATTTTATTTAACAAGGCACTTATATAAGAATTGAGCACTTAAAAGCATATAACCTAAAAATTACTTGGTGCGGAACCATGGATCTGTTTGAAGTTATAGAGAAAAGGAGAAGTATAAGAAAGTTTAAGCCCGATCCAATACCCCCTGATGACTTGAAAAAGATCCTTGAAGCTGGAAGGCTGGCACCTTCAGGCGGAAACCGTCAGCCATGGAAGTTTATAGTTGTGAGAAACGCGGAAACCAAGAAGGCCTTGGCTATAACAGCCAACAATCAAATGTTTATTGCCGACGCTGACACGGTCATTGTGGCTTTGGGGGATCCAAAGGCGTTGTCCATGAAACCACCATACACGCTTTCGGCAACCCGCGTTCCCCATAAACAAGACCCGATGATTGCTGTTGAGCACATGGTTTTGGCGGCCACCGCCTTGGGTTATGGAACATGCTGGATTGGAGCCTTCAAAGAGGAGGATGTTAAGAAAATCCTCAACATTCCGGAGGATTTGACAGTTGTAGCCCTCCTTCCGGTGGGTGTTCCAGCAGAGAATCCGCCTCCCAAACCCAGAAAGACGTTCAGCGAAATCTTCTTCCAAGAATCCTATGGCACTCCCCTAGCGCTTTAGCTGTACCATTGAAAATTTATATCGAAAACTTTGATAATGCGTATTTGGGTGGCCCTCTTTGGTTGAAGCGCCAGTGGAAGATAAACGAATAACCCTCAAAGAGGCAGCTAGGCTAATTCCAGATGGGGCGCATATTTTTTGGGGCGGTTTTGGCTTTCAGAGGCCTCCCATGGCTTTCGCCCATGAACTTGTTAGGCAGAAAAAGCGGAATTTAACAATTTACACATGCGGCTCAGAGATGGATATAGATATCCTTGCCGGAGCCTACGTGGTTTCCCGTTTTGAACTAGCCTTTTTCGCAATAGAGGGTATAGGTTTGGCTCCGAATATCCAGCGGAGAATCCGTGAAGGCGCCATCCAAATAGAGGATTATACGAACCTTGCGATGGCGCTGCGTTTCCTAGGCGGCGCGTTAGGTGTTCCGTTTATGCCTTTAAAAAGCATGCTTGGAACGGACTTGTTGGCGAAAACAAGGTTCCGACAGAAGAAAGCTGAAGTTGTGACTTGTCCGTTTACGGGCGAGAAGGTTGTGCTTGTGCCTTCGGTGCATCCAGATTTCAGCATAGTGCACGCTTCTCGTGTTGATAGGGAGGGAAACGCCCAGATAGATGGCATTAAGGGCGAAGATGTGGAGGGCGCCAGAGCTGGCAAAAAGGTGATCGTTCTCGCTGAGGAAATCGTGGACACGGAGTTTATCCGATCTCAGCCAGATCAAACCGCAATTCCCAACATTTACGTGGATTACGTGGTGGAATGTCCATGGGGCGCTTACCCAATGATGGTTTACAACTACTATGACTATGATCTGGAGCATATACGCATGTACTACCAGCAATGTAAGACAGAGGAAGGGTGGCAGAAATACTGTGAAGAATACATAACGAGCGTTGAGAACCACATGGAGTTTCTCAAAAAAATCGGTTTTGAACGTCTCCTAAAGCTTAGGGCTAAAAGGCCTTTTCCATACTAGGAGAGTGATGGGAATGGGGAAGAATTATGCGAAACTCGGCGAGTATAACACCCTTGAGCTTATGGCTGTCTGCGGAGCCAGAGCCATAAAAAACGGTGAAGTAGTCTTTGTTGGAACTGGTTTGCCCATGATTGCCGCTATGCTGGCCAAGCGAACGCACGCGCCCAGAGCTAAAATAGTCTATGAGGCTGGTTTTATTGATTCAAACGCCATAGACATAGCCCTATCCATAGCGGATTCAAGGCTGGGTTACAGAGCGTCGGCAGCTATAGGCCTCATCGAGGCGCTTGGACTGTTGCTCCAAGGCGGACACGTTGATGTGGGCTTTGTGGGAGCCGCCCAAATAGACGAATATGGAAACATAAACACCACTTATATAGGCGATTTCGAAAACCCCACGGTGAGGCTTCCGGGAAGCGGAGGCGGAAACGACATAGTCTCCTCCGCCAAACGCATCGTCATCATAATGACTCATGAAAGGCGGAAAATGGTAAAAAAACTTGACTACTTGACAAGTCCAGGCTTTCTGACCGGCCCGGGAGCAAGAGAAAAAGCGGGCTTACTGGGCGGCGGCCCATCCCTTGTAGTTACAAACCTCTGCCAGATGGACTTTGACCCGGCGACGAAGAGGATTAGACTGGCGACACTTCATCCCGGCGTGACGCTACAGCAAATTATGGAGAACACCGGTTTTGACCTAATCATACCGGAGCATTTGCCCTTAACTGAACCGCCTACGTATGAGGAACTCGCCATTTTAAGGGCTATAGACCCTCAGGGAATCTACATACCAAGGTCAACCCAAACATAGCAAAACATTAAACTTCATTTGTACTGCCTGTTTTAGGTTTTCAGCCAAGAAAGTGTTTTATAGAGTTTGCTTGAAAAGTTAAACCGGTTGTGGCCAGCATGGATTTTGAGTTGACACCAGAACAGAAAATGATAGTTGAAACAGCCGCTGAAATCGCCCGCGACTACGGCCCAGAATATTGGCGGGAAAGGGACCGCAAACACGAGTTTCCCGAAGACTTTTGGCGAAGCCTAGTAGAGGCCGGCTTTCCGGGCATAGTGGTTCCAGAAAAATATGGTGGAAGCGGCATGGGCATGTTTGAAATGCTGTTAGCCATGGAAACACTTGTTTCTGAAGGCTGCGGACTGGCTGGAGAATGGTTCTTGTGTTTATCTGCGGTGTTCGGCGGTTTATCAATAGTTAAACACGGCAACGAAGCCCAAAAAGAAAAGTATCTCCCAAAAATCGCCAAAGGAATGGAATTTTGCCTAGCGTTAACCGAGCCCGATGCTGGAACAAACACTTTAAACATTAAAACTATGGCTGTTAAAAAAGGCGACGAATACATAATTAACGGACAGAAAATCTTCATTTCGGGCGCAGACAGAGCAAAAGGAATGCTTCTAGTAACGCGGACAACTTCCGTGGACCAGGCTCCCAAAAGAACTCTAGGATTGACGCTGTTCCTTGTGGATTTGCCGAACCCTGCTATAGAGATAATTCCAATTGAGAAGCATGGCATAAACTATTCAAAAACCTTTGAGGTTTACATAAGCGGTCTACGAGTTCCCCAAGAAAATGTTTTAGGTGAACCGGAGAAAGGATGGTATCTGCTTTTGGACACGCTTAACCCGGAGCGCATGTCTTTTTCCGCGGCGGCATGCGGCTTAGGCCTTTTAGCTATTAAAAAGGCCGTGGAATACGCCAAGGAAAGGAGGGTTTTTGGCGTCCCCATAGGGGCGCATCAAGCCATACAGTTCCCGTTGGCGGAGGCCAAAGCCAAAATTGAGGCTGCGAGGCTGCTGAATTATAGGGCTGCTTGGCTTTACGACCGTGGACAAGAGTGCGGGGCGGAAGCCAACATGGCGAAAGTGGCAGCTGTGGATGCGGGTATTCAAGCGGTTTACCATGCCATGCAAACCTTTGGCGGATATGGCTATGCGGTGGAATACGACGTGGAAAGGTGGTGGCGGGAAATAAACCTCATACGATTGGCACCGGTCACCCATCAAATGGCTTTAGCCTTTATAGGGCAGCACGTGCTAGGCTTGCCAAAGTCCTATTAGCTTTCCCTTTTTGGAAAGCCTTTTATCAACTATGGGGGCAAATTAGTCTTTCTAAACCGAAGTGAAATTGGTGGGGTGTATGGAAGTTAAAACCGTCGCGGTTTTAGGTGCGGGTCTAATGGGCCACGGCATCGCACAAGTGGCAGCACAAGTTGGCAAATACGAGGTTTATTTGCGGGATGTGGCGCAACGTTTCCTCGAAAATGGCATGGACATGATTCGCAACAGTTTGCAAAAATTCTTGAGTAAGGGACAGATAACTGAGGCGGAGTTTAACGAAACCTTGGCGAGGATTCATCCAACCACGGATTTGAAGGAAGCTGTTTCCAAAGCCGACTTGATTATTGAAGCAATACCGGAAAACGTGGATTTGAAAAAGGCAGTTTTCCGCGAAGTTGATGCGTTGGCTCCTCCCCACACAGTAATAGCCTCTAACACTTCGTCCATAAGCATAACAGAACTCGCCTCGGCTACCAACCGCCCAGAACGGGTTTGCGGAATGCACTTCTTTAATCCCCCCCAGCTTATGAAGCTTGTTGAAGTCATAAAGGGCGCAAAAACCTCGGATGAAACAATCCAAACAGTTTTGGAAGTCGCCCGTAGAATGCAGAAGGAAACAGTCTTAGTTAAGAAGGATTGTCCAGGCTTTATTGTAAACCGCATATTGATACCGGCATTAAACGAGGCTGTAGCCCTCTATTGGGAGGGAGTAGCCGACAGGGACAACATAGATAAGGCCATAAAACTCGGGCTGAACTGGCCTATGGGGCCGCTCATGCTTTTGGACTTCATCGGAGCTGACACAACGCTGGCAATAGCCGAAGTTCTCCAGAGGGAGCTTAACCAAAAGTTTCAACCTCATCCAGGCCTAAAAATGATGGTTAAAGCTAACCTTCTCGGGAGGAAAACTGGAAAAGGCTTCTATGACTGGACACAAAAATAGGGGTGCAGCAAGTCATGGAATTTAAGTATATCATCTACGAGAAGGACGAAGGAATAGCTACAATGATCATCAACAGGCCGGAGGCTCTCAACGCTTTCAGCGCCGACGTTATACAGGAGATTCTCCAAGCTATTGAAGATGTAAAGGCCGACGAAAACGTGCGGGTTGTCGTTTTAACCGGTGCTGGTGAAAAGGCGTTTTCCGCTGGAGCCGACATCAAAGCCATGAAGGGGATGAACGCCTTAAAAGCGCGGGAACTCTCCCATATGGGTGAAAGGCTTTGCAGCGCCCTTGAAAACCTTGAAAAGCCCGTTATAGCGGCTATAAACGGCTACGCGTTGGGCGGAGGCTTAGAGGTGGCTATGGCATGCGACATCCGCATCGCGTCAGAAAACGCCAGAATGGGGCAAACAGAAGTAAACATTGGGTTGATTCCGGGTTGGGGTGGAACCCAAAGGCTTACTCGTTTGATAGGCATGACCAAGGCTAAAGAGCTCATTTTCACTGGAAAAATGATTGACGCAAAAACGGCGGAACAACTTGGCTTGGTAAACATGGTTGTTCCCCAAGACAAGTTTAGAGAGGCTGTGCGCCAATTTGCCTTAGAGCTTGCACAAAAAGCTCCTATAGCGCTCAAAGTTGCGAAAACCCTAATTAACAAGGGTGCCGAGATAAGCCTCAACGCCGCTTTAGCTCTGGAAAGGGAAGGTTTCGGAGTGGTGGCCTCTACGGAAGACCTTCAAGAGGGCGTTTCAGCCTTTATTGAAAAGCGGAAACCAGTGTTCAAGGGAAGATAACGAGTAAATCTTCACGCTCCATTTAGCCCTCCTTTTGTTTGCTTTTTGGATACATGCAACGAGTTTCATTAAACCAAAAGTTATATCTTAGGCGTGGACGAAAAGCTCTCTTCTCAAGGTTTGGAGAAGGCTCTAATGCCGGATCCCAAAGTGCTATTAGAAGATAAGCCGGGAAAACGTGTGTTGCTTCTTGGCAACGAGGCGATTGCCCGCGGCGCTTTAGAAGCAGGAATAAGTGTTGTAACAACTTACCCTGGCACGCCGGCCTCCGAAATCGGCGACACCGTTTCCGCTATTGCCCCTAAGGCTGGCGTTTACATGGAGTATTCCGTCAACGAGATTGTGGCTGTGGAGGTGGCTGGCGGAGCCGCTAACTGTGGGGTTAGGGCGCTTTCAGCCATGAAGCATGTGGGTTTAAACGTGGCTGCAGACGCGTTAATGACGCTGGCTTATACGGGCGTTAGGGGCGGAATGGTTGTTGTGGCAGCCGACGACCCTGAATGTTATAGTTCCCAAAACGAGCAAGATAGTAGGCTTTACGCTTTGCTTTCAAACTTGCCCTGCCTTGAGCCTTCAAATCCCCAAGAAGCCAAAGACATGGTGGTTTCTTCCGTGGAAATTTCCGAAAAACTTGAGCTGCCTGTCATACTGCGGACAACAACGAGGGTGAGCCACGTAAGGGCACCGGTCGCCTTTGGAAAGCTTGTCAAGCCAAACCTGCGGGGTGAGTTTGTTCGGGACGCTAAACGTTTAGTTATGGTTCCAGCCAATTCGAGGCCTAGGCATGACGTTCTCTTGCAACGCGTGGAGAAAGCGAAAGAAATAGCCGAGGCTTCGCCATATAACCGAATAACCCGCAAGGGCAGAGATAAAGCCTACGGCGTGATATCGTCAAGCTCAGCCTACAACTATGCGGTGGAAGCCTTGAAGCTTTTAAGCTTAGATGTTGACGTTTTAAAGCTTGGCATGACTCATCCGCTGCCGGAGGAAATGATTGGACGGTTTTTGAGGGAACATGATAAGGTGATTGTTGTCGAGGAGCTTGAACCCTACTTGGAGTTTCATGTCAGGGCGTTAGCCAAAGACCAAGCGCCGAAAACGGAAATTTATGGCAAGATTGGGCGGCCATATTTTCCAAGGTCCGGCGAGCTTACGCCACGCCTTGTCCTGAAAGGGCTATCCACCATAACTGGAAGGAAGACGCCTGCAAGTTTTGAGGACTTGGATAGGCAGTATGCCGAAGTTGTTAGGGAGTTGCCTCCAAGGCCGCCCATATTATGCGCCGGGTGCCCCCACAGAGCCTCCTTTTACATCCTTAGGAAAGTTGCGGGCGATAAAGCCATCTATCCCACTGATATTGGCTGTTATGCCTTAGGCTTTGCTCCTCCATTAAGGGTTGGCGACATTCTTGTTTGCATGGGTTCCGGTGTGGGTGTAGCCCAAGGCGTAAGTAAAACAACGGGAGCCCCTACAATTGCCATAATCGGAGATTCCACGTTTTTCCATGCTGGGGTGCCGAGGCTGTTAAACGCTGTCTACAATAAACATCGAATAGTGGTCGCAGTTCTAGACAACCTCACAACGGCCATGACTGGACATCAACCTCACCCGGGCACGGGCATGACTGGCATGCAAACAGCCACCGATAAAATCGCTGTCGAGAAAGTGGCTGAAGGTTGCGGTGTAAAACTGGTTAAAGTTGTAAACCCCTTCGATTTTAGAGAGGCCGAGAAAACCCTAAAAGAAGCTTTAGCTTTTCCAGAAACATCTTTGATTGTTTTCAGGGCGCCTTGTGCCCTGCTGCTTTTAAGGGAGAAGAAACAGAAAGGCTTGGAGATTATGCCCTTCAAGGTCAATGAAAAATGCACAAACTGTTTAGCATGCATCAGACTTCTAGGGTGTCCAGCCATAACCCTGACGGAGAATAAAGCTGTTTTCATAAATGAAGGCTTATGCGCTGGCTGCGGGCTCTGCGCCTATGTTTGCCCGTACAGAGCCATAGAACTGGCAAAGCCAAGCCACGGGAGGTAAGCAAATGGAAGAGTTTAACGTAGTTTTGGCTGGTGTAGGCGGGCAGGGCATACTTTTAGCCGCTGAGGTTTTAGGAACAGCCGCCCTCAAGGAGGCCTTAGATGTCCGTATAAGCGAAATTCACGGCATGGCTCAGCGGGGTGGCGCCGTGATTTCCACAGTCAGAATAGGCGAAAACATTTTTTCTCCATTAATCTTGGAGGGAAACGCTGACGTCATTTTAGGATTCGAGCCATTAGAAACTCTGAGGAGCACTAAATACGCTTCGGAAAAAACCCTGATAATAATGGGGGATGAAGTGATTCCGCCTCCAGCGCTCACTTTGAAGGGCGAAACCTACCCCAGCATGGATGAAATCGTTGAAAAGCTTAAACGTTTTTCCAAAAACATTATCGTCGTTGAGACTTTAAGGCTTGCCGAAAAAGCCGGAAGCCTTGTGGTGCAAAACGCCGTTTTACTTGGGGCCTTGGCTGCGACGGGAAAAGTTCCAGTTAAAAAGGAAAGCTTTGTGGAAGCTTTAAAAGAGCTTGTCCCAGCAGAGTATGTGGACATGAATGTCAAGGCTTTCGAGCTTGGCTACAGCTATGTAAAGAGCTGAAGTTTTAGCTTTGCTTTTCCTCTTTTTCCGCGTTCTCCTTTATTGCCTCCAAAAGGTTCTTGAAAATTCTCATGTCTGAAACATTCACTATTGGAATTTGGAGGCTTTTGTCCACCTCGTATATTTTCTCGTATTTTGGAAACGTTGTGTAGCAGATTTGGCTTATGGGAAACTCGCGGTTCTTCAACTCATGTTCAAAGGATTTCTCGTAAACTTCTAAACATAGCAAATAGCCGTCTATCCAATAAAGCCTGTTCACGCCGTAGGTGGTGGCGCACCATGCGATGTCGCCTACATTACGCTTGTCTAAACCTAACACTGTAACCTTTTTTGTCGGGGAAATTTCCACTTCCATGCGGTTTTCACCCCTTAAACGGTGTGTTTAACACTTCCCTAACTTTGCTGCTTATTTTTGGGCCAAGTCCGTAAACGGTTTTAGGCCACTCGTCAACGTTTAGGAAAGCGTTCAAAGGGGTTTGATAGGATTTAAGGATTGCTATGGCTTTTTCCCTTCCAATGTTGGGAAGACTTGCCACAAAAAAGATTTGGGCATCCTCTAATGTTTCGCATTTTTTGACGGGATGCACCGTGGGCACACGTTTTTCAACAATCTGTTCTTGGCGAGCCGCAATATATAGAAAGTCCACGGTTTCCTTGTGGGAAGTGGTGTTCACTATGGCTATGCCATTTTTCGCTAAATTAAACAGGGCGCCCCAGACGGCTTCGGGCTTTATTCTGCTGAACCTATAAATGATGGGCATGTAGCCCTCAAGAAGGATTAACGCCTTCGGGTAAGCCTCTTTAAGCTTGAAAAGTTGTTCAAAAAGATGGCGATGAGTAAGCGTGTAAACGAAATCTTGAACCCTCTTTCGTTCCACGGCGCACACGTCGGATAAAATGTAGTCTCCTTTCTCCAAGGGTTCAATTTTCACGTTTACGCCTCGCTCTCTAAGCCCCTTAACGATTTTTTCGGCGCTGCCAGCCTCGCGGCTGTCCACAATAATCGTGGGTTCTTGCTCGTTGCCCTTCTTCTCCTTTAAATATGGCAGTAGGGTTTCAGCTCCAGACAATGGCATCAACTCTAACTTTTATGCTAAATGGTGGAGACTATTTTCTCTTGCGGTTAATACAGCGCCCTCAAGCCTTTTATGCAAATATGTTAAAACAATAAAAGCGAATAACTGAGAAGGCAAGGAGAAAAATTTATGCGGAAAGGCGTGCTCTTCACGGTTATTTTTATGCTTTTATGTGTTTTAATGGTTCCATTAACTGCCTTTTATCTTGGAGGGTGGATTGCCTACTGGAGCCATGCGCTGGTGGCTATAGCTTTCGCCGTGGCCGTGGTTCTGTTGAAGACAAGGTGGTTCTGGGAGGAAGAATGATTGGCCGACGCTTCCCCAGAGATAACTCCCGCCCTTGTTTTCGGCGTTATAACGGCCGTCGCAGCCTTTTTAGCCATAAGTATCCTTTTAGGCCTTTTAACGAGGAGAAAAACAAGGACTTTTGAAGAGTGGCTTATAGGCCACAGAGACATAGGCCCCGTCGTAACTGGTTTTGCGTTGATTGCGACCTACCTAAGCGGTTGGGCAATGTATGGAAACGCGGGTTTAGGCTACACTTTCGGCTGGGCTGGAAGCTGGCTCATAGGCACCGTTTGCATTATGGGCATCGCCCTATGCCTTGTTATGGGTTATAGAGTGAGAAGGTATGTCCAGCTTGGCGCCCGCACAGTGCCTGAAATGCTAAGGGTAAGGTTTGAAAGCAAAACGCTTCAAGCGCTGGCCGGCTTGTCCATGGTAGTTCTCCTTATTGTTTACTCTGTTGGGCAATACAAGGCCATGGCAACCGTTTGGACAATAACGACAGCAACACCCTTCCAATGGAGCCTCGTGATAACAGCAGCGATGGTTTTGGTTTACGTAGCCGCCGGCGGCTACATCGGAACCCAGTGGGTTTCCTGCTTTCAGGGAATCTTGCTCACCGTAGCCGGGTGGACTTTAGGTGTGACATCTCTCCTATGGGCTGGTGGCCCAGCAAAGATTGAGGAGATGCTTAAAACTCAGAGTTTTACAACCCCCGGCGGAGACTCAACGGGCATACCTTTAAGCAGCTACATTATTCCGCCTTCAACGCCCAAAGATATGGCGTATCCGTGGGTTGACTGGGTTGGCGTAACCGCCTCAATCTTTATGTTTCTATTTATGGCGACGGGTTTCCCTCACAACGTTGCAAGATTTCTCGGAACGCGGAAAATCTCTAAAAAAGAGTATTGGACCATGCTTTTCATAGCGATAATAGGAGGCTTAACCCCCCTCTGGATAGGCGTAGTGGGGTTTGCTGGCAGAGCTGTTTTTGGAGGGGTTCTGTTAACCAGTCAGTATAAGCCCATATATGGAGACGCTGTAGGCGCCCTCGTCAGCATAAGTGCAGGCGGGGTTCCTCTGGCAGCTTTGTTCACTGCCAGCGTCTTCGCCGCCTCGGTGTCCACCTTGGCAGGTATGGCTCTAATCATGGCTACAAATATAACTCGAGATCTGCTCCATAACGCGAACCCCAATCTGTCCCCTAAAGGGCTTTTGTGGCTTACGCGGATAATGCTAATCCCTTTTATAGCCATCCCCTTATGGTGGACCATGACCGCCACGCCGCCAGTCCTTTCTGTTTTCATGGCTGGGTCAGCCGTAGCCCAAGCGGGAATCTTCTTCTTTGTTGTGGGGGTTTCCATGTACTGGCGGAGAGCCACTAAATGGGGTGCTGCCTCCTCCATAGTTTATGGCATGTTCCTAACAGTTTTGCACCCTCAAGCCTATGGACGGCATGTGGGGCTTTATCATTGGGGTTGCTGGGCCCTTCTGCTTATTTTCGGCTCCGCCTCTGCATACTTCCTCGTAAGCCTTCTAACAAAGCCTCTTCCCAAAGAAAAGCTCGAAAAACTTTTCTAAAGAGTCTTTTGAAATAAAAAGGAGGGGTGTTTATTGAAGGCCTTTCTTGGTTATCTCTTTCACTATGCCAGCGGCGATGGTGGTGCCCATGTCTCTAACAGCGAACCTTCCAAGCTCCGGGAACTCAGCGTAAGTTTCAATAGATATTGGACGTAGAGGCTCCATCCTCACCAATGCAGCGTCTCCAGTTTTAAGGAAGGATGGTTTTTCTTCCACAACTTGTCCAGAGCGGGGATCTATTTTCCTAATTAGCTCTGTGAATCGGCAAGCCATCTGTCCAGTGTGATAATGCAGCACTGGCGTGTAGCCGGCGGCTATGGCTGTTGGGTGGTATATGACGATTATTTGGCCAATAAATTCCCTCGCTACAGTTGGCGGGTTGCTAACGTGGCCGCAGACGTCTCCGCGGCGTATGTCTGTTTTGGCTACGCCTCTGACGTTGAAGCCTATGTTATCGCCGGGCTCAGCCCTGGGGATTCTGGTGTGGTGCATCTCTATGGACTTGACTTCGCCTTGCTTGTTGGCGGGCATGAAAATAACCATGTCGCCTTCTTTAAGAACACCCGTTTCAACTCTGCCTACAGGCACGGTGCCCACACCAGTTATGCTGTAAACATCTTGGATTGGGATCCGCAACGGTTTGTCTAATGGTTTGGGCGGAAGCTCAAAAGTGTCCAAAGCCTCTAATAGGGTTGGACCCTTGTACCATGGCATTTTGTCGCTCGGCTTAACAAGGTTGTCGCCTGTCCACCCGGATACTGGGACGAATGGGATTTTTTCCACCTTGTAGCCGACCATCCTCAGCATTCGGCTGACCTCGTTTTTGATCTCGTTATACCTTTCTTGGCTCCAGTTGACCGACGGGTCATCCATTTTGTTTACGGCTACCACAAGCTGGTTAACGCCTAAAGTGAAAGCTAGGAAAGCGTGTTCGCGGGTTTGTCCGCCTGCGCCTATGCCTGCCTCGAATTCGCCTCTTTTGGCTGAGACGAAAAGTATGGCGCCGTCCGCTTGGCTTGCGCCTGTAATCATGTTTTTAACGAAGTCCCTGTGGCCCGGGGCGTCAATAATTGTGAAGTAGTATTTTTTGGTTTCAAACTTTAGGAATCGTAAGTCTATTGTTAAGCCTCTCTCCCGCTCTTCTTTTAGGTTATCGAGAATCCATGCAAATTTGAAGGTTTCCTTGCCAATTTTTCTCGCCTCTTCCTCGTATTGCTTCACTGTTCTTTCGTCGACAACTCCGGCTAAGTAAAGCATGTGTCCCGTTGTCGTTGACTTTCCATGGTCCACATGGCCCATAATCACTAAGTTTAAGTGAGGTTTCTCTGGCCTGCTCATTTTTCTCCCTCATATTTTCAAACTTTAAAGTTCCCTTATTTTTAGTGAATTCGTTTACACAACTGTTCATTCAATTATATAATTGTTTTGTGGTTGGTTAAAGGTTGTGTTAGTTGAGTTTGGTGGTTTTTGATGTTGTTTTAAGGTTATGTTTTGGTTTGTTCGAAATGGATATTAATGTATGTCCTTTAGGATAATTTTGGGACGAGTACGGTTTATGCCGACCAATTTGCCGGCGGAAGCCAAGCGCAAGTGGGCTGAAGTTTCGGCGGCAAGGAACCCCGTAGAAAAGCTTAGGCTTATGGAGGAGTTTCTAAGCCTTGTCCCCAAACATAAGGGAACCGCCAAACTCTGCGCGCAGGTTAAGAAGCAGATGGCGGTTTTGCGGAGAGAAATCCAAGAAGGAAAGCGTAGAAAAACGGGAAAGGGCGGCCCAAAATTCTTCATTGAGAAAGAGGGAGCCGCCCAAGTTGTGATTTTAGGCGAAACAAATGTTGGAAAGAGCAGCCTTCTCACAGCTGCAACAAACGCAAAAGTTGAGGTTTCCTCGGCGCCTTACACCACGAAAGAGCCTGTTCCGGGCATGCTTCCCTACGAGGATATCCAGTTTCAGCTGGTTGAGGCTCCAGCCCTTATGGAGGGGGCAGCGGAGGGAAAAGCTTGGGGTCTTCAAAGTTTAGCTTTAGCCAGAAACGCAGACGGCTTAATCCTCATGGTGGATCTAACAAGAAACCCCGTTAAACAATTGTCCACTATCCTCGGAGAGCTGGAGAAGACGCGGATACTGGTTAGCAAGCCAAAGGCGCGGGTGGAGATTGAAAGAAAGTTTATGGGCGCTGGCCTCCGCATAATAGTTCTCGGTAAATTGGTGGACTGCACTTTTAGAGATGTAGAGGAACTTCTCAAAAGTTATCGAGTTACGGATGCCGTTGTAAAAATCTACGGAGAAGCCACTTTGGATGAGGTAGAAGACGCCATTTTTGAAAGCACAACTTACAAGCCAGCCATAATAGTGGCAAACAAGAGTGATTTGGAAAACGCGGAGGCAAATTTGAAACTTTTAGAAGATTACGTGGGCGGGCAGCTTCCGGTGATTGCTGTTTCATGTCGAACCGGACAAGGTTTAGAAAAGATTGGAGCCGCCCTCTTCAACTCTTTAGATTTAATTCGTGTTTACACAAAAGAGCCCAGCGAAAGAAACCCTTCGCCGAAGCCTTTCGTTTTGAGGAAAGGTTCAACGGTTCACGATTTGGCAAGAAACATTCACAGCGATTTCAGCGAAAACTTTGCCTATGCAAGGATTTGGGCTAAACGCCTAGTTTTCAGCCCCCAGAAAGTTGGAGCCACCTTTGTTTTGGAAGACGGCGACGTTGTTGAAATTCACACGAAATAAGTTCGCAAGCTATCTTGAAGCCATAGCAATTCTTTCCAGTTCATGGCGTTTTGAAACCGCGTAGCTTTTCAAGTCGTTGTTTGCCGCCAAAATCAACTCTTCCGCTAAGCACTCTTCAATGGAGCGGGGGTTATGCATCGCTGCTTGTCTAGCGCCTTCGCATATATTCCGTAAAGCAAGGTCAACCCTTCTCTGGGGTGAAATGTCCACAGATAAGTGGTAAACTATTCCACCGTAGGCTATCCGCGTGGTGTCTTCGCAAGGCGCAGAGTTTTCAACAGCCCTAACCAAAACCTCTATGGGGTTCCTTCCGGTGCGTAAATGAATGATTTCGAAGGCATGTTTAACTACGTTTATGGCTTTAGCCTTTTTGCCCGCGTTTTTCCCGGGACGCATCAGATTATTTACAAGTCTTTCCACAATGTTTACTTCAGCCTTCCCGAAACGTTTGTGTTCGTGGCGTCCCATGCTATGAGGAATCACAAGAGGTTTAAGGCATATGTAACGCTTCAGTCCCGGGTCCCTAACTTCGACATCTTTGAAGCTCCATTTTCCGAAAAGCCTGATCTCTTTGGCTTCTTCCTCTTTTTTCTGTTCTTTGCTCAAGGCTTTCACCGCATTGGCTTCTGTTTTCTACCAAGCACAAGCTCTTTGAGGGAAACACCATTAACCATTATGACTTTCCACCTTACGCCCGGAATGTCGCCCATACTCCTCCCACGAGAACCGCCAATCCCCTCAACAATAACCTCGTCGTGTTCGTCCACAACGTTTAAGGCGCCGTCCCCGGGCAAGAAAGCTGTGATAACCTTCCCATTCTTGATGAGTTGAACTCTCACGCATTTTCGGATGGCGCTGTTAGGCTGCTTGCTTTCAACGCCAACCTTCTCCAGAACTATGCCCCTAGCCATGGGTGCCCCTTCAAGCGGGTCGGCTTTAACGTCTAATCCCAACATGCGCCTTTTATAATACATGCTACTCCAACGGAACTTTTGTCGTTTCAACGCCAACTTTCTAGCGGCGAATTCACCTCTAGGAGACTTTGAACCCATAGCCCCAGTTATCCTCTCGCTACCGTCTAATCACACATCTAATATTTAAACTGAACGAAGCGTCCTCACACAAAAACTAGGGAGGAGATAGCCTATTGGCTTGAAAATGCTCCAAACCAACATGGTTTTCAGAAAAACACAAAAAGCTAAACGTTAAGTTAAATTTGAGAGGAAGCCTTTTCCGATGGTTGGTTGGAGACTGCTAAAATTTGAAACCCGCAACGCTTACATGAATATGGCCATAGACGAAGCTGTTCTAACCGCCAGAATAAAAGGGCTCGCGCCAAACACTGTGCGCTTTTACCGCTGGAACCCCTCGGCAGTGTCCATTGGAAAGTTTCAAAATGCAGGGAACGAGGTCTATTTGGAAAACTGCCTCCGGTATGGCGTGGATGTTGTTAGGCGTATAAGTGGCGGAGGGGCTGTCTATCACGATTCTGAAGGCGAAATAACATACAGCGTAGTCGCAGACAAGGCGAGTTTAAACGTCAAAGACATAACAGAGGCTTACGCTAAGGTTTACGCCGGCGTTGTTGAAGCCCTAAAAACTTTGGGTTTAAAGGCAGACTTCAACGAAGGCAACCCAAAAGCATGCCCAAACCTAACAATAAACGGCAAAAAAATCTCGGGAAGCGCCCAATGCCATAAAGCTGGCATAGTTCTACAACACGGCACGATGCTGGTTGACGTTGACTTAGAGAGAATGTTCACCTTTCTAAAAGTTCCATGGGCGAAAACGTGCATGGAAGTCATATGCATAGCCAAAGAGAAAATAACCTCGCTTAGGGCCGAGCTTGGCAAGAAAATCCCACTTGAAACTGTACATCAAGCCCTAATTGAGGGTTTCCAGAAAACATTAAAGACGTTGCTTAAACCAGAAGATCTAACGCAGTATGAGAAGGAGTTAGTTGAAAAGCTTTACCGGGAGAAGTATTCTACCGCTAACTGGAACATTCACGGAAAGGAGAGTTAGCTTTTCACTCGTCGCCATCTCACGCCTTGCGGTGTATCCTCGATTATTATGCCCATGGCACGCAACTGCTCCCTAATCTTGTCGGCGGTCGCCCAGTCTTTGGTTTTTCTGGCTTCCTCCCTCTTCCGGATAAGCTCCTCGACTTCCGGTGGTAACTTCTCCTCTCGCTGCATGCTTCTCGCCAAGTCCAATGCAAAAACCTTGTCAAACTCCATGAGCAACTCATACTTTTCATGGTCAGTCAAAGCCTTCTCTTCTCTGACTAAAGTCCATGTTAGGGCTAAAGCCTTGGGCATGTTTAAGTCGTCATTTATTGCCTCAAGAAACCTCTCATAATATTCCCCAAACTTCGGGCTTTTGTCGTCTTTCTTCTCCAAATTCTCGGCTAAACTTCTAACATGTTCCCTCAACGTGAACAACGCGTTTTGAGCCGACTGTAAGCTTTCCCATGTGAAGACAAGCTCCGACCGGTAATGGGCGGTCAAACACAAGTACCTAAAAGCCAGCGGATCGAAACCTTCATCCACTAAAGTTTGAACCGTGATTATTTCTCCAGCAGACTTCGCCATCTTTATTGATTTGCCAAACACGAGAAAAGCTCCATGGATCCAATAATTCGCTAGGGGCTTTCCGGTTAAGGCTTCAGCCTGCGCAATCTCGTTCGTATGGTGGATTGATATGTGGTCTATGCCGCCGCAGTGAATGTCAAAATGCTCACCCAAATACTTCATTCCCATAACGGTGCATTCTATGTGCCAGCCGGGAAAACCCACACCCCAAGGAGAATTCCACTCCATCTGTCTTTTCCGGTCTTTCGGGGAAAAACGCCAAAGGCAAAAGTCTGTAAGGTGCTTTTTGTTTGGGTTAAATTCAACTCTCGCACCAGCTTTGAGACTTTCGTTCAACCTTTCAAAATCCATGCCCGTGAGCTTCCCGTAATCCTTCAACTTCGAGGTGTCGAAGTAAACACCGTCATCAATTACGTACGTGTAGCCCTTCCCTTCAAGTCTGCGGATATACTCAATCATATCCGCAATGTGATCTGTTGCTCGGCAAACGATCGTAGGTTTAAGGATATTGAGCCTTTCAGCCTCCTCAAAAAACTTTCTAGTGTAGAAATCTGCTATCTCCCAAACGGTTTTCCGCTCCCTTTGGGCGCCAACCTCCATCTTATCTTCGCCAGTATCTGCATCAGAAGTTAAATGTCCAACATCAGTAATATTCATCACGTGTCTTACTTCGAAGCCGTTGAATTCCAAAACCCGTCGCAGTACATCCTCAAAAATGTATGTTCTAAAATTTCCGATGTGGGCATACCAGTAAACTGTTGGGCCGCAGCAATACATCCGCACTTTTCCTTTCTCTATAGGAACAAAGAGCTCCTTTCTTCTCGTTAAAGTGTTGAATAGGTAGATTTCACCCTTGGAGTTTCCCATGCCAAGAGTCTCCAACTGAATAATTGCAGAAAACCTTAAAGCCTTTACTTACACGAACCTTTAATCAATCGTATCGTCTAAACCTCAACATCTTCCTAAAACTTTTAAGATCCTGCGCAACAAGCCTCAAAAACTGAAGCTCCTCTATAGCCACCGTAAATTTAGAGAACTCTTCATAAAATCTCTCTGGGATTTTCCTATTCTCCGCCACAAAGACACCATAAAAACTTTCTTGGGCTCTCATTGTTTTTTGGCTGGCCAGGCGGCCATTTCCGTCATCGAGGAGAAAGGAGAAGGCTTCGAAAACGGAAAACCCGAAACTGGCCGCTCCTGATCAGCCTTCAACCTCAAACCCCCATTACGTCGTAAGACTTAATATTTAACGGAGTATAAAAGGATTACTGAATAACACGAATACACACGCTAAAAACCTAACCCACAGCCAAAATGCCTTCAAGGATCCTTTCTTCGGGGACATTCAACTGCTTAGAAAGCCAACTCTTTAGAAGGGCTGTTTGCTTCGGAAGTTCTCCGCTATAAGTTATTATCTGGTTATTCTTTAAGGCGTCTACTTGGAAGGCTTTTTCAGCCTCCTTGTAAAGGAACGAGAGGGTATGCGCCTGGCAGGCTAATGTTTTAAAATCTTCCCAATACTTGCAACGTAAAATAACAGGCGGACCTCGCAATTCAACCGCCACGGCTTGAGCTTTTTGCAACGGTGGCGCAGCAGTAGCTATTTTGGGGGTTTCGGAGGAGACCTGTGAAGTTGACAGATAAGAGATTAGGTTGGATATCTCACTTTGAAGGTTTGTAAGCCTACCTTCAACACTTTCTATTTTGCCGCTTAATTCACCAGCTTCGCCTAACTTCTCAGTGATTTTACCCAACTCATTTATTAAGCGGTCTAAATCCTTCTCATGTTCCCTTAAAACATTAATAATAAAGTCTAAGGCTTCCAACGCATCATCCTTTGATGGGGGCTTCTTTGACACAACGACTTCCTCCCGTTTTGTCACTCTATTCAATGCCCCTCTTTATAAATAAAGGTAGCGAATCCTCAAAATGTATCTATGTAAATGGCCAAACATACGTATTAACAATAAAAACTCATGTGCCAAAACACGGTTTTCAACATCGAGTGATTTCGCAAGTTGAAAACGGAGCTTTCTAGATAAACCACGTCGCCTTCTTTAACCCTTATTTGGATGGTTTATCTATCCAGTTTTTAAAGAGTGAATGGTAAATTTTATATAATTGGTCGGATAATCCATCCAAAAGGTGGTGCAAGTGCAAAAAAACGCTTTAGCATATATAACCTTGATCGTAACCGTTGGAATATTTGGGCTAATCGTTGCCGATAGGGCTGGGGCATCTTTCCCAGTGACGTTGACTGACGATATTGGCCGGACGGTAACCATTACAAGTCCTCCGCAGAGAATAGTGTGCATAACCCCTTCCACAACGGAAATCGCTTACGCTTTAGGCCTAGGTAACAAAATCGTTGGGGTCGACGTATATTCTGATTACCCACTTGAGGCTGTCTCTAAGCAGCGAATAAGTAACATTTATACTCCCAATCCCGAGGAAGTTGCAGCCTTAAACCCCGACCTTGTGCTCATGTACTCCTTTTGGGGTCAAGGAGACCCCTACGTGGACGCGATTGCAGGATTAGGCGTTAATGTTATTGCCATAAAACCAAGAAGTTTGAATGATATAATAAACAACATAAGGCTTATAGGCAGAGCTACCGGCAAAATTGAAGAGGCAGAGACGCTGGCTTCACAGCTTAATAGCACAATAAACCAAATTAGAAATAGAACAGGCAACTTAGCCGATAAGCCAAGAGTTTACATAGAGTTTTGGTACCCGCCGCCGTGGACTTTTGGTCCAAATACTTGGGGCGACGAAATAATAAGGGTCGCTGGGGGGGTCAATGTTTTTGGAGATGCTTTGAAAGATTACGTCCAGACAACTGATGAAGAGGTTATAAGCAGAAATCCGGAAATTATTATAAGCCTTTACGGCGCGCAACACGTACATTTTGCAACCTTGGAAGAAATAAGAAAAAGGCCTGGGTGGACGTCGATAAAGGCTGTGCAGGATGGCAAGGTTTACTTGCTTGATGAGAACCTTTTGACCAGACCTGGACCCAGAATAGTTTTAGGCCTTGAGGCCGTTGCCCGACTTTTGCATCCAGAACTGTTCGGCGAATCAAACATACTAGCCCTGAACACTACTATCTTACGAACCTCCACGCAAACGTTGAGTGTTTCTGGTCTTGTTAAGGCGGACGTAACGGTTTTCAAGGCGGCTGGCAATGGAACCCTTATAGTGACCGCCACTACCGATGGGCCGCCGCCTCCCACGGGACTTACGCTTGTTGGAAAATACCTCAAAATCGAGTGCAGCACTCCCGAGGGTTTAGTTTTTGCTTTAAAAATCCGTTATAGTGAAAGCGAGTTGGCAAACCTTAGGGTTGACGAGGACACGTTAAAAATCTATTATTGGGATAAAAAAACTGGAAAGTGGCTTCCATTAATTAGCTTAGTGAACAGCGATGCAAACTACGTTGAAGCTTTTGTTCCCCATCTGTCAAGCTTTGCTCTTATGGGCGAAAGTCTACCATCAGTGTGGCAATCTCCCGTTGAACTTTGGCTGGTGCTCGTAACCGTAATTGTTATAACATTGGTTACCATAAGCTTGACCTATTCGGTCTGCAAAAAACGTTTAAAGAAGGATACGGCAAAATGAAATCCTTCGACACCAAAGTAACAAATCTAATTAAAAAATTAAGATTAAGCATTTTGATAGGCTTAATCGTGCTTGCTGGCCTCACGGTATTTAAGGTTGAACACGTTGATGCTGATTTTCCTGTCACGGTGGTAGATGACTTTGGTAGGGCAGTCACTATACCAAATGCTCCTGCAAGGATAGTTTGCATATCGCCAAGCGTTACAGAAATGGTTTATGCCCTAGGCTTAGGTGACAAGGTTGTGGGCGTTGACATATACTCTGACTATCCGACAGAAGCCATCCATAAGCGGAGGATAAGCAACATTTACAATCCGGACCCCGAAGAAGTAGCTGCTTTAAAGCCTGACCTTATAATCATGTATTCATTCTATGGTTTAGGCGATCCAAATGTAGAGAACCTTGAAAGGCTTGGAATTCCACTCATAGTGACCCTCCCAACAACATTCGATGATGTATTCAGAGATTTATTACTGATAGGTAATGCGACAGGCAGATCCTCCGAAGCTGAAGCCCTAACCAAAGTTCTTAAAGAAAGAGTGAAACGCATAACTGATTTAACGTATAATGCAACCCATAAGCCTAAAGTATACTTTGAAGTTTGGTATCCCCCAATCTACACCGTGGGACCAGGGTCATGGCCTCATCACCTTATTGAGATCGCAGGTGGAGTGAACATTTTTGGTGATGCCCCAACATCATGGGTAAACCCCACTGATGAAGAAGTCATCGGGAAAAATCCCGACATAATAATAAGTGTTCGAGGTATGCCTGGTTACTATGAAACGCTGGAAACCATGAGAAATAGGGGATCCGGCTGGGAAGAAGTTTCAGCAATAAAAAATGGCAAGGTTTACTTTATCGACGAGTCCTTAATCGGAAGGCCTGGACCAAGACTGGTGAACGGCCTGGAGGTCGTAGCCGGCATTTTACATCCCGAATTATTTAATGTGACAAACACGCTGACCTTTGACTTAAATACAGCGGAGTTAAGGTTTTCGACTCAAACACTAACTTTGCAGTCCTTAGTAAGAGCGGATATTGAAATATTAAAAGCAGCGAATAACGGCAGTTTGATCGTTTCAGCATTACTTGACGGGCCAGAAGTGCCCAGAAATCTGAAACTCGTAGGAAACTATCTTAAGATTGAATGTGGTGCTCCCCAAGGCTTAATGTTTATCCTAAAAGTATACTACCAAAAAAGTGAACTGGAAGCTCTTGGGGTTGATGAAAACTCGTTGAAAATTTATCACTGGGATGAAGAAAAGCAAAAGTGGTCCCCGCTGGAAAGCGTTGTGAATAAGAATGAGGGTTACGTTAAGGCTATAGTCGATCATCTAACCTATTTCGCTTTAATCGGCGAGCCTAAACCAGATGTCTGGGGAACTCCCATTCCTTTATGGGCAGTTTTAGTGGTAGCAGCGGTGATTTTATCGCTCACTTGCACTGCATCTTACATGATTTCAAGAAAGCGTTAAGCGGCGTGTCCGATAACATGGAAAGTTCAAGTGTGGAAGTAAACTATCTGAAAAAATTTGCTAAGTGGTCGCTTATTTTAGTTTCTTTATCCGCAATTTTACTTTTCTCTATGAGTGTTGCAACGGCTATAGGTCCTATGGCTATACCTTTCGATAAAGCTTTGAAAATAATTTTGCATCAAATCCCTTTCATGGACAACTTTATACCCGTCCAATGGGAAGGCTTGGAGGAATCAGTTATCGTGCAGTTGAGGCTCCCAAGAGTTCTTTCAGCAGTGGTGGTGGGTGTGGCATTGTCAATAGCTGGCGTAGCTTTCCAATGCCTATTCAGGAATCCTATGGCGGACCCGTATGTGCTTGGCGTAGCCTCTGGAGCTGGTTTTGGAGCAGCCTTAGCCATGGTTCTAAGGCTTGGCTTCAGCTTTTTTGGGGCGGTTTACGCAATTCCGCTTATGGCTTCTATAGGCGCGATATCCACGGTTTTCCTCGTTTATGGCATAGCTAAAACTGGAACTGAACTACCTATTCTTAGGCTTTTGCTTGCGGGTATAGCTGTAAGCAGCTTTTTCTCAGCCCTAATTTCGGTGATGATGACTTTCGCCGGGGAAGACTTACACGCCGTTTACATGTGGCTCCTTGGAGGATTTTCGCTAAGCAAATGGGAATACATATACATAGCTACTCCCACGGTTATTATTGGCTTCATCATTCTATACGCATTCGCTAGAGACTTTAACATAATATTGTTAGGTGAGGAGCAAGCCAAACAGTTAGGGGTCGAAGTTGAAAAGGTAAAGAAAACAGTCCTAATGGTCGCCTCCATAGTCACGGCCGTCGCGGTTTCAATCAGCGGAATAATAGGCTTTATAGGCTTAATAGTCCCTCATATAATGCGAATTTTAGTGGGACCGGACCATAGAATCCTTTTACCGTCCTCAGCTTTAACCGGGGCATCCATTTTAGTGCTCTGTGATACGGTGGCGAGAAACATAATTAGACCTTTAACCCTCCCCACGGGAATAATTACAACAATGCTGGGTTGCCCGTTCTTCATCTACTTGCTTAAGAAAACTGGAAAAATTAGGATTTAGGCGGAAAAAGCATGGTTATTTTAAAGGTTTGTGGTGTAGACTGTTATTATGGCTCTGTGAAGGTTCTGGAAGACGTTAGCTTTTCTGTCGATTCCGGGGAACTCGTAGGGTTATTGGGTCCTAACGGCTCTGGGAAAACGACTCTTTTGAGAGCTATAAGCCGGACTCTAAAGCCGAAAGTTGGAACCGTACTTTTAAATGAAGCAGATATTTTTAACATGAAAAGCTCTGATGTAGCCAAAAACTTGGCGGTTGTTCCCCAAAGCTCAAGCTTAGAATTTGATTTTACAGCTTTAGATCTTGTTTTGATGGGTAGACATCCTCACATGCGCAGATTTGAAAGAGAAGATCAAACGGATTTAGAAATCGCTAAAGAAGCCATGCTGCTTACAAATACGTGGCATTTAGCTGAAAAACCCATAAATGAGCTGAGTGGTGGTGAAAGGCAACTTGTTATGATAGCAAGAGCCCTTGCACAGAAGCCTAAAGTGTTGCTTCTCGACGAGCCAACATCTCACTTAGATATAAACAACCAAATTGGAATAATGGATTTGCTAAAGAAAATATGCTTGGAAAAGGGCATAGCTACACTGGCGGTGTTCCACGACTTCAACTTAGCCTCAAGATACTGCGACTCGGCTATTTTGCTTCATAAAGGCAAGATTTTCGCCATGGGAAGAGTTGACGAAATTTTAACAGAGGAGAATATAAGGAAAGTCTTCAACGTGGAGGTGATGGTGAGAAGACATTCAATAACAAACTCCCTCTATGTAGTTCCCCTTTCCTCGCTTCAAACTCCACTACAAGAAACCCCATCATCAAGGAACCTTAAAATCCATGTAATATGCGGTGGTGGAACGGGGATTCCATTGATCAAACTGTTGTATAGAAATGGCTACTACCTCACTGCGGGAGTCTTAAACCTCCTAGACAGCGATTACGAAGAATGTCAGATGCTCAAAATCCCAACAGTAAGTGAGGCTCCATTCTCGCCCATCACGAATGAGAACCATGAAAGAAACCTAAACATGATAGATCAAGCGGACGTCGTAATACTGAGCAACGTATGCTTTGGAAACGGCAACCTAAAAAACTTAGATGCGGCGCTCTACGCCGTTGAAAAAGGTAAAAAAGTCGTGGTTGTGGATGAAACCCCCATTCAGCAAAGAGACTTCACAAAGGGGAAAGCTGAAAAACTCTATGGAAAGCTGAAAAATGGCGCAATAATAGTGAGAAACAGTTATGAAACCCTGTCGGTGTTAAAAATTTTAGAAAATGAACTTCGACCTTGACAGCAAAGTCTGGAGGAACCCTAATTTTGGATGAAATAGTCTTTGCATATGACAAGGAAAAGGGAGAAGCCTTCCTTAAGAGACTGTTGGGCAGAAAACCACTATTTACCTGCGTGATTGGAACAACGGAAACTGCGAAAATTCCGGGAATATCTGCCGCTGGGAAAAATCCGGAAATAACACATTACACGCCTCCAGCGGATGTGGAGCTTTTGCTTCTCGGAAGATGTGAATGCATACCAAGTGTTCCGGTAACACCGGAGGGCATACCAACCCCAGCCCTTATCACAAGGGTAGCGCTTAAACTTGCCGAAATACCGGCTATCGTTGTAAGCGGGGGGTTAAAAGTTAGGCCCCAAGTGCCTTTCATAGAGCTCGGCGGCAGCCCCGGCAAGGATATAAGAACGGGGAATGCTGTGGATAACGCTGGAAAAGTCATGGAAAAAGCTATCATTGTAGGGGAAAACTTGGCTAAAACTGTTGACTATCTTGTCGTTGGTGAAAGTGTTCCGGGAGGAACAACAACGGCTTTAGGGGTTTTACTAGCCATGGGTGTAGCCGCAGAGGGGAAAGTCAGCAGTAGCATGCCAAGCAACCCCCATAAACTTAAAATTGAAACAGTTAAGGCGGGTCTGGAGGCCTCAAACATAAAATTTGGAGCTTTAGCCAATAACCCGTTGAAGGCCATTTCATGTGTTGGAGACCCCGTGATGCCAGCCTTTGCAGGATTGGTGATGGGTGCGGCCGGCGAAGTTCCAGTCTTGATGGCTGGCGGCACTCAAATGAGCGCCATACTCGCCATCATTAAAGCGTTGAAACCTGAGGTCCTTGATAATTTAGCGATAGGCACAACAAGGTGGATTATTTCAGATAAAAAGGCAGACATTGTTAGTTTAGTCAAACAAATTGCCCCCGTCCCAGTCTTAGCCGTAAACTTAGACTTCAGTTCGTCAAAATTTGAAGGCTTAAAAGCCTATGAGGCCGGAGCCGTAAAAGAGGGCGTCGGCGCTGGAGGTGCATGCATAGCTGCAATCCTAAAGTCAATGGGCGCGATTTCCACGGGCGAAATTTTCGTGGAAATTGAGAAAGCGTACAGCCAGCTTATACACAGTGACCTTCGATGATTAAGAAGATTAAAAACCTAATATCTTTTCTAACAATTTTTCCCGTAGGCATGACCGATGATTGCCTCGTGGACGCTTCAAACCTTATGTACCTTTTCCCCGTTGTGGGAGCCTTAATCGGCTTTATAGCTGGACTGTTTGCCTTTGCCTTAACGTATATTTTACCAACCATGATGGTCGGCGTAATGGTTTGCGGTTTAATTCTTTTGCTCACAAGGCTTCATCATATGGACGGGTTGTTGGATTTTGGAGATGGTTTAATGTGCCAAGGTCCACCGGAGAAAAAAATCGAAGTAATGCATGATAAACAAACCGGAACAGGTGGCTTCATGTTAGGTGTGGTGACGTTTTTGGTGACCGCACTATGTATTTCTCACTTCAAGCCTTACATGGTTCTTCAAAGTTTAATAGCATCGGAGACTTTCGCTAAATTTTCCATGGTTATTTTGGCTTGGTCCGGTACATCCGCCCATGAGGGAATGAACACCTATTTCATCAATGCTATGCATGGGCACCACAGAAATCTTCGTCTAGGCGCATCTTTGGCAATTTCGCTCGCAATAGCCTTTCTTACCCTCAGAATTGTCGGCTTAATTGCTCTTGTTGCAAGTATAATCGCGGCACTTGTTATACTTTTAATTTCGAACAATCATTTCGGAGGAGTTACAGGCGATGTTATGGGAGCATCAAACGAGTTAACTCGTATGGCTTCGTTGCTTTCCATTTTGGCGTTAGCCTCAACAAGCTACGTTTAGAGGAGACACAAACATGAGCGCGGCGGTTTCTTGGAGCGGTGGAAAGGAAAGCTGTTTAGCTCTGCACAAAGTTCTCCAAAGGGGAGTTAAAGTTTCTCATCTTCTAACGTTTGTGTCAAATGGTAGATGCATATCTCACGGTCTCCGTTCAGAACTTATCCTCGCCCAGTCCAAGGCTGTTGATATACCGCTGATCCAAAAGGAAGTAACATGGGATACGTATGGGGAAGGCTTTAGAGAAGCACTCGACGAGCTCAAGAAAGCCGGGGTTGATAAACTGGTCTTAGGTGATATTCTAGAAATACCCGCGCATGAGGGTTGGGTTGACAATGTTTGCAAGGAAATGAACGTGCAGCCAATAAAACCCCTTTGGCACTTGGACCCTTTAAAAATACTTAACGAGTTTGTCGCTAGAGGGTTCAAGGCTATTGTTGTTAAGGCAAGGGCCAACCTGCTCAACGAAAAATGGATCGGCCGCGAGGTCGACCAGGCATTCATAACGGAAATAGGGCAGCTTAAGAATATTAATCCATGCGGAGAGCTGGGTGAATATCACACCTTCGTTTACGACGGCCCCCTTTTCAAAAAGCCTATAAAAATAAAGGGTTTCGAAAAAAGACTCATCGATAATTACTGGTTTTTGGACATAAGCCTTTTTCTTTTTGACAAGTGATAAGCTTTATAATTAGCGAGTGTAGAATTCGCGTAGTGCGCAAGATGAAGTCTGCGAAAGTATGCGTTGTGTCGCATCTTTTTTTGCCCCATGTGGGCGGTATAGAGAGGGTTGTATATGAACAGAGTAAACGTCTAATTCCAATGGGGTTTAAACCAATAATCGTCACAAGCGACGTGGCTGGAAGGAAAAAATACGTTTTTGATGGGATAGAAGCCTATTGTTACTCAGCTTTAAAGATTGGTTTCGGACGGGGAATACCCTACGTTGTTCCTAAACCAAGCGGCTACAAAACTTTTTTAAAATGCATCAAAAACAGCGACTTAGTGCACGTGCATGGGCACCCTTACCCTTCATCTTATCTTGCCGTAAAAGTGGCGAAAAAATGCTCAAAACCTGTGGTGCTCACTCAACACAACACGTTCATAAAATACGGAGTTTTTTGGGATTTCGCCGAAAAACTAAACGACCTCTTAATCGGCAAAAGGGTGTTATTAAACTCTGACAAGGTGATCGTCGTCAGCAGAGCCACATTAAACTATGTTTTAGAGTTGGGTGCAGATCCAAGTAAAACTGAGATTCTCTACAATGGAGTCGACGTGGACCGCTTCAAACCATTAGCATCCAAAGTGGAAGCTAGAAGGCTTCTGGGTCTTCCAGAAAATTCCTTCATTGTTTTAACTGTTAGACGCCTAGTATACAAGAACGGAATAGACCTCCTTTTAGAAAGCGCGAAAATCGCTGTGGCCAAAAATCCAAAGCTGCTTTTTCTGGTGGCGGGAAGCGGTCCAGACTTCGAAAAAATCAACTTAAAGGTAAAGGAGCTTAAGCTTGAAAAAAACTTTAAACTGCTGGGCTTTGTTCCAGATCACAATCTTCCCCTTTATTACAACGCCTCAAACATATTCGTTCTGCCTTCAAAATCTGGGGAAGGCATGCCCTTAGTTTTGCTTGAAGCTATGGCTTGCGGCCTTCCCGTAGTAGCAACTAACGTTGGAGGCGTACCAGAAATCGTTGATAAAAACTGCGGGAAAGTGGTGCCGCCGGACGACGCCGCGGCCCTAGCTAGGGAAATATTAGATTTTTCCTATTGCAATTTTTCCGATAGGGGCAAAGAAGTTAGAGAGATTGTGGAGCGAAAATACAGCTGGGATATAAACGTCAAAAGGCTTATTGAAATATACGAAGAATTTATTTAGTAGTCGCCTTGAAACTGTAATTTGTCCTTGTAGCGAGCACTAGCCTATGTCGAAGGTAAACATGGTCTCGTTTGTAATTCCGACGTTAAACGAAGCCGGCACCATAGCGCACATTATAGAAACTATAAGAAGGGAGGTAAAATATCCGCATGAAATAATTGTGGTTGACGGCAACTCTACCGATGAAACACAAGATGTTGTTAGGAAATTGAATTGTTGCCGACTAATAATAGAGCCTAAGCGTGGATACGGCGTTGCCCTTAACACTGGAATAAAACACGCAAGAGGCGACGTGGTTGTAATTGTTGATGGAGATGGCACCTACGAGATAAGAGACGTCAATCTCCTTGTGGACTCTCTACTCAAAGAAAACGCAGAGCTCTGTTTAGGTGCAAGAATGAATGGGTTATATGAAAAATCTATGGACATTACAAACTACATAGGAAACAAACTCATAACGTTCGTCTTCAACCTTTTGTATAAACAAAAACTTGTCGACAGCCAATCTGGGTTCAGAGCTATAAAACGTTCAGCCTTGGAAGAAGTTAAACTGTCTGAAGAGGATATGGCTTTTGCAACGGAGATGCTTATTAAATTTGCAAAGAGGGGCTTCAAGATAATTGAAGTCTCTACAACTTATAAACCGAGAATATACGGCAAATCTAAACTTAAGAGGGTAAGAGCTGGACTAGAAATATTCAAGGTTCTCATCAGAGGAATAAAAGATTGAAGCGTGACTTCCTAAAAAGGGTGAAAAGATTCTACGAAAAAGATAGTTATTTCACCTCAATAACTATTGCTCTAATTATTGCATTCCTTCTCCTAATACATAGTTATATTGTCTACATGAAGCCGAAGGATTTTGTCTCCTTCTCTATACTTGACCATCAAAAAGAAGCTAAAAATTACCCTGAACTTTTAATAATTGGCAAAAATAACACGTGCTGCTTATGGATTGTTGTTGAAAACCACATGGAAAAGAATGTAGCTTTCAAGGTTCTGCTTAAAATAACCAGTGAACCCCTTCACTCCATTCCCCTTCAAGTGGAGTGTTATGGAAGCTATAGCTCAGCGTCTGGGTCACTGAACAAGGGAGAAAAGTGGGAGAAGCAAGTAGAAATATCTTTAGACGAAGCTGGCGATTTCTCCTTAGTCTTTGAGCTGTGGATACACAACGAAAAAACGGGTGATTTCGAGTTTTCCGGCAATTTCTGCGTTCTGCCCCTAAAAGTTAGGGAAGCTTAGCCTTTGCTTTAACAGCCTTTTTTGGATGCTCTGCTTCTATAGTGGTTCTGTAGATGTTGTTGTATGTGCAGAAGGGAATTCTTTTCAAATCCGGCGTTACATAGTGGATTACGCATCTTTTAACGCGGTTTATGTCAAAGTTGTATCTATCCATAAAAGCCATGCATCCCAGCAGAAACATCCTTCTCCTAATACTGCCGAGTGACCTATATGTCGGCGACACGTGAACCCTCAAAACCGTTTTGAAAAACGTGATTATGCCAACCTCTCTTTGGACAACCCCCCAGTTTAGAGACCGCACCGCCGCAAACAGCAAAGTTAACAGTATCTGGGCTTTTCCTTTTGAGTCAATGGTCTTAGACAACTTTAACAATGTGCCAAAGAATTTTTCGAAATTAAGAAGCTTGTTTAAGGGTATTAGGCGGCCATTTTTCGAAACGTAAATCCAATTCACAACGCCGCAGTGGGGGCTGCACGAAAAGAGCGGCCATGGTTTTTTCATAAACTTTCTCATAACCGTTATGGGCGGCGCCATTATTGAAACTGGGAAAAAGTCTTCGGCCCTTATCTCGTTTAAAGTTTGCTTTTCCACTTCCTCAGCAAAGGCGGAGTCTGTCCACGCATTTATGAGGTGACTGTTTGCAGCCTTTCCGGTGAAGGCTATAGGTTGGAACACAAGCCCCCTCACAATATGAGAGTTTTCGGCGGCAAACCTTATAATGTCCCCGATTTCACCGTTGTTTATTCCATTTATTAGAGTGGGAACCAATATAACTTCGATGTCGTATTGGCGGCATACCTCGATAACCTTCAGTTTCTCCTTTAAAAGGGCTCTTCCTCTCAATTCTTTGTAGACTTCATCTTTTAAGCTGTCAAATTGAAGGTATACAATATTTAACCCGCTTTCCTTCAGCTTAGCCGCTAAACTTGGGCTTTTCGCTATTCTTAGCCCGTTTGTTGCGAGAATTGTCAGAAAGCCCAGTTTATGTGCAAAACGTATTATTTCAGCTAAATCCTCCCTGAGGAGAGGCTCTCCTCCAGAAAAGAGAACAGCCGGGGGTTTGGGGTTGAGGTGGCTTAAAAATTCCAACATCTTTAAGATTTCATTTTTGCTAGGCTCGTATTCGGTTTCATGTTCAGGAAAACTAGCAAAGCATACTGAACAGTCTAGGTCACACCTTTTTGTCAAGTCTATAACCGCAATCACCGTTTGGGACAAGTGGTTGTTGCAGAGGCCGCATGAAAATGGACATTTGGAGTTCTCTATCGGGTCTGCGTTTTTAGCGTAATGCTTAAAGTAGTCAAATTTTTCTACGTAGTTGAAGATTTTTGCGCTTTGCCAATGCGGAATTGAAAAAAATCCATGTTCTTTACATTTTTTCTCTATTACAATTTTGTCTTCTTCTTGCCTGATTTCCGCTTCAACTTTCTCCAGACATTTTGGGCATATGCTCTCGGTTTTGTTCATGTTACTGCCTCAATTATTAGGGCCAAAGGCAGAAGAATCATCGACATGGTGGCTATCCGCTCATTTTTCTTCACAGCGTCCAATGAGATAGAGGGCTTCAATAGTCGGGCAGAACAGCAAAGGAGCAATATGCTCCAAATTAACATAAGCACCAAGTATTTTTCACTGAAAACCTGGAGCAAGTACGGAAGCGGTGCGAACAATGCGCAGCCGATAAAGAATAAGGCGGCTGTTTTAGCTGACTTTTCAACACCAATCTTTTGCGGCAGAGTTGGATATCCCACTTTGCTGTCACCTTCTAGGCTTATTATGTCCCTCAAAATGTTTCCGCCGATGCTGCCGAGGCAGAGTGGATACATGGCTAAAGAGGCTGTGGTTATTGTTCCAAAGCCTGAGGCTTCACCGTGGAGAAAAGTTGTTCCTATTAGGCCTCCAACCAGAATGTTTGCGATGAAGCCGGATTTCCGCTTTATAAATGCGGAATAAACTATTAACAAAACAGAGTCTATTAATACAATTAGAAAGCACAGCCAGTTAATGAGAAACGCTTGAAGTAATCCTAAAGAGAAAAATGCTGCCGAAATGTGAACGGCTATCTTTGGAGAGATTTCCCCGGCTGGAATTGGTCTGTTGGGCTTGACCAATGCATCCCCATCCCTGTCAAAGAAATCGTTTATCGCAAATCCAGCTGAGCCTATAAAAGCCATTGAGAAAAATGTTAGTAACGCTGTGCTAGCGTTTAACGTTTCTGGCTTTAGAGCCAAAAGGGTTAGTAGTGCTGTTCCTCCAGTCATAGGCCAATATGGGAGCCTTAAAAGTTTCAAAATTCCTCTGACTGTTTTTGCGAAGGGCATACGACATCTCCCTAACGCTTTAATGCAGATTTTCTACAGCAACGCACATATTTTTATTTCGGTAAGTTTAATGATGTGCTATGAAGGCCTTGAAGATTTTTAAAGATTTGGTAGCCTTCCTCACAATAATTCCATTAACAAAAGAGGAAAGCTTCATTGAAACTTCCGCAAGGTATATGTTCTTATTTCCAATCTTTGGAGGGATCATCGGCCTCCTTGCAGCAACCTACTTTCAACTCTGCACAGGACTGCTATCCTTTTTTGCGCCTTTTTTGCAGAGGTTTTTAGGAATTATAGGTGACCTATTTGTGAGGGGCTTTCCGTCGGCGGCGACAGTTTCCTTTTTGCTTGCTTTGACAGGGCTTCAACATTTCGATGGACTTGTCGATTTAGGTAACGCTTTAGGATTTAAAAACCTCGAAGAAAGAAGGTTTATGGCTCATGCTTGGACCATAACCCATAGGGGAGCTTTCCTGGCAATTTTTGTGGAATTTTTGGCGTTTCTCGGAATCTTTTTGACAAAATCCAGTGTAGTGTTTAAAGCTTTGATTTGCGCTGAAGTTTCGGCGAAGCTGGCGATGGTTACGTTAACGTTTTTCGGGAAACCCGCTTATGGAGGACTTGGCGCACTGTTTGTTAAGCTTAACAAGAGAAACAAATCCATCATCCTATCATACGCCATTTCTTTCCTCATAGTCTTTCCACTTTTCGGGCTGTTAGGCTTAATCTTTTTGTTTGTAAGCTTCGCTGCGGGCTTTTTAATGGAAAAGCTTTCGGAGAAAACTTTCGGCGGCACTTCAGGCGATGTTCTCGGCGCAACCAACGAGCTTGTTAGGGCTTTATGCTTGCTTATGACAGCTTTAGAGGTTGCATCATGAAACTTCCTGCGCTTATTATGGCTGGTGGGAAGGGTAAAAGATTCTGTTCAAACGTTGAAAAACCTTTAGCCCCTTTTATGGGTAAGCCTCTAATAGACTGGGTTGTTAAGGCGATTCAGTCCGCAAGTAAAATTTCAGATTTCTACATCGTGACGAGCCCGGACACGCCGAAAACTGAGGAGAAATGTCTCCGTGAAAGTTTAAAGGTTATTCACACCGATGGAAGAGGCTACCATGACGATTTGAAACAAGCTATAATAAAAGGCAAGCTATTCCACCCAGTTCTAACGGTTTCTTCAGATCTTCCCGCCCTAACCGGAAGCTTCATTGATAAAATAGTCTCAATTTACGAACATTGCGGGAAACCGGCCCTAACAGTTTTAGTTCCCGTGGAAAAGTTTAGGAGAGTTGGGCTTTCCACCCCTTCCCTTTACAATTATGGGGGCTTATGCTACGCGGTTTCCGGCGTCAACGTCATTGATGGCTCTAAAATATCCGAGGGAGAAATGGATCAAGAAGTCCTCATTCTGGAGGACGTTGAAGCCGTCATAAACGTAAATAGTTATGAAGACCTTAAAAAGGCTGAACACTTCCTCTCAACCATTTCGAGAACAGAAACATTTTAACCATAGCGCTTAACCAATTAAATCAACATCGACGAAAAAGGGAGCATCTTGAACCTCTTAAAACACAGCAACTTCTGGAACGCTGTGATGACTTCCCCGTTTGTCAAGAGGATGTTAGCGCTTTCCATAAGACGGTGTGATGGTTGTGGTGGGCAAGTGCTGGACATAGCCCTCGATAAATATGTCGGTTCGGACACGCAAAAGTGCAAAAAATGTAGTTTTCCGGCGCGTGTGATAATTTTTTGGGTTGAGTTCCTAAGGAGAAGCCTAGCCATTGAAAGGCAAAAGGTTGAGAAAATTTTAGCTGACCCCTACGCGAGAAGGGGAATAAAAAGTGTTGTTAAAACATTCCTTTATTTTGGCGTCAAGAAGCCCTTAACAGTTTATGCGCCCTTTCTTGTCGTTTGGGACTATACGTACAAGTGTAATTTACGCTGTAGGCATTGCTACTCAAACGCTGGTGCATCAGCGATGAAAGAGCTGAACACGGAGGAGGCCCTAAACGTTGTAGACCAACTTGCAGATTTCGGTGTTGTTTCCCTAGCGTTTTCAGGCGGAGAACCATTAATGCGGAAGGACTTCTTTGAAGTCGCAAAGCACGCCGTCGATTCCGGCCTATATGTTTCATTGGCCACTAATGGGACTTTGCTGAACAAGCAAACAGCTCAAAAATTGAAGAAAACGGGAATCCATTACGTTGAAATCAGCGTTGACGGAAGTGATGCGAAACTCCACGACGAGTTTAGAGGAGTTCCAGGCGCCTTTGAATTGGCAATAACGGGGTTAAAAAATTGTGTTGGGCAAGGCCTCTGCGCTTCGGTTGCCGTAACGGCCACCAAGAAAAACTTCAAGGACATACCAAAAATATTGGAGCTATCGGAAAAAATTGGCGCCAAAAGGTTTGTGTTGTTTAACTTTGTCCCTACGGGAAGGGGGGTTGACGTGGTTTCTCAAGATCTTTCACCTAAAGAAAGGGAGGAAGTGATGCTTTTCTTGCTCGATAGGTTGTTATCGGGTTCTAAGGTGGCGATTTTGACCACAACTCCACAGCTAGCTAGAGTTGCTGTGTCCCATCAAAGAGGGGTCTCCGACGAAGTTTTCCTTCCAATGGCGCATATGCAAACAAGCAAGGTGAGCAAAAAAGCCGTCGCTTTGGCTGATTTCATCGGCGGATGCGGGGCTGGAAGGCTTTATTGCTCAATTTCTCCGGAGGGAGACGTTCATCCATGCGTTTTTCTTCCAATAAAGATAGGCAACTTGAAAACTGACAACTTTGGAGAACTGTGGCTTCACTCTGAGATGTTCCAAGCTTTAAGGAACAGAGAAAACCTCAAGGGATCTTGTGGAACCTGCTCTTTCAAGTATATTTGTGGTGGGTGTAGAGCAAGAGCCTATGCATACACCCGTGATTTTCTCGCCCCCGATCCTGGATGCATACTTGTCGAAGAGTGCACTTAGATGAAAAAAACAGAAGGAAAAAAAGTTGTTTTAATAACTGAAGTTAAAAGTGAAAGTCTCGAGAAAAAGTTAGATGAAATCCTTCGAAAGGTTGGTTTCAAAGCTAAGGGCAAAGTGCTTGTAAAACCAAACATGTGCATGCCGGGATACGTTCCCGGCGCAGTGACAAGCCCTAAAGTCATTTATTATATTGTAAGACTGCTTAGGAAAACATCTGAGGAAGTTATAGTTGGAGAATCGGACGGCTACAACTACTCATGTGATTTAGCCTTTGAAAAGACCGGGATCAAAGATGCTGCCGAAAAAGCTGGCGGCAAAACGATAAACCTTTCAAGGGACAAGTTGGTTCAAGTAAGTTTCAAAGATAAAGAATTCAAAATTAAACGGCTGTTTCTTCCTAAAACATTGTTTGAAGTGGACTCGGTGGTTAATGTACCTATAATGAAGACCCATGAATTCACAGTTTACAGCGGAGCCTTAAAGAACCTTTTCGGGTTAATCCCTGACAGAAAAAGGATTTTCCTACATCCCCACCTCAACGAGGTTTTGTTCACGTTGTACGAGCTAACCAAGCCAATGACAGTGATGGACGCCTTAACAGCCATGGAAAAGAACGGGCCAACTAGGGGAACGCCGGTGGAAATGAACCTCGTCTTAGCAAGCAAATGTCCACTTGCCTTAGACGTGGTTGCAACGGAAATCATGGGGCTGGATTGGGAGAAAATCAGCCATTTAAGTTATATTGCTCAGAAAACCAAATTTGATAGACAAAACGTGAAAGTTGTAGGGGATAGCGCGAGATATTCTCGGAAATTCGCCACTCCCGTGGTGGATTTACCGGTGGAAATGCAGTTAAAAATATACCAACATGCTTTGTTGACAAAGATGTTTTTCTCAAATCCAAATTTTGTTAAGATCCTTCAGAAATTCGTCTCACTTTACAGAAGTTTAAGAGGATCTACTTAGCCAAAACCTCGTTGTAGACTTCTAGAACTTGTCTAGCCACTTTTTGCCAGCTGAAATTCTTTTCAACAGTTTTTCTGCCCGAAAGTCCCATTTCGTGTGCAAAATCGGGATTTTCCAGAAGATAAAGAATTCCTTCAACTAAGCCTTGAAGGTCTTGAGATTTTACCAAAAGGCCGTTTTCGCCGTGGTTAACGACTTCTGGGATACCTCCAACGTTGGTGGCTACTACTGGTAAGCCGCTTGCCAAAGCTTCTAACAGCGTGAAAGGCATGCCCTCATAAACTGATGGAAGCACAAAAACCTCAGCTGCTTGATAAAGTTTAGGCAACTTATCATCCGGAGTATATCCTAGGAAAAAGACGTTTTTTTCAACTTTCAGTTTGCTAGCCAACACCCTCAATTCCTTCTCTTCGTTGCGAAAGCCTTTCCCAGAAATTACAAACTTTACGTCTTTGATTTTCCGCAGAATAAAAGGAACGGCCTTCAAAAGTGTCCGTAAGCCTTTTCTGCGGTATAAACGGCCCACATAAAGCACAACCTTGTCATCGACGAATCCCATCTCTCTTTTGACCTTGTCTTTTTCATCCGTTGGCTTAAACTTGTTAATGTCAACTCCGTTGTATATCACATGCACCTTGTTTGCGCTCACATCGTAGTGTTCTAGAAGTTCCATTTTTGTATGAGTGCTTACTGCGATTATTTTGTCTGAACGTTCAAGCAGTTTATGTTCAAAAAACCTTAAGAGGCTGTTGAAGCTTCTAACGATCTTTTCGTTTCCATTAAGCCCAAGGAAGGGTTCATGTTTAAGCGCGTCACCCTCACTTTTCCATGTAGTGTGAACTGTTGTAACTAACGCTTCCCCCAAGTTTTTGGGAACTGCAAAACTCGGGACTAATGGAAGATTAACGTGCACAACTTCTATCGGAAACTTTCCACTAACCTCCATTAGCTTTTTAGAGGAGTGCACATAAAAAAGAGCAGACTCCAACAGCGGAATTTTAATGGTTTTAATTCGTAAAACTTTAACTTTCCCGCTAGGCTGTTCACCCTTCACGTTTTCTTGACTGTTCTTAGTAATAACATATACAAGGTTTTCAAGGCGAGCAAGGTTTCTCGCTAGATAGTAAACATACGATCCCGTTCCACCTATTAGGGGAAGATACTCTGGAGTTAAGAAACATACGTTAACCAATTCTGGTCCTTTCCCCTATCAGCCTTTAAGGCTTTTAAAACTGTGATGGTGCCTCCCAACGTCCAAGCCATTGCCCTAACGAAATAAACAATAACAAGCAACATGGCTGCGGGATCTCTAAAATACAGCGAAATCCTCATTGCGTAAATAACGTAATAAGTTAACAAAAAAACTAAAGTAAAAGCCGCTATGCACAGCATAACTCTTGCTTTTTCCAATGTTAATCCCAAAATTACCGATACAAAAATAAAAGCCAACAGAACGGGTTGAAGGTTCATTCCAAAATCTGTGATCTTGTCACCCCTCACGAGTTTCGGCCTTTTAAAGTAAAGCTTTAGGGTGTTTTTGCCGTATTGCAGTTGTTGTTTAAAGTATTCGAGCCATGTTGGCCTGTTGAAGTGGTAACATTTTGCTTCAGGCTCAAAAACCAATTTGTATCCTTTGTCTGTTACCTTGTATCCGAAGTCCGTATCGTATTGTGTAGGAAGACTTTCATCGAAGCCTCCGACTTCCTCTATGACGCATCGTTTAACAAGCAGATTCATCGTTGCCAAGCGTTTGGCATCACTGCTTTTCCGAAGTCTGTCATACCTATATTTAATGTCGTATCCGATGCATCTAGGTAATGCGTGTTGTGGGTTCCACGTTTCAACTCCCCCACCGACTCCTCCCACCTGCGGGTCTTTCAAATGTTTTACAAGTGTGCGTAACCAATTTTTTTCAACTTTTACGTCTGCATCCACTATCGCGATTAATTCTCCTTTTGCGATTTTTACCGCGTAATTGTAAGCGGACGGCGCGTTTGATGGTCTTACAATAACCTTTGCTGGATATTTTTCGGCTATCTTCACCGTAGAGTCCTTTGATCCTCCATCTACGATTATTACCTCAAGAAGGTTTTTCGGGTAATCCAATTCAAAAATCGATCTTAAACACTCGCCGATGGTTCGTTCATTGTTAAAGGTTGTAATAATAAGTGATACTTTGGGAAAGTTCTCCCATGGTTCCATATCAAACGCCAACATACGCTGTCAAAATAGATATGAAGATTCTAATGCCGTCCTTGAGGGGAGTCAGCTTAGATTTTCCATAAGTCCTCTGCTCAAACCTTATTGAGACCTCCTTAGATTTTAAGCCAATCTTTAAAGCTTTTACCAACATTTCAGACTCGATTTCATACCCATTAGACTTTAGACGCATTTTCCTTAAGATGGCTGATTTAAATGCACGATAACCTGACTGAGAATCCGTAGTAGCTTTCCCGGTGAGCACTCTAATTAAGAAGTTGAACAATTGGACTCCAATCTTGTTCAGCCTGTTGGAGAAAACATTTTCCTTGCATAAAAAGCGGGATCCAACGACGAGGTCTACCTCATTCTTTAATACAGGCTCTAAAACCTTTGGAAGTTCCTCCGGTTTATGCGAGCCATCTGAGTCCAAGGTTACAATTATTTCGCCCTTCGCCTTTTTGAACCCCAGCCTAAGTGCGTAGCCTTTTCCCATATGCCTTTTAAGGCGATAAACCTCAACCTTCTTGCTTTTCGAAATTTCTAGAGAATTGTCTGTGGAGCAGTCGTCGATGACCAGTATTTCGTAGGGTAGACACATTTTTTCAACGGCGGCTTTAACCCCTTCAATTACATTGCCCACTGTGGGCTCTTCATTAAAGACTGGAATGACTATGGAGATTAACGGTTTTTCGCGCATCACCATGTCTTTAGAGGAAGATGCTTATAAATCATGTCAAACATTATATGCAGGGATGGAAAACGGTGAGATTATAGGCAGAATTAAGGAAAACGTTCTTAGAAGGGTTAACACTGACAAAATTATGTGGTTTTCTATGTGGTTTCTTGTTTCAATAACAACTTTTGGGTTAGCTTTATTTCCAATGATTTATCAATTAATTGAAAGAAGAAATAGACATTTTCATCGTCAAAAGGAACTGGAGACTTTTGCCATTTCCGTCCTAAAGAGAAAAGGGATAAACATTGAAGTTGAACCAGAAAAGCTTCGTGAACGAAACTCCTTCTTGTGGACGCTGTCCATAGTTTTGATTGTTCCAATTTTTGCTGTAGCCTTTTTCCTTTCTAAAGATCTGCTTTTACATGAACGGAGACAAGTCTCTTTATTTAAGAAGATTCTCCCAGACGAGGACGTTGCAGAACAAAAAATTGATTTGAAATTTTACGTAGCGATAACTCTGGCAACGCTGGGGGTGGGAATAATCTACTGGCTCTACAGGGTTTTCAACGACTATAACAACCATTTTAAGGAACAATGGAAAATTGAGGATAGGATGGTTGAACTGCTTGGATGAGAAAATTCAACCCAGACAACACGGCGGCGACGTGTGGGCTTTAACGCGAAAATACGGCATACCCCTTGAAAAAATTGTCGATTTCAGCGCTCCTATAAATTTCCTTGGGCCGTCTCCAAGGGCGATAGAAGCTGTAAAACGGTTTGCAGAGCTCATTAAGTTCTATCCCGATCAAAATCCGTCGGATCTCAAGAAAGACTTGTGTGACTACGTTGGAAGGATAAATCCAGAGAACGTCGTGCTTGGAAATGGGTCTATGGAACTGATATATCGGTTTGCCGAAACCCTCATTCGTGGAACGGAAGCTTTAATTCCGGTTCCATCCTTTACAGAATATGAAAGAGTTAGCTTGCTGGTTTCTGCGAAGCCTAAGCTGGTGGACATGCTTCCAGAGTTCACCTTAAACGTTGACGTAATTAAAGGATTAATTAATAGTAATAAAAACACCCGTTTATTGTTTATTTGTAACCCTCACAGCCCATCTGGGAGACTCTTCAATCGCAGTCTGATTTTAGACTTGGTTGAGTTTTGCCTTGAAAGGGGAGTTTATGTTGTTTTAGACGAAAACTACATAGACTTCGTTGAACCCGTTGAAAAATACACGCTAGCTCATTATGTGGATAAATATGAAAACATCTTTGTGGTTAGGTCGTTCTCAAAGTTTTTTGGAATGCCGGGCATAAGGATAGGCTATGGAATAGGCTGCAGGAAAATTGTCCAAAAACTGGAAGTGGCTAAGCAACCTTGGTGTATAAATTCCTTGGCCATAGTGGCGGCTCGTGAAGCGTTAAAAGACAGCGAGTATATTAAAAAGACAAAAGTGCAAATTAGAGAAGAGCGGAAAAAGCTGGCCGATCTACTGAACGGAACAGGCGTTTTAAGAGTTTATCCCTCTGAAACAAACTTTTTGCTTGTTAAAATTCTTAAAGATGGTTTTACTGCGAGGGATTTAAAGGAAAGGCTTGAGGAGAGAGGGATTCTCATAAGAGACTGCGGAGATTTCCACGGTTTAAACGAAAGTTACTTCAGGGTAACCGTCAGATGCCTAGAGGAAAACTTAATGCTTGTAAACATGATTAAAGGGCTTCTTTTAAACGGGAAATCGCAAAAAATTAGTGCTTAAAAATAATATGGGCAACTCTATTAAAAATGTGAACAAAACTATCGTCATGTTCCTAATTTTCAAGGCTTTTTTAATGTGCGCGGGGGTCAACGCTTCTCTCTCTTCCCCTATGACGTAATATCCGGGCTTTTCAAGCTGCACGCCTAATGCTCCAGCCATGGCGGCCATGGGCCATCCATGGTTTATGCTTGGAACTTTCTTGTAGTCCCTCATCATGATTTTCCAAGCGTTTTTGTAGTCCATTCCAGCGAAAAAGGCGGCCAACACTATTAGTAGTGAGGTTAGCCTTGATAAGAGAAAGTTTGCCACGGTATCCGCCATGGCTGAAAACCATCCGACGTTTATGTGTTTTTCGTCTTTAAATCCAACGGTGCCATCCAGTATGTTGATTGTTTTGAAAGCAACGGCTCCGAGCACTCCGAAGAAGGCGTAATAAAACATTGGTGAAAGCTTGAAGTCCGCCAGATTCTCAGCCATAGACTCAATAACCGCTGAGGCTACTTGTCTTCCGTTAAGGGTGCTTGGTTCTCTTCTTGAGAACATAGAGGCTATTTCTCTGCCCTTCTCAACATTTTTGTTCTCAATACACTCCGCTGCTTCAACAGCCATTTTGGTTTCAAGCTTTATACAAATCGTAAATTTAAGCATTAGAGCTGCCATAATAATGTATAACGGGAAAAACAACAAACGAAACGCGTAGAGAATCGCATAGGCTATTGCAGTTGTCCCTAAAACCGTGACGATTACCAAAAAAACTCCATTCAATCTTTCAATCTTTGAGTTTCTGCTTTTAAAAAGCGGCAAAACTCTCACTACAAACTTGTTCACTACCACAGTTGGGTGGAGAGCGATGGGCCACCGCCAAAACGGTTCTCCAAATGTTAGATCTATGAGGAGAGCTAAGCCCAGCACAGCCAGCATGGTTAAGAAAAGTTCCATTCCCGCTCCCTAAAATGAAATAGAAAAAATTTGGGGGTTTGTTATTTTTTGCGTTTAACTATATAGACGGCTATAGCTATTACAACCACGATTAGAAGTATTGTTGCTATTATGTATTCTGTAGGTATGGTTGAACCCGTTGTTAGCTGCGGCTGTGTTAGGGGCGGTATTATTTCAAACCAGTAGTCTTCGGTGCAGAAGGCATTGTATGTCAGTGCTGGTTTTGTTTCGCCGTCATACCAAGCCACCCAGCATGTCCATCCGGCGACGTCGGGGGTGTAGGTTACTTCGAAGAATCCGTATTTGTCTGTTTTTGCAGTCAAGTTGAGTATGCGCATGTCAGGCTTTATTATCGAAACATGGACAACAGCGTTTGGAATGCCTGGGCGAAGGCTGCTTTGCACAGGCACATAGGTTCCCTTTTGCGAGTCCCACACGTGTTCTTCAGGGATGGCGAAAAGGCGGCCCCTTATCTTAACTGTTTCATTAAGCTTTACCTTCATTCCTTTAACAAACTCGCTGCTTATACTTACAGTTACTCTTGGAGAATCGTCGAAACAGTAAATTTTCCCGTTCACCGAGCCGATGTAAACTTTTCCATCCCATATGGCTGGAGAGGAGGGCACGTTTCCCGGCGTTGTGAAGGAGGATAACGATTTTCCGTTTGCAGCGTTAAGCACTGTTACGCTGCCCACATCGCAGCCCACATAGACTTTGGGTCCTCGTATGTCATCTGCGTAGGCAACTGAGGATGAGATTTGGTAGCCCAACCACTGACCCCATGTGCGGTTGCCGGCTCTGCGGGCTCCGTAAGCCGCTCCGAAATCTGCAACCCTATATGGTCCGGAGTTTGGATGAGTAGCGTTCATACATGTCACTTGCCCAAACTCTGAAATGTACAGCCTACGAGCCCAGTAGACGGGAACCCAAACGGGCTGCGTGTTTCCAGCCAGCGTCTGATTCCAGATGCTTGCTCCCGTGGTTGCGTTGAAGGCAAAGAATCTAATTGCGCCTCCCCACGCTCCGGCTGGAACACTGTGGGGGTAGTAGTCAACTCCTGGGAGGGCTGTTCCATACATAACTCCTCCTCCAATGAACACTCTGCCGTCGGCTACTGTTGGCGTGCCAATGTTGAAGAGGACGCTTCTATCGGGTACGCCTATGTTCATGTTGAGTGGGAAGCTTCGCCACACCATGCTGCCCGTGGTTGCATTCAAGGCGTAGAGGTATCTGTCCGTTGAAGTGATGTATATCATTCCCTTATAGTAGGCTGGCGACCCGAATATCGGACCGCCAGTTTGATACGTCCATAATACTGTTCCATCCTCTGCTCTGAGGCAGTAAACCTTACCGTCTAAGTGGCCAACGTATACTCGGTTGCCCACCACTGTTGGAGACGAGCGCACCTGGAACTCCAATGGTTCCAGCAAGTGTAAGAAGGCCCCATCCGTAGTACGTTTCCATATCAGCTTGCCAGTTGTGGCGTTTAGGCAATAGAAAGTGCCGTCATCAGCTCCCGTGAACATCCTTCCATCCACTACGGCGGCTGAAGATCTAACTGGAGCTCCGATGGTGTAGTTCCAGATTTTTGCTCCAGTATAAGCGTCCAAGCAATACCAGTTTTTGTCGTGGGAGCCGACGTACACTCTGCCCTTTACGACGGCGGGAGAGCTGCTTACGTCGCCGCCTGTCTGGAATTCCCACCGGACTCTGAGAACCTCGGGTGCTGATTGGCCTACCGCCACTCTTGGATTTTCAACGTTTCCGATGAACCCGTGGGTCCAGTCTCTCGGCGCGTCAGTGATGGCGTACACAGCGCCGCCGTAAATGCCATAGAGGTTTCCATAAGCCACCGTCGGATGGGCAAAGCTTATGCCCGGTATCCTCCAGAGCAGTGTCCCCGTAAATGCGTCGAAACATGCAAAGGTGTATCCGGGCATTGTTATTCCAGCCACCACTGATCCAGCAGCCCAGTCGCATATGCTTGTGTATACTTTTCCATCTGCTACGGCTATTGTGGTGTATGAAATGTAGAAGTACGCGGGCTGTTTCCATATTAATTCTCCTGTTTCAGCATCCCATGCTCTGACGTGGCCATGGGGGTCAACCTCAATGGTGGTGTCAAAGATCATGCCATAGGCTGCGGCGCCTTTATAAGCTGAAAAGGCCCTTCCACCTTTTTCGTATTGCCATAGAATCTTGCCAGTTTCCCCGTCAAAGCATGTTAACTGGGTGGTTGTGGCCGAAGTGTAAAGTTTGCCGTTGTAGTATATTGCTGATTGCTGAACTAACCCGCCTCTTGTATGCGTTTCCCAAAGGCGTTGTCCAGTGCTACCGTTTAATGCATAAACGGTGCCCTCTGTGGTTCCAAGGAAAACTTTGCCGCCGCCGCACGCAATAACTTCGCTTGGACTGTAAGCTACGTATTGCCAAGCTATTTTTGGCTGTGATGGAGTTGCTAAACTGATTCCGAGGATTAGGCTTTCGCGAGTAGTAACATTAAAGGCTGGCACATACGCCATTTTGAGTTTACTTGAATATGCACCCCAGAAGTATTGTCCGCTTCCCGGATGGGCCATGTAATGCCTAATATGAAGGTCGGCTACGATTTCCCCTGTTGCAATCTTAAGAATTACTGGGCCGCTACAAAAAACCATGAGGTGTTCAGCGTCTACTTTAACCACGTAGGCTGTGCCAAACCCTGAGGGGGCTCTCGGCAAGCTTCGGGTCCAAACAACTGAGCCTGTGAAGGCGTCAAGGGCGTATAAGGTGCTGCCGGCGATGACAAACACTTTGCCGCTGAAAACTATTGGTTGACCACCTACACCGGCTACCGTTGTTCTCCAAAGTACATTGGGCTTGTTGGGCGCTGGTCCGGGACCAAAGCCGCTTTGCCCTTCCTCGCATCCATACTGGGGCCACTCGTATTGCATTATGTCGCCGTAGGGCTGCCCAGTCCACGGGTCGACGCGTTGAGTTAGCTGTGTCAGAGCATTTACGGGGATAAGTGTGTTTGGAAGGAGTATGGTAAGGGATGATGCTAACAGCAGAGCCATAGTCACGATGATTAAAATCTTTAAAAATTTCTCCCCTTTTTTCATTTTGGTCACTCCATTGTACGTTTAAATGAATTGGATTTATAAAATTTGTTATTAGATGGGATTTGTGGGACATGAAAAATAAACTGTTGAGTTTCAAAATGCCTGCAAAAAGAGGGGCGAGAAAAAGGGGTGTGGGCGGAGTAATTTATTTTTTCCGTTTAGTGATTATGTAAAGGGCTACGGCTATTATCACTACGATTGCTATTGCGATGGCTGCGATGTGTTCTGTTGGTATGGCTGGGCTTGGTTGTTGCGGCTGCTCGGTTA
>JANXDU010000024.1 GCA_025059195.1 Candidatus Bathyarchaeota archaeon
CGGGATACATACGAAGCGACGTAATTGAGGTTAGAATTCTCGCAAACCCGGTGGGCGGCTCTGTTGGCTCTAACACTGCAAGCGGACAGCAAAACACTGAAAACAATGCAGACACCCCTTTTTCTTCTGAACCGCGTGGACACATCTGGTTAGGGTTTCACTTATTTGAAATAGTTTGTTAAAAACTAGCAAAATAGGGCGGTTCAAAACTGGTGGATGGGATGAACTGTAAACGCGTTGCGTTGTTAGCCGTTATGACCGCTCTATGTGTTGGGATTCAATTAACCCCGAGACCACCAAACGTTGAGGCTACGTCTCTAATCTGCTTCTCGGTGGGCTTCCTTTTCGGAGCTGGTTTTGGGGCCCTCTTAGGAGCTTTAACAATGTTTATCAACGGGTTTCTTTCACCGTGGGGCTTCGCTGGAATAATAATGCCTTATCAAATGGCTGGAATGGCCTTAATAGGCTTTACTGGCGGTTTTTACCGCAAAATTTTGGGCGGAAACCCCAATAATGTAGTTAATCCAACAAAAACTTTAAGGTTGGAGGTTTCATTTCTCGCCGCCTTTCTCACCCTCATATACGATATAATCACCAACATAGGTTGGGCTTTGCCGTCGGGAGTTCCCATAATCATCGCTTTAATTCAGGGCGCATGGTTCACAGTTATTCATGTAACGTCAAACGTCGTGTTTTTCGGCGGTGCATTTTTTATCCTAGTTAGGATTATAAGCAATCTGTTAGGTGGAGCTTCATGGAATTCTCCAAAAGAAGTTTAGTAATATTCGGCTTAGGATGGTTAACATCCCTTTTACTCGTGGGCTTTGTCGCTGGATACTACTATATGGAATATCAAAACCTTCTCGGGAAGCTTAGAAGGTATGAGGGATGCATTATGCGTGTTAACATATGCATTGATTACGGAGAATGGAACAAGACAGTGGTTTGGTATAACAACACAATTGTGCTTTTAGGATGCGACCTTTTAAGCGCAACCAAGAGGGTTGCCGTTATAAACCACACATTTCACCCATCCATAGGGGCAAGTTTTGTAGACGCTATAAACAACGTCTGGAACACTGGGAACAAGTATTGGATGTGGTACCGTTGGACTGGTCGCGGATGGGAGTACGGCCCCGTCGGCGCTGACTTATACATTTTATCTCCTAATGAAACTGTGATGTGGCGATACGAAATCCCCAAATACCCGCAAAGGTAGCGCTTTATTCTTGCAGTTTAAAACGGAGGATGGCGGCTATTCCTCCAAAGGAGTTTTTAAGCATTTGCCCTTCTTCAGTTTCGTCTGATATTACTTCGACTTCGGTGTTTGTGTATTCAGCTAGCTGGGCAAAGTCTTCAATAAGCTCCTGTTTATCGGCGATGCTTAGGGACGGAGCACTGCATTTTGGGCATGGTTTTCCGACAAGGCTTTGCTCAAAACTTGTTAGCATTGGTCCCCTAACGGTTTGTTGCTCCTCATAGCCGCATGCGCTGCATTTAACCTTTACACGGGCAATATCCAAGCCTTCTGACAAAAGTAGCGTTTTAACCGCCCCAGCCTCCAACGCCTTTCTTACGGCTTCTTCACCATATGTGGCTAAGCCCGTGTCGTGGCCTATTTCGTAGAGGAACTGCTGCATTATTTGGCGCTCCTCTATGTAGCGGATTTTTCGCATAATTTCCGGCGCCTTGTCAACAACTTCTTTCACGCCTTGCTCATCCACGTAAGCCGTGTCAATGGTGTCGATAATCTTCTCCTTCAACTGGTAGTTCAAGTAGTCGCCTTTCTCAAAGTCGTATTTGGTTGGGCCTGGTCCGCCGATGATTATGCCCTTAAGGTTTTCTATGGGGAGAAAAACCTCGTTGGCGTGTTCGCCCACCCGCCTAAAATATTCTTGGAGACGCATCTCCCTAAGCCTTTCAAACCTTCTGGCAGACTGGCCTCCAGCCCTGGTTTTGCCCGGGACGCCGGAGGTTACCTCCCTTACTATTTCGAGTCTTCTGCCTTGTAAAACTGCGAGGGTTGCGGCTGTAGCGTCTATGAGGAGTATGCCGTAAGCCTCTTTTTCGCGGAGCAACTCCTGCAAGTGTTCCGTGTGGAAGCGGGAGTCACAACGGTAAAGGTAAATGTTTATTGGTTCCGGCGGTATTATCACATAAGTTTCGATTTTCTCGCTTCCAGCACCGTTCTGCGGAACTGCTCCGCAAAATATTACGAGCCCATTTTCCGGGGTTTCCTTAAAAAGTTTTAGGCGTTGCTGCACTTTTACTATGGCGTCTTGAACGTTTTTGCGGGTGGTGGTGGACTTTATGTTAGCAGCCGTGCCATACTCTTCCCTAAGCATATTCATGACTTCGCTTATCTGTTTTCCAGGCGGGATATAAAGCGAAATCAGCTCCGTGCCCCGCCCCTCTTTGTCGGCGAGCATACTCAGTACCTTTTTTAACCTAAACAGTTCGAGGGATGTTCTTTTTGTGGGAGCGCTCAAAGCCTTTTCACTTAATTTAGTTTAGCGGCTGTAAAGCCAATTGCAAGAGCCAAGAATTAAAATGGCGCCTAATAAGGGTTAGGATAACCCTAAAACTTCTTTCAGAAAAGCCTTATATGGTCCGAGTTTGCCGCCATAGTTGCCCGCTGAAATCTTTAAAACTCCGGGAACATTTAAGGCAGCCCTTATACCTTCGCCCATGGCCCTTTTAACAGCTTCAATAGTTAAACCATTAATAACTACTTCGTAGACGGAGTTTACCTCTTCGGGAAGCTGAGAGTCAGCTACGACGCTTTTCAGCGTCGGACAGAAGGGATGGTTCGTTGAAGCCTTAAGCTTGTATTTCATGGAGCCCGCCTTTGATCCGGAACGACAGACTCCGCCTGGGAAAGGCATGATCACTTCGCTTACGTTGTTTTTTATCGCTTTTACGGCTTCTTCAGCCGCTTGCAGTCCACTGTTTTTGTCCTTTGCCAGTATGAGGAAATTTCCCCCGGCGATAGCTTCAACGGCGCCAAAGGAATCTTCAACGATGAATTCGCCTTCCATAACTGGAATCCGCCAAACCTTTCTTCCGCCAACAATGCCCTTCTTTTGAAAGCCGTCACCGAAATATCGGAGGCTCCTGCCAACCTTCAGTCTTCTTTTGGCGTTTGGAAGGGCGTCGAAAGCTGCGGTGGTTGGGCAAGTCATTATGCATTGGCCTATACGAAACATCATCTGGGTTTTTAGGTCGAATCGGCTTCGGTTGTAAATTTGGATGAGGGCACCCACGCGGCCGTCCGGAGTTTTCTCCTTGGAAACAAGCCCTTCAACACCTGCCTCGGCCGGCGCCATAATAACGCTTGTGGCGAAGCCTGTGGCTACCTCGGCGGCGGTTAAAGCCCATTTCTCGTCGTCAGCCGTTATTAGCACTCTTCCAGCCCACAATGGGAACATTTCAGCGAAAGTGTCTGCAACTTTCACCACGTGCCCTGCTGGCGTTTTCACTAGAAAGCATGGTCCAAACTTGTCTTTATCGTCGTAGCCAACCACTTTAAGGGTTGCCTCACTCTGCGTCATATTCAAACCTAACCGTTGATATTTACGCCGTCTCCTTTAAGAGTTTTCGCTGTTAAAACGTCAAATGTCATGTACCAGTTTAGGGAAGCGCATAAAGGCCGGGGTCGGAGATGCAAAGAAAAAGGTAGGCTAAGCGATATTATTGTGGTTGGAGCTTCTTATGGCAACCAATGTTTCCCCGATTCACTTTTCCCCTTTCCTTCCTCCAACTTTTTGGAGATCAATTCTCTAGCTATTTGATATGCCACTTTATAGTCGAATATGCCCTTTGGCTCTTCAGCTGCCATTTTGATCATTTTGGCTTCTATAGCATTTTTTAGAACGCCTATGGCGAGGGCGCCTACGCCGAAAACGTTTGGAATAACTTCTTTCCCATCCCACGTGGGCTTTAATCCCTCAACGCCTAGGGGTGGAATAGCGTTAATGTCCGCTACAATCCTACAACTCCGTCCGTATTCTTTAAGCGTGTTCAATGGTAAAAGCTGGACGCCCGCAGCTCCAGCTGCCAAAATTATTTCGGCGTCCTTTATGGCTGCGCCCATCTCTTCCGGAGTTTTTGCTTCAACACCTTTAGCCCTGTCTTCCTTAACTTCCTCGTTTATTTTTTCAGCAACAGCCATAGACCTTTTAAGATCCCTTGAAGTGACGATGACTTTCGCCTTTTCAAAAGCGTAAAGCCTCGCAGCTGTTTGCCCCACTGGTCCGGTTCCAGCCAGCACTGCCACCTTTTTTCCCTCAAGGCCCCCTAGGCCCTTAACTATTGAGATCTCAAGGGTTTTTGCAACGGCGGCTGAAGCTGTTGTGTACGCGCCCCTTGGATCTATAACCACGCTGAGTTCGAAAGGTGGAAACATGCATTTCTTTATCTTCTCTAAAATCTCGTTTGTCAGTTCGAAGTTCCGTCCGTTAATGAAAATTTTAGTGTGTTTTACGCCTTCCGGCCCGCGGGGAAACATGGCGTCGTATACAATTTTTTCAGCGTCCTCCACCGTTACATTTTCATATTTTATAATGGCTGCCTCCGGTAGAACGTCTATTGTTGCCAAGATGTCGAAAGGGCTTGCATGTTTGTCGGTGTCTATAAAAATGAAAACGGTTTTAAACTCTTTTGTCAATGCTTTCAACCCCGCTCCTCGTGTAAAAGCGAATTAAACGTTTAAAAATTGCTGTTGGAACATGGATTCTTCAAGCATTCAAAACACGATTTTTGAAATGCTTTAAATACTTTAGTATGTTAAACATTCTGGCTGGAGGGAGTGAAGTGACTGAGGCTGTTGAGAAAGGATTAAAAAAGATAGGCATAACCGTGTCTAAGCCGGTGCTGGCCATCCTTTGCATAATCTTCGGTATCCTAGTAATAATCATACCAGACCTTGTCGGAATAATCTTGGGCATATTCCTTATCATCGAAGGTGTTCTGCTACTGACGGAACATCTTGAACTCCGAAAACAACAACCCTCACAACAGTGATTTTTAATTTTTAACGCTTTCTCTCCCCTTCTTTTCTTAGAAAACCGGTTTTAAACATAGCTAATAGCAAGGGTGTTCCAACCGTGAGCGAGACCATTACGACGATTAAATCTTCAGTGTATGACCAAGCAGCAGCCTCCACGAAAACGCCTTGTAAGCTGTCAAAACTTTCAAAAAAGAGAGAGTGCAAACCGCATGGTATAAGTAGGAAAATTCTTATCAGCGAATCCGTTGCTATGCATATAAAAGAAATCAAAGTCAACTTGATGGGTAAACGTTTAAAGTCCACAGCGTATAGGGTTCCGCCGATTTTTGCTGCTGGATAAATGAGGGCTACAGCTGCAAGCACATCCAGAATAGTCCATAGAGGAAGTTTTTGTCCATAGGGGTGAAGAAAATAAGCCAGCAAAGCTGCAATGTATAATGTTAAAACCGGTTTCCATTTTGACTGGGCAAGCAAAGCGGCAGCTAAGACGCCTACTGGTTCTGCAATCACACCGAACATCCAGAAGGGGTCTGGCTTAATCATGCGAGCAACTAAAGCACCGATTGAGGCTGCTGTAAACCCAGTTTTGGGACCGAGAATCGCCCCTTCGATGGGTTCTAGGTATATTCCCCAGTTTCTCCACAAGCCAAATGAAACAAGGTAAAGTGCCGCGTGTAAAGCTGCAAAAACGGACGCTAAGGCAACCCTCCGTGTGTCCCTCAATTATAGCAGCCTCCCTAATTCTTTTGAATTTGAATAGGATTAGAGTTTAAAGTCTAGTAGAGGCTGGTTGCAAATAAACTTTAAAAAGTCGCTTTTGGGCTGAAAACCGTCATGGCCTGTTGAAGCCGTTCATGGTAAAGTATATTCTGGCCATTTCTATAGTCTTTGTGATATGAAAGGATATTCTATTTTTCCATGGGTATTCTTTTAAGCAGATGGTTTAAACCTATGATTTAAACACTACTTTAATACCAAAACAGTTAATAGTGTAGTCTGGAATTCAGCTTCCATCTTCAAGGAGGAGGCGAAAACGTGGCTATTGTTGAAACATTGGAAAAGCTTTCAAACGCTTGCGGTGTGGCTGGAAGAGAAGACGAAGTCCGAAAAATCATGAAGGAACTACTCAAACCACATGTGGACGAGCTTTCAGAGGACAAGCTTGGAAACGTTATAGGCGTTAAAAAGGGCAAGAAAAACGCGCCGAAGGTTATGCTGGCAGCCCACATGGATGAAATAGGGCTTTTCGTGAAAACTATTTCCAAGGAAGGATTTCTCCAGTTCACGAAAATCGGCGGAATAGACGACCGAATACTCTTAGCGCAAAAAGTGATGGTCCACACAGAAAAAGGCCCATTACATGGAATTATTGGCTCGAAGCCGCCCCACATACAGAAGGAGGAAGAACGCAAAAAAGTGCTTACTTTCGACGAGCTTTTCATAGACATAGGCGCGGAAAGCCAAGAAGAGGCCAGAAAAATGGGTGTGAAGATAGGCGACCCTGTAAGCTTTGATGTGAAGTTCGCTAAAATGGGGAACGACGCCGTTGTAGGGAAGGCTTTCGACGACCGTGTAGGATGCGCTGTCATGATTGAGGCCATGAAGTTGTTGAAGGAAACAGACTGCACAGTTTACGCTGTGGGAACCGTGCAAGAAGAAGTCGGCTTAAGAGGCGCCACAGTAGCGGCTTTCGGCATATACCCGGACGTAGGCATAGCCCTCGACGTGACAGTGGCGGGCGACGTTCCAGGAGTCAAAGAAGTCGAGGCTCCGGTGAAAATGCGGAAGGGGCCAGCGATAGAAATTGCGGATATGGGGTTGATTACGCATCCAAAAGTTCTGCGTCTTTTAGTGGAGGCTGCTGAAGAAATTAACATACCCTATCAGCTTGAAACAGGATTGCCCGGTTCAACGGACGCTGCCCGGATAGCTCTAACCAGAGAAGGGGTTCCAAGCGGCGTTATATCGGTGCCAACCCGCTATATTCACAGTCCAGTTTCCCTTGTAAGCCTTAAAGACTTGGAGAACACTGTGAAGCTGACGGCGACGGCTGTTCAGAAGATTCCAAAGCATTTCTGAACAAAGCGGAGTCACTTCAGATTTCTTTAACCCAATATTTTGTGAATGCAAGGGCTGCTGGAACGGCTATTGCGTAGGGTAAAAACCAAACTAAAATCTGGGTTGGAAATGGGGTTTGTGCAAGTTTATCCAACACTTCAGTGTTCCTTATGACTCCCGATTGAAAGCTGTTCCAAAGGCCGTGAACTAGAATGAGTGGGACGAGGTTCTTGGTTTTAGAGTAAAAATAGCCGAAAAGCAATCCAAATAGGAATGAAAAGGTTATGTATTGAAGCATACCAAGCGGATTGAAAGGTGAAAGATTCCAGACAAAGTGCCAAAGACCGAACAGCACCGCTTGGAAGAAGATGGCCTTTAAAGCGCCGAACGGCTCTATGCTGGTTTGGATGTAGCCTCTAAAAAGGCCTTCCTCGCTTATGCCTACAAGCAACGTATGAAAGGGCATTACCGTAAGGAAAAGCGTAAAGTTAAAAGAAATCGCCGCCTGACCCGTGAGGGCGTGAACAGCTGTACAGTGGACAAACAGAATGGTTCCTTGAAGTATTATGAAGAAAACTGCTCCATTTAGGAGCGCCTTTGCCATTTTCTGTGTTTTAAAACCAAAAACTGTCAACTCGGTTTCCTCCACAAGAACTATTGTAAAGGTTAGAAGGTAAATTATCGGAGCCTTTTCATATGGCATTTTGAAAATGAGCGCGGATGGAACACGCACTGTCAAAGCCAAAAGAAAAAGCGCCAAAGTCCAGCCCACAACAGCGCCCATGGATTTTCCAGAAAGAGTTTTCGAAAGTTCAGTTTTTTCAGTATACTTTCTCTTCCAAAGGTGAAGGGGAACCAGCAGCATAAACGAAAGGAAAATTGGAGGCCAGCTTTCTCCATGGAAAAGGAACGCCGCCAACATTATTGTTAGTGCAACAGTAAAGTAAACCATGACGGATAAGGCAAACGCCCTTTTCATGTCTTCTTGATGTGAAATTTTCACGTCTATAAGGCTTGCGACAAAACGGTTTAAAATAAGCGTATGCTATGATTTATAAGGCGAAATTATGGAACGCAAAAAGGGCTACACTTTTCTGGAGCACACGGCCGATGCATACATTGCCGCTTACGGGAAGGACTTGGCTGAAGCCTTTGAAAATGCGGCTGTAGCCATGTTTGACGTTATGACCACCGTGGAAAAAGTGAGCCCCCAAGTGGAGGACTCCGTGGAGGTTTCAGGAGAAGACGAGCACGCCTTGCTCTACAACTGGCTTGAGGAACTTCTCGTTAAAGCTGAAGTTGAGGGCATGCTATACTCGAAGTTCAAGATTCTCGAGCTGACTAGAGATAACGGTGCCTTCAGGCTTAAAGCCAGAATATGGGGTGAAAAGTTTAGTCCGGAAAAACACGTGCAAAAGGTGGGTGTTAAAGCCATAACATACCATCAGATGGAGATTATAAGGGACAAAGACAAGGCTACTGTCAAATTTATCCTTGACATTTAAGCTATGTTCAGCTTTTTCAAGCCCTTCAATATTTCTTCAACGACAACTTCGGGTGGCGTTTCAAGTTTTTCGCATTTGGCCTCCACGAACGGCACACCTTTCCCTCTATAGTAGTTTAAGAGGGGTTGTGTCTGCTTTTCGTAAACTTCTATGCGTTTTTTGATAACTTCAGCCGTGTCGTCTGAACGTTGGTAAAGCGGTCCGCCGCACTTATCGCATATCATATCCCTTTTAGGCTTGAGGAAGATTAGGTTGTATATGGCGCCACAGTTCTGGCATATACGCCTTGAAGACAAACGCTTAATGATTATCCAGTCTGGCACAACTAAGTGGATCACCGCGTCTATTTTGGCGATTTCTTCAAGGGACTGGGCTTGCCAAATGGTTCTTGGATAACCGTCAAGAATGAAGCCTTTTCCCTTCGGGATTTTAGCCAAATTCTCTTTTAGAACTTCCAAAGTTATGTCGTCTGGAACAAGTAAGCCTTTCTCCACGTACTCCTTAACTTTTCTGCCAAGCGGCGTATCCAGTTTTATCATTTCCCTGAAAAGGTCGCCCGTCGCGATAACTTCGACGTTAAGCCTCTCCTTAAGCCTTGAAGCGTATGTCCCTTTACCAGAGCCTGGTGCACCAAAGATTATTAGGTTAACCATGTTTTTCGCCTTCGAAATTTACGGACAACCTTTTGTGAGTCTTTCATGCTTTAAACATTACTGTGGCACTTAACGGTTTCAGCGAATTATCAAGGAGATTTCCATAACAAGGGTTTCCGCGCCTCAACCTCTTAAAGCGTAAGGTCTCTGACAATTCCAAGAAAGATTTCCACCAATGGTGGAAAAGTTCATAGTTTCTTAAAGGTTTATGTCAAAATGTTTAAAGCTGTTGCATGCCTATTTTGAAAATCTGCTTAAGAAAAGGCTTGAGAAAATATGGATGCATTAAAGATCGACGAACATATTTACATGGTTGACGTTAAGGTGGCTGGTGCAAGAAACTTTATCGCAAGCTACATCTTAAGGGGTGAAAAAACAATAATTGTTGAAACCGGCCCAGCATCGTCGGTCCATAATCTCCTCAATGGCCTAGAAGGCTTGGATGTTAAGCCCGAGGAAGTTGCTTATGTTGCTGTTTCCCATATTCACCTAGACCACGGTGGAGGTGTCGGGCCCTTGCTTAGGCGTTTTCCAAAAGCTAAAGCTGTTGTTCATGAACGGGGCGCCCCCCACCTCGTAAATCCCGAAAAGCTTTGGCAACAAGCACAAATGGTTCTTGGGCGTGTAGCCGAAATTTATGGAAAGCCGACGCCCGTTCCTTCGGAAAGAATTGTGGCGGCGCAGGATGGCATGGTGTTAGACGCCGGGGGCGGCGTTAAGCTTAAGGTTGTGGAAACTGTTGGACATGCCCCTCACCATTTAAGCTATTATGAGCCCCTAAGCAACGGCATTTTCACCGGCGACTCTGCTGGGATATACCTTAACGAAATAGACGCGATTGTCCCAACCACGCCGGCGCCTTTCCGCTTGGACATGGCGTTGGCTTCCCTAGAAAAAATGGCAAACCTAAAACCTTCAACCCTATACTACACGCATTTTGGCAAGGCGGAAAACGCCGTGGAAAAACTTCAAGCTTATGCTAAACAGCTTAGGCTTTGGGCTGGCATCGCCAAAGAAACCCTAGAGAAAAACGAAAGCCTAGACACAATGCGTCAAAAAATTTTTGAACGCGACGAGGCTGTTAGAAAAGCCGTACAACATATTAAAAAACACAAAGTTTTTAGTGAAACATCCCTCGCTGGAAGCATGTTAGGAGTTTTTGAATACGTGAAAAATTTCGGCGCTATCCCCGCATGACTTTATGGTGTGTTTAAGCCAAAATTCTTTATATCAAAGCTTTAACTCCCTATTGAGTTAAGGGTGAACGGCTATGGGCGAAGAAGGAGAAAGCAGACCACCATCTGAAAAAGTTCCGCTTGAGAAGGTTAACGACTACACTTGGCGAATTCCCAAATACAAGCCTGGAATGAGGGTTCCCGGAATTGTTTTTGCTAACAAAGAATTGTTGGAGAAGATGCAGACGGACAGAACTCTTGAGCAGTGCGCTAATGTTGCCCACTTGCCGGGCATATACAAGTACTCCATAACTTTGCCAGACGGCCATGAGGGTTATGGTTTTCCGATAGGTGGTGTGGCGGCAACAGACTATGAAGAGGGCGTAATAAGCCCCGGTGGAGTGGGCTATGACATAAACTGCGGCGTCCGCCTTTTAATAACAAATATGATGGTGCAAGACATCAAGCCAAAGCTTGTTGAGTTGGCGAACGCCATTTTCGATAATGTTCCATGCGGTTTGGGAAGCCGCCGAAAAGACTTCAAAGTGACTATCCACGACTTGGATAGACTTGTTATGGAAGGGGTTCAGTGGGCCATAGACCAAGGCTTGGGGTGGGACGAGGATGCTGAACACTGCGAGGAGCGGGGGTGCATGAAAAACGCTAATCCGGATAAGGTTTCAACAAACGCCAAAAACCGCGGTCTAACCCAGATAGGCACGTTGGGTTCTGGAAACCACTTCCTTGAAATTCAAAAGGTTGACAAAATATACGACGAGAAAACCGCTAAGGCCTTTGGAGTAGAGCATGAAGGCCAAATAACCGTCATGATTCACTGTGGTTCAAGGGGTTACGGCCATCAAATCTGCTCAGATTATTTGAGAGTTATGGAACGCGCCGTCCACAAATATAAAATAGTCTTGCCAGATCGCGAGTTGGCATGCGCCCCCGGAACCAGCAACGAGGCTGAAGACTATTATGAGGCTATGGCGTGCGCAGTCAACTACGCCTTTGTGAACCGTCAAGCCATAATGCACTGGGTTAGGCAAAGCTTCCAACAAGTTTTCAAACAGGACCCGGAAAAATTTGGCTTAAAACTGTTGTATGATGTTGCCCACAATATAGCTAAAATTGAAACCCATAGGGTAAATGGTGAGCAAAAGAAGGTTTGGGTTCATCGGAAAGGCGCCACAAGGGCTTTTCCACCAGAGCATCCGGAAATACCAACAGACTACCGAAGCCTAGGTCAACCGGTGATAATCCCTGGAAGCATGGGAACCAGCTCATGGCTGTTAGTGGGCACCTTGAAAGCCATGGAGATAAGTTTCGGCTCAACGGCCCATGGCGCTGGGAGAATGTTAAGCCGCGCTGCAGCCAAACGGAGGTTCTTTGGTGGAGATGTTAGGCGAAGTCTTGAACAGCGGGGCATAGCTGTCCGGGCGGCAAGCGCCGTCGTGCTGGCGGAGGAAGCAGACCCAGCCTACAAAAACGTGGACATAGTTGCAGATGTAAGCCACAAAGTCGGCATAGCCACAAAAGTCGCCAGACTGGTACCCCTAGCGGTGGTCAAAGGCTAACGCCAACTGTTAATGGTTAATTTCTTTTTCTGAAGAATGTAAATGTTCTTTGGCTCCAATCTATTTGAAGTGTTCGAAGCATACCGTTGATAGAACGTATTTCCAAGTTGGGCGAGCATCCTTTCTTCAGATTAAAGTCAACTTCTGGAGTTCAACCCACGTTTTCTGTTAGCATCTCTTAATGGAAAACATTCATAATACACGTCCGTGGTTTAAGAGCATGTTTTATTGTAGCTGAACACCGCTAAACTAAAATGAGAGGGAAAGCCAAACTCTACCCGAGTTCGAGTTCGAAGGGATTTGATTGCCATTTAAAGATGAATGTAAACTTTGCGGGCGAGTGCTTCCTTTAAGCTATGTTAGACGGTGCCGACGGTGCGGCAAAACCTTTTGTTTAGACTGCATGGTTCCAGACGTTGCCACGGGTGATGAGGGGAGATTGTTCTGCTTGAACTGTGCGAGGAAAATGGTTTCGCCAAAAACCACAAGAAAGTATGAGGCTTTAACGCGTTACCTACGTTTTAGGGCAGCTTTCACCGACACCGTTAGGCTTACCTTCGCCAAAATAGACGGCATAATAGGCGATAACCTGCCCATCGAAGCTTACCGTTCAGAGGAATGGTGGAAAAACACGTATAACACCGCTCACGCAAAGGCTTGGCTTGACGCCGGATGGGAAACTGCGGAAATAAACCTAAAGGAAGCTTATGTAGTTTTCCGAAAAACAAAAGCTCAACCGACAGTCCAACATGAAAAAAGGGAGGAAAAATCCAACCAGTCGTCCAAATTCTACACGCCACCTCCGGTTCGAATCTTCACGAGGCGGAAGCCTTCGAAAACAAAGATGGCAAAACTCTACGCGAGGCTCAAAAACATTGAAAGGGCAAAAGCTTCCAGGCCAAAACTTCGTGGAGACTTTAAGCCAAAACCAGCCCACGAAAAAAGGCTACTGAAACCGAAAAAGGAATAAGAAAATTTATCATAACCCAATTATAGTCTGTAGTAAACGAGGGGGACGCGGCCGTCGTCTAGTCTGGTTAGGACACAGCCGCCAAAACAGCGGTGGAAGCCTTCCAAGCCTGCGATCCCGGGTTCGAATCCCGGCGGCCGCACCACTACCAAACCTTATAAACCCTTGGGTAGGTTTGAGTTTCTCTGAAGGTTTAAAACGGGAGGTGGAGGCGATGCGATGGTTGGCTGTTTTTGGGCATGCATGTCTGGTTGTTGGGTGCTACCTTGTTGCTTGGGGCGTCAACCTTTTGCCGGTAAGCTCTCCAGAACCTTTGGATATACTGACAAAACCGCTTTTCTGGGGAATGGTCTCTATACTGGGCGGAGTATGTGCAAACATGCATTCAAAATGCAGATGCATTAGAGGTGAGTGGCTGATAAGGAAAAGCGAGCACCAGTGAACCAGTCACCCATCAATTTCTCTCATTTTGGGTGAGGTTAGGCTTCATGTTGAAGAAGCGTTCTGTGCACCTTTATTATGTTTTTTAGGAGTTCTGAACGGAATTCTCTGACTTTTGTGTTGGGCGGAGATGTTGCCACCACGAGGACGATGTAGTAGTTTTTGTCGCTTTGCTCTTCAAGGTAAACCTTGTAGTCGCTAATGCTGTTTTTGTCAAGTTCTTCACGGATTTTTTCAAGCACAAGGTCGGGGTCGTATTGAACTGGAAACTCGTAGCGGACGCGCACGGTTTTCGGCTCTTCTTTCTCTTCCATGACGACGCTGTTAGTGAAGGCGATGTTGTTGGGAATTTTCACAAGCTCGCCGCTTTCCGACAATATTTTTGTATGCATTAATCCTACTTCAACCACGACGCCCCGCAGAGTCGGCATAAACTCGTCTCGGCTAAACATTTTGTAGGCTGGAAAAGCTAAAGGCGAAAGAGGTAGGCCGCCGGAAATCTTGACGTTGGCTCCAGGCTTGAGAAAGCCCGTTCCAAGAATTATTAGGCCGGCGAAAAGGTTAGCCAAAACGGGCTGCAAACCTAAACCTATCACAAGGCCTGAAACGGTGGCGCCGGCGACGGCGCTTACCCCTGTGACTTCAAAAATGGCTAACGCTACAAGGCCTACCGCCACATACCCTATCACGACAACAACATTTCTGACGAGGTATACGCCTCTGCCCAAATGTTTAAGCCTAACGGTAATAAGCGAAGCCACCAGTTCGATGGCAAGTATGCCAAGCATTATAGCGGTTATTGCCCGAACAATGTTGAAGTAGACAAGATAGATTTGGCGAAGCTCTTCCGGCAACAGTCCTTGAATTGTTAAAGCCCAAAGTATGGCGACCACCAAAACGATTATGGAAACGTAGACGACCCGCCAACTACGCTTCAAGGTTGTTCTGCCCCGGAAGCCTTCAGCATTCAGTCTGAAATAACGGTGATAAATAGCTTTTCCAAAATTGTAAGGAAAACTTTTTCCGTCGCGGTGAAACACCTATTTTTGGGATTTGTTTGCGCCCGCCGAGTTTGCAAACATTTATAGTCCTAACAGTTACGGGGCTTCTGTTATCAATAACGGGGTTTGCTTTAAACAATTCGGATCTTGGATTTTTTGGTGTAGCTTTTACGTTTGCGAGTGTTTCGGCTGCATTGTCCCTTTGTGTTAGAAGCGACCATCCGGCGAAAAAGGTTTCAGAAGTTGTTTTTATGCTTGGAGCCTTTGGAACCATTTTTTATGGATACTTTTTGACGAGAAGCCTTTTGCTTGGGGTTTTAGCCGTATTCATAATTATTCCGATAATTGTTGGCGTCACCCTTTCATACATCTCGCCCAAATTCGAAGCCGAATAGGCAAAGTTTAATGAGCCTAAATCATCGTTCCGAATTATACTAAAACACGTGACATGCATGGAGTGTTTAACTTGCATTTGCCAGTCATGAAAGAGGAGGTTATCCGCTTCCTTGACCCTAAGCCCGACGAGGATTTTATTGACTGCACTATAGGTTTGGGCGGCCACGCCTTGGCGATTTTGGAGCGGAACAAGCCGAACGGAAAGGTTCTGGGCATAGACTTTGACCCCCAAATTATAGAAGAGCTCAAACGGTGTGTGCGTGGGACAGAGCTTGAGAAACGCCTCGTTCTCGTTTGCGATAATTTTGCCAACCTTGAGAAGGTTGCCAAAACACACGACTTCATGGAGGTTTCCGGCGTGTTGTTTGATTTGGGTCTGTCAAGCTGGCACTTGGAGGCAAGTGGGCGGGGCTTCTCTTTTTGGAGGAATGAGCCGCTTGACATGAGATACAACCCGCAATCAAACACCTTAACGGCGGAAGGCATCCTAAACACTTGGAGCCTCAAGGACATTGTGCGGATTTTGAGAGTTTACGGGGAGGAGCGTTTTGCAAGGCGCATAGCCAAAGAAATCGTTGATTCTAGGCCCTTACGAACCACTGTGGATTTAGTTATGGCCGTGGAGAGAGCCACGCCCCCGTGGTACCATCGGAGGCGGATTCATTTTGCCACAAAAACTTTTCAAGCCCTTCGGATAGCGGTCAACAGTGAACTGGAAAACTTGGAGAGAGCCCTCCCCCAAGCCCTAAATGTGCTCCGCAGCGGCGGAAAACTCGCTGTAATCACCTTCCACTCACTGGAAGACAGAGTAGCCAAGAACTTTATGCGAGTAAAAGCCAAAGAAGGCGCGATAAAAGTTTTGACGAAGAAACCTGTTAGACCTTCGGAGAAAGAAGTTAAGGAAAATCCTAGGGCTAGGTCTGCGAAACTAAGGGTTGCCGTAAAAGTTTAGAAAAGGCTTAAAGAGCAAACGTAATTCATTTATAACAAAAACTGCATAATTACAGCTTTGGGTTCAAAAATGAGGCAACTCATAGCTATCTCGGTGGTATTCTTGCTGGCGATAACCGCAGCTATAGGCGGCGTTAAAACTGGTTTAGCTCAACAACTCCCAGAGGGGGCTGAGTTTGTAGAAGTGGCTATGGTTAATGTTAATTGTACAACAGCCAGCGTATTGGTCACCAGTATGGTGATGTCTAACAAAACTGAGCTTGTGCATTTTCCAGCCGAAATAGACATGAACGCTGATGAATGGGAAAATGTGACTCAAGTTATGGCTGGGTTTTCAACGGCTGACTCCTTTCTGTTTTACGTTTTTAACAATACAAGGGAAAACGACGCCGAGCGTATTGCCAACACCTTAACGAACCAGCTTAACACAGTCTTTGGCACAAGTTTTACTCATAATTCTACGTATCCAATCAATGGTTATGTCAATGTAACATACAACGGAAACGGTGTCGGAAACCTAACACAATTTACAGAATCGCTAATGCGAAAGTGTTTAGTTTCAGATTTGGATGGTTTTTCATCAACTTTTATCCCCATTACAAAAGAATTGAGTGCTTATACTGGTATTGGGGGCTTTAAGGAAAGCGGCGATTTCAATTGGGCGTATTTCATGGGAGTAATGTATCTAACCAGCATTCAAGCCGGTGTGGGTCAACACATTATAGACATTTTAGAATTGCTTAATGTGGAGTCGCTTGCACCATCACCTTACGCGAGGACATCAACGCCAGGGCTACCGTTTCCAATATACATGTCAATAGTTATGCTGACAATAACCTCGGACACGCCTATTGAATTTGTTTCGTGCACACCAGAGTTAGCACAACCTCCACAAAAAATAAGAGGATGGTATGTTTATCAGCAAATACAGCCAACCCAATTGTATGGATATTTCTCTTTTGGATGGGATAATACGCCTGTCACAAAATTGTCGTTGACATTCAGTGGTGTTGTGATTCCAGAGTTCACGGCGCTCACATGGGCAACGGTTTGGGCGCTGATTTTAGTTGTCGCTTTAACCTTCAAGAAATGGTTTAACCGCCTAAAAGGCTAAACCTTTCTCTTCCTCATTTTATATCGTTTAAAGCTTCCTCCAGCCCTCCAATCCCTTTTATGATTATGTCCGAGTGGACGATTATCCATGGGCTTGGGTTTTTGAGGCGGCATATGCATAGGGTCTTTTTGCCCTTCATTTTTGCGTAGAAAAGTTCCATGCATGTTCCAGCCGAAAGCCTTGGCAGATAAGCAATTAAAACATCACATCGTTCAATATCCTCTAAATCCCGCTTTATGAAGTCCAAGGGCGGAACCTTCATCCACCAGTCTGGCTCGTCGCCTTTATATAGGATTTTTTCGCGTTGCCACGGGTCAACAGGCTCGTAGCCACAGCGAAGGCAGATTCGCCTTATCTTTTCCCGATAGCCTTGGCAGTTTTCCATCCCTTGAATTGGACCAGAAATAAAGGCCTTCCCCTTCACAGCCCCGCACCAAGCCTTTCCAAGAGGGTTTATGGAAAGGATTAAGAGCAAGATAGCGTATTTTGGTTTTTCCAAAAATGATGGAAAAGGGCGTTAAGCTTGGGACTGTTAGACCCGTTAACCGCCATTCTGGTATCCTTCTGCCTTCTGGGTGTGCTGCTTTACAAGCGGGTAAACTTGGGAATAACGTTGACCCTTACAGCGATAGTTTTGGCTCTGCTCGCCCTTGACTGGCAAACAATTCCATACATAGCCTACACAACCGTTGACCCCTCCACGGCGGATGGACTGCTTGCCATATCCGTTATCCTTGCAACCTTTGGGATAATGTGGCTGAGCCAACTATACAAGGAAACTGGTGAAATAACAAGACTGAGCGAAAGCTTAAGCAGACTTGTCAAAAACCCGAAGATAGTCTTAAGCATAATCCCCGCCATAATAGGGTTTCTGCCGGTCGCAGGCGGCGCCCTTATGTCAGCACCAATAGTGGACGCTGAAGCAGAGAAGCTAAAACTAACCCCAGAAAGGAAAGCTTATGTAAACCTTTGGTTTAGACACACGATTTTCCCTGTTTATCCGTTGGGCCAGTTGCTAATAATAACTGCAGCCCTAACAGAAACACCTCTTTTCTCCATAATCTTTCTCCAAATTCCCACGGTGGCGGTCATGGTGGCTGTCGGTTTTCTTGTGAGTTTCTGGAAAACCTCCGCCATAAAAGAGGAAAAAGCGGGCAAGACGTCTTCAGATTTAAAAGATTTCGTCCTCACGTTTTCACCCATTCTGGCGACGATAGTTGTAGCCATCTCCATGAATGTTTTAGGCTACGGGTTCCCTCAGCAAGGCTTCGACATTCTTATAGCAACCTTCGTGGGCTTGGCAGTTTTAGCTGCAATCTCACGTTCAAACCTAAGAACGCTGACAAAGCCTCTGAGAATGTTGGGGGTTTACGGAGTAACCCTTGCTGTTTACGGCGCTTTTTTACTGCGAAATGTGATGAGAACAGCGGGCATATCGGAAATTTTCCAACTGCTAATTTCAAACGGAAGCCTAAACATTGTGGTGCTGTTAACAGCAATACCGATGGCGTTGGGTTTTCTTATAGGGTCCCCCTCGGGGGCGATAGCAATAGGCGCCTCAATCTTCACCGGCTTTTTAACGTTTACGCCTAAAACCGCGGCGCTTCTGTACATTAGTGCTTACTTAGGGTACCTTATAGCGCCTACCCACCTATGCTTCACCTTCACAGCTGACTACTTCAAAAGCTCCCTTGGAAAAGTCTACAAGTATTTGATACCATCTTTCACAGCAACTTTTGCAACAGCCCTAATTGTATATTTTCTGCCCTTTTCCATCTGAAAATGCTTAAAAGTCTGCGTTTGCTCAAAACGTAGAATGGGCCTAAAATGCCTTTAGCAGAGTCAACATTAAACACTAATCTCCTCTACAGTCTCGGCGTAGTCATGATTTTAGCGGGCATAATAGTCATAGTCGCCGCGTTCGCGTTGCTTTTCATTTCAAGCGTGAAAGGCGGAATGGCGAAGGGCGGAGGAGCAGTGATAATCGGGCCTTTCCCCATAGTTTTCGGCACAGACAAAGAATCCGTCAAAGTTGTGCTCTGGCTTTCAATAGCCCTCACCATAATAGCTTTCGCCCTATTCATAACTATT
>JANXDU010000019.1 GCA_025059195.1 Candidatus Bathyarchaeota archaeon
TTTCCAAAATTTGAGGCTTAGAGGTTTTTTCTGTTTCAAAATCCGTTTTAACCACCTCTTTCAAGTTTTTCCCCAGAAAAACATTTTCCCCGTCTAGGCCTGAGGAGCGCCCAGACAAGGGGCCACAGGTAAAAACTGTGACTATGCTATTTGACTGCGGATAGCGGCTCTTACCGCCTCGCTTAACGTTGAATACTCGCCACTCTCAACTAGGGCCTTCAGCTTTTCATATAGCTTTTTTGGAATGGCAACTTCAATAATGACTTTTTCCATTACGGTTTCACCTCCCATAAAAGTTTAACTATCAACTCTCTTCCCCGCAAAAAACAGCACCTCCCCCTCAATTATATATTGTTACGCTGTTTTTCCACCCGCAAAAAACACTCCCCTCACTCCTCCAATTATATATTGTGACGCTGCTTTTCCGCCCCCGCAAAAAGCAGCACCTCACCCTCAATAATATTACATAAATTTATCTCCACCCACCGCAAAAATACCCTGTCTGCTCCTCAATTATATATAGTAACGCTGTTTTTTCGGCCTAGCTCTTATATTTAAACCTTTCGCCTCTTTTCTTTGAGGAAATCTTTCAAATAACGTGCTAAGAAAAGGCAATGCTCAGCCCTTGACAAATCGCCTTTAGCCCTGAACTCTTCAGCCTTTTCCTGAAGGGCCTTAATTTTTCTTTCAAAATCTTTTTTAAGGCTTTTTTCAAAACGTTTTTCCTCCTTCACGACGGACAATCCCCCGTTAACTCCATAAGGCTAAAGTTTTCGTTTCTCGGCAATAATAAGCTTCAAACTCAACCCGGCTTACGGCTCCCTGTAAGAGCGCGTTTATTTTACGACGGATCTCCTCTATAGGCCCAACGAAGGCTATGTTTTTGTAGTTTACTGGATAGAAGCTTTTCCCCTTCAAAGGTCGCCAAAAAAGAATATGGCTTTGGGAGCCGCGTTTGATTAAAACTTTCATAGATAACCACGCCTTTTAAGCCATTCAATATATTTGCATAACCCTTCTGTGGGCGGGTAGATTCCGCTCATGTTTATGGCTCCACCAGTTTTTTCAACGCTTTCAACCGCAAGCCTTTCAAGTTTGTCAGCCTGTTTTTTAGGCAACCTATCATAGTCAATCGCCTTCTTGTTTAGGAGAACCGTTGCTTGCATGTTCCAAACGCTCACGCTCACTTCCTCGTCAAACGGTAATGGCGCGCTAACCGTGCAGGGCCAGTCTGTCTTAAGCGTTGGCAAACCCCTCTCGTCAAGGGGCAGTTCGCGGCCGCAATATTGGCAAAACGCTTTGCCCTCGTGGAAAACCGCGCTTGGATGCAAATAGTATTTACGGCCCACTAGCCCATCACCTCTAAAAGGCTAAGCTGAACCGTTGAGGGCTTTTCTTCCGCGTAGCCCACGTAAACCCTCACGCGGCCTTTCGTCGCAAGGGCTGTTTTGTCATCATCCTCAAAGCGGATCCGATAGCCCTTATAATGGACTGTGAAGCCCCATCCGCCGGCTGCTTCAACCTGCTGATTGTAGGCGTTGATAACCCGCCTCTTAAACTCCTCATCAGCCATCAAATGCTTAAGCCCGTCTTCAACCCGAAACTTAACTAAACCCATCACGTTTTACCACCAAGTAGAATATTCTACGTGGTAGTATTTAAGCTTTTCTACCCTGTGGAAAAATTTATATTTTCCACCACCATTTTGTTTAACTAGGTGAAAAAATGAAATCCATCAAAATTGAAGATGATGTTTACATAGAACTGCTTAAACTGAAAGCCTCATTAACAGCTAAAAATGGCAAAGCTAGAACCTTCAGCCAAGTGGTAAAAGAACTTCTCGAATCCTACAAAAAGAAGTAGGCGTTTTTGCGTGTTTTAGGCTAGCCTAAACCAGTTAAAAATGGCTACTCATGAACATAGCCCTTAGCCTTTAGCCTTTTCTGTTTAAACAAAAACTAAAAAGTTTAAACATATCGCAAAACTCACGATTCAAAAATCAGCCGAGGGCATCTCACTTCAACGCTTACGCCAAGCTCAGCCCAAACAACCTTCATCACAAAACTTTTATGAAGTCTTTAAACGTTGCACAGAGAAAAAATGGGGGATTATGCGGGGAGAGCTCACCATGCTTTGGCGGAATAAGGGTTACGTCGCATTCATCAACCTACACATAAGCGTCCTTCAAGTTTTTCCGTAGTGAGGAAACGCCTAAAATTTTAGGACCTTTGTTATTCTAATGCTCGAACTGTATTGCGGAAAAGGCTGTCATAAGACTTATGGAAGATGAGAATGGTCGCTTAGAGCTTGTCTGCCTTCAGTCCTGCTGTTAACATTTTTATTTTTGTTTTCAATACGCCTAATAATGTGAAGTGCGCCGCTGAACCCTCGTGCCTCGGTAGCTCAGCCTGGTAGAGCAACGGCCTTGTAAGCCGTAGGTCGCGGGATCAAAGCCCGCCCGAGGCTTTTCAGTCTTTTGACGCTTTTTTAGTAATCTATTTTGACTATTTTTGGTCCTTTTTAGCTTTTAAAGAAATAAAATGGCCAAAAAATATATAAGAATCGGTTTCTGATTCATGAGGCGTTGCGTGTCTATGCGATGGTGATGTAATGGAGCCTGTTGTTTGCCCAGACTGCGGCGCCAAAATCGAAGTGCCAAACGATGTCTTAAAAGGCGAAATAATCTCTTGCCCAGACTGCGGATTGGAGCTTGAGGTAAAAGACGTGAATACGAGCTCCGTCGTAGTAGAGGAACTGCAGATCGAAGGGGAAGACTGGGGCGAGTAACTGCTTTGAGTTTTCCCAACATTGCATGAGCGGCGCTACACTATGGACAGTCCCATCGCAATCCTTTGCGAACAACTAGGAATAGATGAAATGGGAATACAGCTTACAGCTGAGAAACTTGGAGTAAACATAACCCTTATTCCGTCCCGCAAAATCTTCTTTCTTTTTGCAAATGGCAACTACCGCATTGGAAGTGCCAATAGGGACTTTTCAGAAATCACCAAAAATGTTTCTGTTGTGTTAAACAGAGCCCAAAGTAGAAACCGTAGGCTATTCCTTGGAGCAGCATTGGAAGCCTTAGGAAAAAAGGTTCTGAACCCTTTACAAGTGGAGTACATATGTTTCAGCAAGTTGAAAACGCTCTTACATTTTTGGAAGGAGAAGATCAACATACCGGCAACCGTGTACATTCCATGTAACTCCAGAGAGAAAACCGTTGATGGACGCGAAATCCTAAACGCAAATGAAATTGCGAGCTTAATTCAACAAGCCTTAGGCGTCGGTAAACCGGTCGTGCTCAAACCAGACGCTGGGTCGCATGGCAAGAACATCAAATTAGCCGCGGACCAACACAGTCTCCTTAAATTCCTATGTGAAATTGAACCGTCAATAATTAATCCAGTAGGCGTTTTAGCACAAGAGCTAATCCATAAATGGTTTTTCGACTTAAGAATAATTGTAGCGAAGGAAAAAGGCAAAGAGGCTCATTGTTATTCAAGAGCCATGGCCAGAACGGGACTTAAGGATTTCAGAACCAACGCCTACTTGGGTAACATGGTTTTCGGCGTGGAGTTGCCTCAAAAGATTAGGGAGCAAGCCATAAAATGCGCCGAATCCATTGGAAAAAGCTGCGAGGCTTGGGTTTTAGCCCTTGACGCCATGATAAACTTTGGTAGAGAAATACCCGTTGAGGGGGAAATTACAGCGGAATTTGAAAAGTTAACGCCCCTCTTCGCAGAGATACAGAAAGTCAAAAACGAAAAAGTTTCCAAGGAAAACTTTGCCTTATGGAACGAAAAGTTGGAGAAGGCGTTTAACAATTATGCATGTTCCGAAGCCTATCAAAAAATAAAGGAAATAATAGAAGGAAGCATTAAGGGCATGGAGGATCATGTAGTTTTTCATGAAGCAAATTCATGCCCCGATTTTTGGGAGCAAACAAGATTAGCCACAGGAATAGACCTAGCTCAACAACTTTTGCTGTGCGCAGAAAGCCTCGTTAAAAATTAACATGAAGGTGATAAAATGAGGGTCGGAATCATCGGCGGTTCAGGATACGTGGGTGGGGAACTTTTGAGGCTGTTACTCCACCATCCACAAACGGAAGTAGCTCTGGTTACATCGGAAAAGCACGCAGGCGAATATGTTCACGCCGTTCATCCGAACCTTAGGGGGCTAACACATTTAAAGTTCACTCAGTACCACTTATCTAAGGTTGAAAAAAATTGCGATTTAGTTTTTACAGCTTTGCCCCATGGAGCTTCCGTAAAGATTGTCCCCGAATTATTGAAGGCTGGCCTAAAGGTTATTGACATGAGCGCTGACTTTCGCCTTAAAAATCCGGAGAGCTACCTTAAATGGTATGGTTGGAATCATCCCGTTCCAGAGTTGCTCATGGAAGCAGTTTACGGCCTTCCAGAACTTCACCGAGAAGAGATAAGGGAAGCAAAGTTGGTGGCTTGCCCCGGTTGTATGGCGACAGCTACTATCCTCCCCTTAATGCCCTTGATTAAATCAAGCCTCATCGACCTTGATAGGATAATCGTTGATGTTAAAGTGGGCTCTTCAGGAGCTGGCGCCGCTCCATCGGCGGCGTCGCACCATCCTGAGCGTTCCGGGGGGACAAGGCCATACAAGCCAACAGATCATAGGCATATTCCAGAAATAGAGCAGGAGCTATCTTTAGTTGCTAAAAAACCAGTAAGGGTTGCGTTCACACCTCATGCTGTAAACATGGTGCGCGGCATCCTCGCCACGGTTCACGCTTTTCTAGCTAGGGAAATAACGATGAAAGACGTTTGGATGGCGTATCGTTTGACCTATGAAAATGAAGCTTTCATTCGCTTTTTAAGGTATAAAAAGGGGCTTTACCAGTATCCCGACCCAAAAATAGTTGTAGGTTCAAACTTTTGCGATATAGGTTTTGAAGTGGATTCACGTGTTAACAGACTTGTGGTGTTTTCAGCTATAGACAACCTAATGAAGGGAGCTGCTGGTCAAGCAGTCCATTGCCTCAACATAATGCTGGGCATTAATGAGAAAACAGGCCTAGAACATCCAGGTTTTCATCCGGTGTAAAAATGATAATCGTAGTAAAAGCCGGAGGAACAGTTCTCAAAAACAATCTTTCAGAAATCGCCAAAGATGCAGAGGAGCTTCTCTACAAAAACTATAAGATTATTTTCGTCCACGGAGGCGGAAGTGAAGTTACGTCTATAGCCCAAAAGCTAGGTCAAGAACAGAAGTTTGTAATATCTCCGGAAGGTTTCAGAAGCCGGTACACGGACAAAAATACGATGGAAGTATTTAACATGGTGATGTCGGGTAAAATCAACAAGGAAATCGTTTCATCTTTTCAAAGCCGTGGAGTAAAAAGCATCGGGATATCCGGCGTGGACGGGTGTCTCCTTAAGGCAAAGAGGAAAGAAAAAATGGTGATATGCGACGAAAGGGGGAGAAAAAGGGTTATTGACGCTGGGTTTTCCGGTAAAATATGCCGCGTGAACGACGAACTGCTTAAGCTTCTGATTGGAAATGGGTATGTACCAGTGATATCGCCGGTAGCCATAGGCGAAGAATTTGAACTATTAAATGTTGACGCTGACCGTGCAGCTGCCAACATTGCTGGTGCCTTAAAAGCAGATAAACTTGTTCTCCTGACGGATGTGAACGGAGTCATTCTGGATGGAAAACTTACCCGTACATTGAAAACTTCAGAAATCCAAAACATCCTCCCCAAAATAGGAGCTGGCATGAGCACAAAAGTTTATGCAGCTGCAGAAGCCTTAAGCCTTGGCGTTAAAGAGGCAATAATTGCATCTGGGCTTATAGAATCTCCAATCACGTGTGCTATTCAACACAAAAACGGAACCGTGATAATCCATGGATGAAAAATCTGTCGTGGCTATAGAAGACAAATACATGGTGAATGTTTACGCGAAAAGGCCCGTTGTTCTTTCAAAAGGGAAGGGCGTCTATCTTTGGGATTTAAACGGTAAAAAATACTTGGACTTCACTGGGAACTATGGAGTTTGCATTCTTGGCTACTCTCACCCAGACATAGTTCAAGCGATAAAAAAACAGGTGGACAATCTCATTCCATGCCACGGCTCATTTTACAATGAGACGAGAGCGAAATTTCTAGAAAAACTGATTAAAATCGCGCCCAAGGGCCTAAATAAGGCTTTTCTTGGGAACAGCGGAGCCGAAAGTGTTGAGTGCGCCATCAAGATGGCGCGCAAATACACCGGAAAGCCGGAAATAATAGCGATGACGGGCGGTTTTCATGGAAAAACCATGGGCGCTCTCTCTGCAACATGGAAGGAAAAATATAGGGCACCTTTCCAACCACTTGTTCCAGGTTTCAAGCACGTGTCTAGGTTTAACATCCAAAAGATTAAGGAGGCTATAACGGAAAAGACTGCTGCAGTCATAGTTGAACCCATACAGGGGGAAAGCGGTGTTATACTTCCGCCAGAAGGTTTCTTTCCGTCTTTAAGAGAGCTGTGCGACGAAAAGGGGGTTCTCCTGATAATTGATGAAGTCCAAACAGGGATGGGTAGAACTGGTAAGATTTTTGCTTGCGAACACTGGGGATTAACGCCCGACATCCTTTGCGTTGCAAAATCCATCGCTGGAGGTTTACCCCTCGGAGCAACATTGGCTAAAGAGGAAATAGCCTCATCCCTCCAAGTAGGGGAACATACAAGCACCTTCGGAGGAAACCCCGTTGCTTGCGCCGCAGCATGCGCTACAATCGATGTAATCATGCGGGAGAATCTTCCAGAAAAAGCCGGAAGATTGGGAAACTATTTTTTAGAAAAGCTGAGGGCGGTGCAGTCTAAACACAGAATCGTTAGAGAGGTCCGCGGCTTAGGTCTCATGATAGGTGTAGAGTTGAGAGTTGAAGTTTTAAACATAATATTGGAGGCTTTGCAAAGGGGAGTTCTTATGCTTGACGCGGGCAGAAACGTGTTACGTTTCTTACCTCCTTTAATTGTTACAAAGAAAGAAATTGACAAAGTTGTAATGATATTGGATGAGATCCTTAATGAAGAAAGTAAACGGGTATGCGATTCAGTTTCTAGTCAAACTTCTTAAAATTTACAGTCCTTCTGGTAGGGAAAAAGAAGTTGGAGATTTCATTGCAGATGAAATGAGGAAGCTGGCTTTTAGAGTTGAGGTTGACGATGTTGGAAACGTGGTCGGCGAAGTTGGACAAGGGAAACCAACAATCTTACTATGTGGACACATGGACACGGTTCCCGGATACATTCCTGTAAAAACAGTTAATGGTAAGTTATATGGAAGAGGAGCTGTTGATGCAAAGGCAGCTCTTGCCTCGATGATATTAGCTGCCCACTCCATTGGAGAAAGCATTTCCCACGGAAAGATTCTAGTCGCCTGCGTTGTCGAAGAGGAATCATCCGGCAGAGGAGCCAGACACCTGATTAAAAAGGGACTCTCAGCGGATTATGCCATCTTCGGGGAACCAAGCGGAACAGAAAATATAATCATCGGGTACAAAGGAAGCTTGAAAATTAAATTGACTTGCAAAACATCAACGGGGCATTCCGCAACTCCTTGGCTGTTCGAGAACGCCATTGAAAGATCCTTTGACCTCTGGAAAATAGTAAAGGAGACCGAATTTCAACATAGTGGCATAGAAAGCCACTTCCATTCTGTAACGCCTTGTCTGATCTATTTAAAGGGTGGAGGGTTCTCCTCAAATGTTCCATCGAAGTGCGAAGCTCTGATAGATATAAGGGTTCCACCCCGGTTGACGTGTGCGCAGGTGTACAACGAAATAAGCAGAAACTTTATGCAATATCAGAGGGCAAATCCCAACGTTAATGTTGAGATGCAGTTAGTTGATTCAGTTGAGCCTTTTGAAACCGATAAAAAGAATCAACTTGTCCGAGCTTTTTCATACGCTATCAGAAAAGTCAGGGGAAAAACCCCTGTTCTTTTGAAGAAAACTGGAACAAGCGACATGAACCTGCTTGGTGGGGCGTTAAAAATACCATCAGTCGCCTATGGTCCTGGCGATTCAATTTTAGACCACACTTCATACGAACATGTAAGCGTCTGTGATTACTTGTCCAGTATAGAAGTACTCAAGGAAGCTCTGAAAAGACTGTTATATCAGCCTTAATATATGTCAGCTTTCAATGCCAGCGTTGAAAATTGGATTTATCATCGCTTTGTTTGTTAGCTCGCTGATTTTTCAAGTTTCCTCCAACTATCTTCCTTGCCTCCGAAATTAGGTTTGTCAACGCTTCTAAGGCCTTTCCAACATCCTTTAAATGCAGAACCATGATTGTCTCGGTGGAACAACTTAATGTTTCTTCGATGTTTATATGCATCCTCGAAATGGTGTTGTAGAAGGATGTGACGCATCCAGGGGTTTCAATTATTTTTGTGGGGCTCGTGATTATTATGGCTACTAGGTTGTTTTTCTCTTCCAAAGCACCTTCTAGGGGGAAGCTTGAACGGAACCTTTCAACCAACTTTTGATCTAAAAGCAAAGTTATTACCTTCATGCCTTCTATTACTTGGATATAATCGTCACGTGGTAACTCTAGCAAAGCCCTTCTCATTGTTTCCAAATTTCTTTTTGTTTTCTCAGCAGAGATTTTCGCTATGTCCGTTCGCAAGTTTATTATGCTTCCAGCAATGACATGATTTACGTCAATGTTATATGTGGGTTTATACGTTGTGCTGGCTCTTTTTACGGCTGTGATTACACTTTCAAGCTTAACCTTTCGATTTAAAATCTCCTCAACTGTTGGCTTAAGCATTCTTGCTATTGCACTATAGTTTCCGTATCCTTTCTCAAGGGCATGTTGAACCGAAACGTCCTTGTCGATCAACTCTTGAACGATTCTGGATATACTTTTGGACATTTTTGGTCATTTAAATTATTTTTTGGATGTATCTTGACCAAAAAATATATAAATCTTTCTGAAGACTCGTGAAAGACATGTCAAAGGAAAAAGTCATATTAGCATACTCCGGCGGCCTTGACACATCAATAATGATAAAGTGGATTCAGGAAAAATATGAAGCTGACGTTATTACGCTGACCGTGGATGTTGGTCAAGGGATAGATCCCAAGGCTGTTGAGGAAAAAGCGCTAGCGTTAGGGGCTGTTAAACATTACTCGGTGGATGCAAAAAAGGAGTTTGTCACCAACTACATTTTTCCGGCCATAAAAGCGAACGCCCTCTATGAAGAAAAATATCCACTTAGCAGTGCACTTTCAAGGCCCCTAATAGCCGCAAAAATGGTGGAAATCGCGGGCAAGGAAGGCGCAAAAATAGTTGCTCACGGATGCAGCGGTAAGGGAAACGATCAAGTGCGCTTTGATGTAACGGTAAAAGCATTGTCACCTCATTTAAAGGTAATAGCTCCCGTGAGAGATTGGCAGTTAACAAGGGATAAGGAAATAGAGTTTGCAAAGGAGAAAAACCTTCCAATTTCCCTTAGCAAAAGCAAACCATATAGCATCGACCAAAATCTTTGGGGTCGCTCAATTGAGTGCGGTGAACTGGAAAACCCTGAAACTGAACCTCCGGAAGAGGCGTTTGAATGGACGTTGCCACCGGAAAAATGTCCAGACACACCAGAGTATATAACTATAGAGTTTGAACATGGCGTTCCCCGGGCGATTAATGATGAGGTGATGGATCCGGTTTTATTAATCACAAAGCTGAATGAGATCGGTGGGATGCATGGAATTGGTCGTATAGACCACATTGAGGATAGGATTGTGGGAATTAAGTCAAGGGAGGTTTATGAATGCCCAGCGGCCACAATACTGCTGGAAGCACACAAAGACTTAGAGAAGATGGTTCTAACATGCCAAGAGATCGCATTTAAACGGTACGTGGATTATCAATGGGCCTTTCTCGTTTATGCGGGTTTATGGGTGGACCCGTTAAGAAGCGATTTGGAAGCCTTTATAGACAAGACACAGCTGCGGGTCAACGGTAAGGTCAAGCTGAAGCTTTACAAAGGAAACTTGAGGGTTGTGGGGCGCTTCTCAAAATACTCATTGTACGACTTAAAATTGGCAACTTACGACGTTGGCACGACGTTCGACCAGTCCTTAGCACGAGGTTTTATTGAACTCTGGGGGCTACAGTCAAAAACCTTTCACTCCCTAAGAAGAGTCATGGAAGAAGGAGAAAAACATGAGCCTTTTGTTTAAGGGTGGTAGGATAAAATCTTCGAGAAAAGATGTTTTACGCTTCACGTCCTCAATAAGGGATGATGTAAAACTTTTAAAACATGTTGTAGATATAAACAAAGCCCACGTAATAATGTTAATGGAACAGAAAATAGTAAACGAAGGGCAAGCGATCGAGATTCTTAAGGCTTTGAAGTCGGGAGAATTCAAAATAAAGCCGTGGCTTGAAGATGTACATGTTTGCGTAGAGGAGGAAGTCATCAAAAAGGCAAAAGAGGCTGGAGAGAACCTCCATATAGCAAAGAGCAGAAATGATCAGGTTGCAACAGCCATTAGAATGGAACTGCGTGATGAATTAATACGATTAATGAAAAAAATACTTATTTTTCAAGCAAGGTTGTTGGCGAAAGCTGAAAAGCACACTCAAACGATTATATGTGGATACACTCACCTTAGGCCAGCCCAACCAATTACTTTTGCCCATTATCTGTTATATCACTTTGACGTTTTTCAAAGAGACTTGCAAAGACTCATAGAATGCTATAATAGGGTCAACGTTTGCCCGATGGGAGCTGCAGCCCTAGCCGCCACTAGTTTTCCAATAAGCAGGGAGAGGGTGGCGGAGCTTTTGGGTTTTGTTGAAGTTTTGGAAAACTCCGTTGACGCCGTTAGCAGCCGTGACTTTGTTGTGGAAGTGCTTGCGGTTCTATCTACGCTTGCCATAGACGTAAGTCGCCTTGTTGAGGATATGATAATTTGGAGCACACCTGAATTCAGCTTGATCGAGATCCCCGACGAGTTTTGTTCAACCAGCAGCATAATGCCTCAAAAAAAGAACCCAGACGTGCTTGAGGTTATCCGCGCGAGGATGGGTCACGTAATAGGTAATTTTACAACATGCGCCTTAATTTTGAAGTCTCTGCCATCGGGTTACAACTTAGATTTTCAAGAGGTTACGCCAAAGCTCTGGGACTCATTCATCAAAATTGGTGGGTCCCTTGATATCCTTTCAAAGTTGATTGTTAAGTGTAAACCCATACAAAACTTAGAAAGTTCCAATCTGGCTTTTTCCACCTTTACGGAGCTTGTTAGAATTTTATATCAGAAATACCATGTTCCTTTTAGAACAGCTCATAAAATTGTCGGCGCCTTGGCCAGAAAACTTATCGAAAATGGGTTAAATCCCAAAGACGTAACACCGAATATGCTTAAAGAAGCCGCCGAAGAGGTTGCTGGCTCATCCTTAATGGTATGCGAAAACGACCTCAAAAAATCCGTTGACGTATCCAATTTTGTTAAGGTGCACAGTGTTAGAGGAGGCCCTTCCCCCATGGAGGCCGAGAGGATGATTAAATCTCGCCAAAACATGCTTGCTTCTATAAACGCACAAGTAGCTGAAATGGAGGCGAAACTAGTGAACGCAAACAAAAACTTAAACGGTTTAATCGAAGAGCTCTGTGGGTCAGCAAAACCAAAAACTAGGATGTAAGGGTGTTGTAGGGCTCTGACCCCCGGGTTCTGGAAGATTGATCTTGCTTTATCGGCGTGGGTAAGTCAAAGTCCCCCTTTCAGTTTTGCACGTTTAAACGGAGATGACCCGTTGCTTGAAGTTGAAATGCAAGGCACGGGTGAAGTTGCATGTTTAGGGAAAACTTTGCTGATGCTCTTATCAAAGTATTGCAATCCTCCGGTTTTAAAATACAACGAGCGGTGGGTGCATTTTAATAAACGTGGAAGACGGCAGAAGAATTGGAGAAAAATAAAACCTAGCTAAGGCTGAATAGGGGACATGTAAAAGTGCGGGAATTCGTCCTTTACTCCCGTTTGGGGCGGACAGACGCCAAGTGGGTAAATTTGCATGACGCTGGACGCTTAGACATCGTTTATGAATGTGCCGTTGCAAGCCTATTTTTGTCGCATGCCCTCCGCAAAGACGTGGTTTTCCATGCTGTGCTGAATGGTCCACCATCTCCTCCAGTGCACTTAAAAGTGGAAGGACTAACACTTCACGATGTGAGGACAGATCAGCAAACGTGGACAAATATTCTAAAGAAGGTTTTGTCCGGCAGAACTCACCCTGGAGTTTCCACGGAAAGGCTTAGCTTTGAAGCCCTTCTGAAGGAGAAAGCCGAAAAATCTCAAATCTATGTCTTAGAAGAAGGCGGCAAAGACATAAGCGAAGTTGACATAAGCGAAAACCCGGTGTTTGTCCTCGGAGATCACGTGGGTTTGCCTAGAAAAGTTGAGAACTACGCACTGCGTTATGGAGAAAAAATATCCCTCGGGAAGAAACCTTACTTGGCGGCTACCTGTATCACCATCCTAAACTATGTCCTCGACAGAAAAGAGGCTTCTATGAGTTTATTGTAACCCTTAGTTAGGTTGGGAAATTTATTGTAAAGTATATGATGGAACCGAGATTAATAAGCCCACTAAACCTATGCAAAAGAAAACTGCGAAGCCGAGTCTCCGCGAGCACTTGCCCAAGTCCCGAAATAAGCAAAGCCAAATCCAGTTAAACTGCGACTTTAAAGTGGCTACATTTTGCCGCGCATTTCAGACACTTTACCTTCTCGGTAGTAAACAATTCTCAAGCTTGTTGAGCGGTAAATTTTTATTTTTGTGCTTTTCGGTTTAAACTTGTTGTTATCAACCATTTTCAGCTTCCTTCAGTCAGGAGGTGAATTTGGATGGCGGCTATTAAGGAGCTGCCAACAACCCCCGTGTCAAGGTTTGAGCGTATAGGCGCCCACACTCACATTAAGGGTTTGGGTTTAGACGAAAACATGAAGGCTTTGAAAATTAAGGACGGTATGGTTGGACAGGAAAAGGCCAGAGAAGCAGCGGGCCTAGTCGTTAAGATGATTAAAGAGGGTAAACTCAGCGGAAAATGTATAATTTTGGCTGGTCCACCGGGCACTGGAAAGACGGCTATTGCCGTGGCTATTTCTAAAGAGTTGGGCGAAAATGTTCCCTTCATTCAGATGAGCGGCAGCGAAATCTACAGCACTGAAAGAAAGAAAACTGAGGTTCTCATAGAAGCCATAAGGAAATGCATAGGCGTTGAAATTCACGAAATGCGGAAAGTCTACGAAGGTGAAGTCGTTATGGTGGATATTCGGACGGCGCCGCATCCCTATAACCCATACCAGAAAATTCCGGAAAGCGTTAGGCTAACATTGAAAACACGGGAAGAAGAAAAAACCATAGAAGCTGGCGCTTCCATAGCCCAACAAGTAATCTCTGAAGGTATCTCTGAGGGGCATGTCATTCAAATAGACGCTGAAACAGGCAGAGTTGTTAACCTTGGACTGTGCTTGGAAAGCCAGAAAGGCAAAATCTACGACGTGGACACTAGACGAAAGGTGCCGCGCCCAAACGGCAAAGTCTTGAAAGAGAAAGAGTTTGTTTACATGCTTACGCTGGCGGATTTAGACGAGTTAAACGCGAAGCAACGTTCAGGCGGGCTTTTCTCGCTTTTCTTCGGTGGCTCCGAGTCCAAAGAGATTGACACTGAAGTGCGGATGGCTGTTGACCAACAGGTGAAGGAATGGGTGGACAGCGGTAAAGCCTTCATCCATCCAGGTGTGCTGTTTATAGACGACGCTCATCTTTTGGACTTGGAAGCCTTCAGTTTTCTAAGCAGAGCCATGGAAAGCGAGCTTGTCCCAATAATAATTCTCGCCACAAACCGTGGTGTGGCCCGCATTCGTGGAACAGACATAAAAAGCCCGTTGGGCTTTCCACTTGACCTCATAGACCGCGCCGTCATAATAGCCACAGAAACATACGACCTGGAAAGCATCAGGGAAATCCTCAGAATCCGAGCAGCAGAAGAAAAAATTAAAATTGAAAAGGATGCCTTGGAGAAGCTCGCCGATGTTGGAGCAAAAAGTTCCATGCGGTACGCCGTCCAACTCTTAAGCTTGGCGGCTCAAAACGCGAAGGCGCTAAAGAAGGACAAAGTGACGGTTGAAGATGTACAGCGGGTAGACGATCTCTTCATGGACGTAAGTGAAGCTGCCGAGTACCTTAGAAAACATGAAGAGAAACTAATGATTCACTAGGCTTCGAAGGCGACTGTAAAACCAATCATTATTTTTAAACAGCAACTTCTTTAAACTACTTTTTCGCCTTTCTTTGCAGTGGTTGACGTGTCTGAGAAAAAGCAGAAGCGCGAAACTTCAAGTCATGTTGAGTTAAGTCTTCCAGAAGACTTGGGGTTCATTTTGGAACCAGCAAAAATTGAGATAGGCTTAGGATATGCTGTTTCCTTAACCTACGATGAAGAGGGCAATCCCATAGTTGACTTGAAAACCTATGGAGATGTTGACACGACTAGAATAAGAAGGGATATTGAACGCCTATACCCGAACGTCCAAATCAGACTCATAAACGAGGAACCAACAGTTACAATCGTCAAGAAAAACAAGCGAAAAAGAAAAACAAAAAGATAATTTCTCGCCCGAAATTTTAGACTTTGAAACGAGATTGAAAAAGAATCAAAAACTCGCTCATATAAATTTTCCTTGCGAAAGCCAGAAACCTAACATTAAAAACCCGATTTTCTGAAAAGCCTTCCAATTCCTTATCTTATGGATTAAAATCTTTAGATTAACCGTTTAGTTTTTAAGTTTCCCTTCAAACCAGATGTAAAATTCTCCGTGTTGAAGTGAGACCTTTAATGGAGAAGCATGAGGAGTCAAGCAAATCTTCAAGGGAGCTAAACGCAGTTTACGTCCGCTCAGTAGCCAACTCTTTTGGAACTGGCATGGTAAACCCGTTCGTTGGACCTTATGCTGTTAGAGAGTTGGGTGCCTCTTCCTCGGAAATGGGTTGGATTCAGTCGGTTAGCAACATCTCAAACAACATTATGCAGTTTTTATGGGGAAGATTAAGCGACAGGCTTGGACGGAGAGTCCCCTTCATTGTTTTTGGAGGTTTGATTGTGGCTTTATTGTGGTTCCCTATTCCCTTTCTAAACTCTGCAAACCAACTAATCCTATTGATTGCTTTGCAAGCGCTTTTAGGTTCGATGGCTACACCAGCTTGGACCGCTTTGATAGGCGATTTGGTGCCACAAAACCGTCTCGGAAGAGCCAACGCCAAAATAAGCATGTGGGCTTCTATAGGCAGCTTAACAGCCACTCTTGCTTCTGGAATAATCATGGCGAGTGTTGGCGGGCCAGTTCGGCAACAGCTTATAGTCCCAGTGGCGATTGCAACAATTTGTGGACTGCTATCCTCCATTATAATGTTTAAGGTGAAGGAGAAAAAACCAAATAACAAGTCAGAAAAACCTTTCATAGCAGATTTAATAGCCGCCTTGAAAATTGCAAAGCAATCCCCTGATTTTGTCAAATACTGCGCTTGCGGCGCCACCTTTACTTTTTTCATGTCAATTGCATGGCCGCTTTTCGCCATAACCCAGGCAAAAGTTCTTGGCGCTTCAATGTTTGAAATAGCGCTTCTCCACGTTGTGCAGGGAATATTCACCATAATTTCCACGAGGTGGGCTGGGAGGCTTGCAGACACCGTTGGCAGAAAACCATTGTTGCTATTTGTCAGGTTCGGTTATGTTAGTGTTCCATTGGCCTACGCCTTCTCGCCGAGCATCTACATTCTGATAATCATAGGAGCTTTTTGGGGCGTTGTTGCAGCTTTTGAACAAGCGTCCGTTACAACGTATCTGTTGGACGTCACACCGGAAATGCATCGCGGAAGCTTTACAGCCGTATACAACCTACTAATAGGCACCGTGACCTTTTTCGGTTCTTTGATAGGCGGCTACCTATCGGACTTAACAATCAGCCTCTACGGCTTGGTTTCGGGCTTACAAATAGTCTACCTAATTTCCGCAGCTGGCAGGGCGGTAGGCGCCGCCACATATTTTAGGCTTAAAGAAACTTTGAGAGAGAAAGGCATAAGCTAGGACCCCCGCCTTCCCAAATATTTTCCGGTCATCGGGATTTCGGCTCCACATTTTGGACACTTGTTTTCGGCGGTTACAGCATATTCTAAAACATGATGGCCATAACGTTTTATGAGCATCCTTCCACAATTGGGGCAGTAAGTGTTTTCGTATCGATGTCCCGCCACGTTTCCAATGTAGGGATATAAAACACCAGCCTTCTTCGCCATCGCGTAGGCTTTCTCCAAAGTTTCTATTTTTGTAGGCGGATTAGTAAACTTATAGGCTGGGAAATAGCGAGTGAAATGAAGTGGTGTTTCTGGTCCAACATTTTTCAGATGTTGTTCAATAACCCAGTTTAACGTGTTTTCGTCGTCGTTGACGCCGTTGACTACCAAGTTTACGATTTCAACGTGTAAACCAATTTGTTTGGCTTTCCTGGCGTTTCTCCAAACTTTTTCTGCATCGGCTCCGCCGCAATACCGTCTGTAAGTTTCACCGTTACCCTTAACATCAATCTTAAGCCCATCCAGCCCCGCCTCATGAAGCACTTTTAAGGCTTCTATGGTCATGTAGCCGTTCGAAACAAAACAGCAATATTTAATGCCCATACGTTTGCCAATACTGAAGGCTTCCACGGCCCAGTCGGCAAGAAGGGTAGGCTCTTGGAAACTTGCACATAAGCCATCATCTCCGCTTTCAAGGGCAAACCTAACTATTTTTTCTGGCGGATAATGAGATGCCTTCTTCGGTTCTGGAAGAGCCTTCGATAAGTGAAAGTTTTGACACCAAACACAGTTAAGGTTGCATGACCACGTGGAAAAGGTTAGAGAGCTGGAGCCGGGCCAGTAGTGGAAGAAAGGTTTTATCTCTATGGGGCGGCTTTCAATGGCGCTTATATCCCCATAAACAAGGGTGTAAAGTTTTCCGCCGAAATTTTTTCTTGTCTTGCAAAAGCCCAGTTGTCCATCCGATATTTCGCATCTCCTTTCGCAAAGAGTGCACCTAACTCTGTCTCCGGCAAGCTTTTCGTAGAATATGGATTCTCGAACTGTTGGATAATTAGGCGAACTGGTCATTCTCGATGCCTTCGGAAATGCTCCCAACCTCTGGGTTCTATAACACGTTTTTTGCCTTCAAACTCTAAAAGCACACGTTTTTGGGCTACAACCCTTCCAATTCTGATTAAAGTTCCGCCAACTTGTTTAACGGCTTTATTCGCTCTGTTCCAAAGTTCGGATTTTACTGTTAAGACAAGCTCGTATTCCTCTCCGCCATAAAAGGCAAGCTCGAAAGGGTCTAAGCCATTCACCTCGGCAAACCTCGCAGCTTCATAAGCCACTGGAACATTGTCGATAACAAAGCCTACGTTGCTGGCCTTCCCGATTTCGTAAAGACTCCATGCAAGGCCGTCGCTTGAATCTATGGCGGCGGTAACTGCACCACTTGTGCTTAGGGCTAAACCCTCTTTTAAACGGGCTTTAGGCATCAAAACAGCCTCAACAAGCACGTCGTGGACGCTTTTAGGCGCTTTAAACCCCTCTAATAGAACCTTTAACCCGGCGGAGGTTTTCCCAAAAAAACCTGTTACAGCCACTACGTCACCGGGTTTTGCCCCGCTTCGCAGCATCAAAGCGTCCTTTCTAGCAGTGCCAAACATCGCAATACTTATCACAAGGTCTGAGGCCTCATTTGTGTCTCCGCCGAGGATATATACGTCATACTCACGGGCCCCAGCGTTTAGGCCTTCAGCAATATCCTCAAGCTCTTTTCTGGTGATGCGGGCTGGTAAACCTAGCGAAACAAGGGCCCCTAGAGGCTTGACACCTTTAGCGGCGAAATCGCTCACATTCATGACAACTGCCTTGCGGGCGGCTTGCCATAAACTCATGCTTTCAGGCACGTCTGTTTTGTCAATCAGCATGTCAGTTTTCAAAACAAGAAGCTCTTCGCCGCCTATAGGATAAGCCGAAACATCATCACCGAAAGGAACTGGCATATAGGGCATCTTTTCCAAATGCTTGAGAATAAGTGTTATAGCCACTCTTTCGCCTATATCCCCAAGCCTATGCAAAACTTGCACCTTCACTTCTGCTGTTGAATAGCAAAAGCCCAGCAGTTCTTAAACATTCTGTAAAACGGACAATCAAAGGAGTATTATTAGAAACTTTTGCTTCAGCTCTTCATCATCCGAACATCTTAAAAGCCAGCCCAACTCTCAAATACTTTATGTGAAAAAGCCTCGGTAGCTCAGCTGGTAGAGCAGCGGCCTCGTAAGCCGCAGGTCCCGGGATCGAAGCCCGGCCGAGGCTCCATGATCACTTTCCGTAAATGTTTTAAATGTAGAGGGGTTGTAGTTTGCTGTATGTCAAGCCAAGACTTATGGCTTAAAACTGCAAGGCTTGTTCCAACCTATTCTATTGTGGCTTACGACTTTGAAACTGGAGAGTTGGGTGTTGCCGTGCAATCCAGGTACTTTTCAGTGGGTTCTGTTGTTCCATGGGCGGAAGCTGGTGTTGGGGCAATTGCCACTCAATCCTTTGTAAACCTATCTTATGGCCCTAAGGGGCTGGAGCTCTTAAAGAAGGGTTTGACGGCAAAGGAAGTTGTTGAAAAGCTTGTGGGTGAAGATGGAGGGAGAGACTACAGGCAGTTAGGGATTGTAGATGCAAGTGGCAACGCGGCCTCATACACTGGTTCAAAGTGTCTAGAGTGGGCTGGAGGAAAAACTGGAAGGGGGTATGCCGTGCAGGGAAACATACTTGTCGGGGAAAATGTTACGAAGGCCATGGCTGAAGCCTATGAATCTGCAAGGGGTAGCCTAGCTGAAAGGCTGATGGTAGCCCTTGACGCAGGGGAAAATGCGGGAGGAGACGCTAGGGGAAGACAGTCCGCGGCCCTCCTTGTGGTGAAGAAGAATGCTGGAAGAGGCGGATACGGCGACAGGTTCATCGATCTAAGGGTTGAAGACCACCATGACCCAGTAAACGAGCTTAAGCGCCTTTTGCGGCTTCATCGTGTTTATTATTTAATAGACGAGGCTGAGGCAAAGTTCACTAGAGGAGCCTTGGAAGAGGCTATCATTGATGTAAACGAGGCGTTAAAGCTCAAACCGGACTGCGACGATGCCTACCTGGACTTGGGGCTCATATATTTGAGGGCTCAAAAATTTGAGGAAGCCCTAAGAGCCTTTAAAAAGGCGGTTGAAATAAACCAGAAGATAGCTAGCGTAATTAGGCAGATTCCAAAATTGGGGATCGTGGAGGTTCCCAAAGGATTCTTTGACGCGCTACTACTGTAGTTGTATTTTTGTTGTACATGTACGCAGAAATGTTTATTAAGTATTAATATTACAGATCCACATCGAACGTCAGAAAGGGAAAAACAATGGCGCCCCCACTGCTTTTCCACCGCCACGAAGAAAAACTTAGATGCCCTTATAAGGGGTGTGGAAAATCCTTCGAGAAGCCTGCGGTTTTGACAGACAACTCTACCATACCGCGGCAAACGTATTATGCTTGTCCCTACTGCATGTCAAAAATAGACATTGTTGTGGAAAACATGAAAATTGTGGGCGTTAGATCCACGGATTATCCGAAAGTTTTTGATTCGCCAGCCAAATGCGCCTACTATTTCGGGTTTTTAAACTCCATCCCAAAGGATATGCCTATTCCAGACGAATGCTTAATCTGCCCCAAAATACTACAATGCTCTGTCAGAAAACGTTAGATGGCTGGATGCAATGAGCCAACTATGCTTTTTACGCGGAGAAACATTTTAAGCTTTCCCCCATCAAATTTTACTCCAGAAATTGCTGGGGCTGTCGGCTAGCTTGGTCTAGGCTTGGAGACTTGGGCTCTCTAGACCCCGGTTCAAATCCGGGCAGCCCCACCAATTGGCTTACAGCTCTCTGACGAACCATTCCAAATTTTTCACCTCGCGCAGGTCCTCAGCCACGTAGTTCAATACTGAAAGAAGTTCGTCAACCCTTCCAAAAATTCTCCTCATGCTCCGTGTTACATGCCTCAAAAACGAGTGGAGCAAGCGTATTTAAAGGAGCTTTTCGAATCATTTTTCGCTTTCAAGTTTCTAACCCAAAAGGTGGCGGGCCCGGTGGGATTTGAACCCACGTTCTCCGGCTCCGAAGGCCGGCGCCTTGATCCGTACTGGGCTACGGGCCCATGCAGACCAGCTGACAATTAAACACACGCTGACAAGAAATAAAAGGGTTAACAAGTCTGCCTGAAAATCCTTAAAAACGTTTCAAGGCATTATAGCAAATAGCAGGCGGGCCGGTAGCTCAGCTTGGTTGGAGCGTTCGGCTGATAACCGAAAGGTCGCCGGTTCAAATCCGGCCCGGCCCATTAATGTTGGGGTCTTGTCTGGTTTGGGTTGAGGGGCTGTTTTGCGGCGCATCTTTTTTGCGGCTAGTAGGCTTAAGGCTGCTGTTATTGTTAGGGCTGCGGTGATGATGGCTGTTTGGCTTAGGGGTA